>CAYHNG010000006.1:0-66372 GCA_964357975.1 uncultured Pseudomonadales bacterium
TTAATCGCATGAATATATATGGCCAGAGTGCCATATGTATCGTGACCTAGTCAGCGGCAATTTTGGAAAGAAAATGAGATCAACCTAGTCACGTAACAGAAGTTACGTGATACGGGCTGATCTCAAGATAATATTATCACTAAACCGAGAAAAAACCAAATTCTTCAAACTCAGGGAGAAGATCAAGAGCAACAACTAAATACTGATCTTGATCACGAAAATTGGCACAAAGAAGACACTTGGAAAGTGGAAAAAGATGGCGATTGATATCGTAGAGGACGTCCTGAACCAATGTCTCCGACGAGGACTGGTACCAAAAAGTATCTTCCCCGATTTTCATCCCCTGAAGCCATACCCCGCTTTCTTGTTTTTCGCCCAAGTCCGAAATGTGGAGATCTTGAGAGACCGATTTGAAGTTAAAGATAATGTCTTCGACAGGCTGGTCGTAAGCGACACTAAAGGCTTGGTGGATACTTTGGAGGAAATCGAGAAGTAGCTGTGCCACAGACTCGAAAATTCGAAGATCTATGCCCTCATTCCAAAGTTTTTCGGAATCTTTTATTTCCGGATTATTCTGCATAAATATCTTCTTATCACCTTCCAGACCTTCCGAAATTTTCTGTAGCTTGGCTTTTTGGTAAACAGTGAGAAAAGACTCCGTAGTGAGGAGACCCGCCTTTTTGGCTAACTCGAAGAGACGTCGGGCTTTATCAAGTATTTGCTGATCCATAAAAATATTTTATCATTTTGAACCTATGGGGTGGTAGAATTCTCCTAGAAAGTGCTGCGTACTTTGAAAACTCAGAGAAGGAGCCCTCATGACACAGTGCTGTGGAAAAATTCCGACAGTTGAAGATGTTCAGGCAATTAAAGAGTCAATCGAAAAAGATGGACAAAAGAAGAGACCAAAGGTTTCTCCTCAAGGCAACTCGTTTCAAGGGGAGATTGGAGAATGGGTAGCAGCCCAAGTGGCTGTAGAACAGCTGAATTTGAGACCGGAGTTTTATGACCCTCCGAGATCTTCGGAAAAAGGAATTGATTTGGTGTACCGCGACAGTCAGGGCAAGCTGGTGTTGATAGAAGCGAAAAATACCGAAAAAAGTGCCACAGCCGCGCTGGGAGCGACAAAGAGTTACGGGAAAGAGGGTTCGATCGAGTGGATTGAATATCATGCGAGACTAATGTGTGATCCTTCCTCAAGCAGATATTCTCCGGATAACGCGAAGATCGGGGAGGAAATCTTGAGAGTGGGTGCCGCCAACGTTTCTTACGTGATTATCCACACAAATCCATCAACTTTAAAAACAGACACCGTGAAAGTGCGTTAGAGAGGAGCATGCATGCCAACCACCGAACAACTACTAAAAGGGGTTGACCTTTTTGAACAGCATGTAAAGGCATATGATGAAGAGTTTAGAAAAAGAAACAAACTACCAAAAAACTTTGACTATCGCCCTTACCGTTGGTGCTCAAGAGATATTGTTTTTTCACTCCTGGTAGTCAAACACAATCGCAAAGGAAACTACTTGGAAGTTGACGTTTGTCTGATATCCAAGCCACCGCAGTATGTTGAAAATAGCGGTGCTCGGGTGGCTTTGGGGTTTTTACTTTCCGAAAGTTACAAATGCGGTGGGTCGATGGAAATTGTCTTTACTCCAAACGTCGAAGGTGGCCGCGTACCTGCCTACATCTGCGATCTGGCAATCGAAATGGGAATCAAACTTAATTATGTTCCCAAAGGACACATCTCGCCGTTCGAGGCACGCCAACTTTATTTGGAATTGGCCGGTTTTTCGAAAGAAGCAAAGGAAAGAATCATGAAATTGGCTCTGGAAGGAACAATTTCTCCTGAAAGAATTTGTTTTTTGATTATGGGAGGAATTTGGACCCTGCCGGAAGCCGAGTCGATGATTTTAGGAAGCCAACATCCGGAAAGACTTCTCCAATCCACATCAGAGCCGGATGAGAGGCATCTGTATTTAAACGATCTGATGGTGGCTAGTGCCACCATACTTGGCGGAGTGCTAGACCGAAAGCTGTTGAAAACCGAACTTTTTGAGGGCGGCCAGATTGTGGAATCCGAAGACGAAGAGTCGCCTCTTTCCATAGATTTTGATCAAGCATATTTTGCAAAAATATACCGCTCCGAAACCGACCTCATCATTCCCTGGATCGACGAAAACAAGATCTTAACTTCCGGACAACAGATGGTGGTGTTGGTTAGGGCTAGATCCGATAGTGAGATCCAAAAATACTTTCCCAAAGACATGAGTAGTCTGAAAAAACTGATCGCCAAGTACCAAAATGACACACAGACAATGATTTTTTACTTGATTCCCCGTGACTTTGAAGATGTGTCTTTGGCTACACAGTCACAAATTATCGCACAGCTCAAGAAAGTGGGGGTGTACTTAATGATCTCTCCGGATAACATGGCCAGTCTAAACAAAGAAGCCATTCGCAGACTGGAAACCGGAAGGAGAACGCGCCAATGATGAAAACCAATGTAATTTTAGTGGCTATCCCTGATAGCGAATGTATCTCAGAGAGATTGGACTTGCGGGTGCTAATTACACGGGCACTGAAAATAGAGGCGAGGATGGAGAAGGGGGTAAACTTGGAAGACGAACAACGCCGGTACCAAATTATTTGTGACCGGATGGAATATCTGGGAAATCTGATCAGTGGCACAAAAAAAGTGGAATTTGTGAATCTGGGAGAAAACTATCTGGAATTACTGATGTTGATGAAGAAAAAGTTTCCGGAAGAAACAAAACGAGCCAGAGTCATGTCTAACTTTTGCCCTGCGGCTCTCGTGGAAAAACATATTGCATTGTTTGAAAGCTTGGCCAGACAGGCAAGTTTACTTGAATTGGAAGAGATCAAAAAGAAGATAGAGTTTTACCGCGCTGCGGCTAAGCAAAAGTGCCATGTTTTGGAACTTCAAGAGCTAGTGGCCGATGAGGAAACCAGTAATAGTGTCTCCTTTGAGAACCTCAAGGAGAAATTTCTGTCATTACCCGTAAATGACGGAATAACCTCAACACTGGACACAAATTCATTCATGGCCTTGCGAAGCCAGATGAATCGAGTGATCGACGAGGTGAATAAAGGAGTTCAGACGGGAGTGAATTTTAGCGATTTGTCGCATAACGTGATTACCGAAATGCTGCACGAGTTTGTGTTCGGGGCCGGCAAACCCATGTATCTTCCGGTAGTTTATGCCGATGGCACAAAAGCCAGGCCGTTTCCAATCCACTGTTTGAAACCACCGGAAAAAGGTAAGGTGATAAATCTCCCCGGACCGGTGATAAATGTAGGACAGTTAAGCGGTAGACATCAAGAAATGGATCCGAAGATGAATATCTATTTCTTCAGGAACCAAGAGATTTCCACCGGAAAAACCGCGGCGGAAATTGACTCGGTATCTTATCTGGAAGCGAAAAAGATTTTCGAACGGCTTCGAAAGGAGGGAGTTTATCGAATCGCCTATTACCAAACCGGGTTTCAACCGGCCGTGGTAGGCTTCTACCGAGCCCTCACCGAAGAACTGTTACTAAAAGGAAAAAAGGCACCAGCTTTGGAAGTGACACCTTACTACTTCTTTGGACATTACGAGAAGGGTAAAACTTGGATCTAACCGATTCGAACACCGAGAGTGATTATTCACTCTCGGTTTTTTGTGAGAAATGTTTTGATTTTTTGATTTTGAGGCGTAAAATCAGGGAATCCTTCAACGGAAAACGTACCTTGAAAACTAAAAGGAGAAACATATATGCCTAAAACAACCACAGAGTATGAGGTGATGTGTAAGCGTTGTGATACTAAAAAGATTGGTTACTCCGGCATGATGTACGAAAAAATGAAGGGCTATGGACAGTCCCGCCCCGAATATTGTGAGGATTGTCGAAAGGCTCTTCTGTTGGAAAAAATGACCATGGGAGCAGCCTATTTTTCGGTAAAAACTCTTCCGGGTGAGGATCTGACAATTGCGCTTCCCGGTGAGCTGGGGATGGTTTACCACCCCCAAAGGCCACATGTGAAGGGCGAAAAAGCGACCACTTTTGATGCCTCAAAGTTTGGAGCAACTCCCGACAAAATTGTAGATGTTTATAAATGGTTGAAGGGAAAGAACCATCAAGTGGCCATTATTATTGGCGAAACCGGATCCGGAAAGTCAACGGCACTGCCTTATTGGCTCATTTATCCGCCGAAGGGAGTACCAAAAGATTTTTTCACCCGGGACGGTCAAATACTGATTACCCAACCGCGAATTGTAGCGACAACTTCGATTGCCAAGTATTTGGGATCGCTTTTGGGATCTTCGGTGGGCAAGGGCTTTGATATTGGCTACCGTTACAGTAAAGACCGGAATAACGACCGCTTTAACGCCGCGTTCTTAGCGACCGACGGTAGCCTGATAAATATGATTATGAATGGGCAGTTGTCGGACCTGAGTGTGATTATGATTGATGAAGCACACGAACGATCGGAAAATATCGACATTATTCTCCGACTCCTCAAAGATCAACTGCCGCTGTACCCACACCTGAAACTCTTGATTGTGAGTGCCACCATTAATAAAGAGTCTTTTCTCAAATATTTTGGTGAAGACACAGCTAAGGTGATTGAGTTTGAAGCAAAAAGAAAATTCGAGTACAAAAGGTTCTTCGCTACCGAAAAAGAAAAATTGCCCTACGAAGATCTTCATAAACTGAGAGATTGTTTGGTGCCGGCGCTTGTCACCAAAGTTCTTTGGCTTTTGGAAGAGCAGGTAGCCGGAAGAAAAACTCTCGAAGTTGTGATAGATAAAAGAAAGGTAAAAGCCAACACCCTGGCTTTTCTGCAAGGTGTGAAGCCGATTGAGGAAGCGGTGAACGCTCTGACAAAGGCGATTGCGGCCAGCCCTACTCTGAAAGATAAGGTGGAAGTTTACCCGCTATATAGCGACCTGGATGAAAAGAAAAAGGAGTTGGCTCTGGAAGGGTCCGGCTCCGGAAAAATTCGCGTGATTGTTTCTACCAATGTTGCCGAAGCATCGGTGACCGTAGACGGCATTGTCTATGTGGTGGAAACCGGCATCGAAAACCAAGCTAACTGGAAATCCGATACCTTACAGACAAAGGTGGGTTTGAATCTCATCAGCCAAGCAAACGCGAAGCAACGTTGGGGACGCTCCGGCAGAACCGCTCCGGGTGAAGTTTATTGTCTTTATACCGAAGATCAATTTAACAAGATGCTTCCCTTCCCCATTCCGGCGATTCAAAGATCGTCGATGGAAGACATTGTCTTGCTTTTGAAAAAGCTCGGAGTGGATGAACTCGATACCGGGTGGATTGATAATCCGAATGGAACCGAGTTAACTAGATCGATGGATTCGCTTCACAAAAGCGGGGCCATTGATGAAGATGACATGCTGACCGAATATGGCTCCATGCTCAAAGAGTTTGCCTATACGGCCACCCTCACCGACCTCATCATTATGTCCGACAGATTTGGATGCGCCGTAGAAGTCACGACGATCCTGCCGGTAATTAAGAACGGTGGACACAAATATCTGTTGGCCAGAAATGATGAATGGGACAAGAAAGAGCAACAAAAAGCAAAAGCCGCTCATCAAATACTTTGGAAGAACTGTAAAGATGACGTGGAATTTATCCTGAAGCTGTACAGCTTATGGAAAGAGCGTGGCGAGAAATGGGCCAAAGAGTTCTACGTCAATCACGAAGTGTTTAAAGATATTGAGACGGAACGAACACAAATTTTACGTCTCTTGAATGGTCACAAAAAAGACAGCAACTTCCGGGCCATCGACTTTAATCTGGTAAACAGAACGCGAGTAATTCTCGCTTATTGTGTCCCATTTACCGCGGTACCCGAAGGGGCTTACTCCTATAAAACCAATCTCCAAGCAGCGACCGGTACCGGTGCCAGTTACCAAATGGCCCTGTCCGAAAAGAAGAAAAAGATTGTCGATGATAATCTGGCCAAAACGCAGTCTCTTTTTTCACTGGCCCGAGAACTGGTAGATTTGGACAAAGACGAGGCCGATGACGAAGTGAAGGCCCGCATTTTTGCCGGAGCCGATCTTTCACTCGAAGAGGCGGTCACCTTGCTGGAAGATGAACAAAAAGATAAAATTTCCAAGTCCTATGCCGTAGGTCAGGTGCTTGAAGGAAAGGTGACCGGCTTTACAGACTATGGCACCTTCGTGAAACTGCCACTGGGAAACTCGGGAATGATCCATATCTCGAAGATGGGAAAGTGGGTGAAAAAACCAAGTGAGATACTAACTATTGGAGACCTGGTTCAAGTGGAAGTGTTGGAAATGAAGGAGGAAAAAGAGAAGATACGGATTGGTTTGAGGCTAAAGTCGGTAATTAAAAAGTCTTGACAAAGGCCAGAAATGGCTTATAATACCGATAGTTAAAGACCAGTTTGAGGCGAGATTTACTGTCTGGGATAGGTCCGGCTGATTGGCCGGGTAACCGAGTCCACTCTTGCCCAAGCAGGTCTGCCAACTAGTGCGCAGAGTGCGACTCTACGCCCGGGCTTCGCCCGAGAGCCGTCCCAGTTAGGGCCGAGCTCGAAGTTAACAAAAGAAGTGCCGCGACGCCGGGTTGAATTCCGAAATCGGAAACCCGGAAGGAGCCCTGCCACCACAGGACAAACACTTCTGAAGTTAGCTGGCCCCGCATTTAAGCGGGGCCTTTTTTTTGGCAAAAAAAAGAGGATCGGGAGATCCTCTAATACGTGAGTTATTCAAGCGGTTTACCACCCAACCCGTGGTAGCCGGGTGTATGGCGATGGCATACTCCGTCGTGAAAAAGATAGAAAGAGCCGTTTTTATAACTTCTAAGTATGGCGTCCGCACCTAGCCAGAACCATTTTTTACATACTGGACACCGATACCAGGACGAAAAGTGGAAACCAACTGAAAAAATGGCAACCGCACTGATAACAAGCGGGATTAGGATGTGCATTTTTCTCCTTTTAAGAACGAATTTAAGAGTATTTTATCACCGATAGCTTACCGAACGTGCCTAAATATTAAAAGTAATTGACATGGAGGTAGAAGGTGTCGTTGGAGTCGTCGGAATGTTTGACATGCACGTACTTGAGGGTACCCCCGCCACAAGGAATAGATCCTCGATAAAGCTGACCTTTACGAACGGATTTGACCGAATAGTTGGAGGTATTGACCATATCAATCCCGGTATGAACATCGCCGGCATAACGCCGGGAAAAGGCAGTATGTCCGTAGGTCTGAGTAATTCTAATCTGGTCTTCCAACGGCCAATCCCAACCACCTGTAAGGGAGACTGTTCCATCCGGGTAGTTATCCCAACTAAGGTTATCTTTGGGTTTAAGGAATGCGGCGGGGTTTTGGTGGGACCCATCCTTGACTACCTCAAAGTGAAGATGACCTCCGGTAGAGCAAGCCGATGATCCGGGTATGACGCTGGCAATTTTTTCATTGGCCGAGACATCTCGAACCAAAGACTCGGAACCCTTTCCGGCAATAATGCTTTCGATGGCTTCCAGTTCGGCTCGCACCTTCGCCAATAAGGCTTGATATTTTTTCTCGTCGTTCTGGGTCAAAACCAAAAGGCTTTGTTTTTCTTGCTGTTGTAAGGTTAAAGTCTTCTTCTGGGCTTCCATTTTGGTTTTCAACTTTTCAACTTCTTGTTGTTTGGTGACTTTTGTTTGCCTTCGAAGATCATAATCTTTTCGAGAGTTTTCCAGTTCACCGAGAATCAATTGATCTTTGGTTTTGAGAGAGTTGAGATACTTAAACTTTGTAAAATAATCACCCACTGAGTCGGAGGAAAAAATGAGATCTATGGGGGTAACCCGAGATCGGCGATAACTTTCTCTCACTCTAGCCAAGTAAATTTTGGTTAGATCGGACATAGACTGATTGACGGTATCCAAAACGCCACTTAAAACGGTAATATCTTTTTCCAAAGAAGCAATTTGGGAGATTGTTTGGTTGATTTGGGCTTGGGCTAAATTGATCTTGGCGTTGACGGAAGCGATGGCTTGCTTAAGAGTACTGATTTGATTCTTAGTGGAATTCAAAATGTCCTGACAGGCCTTTTCAATCCCCTGATATTCTTCTACCGACATGCCTTGATGAGTGTCGATGCAATCGTAAGCAAAGACGCCTCGTGACAGGGACAAGAAGGCCGAAAAAGAAAGGATGACTATAACCAGAAGCGCTTTCATCTTGATCTCTTCACAAATCTAGCGGCGGCGAAAAAGCTAGAGATAAGAGACAGAAGTAAGCCAAAAGCTAATAGACCAATTAGAAGAAAGAGATTGATCCAAAAAGGGATCGGAAAAAAGATGACACCTCCCAGTCTGGGAGCGAGGAAAGGGGTGGAATAAAGAAGCGCAATGTAGCTTAAGACCCAACCAAAGAAGGCCCCGACCAAACCGTAGATCAGTGATTCGGTAATATAGGGCTTGATGATGTAAATATTTTGGGCACCCAGAAGTTTTAAAGTACTAATCTCGGTCCGTCTGCCGGAAATTTTCATGGAAATAATAATCATCACCGTTAAGACACAAACTACGGTTAAAGCGATGATTAAAATCAAACCGGCGCCACGTATGGCATTGGTCCATTTGGTCAGCTCAGAAATAACGTCTTGAGGAAAATCAATTTCCTTTTTACCCTGAGGTGTGGTGCTGACAAGATCCGACTTTTCCAAGATAGAAACAATGGTACCAAAAGCACCGGGATCGGAAGCGGTGATCTCCACGCTGGCAGGGAGAATGTCGGCGGTGACGATGCCCCAATCGGTGACGGTACCCAGTAAGACCGGGTCGTTACCGACGCTCTTTTTGTAGATTTCCAAAGCTTCCGCTTTACTAATATAAACGGCGTTTTTGACTCCCTGTGTAGAAGTCATGGTGCTGATAAGCTTAGCAACCTGATCGGTGGTGTGTCCGTCCTTAAGATAAGCGATGATCTGCGGTTTGGTTTCGAAATTGAGAAGAATGGTGTGTGACGCGAGTGTGACTAGACTAAAAATACCGACAACAAAAAGGGTGAGGCTAATAATAAAAACGGCGGATAAGGCCTGAAATGGTGAGCGGCGAATATTTTTGAGAGCAGTGTTCATTTATTGATATTTATTTTACGCTTGGTGGAGTGAGATTGCCGCGTCGGAGTACCTTCTCGCAATGACGAGGGAGTGGAGGGGGCATCCGACTTGATGGGGGGCTTGCCGTCGACATCCGAGACTATCTTACCCTTTTCCAGGTGAATGTTTCGATCCGGATTCAGACCGATAAGGGTGACGTCGTGAGTGGCAAGAATCACGGTGGTGCCGTCATCGTTTATCTTCTTGAGGAGGTCGAAAATTTCAATAGAGGTTTCTTTATCAAGATTCCCTGTAGGTTCATCGGCAAAAAGAATGGCCGGTTCACAAGCAATAGCTCGTGCAATAGCGGCTCGCTGAACCTCACCTCCGGAAAGTTGACCGGGAAATAAATCTTCTTTACCCGGAATTCCCACCATGTTCATGAGATGGGAGATTTTTTCCGATATTTTTTTACGATTGTAACCACCAATTTCGAGAGCGATGGAAATGTTCTCACCAACAGTTTTGTCCGGAATAATTTTGTAATCTTGAAAGACAAAACCAACTTTGCGTCTGATGAGGGGAATATTTTTGGGTTTGATTTGATTGAGGTCTTCACCATCGATAACAATTTTGCCTTTGGTTGGAAGTAGATCGCGAATGAGAAGACGGCCAAGCGTGGTTTTACCTGCTCCGGACTTGCCGGTGATGATCACAAATTCTCCGGGTGAAACGGAAAAGTTAATATCATTCAAAACGACATCACCATTAGGATAGGACTTGGTGACGTGAGAAAAATCTATCAATTTTGTATCGTCATCTAATTATTAATTATCGTTGGCTGTGTGGAGTGAGATTGCCACGGTTCGAGTACGAAACTCGCAATGACGAAGATTGTTATTTTGGTAACGGCATGTTCAGGTTTTCGACTTTGACGCGTCCGACATCCATAAGCCAGCCGGCCTTTTGACCTTTGAAGGTTTCTCCCCAAACAGTAATTTGATCGCCAATTAAAGTATCGAGATCGATAACAGAACTAGTCATGTAAACTGTTTGAGACGACCCACCCGGTCGAACCAGTTTGTGAGTGCCCTCGCCATTGAGACCACCTTTATCAAGGACACCGGTGGCGGTGGTATTGAAAGCCCTTTCGTCCGGAGAGCCATAGATATCACCAATCTTGACACCAGCCTCAGGTATTTCGGCCCGGATGTTCTTTAAATCCCCGGAGGTGCCGCCGGCGGACTTACCGCCGAGTGAAGTTTTGAGTAGAGCACCGGTATAGAATCCGGCGACAGCAACGATAACAAAAGTGAGAGCAATTATAATATTTTGTTTGGAGGTCATGGTCTGGTTAATTATTTTTGGCTGGTATTCTTGAGGATCGGCTACTCTGGGGGTAACCGGGTCCATCTTGTCGAGATCGATCGTCTTTAATTCCATTACTTATCTTATCAAATTAATTGGGACTTATTAATATAGATCACCAGAGTGTAAATTATTTCGAACTAAAGTGTTTCAGTTCGGATTCGATAAAACCATCCAGGTTACCATCCAAAACCGAGTCCGGATTGGTTTCTTCGTATTCGGTCCGTAAATCCTTGACCAACTTGTAAGGATGAAGAACATAAGAACGAATCTGGTGCCCCCAACTGGCAATGGTGGCGCTACCCTTGATCTTGTTCAGCTCATCCTGACGTTTGGCTTCCTGAATTTCCCACAGCTTGGACCTTAGAATTTGCATCGCGATCTTTCGGTTGGCATCTTGGTAGCGCTGAGTTTGACATTCTACGACTATCCCTGAGGGAAGATGTTTGATGCGAACGGCAGTACTGACTTTATTAACGTTTTGTCCACCGGCACCACTGGAACGACTGGCTTCAAACTCGATATCTTCATCACGGATCTCGACTTCGGCTTCTTCGGGTAACAATGGAGTAATATCAACTCCGGCAAAGGAAGTTTGACGGAGTTTATCGGCATTAAAAGGAGATTGTCGCACTAAACGATGCGTCCCCTTTTCGTTTTTTAAATATCCATAGGCAAAGCGGCCATGAACAATGTAGGTCACCGATTTGATACCGGCTTCTTCTCCGGGAGAATATTCGATAGTTTCGTAAATCCACCCTCGTTTTTCAAAAAAACGAGTATACATACGGCTAAGCATGCTGGCCCAATCCATGGCTTCGGTACCGCCTTGTCCCGCCTTGATCGAGAAAACTGCCTCCGAAGAATCATATGGTCCTGACAAAAAAGTCACCAGCTCGATCTTTTCGACACTACTCAACAATGTTTGGTAGAGAATTTTGATTTCTTGATCCAAACTTTCGTCTGCCGAGTCTTTGGACATTTCGAGGAGCTCCTCAAGATTACGGAGGTCCGTGTTTAGTTTTTCGGCGGTGGAGATGGTCTCTCTGATGTTAGCCATGCCGGACATAACCGACTTGGCATGGTCTTCATCAGACCAAAGCTCCGGTTGACCGGACTCCAAAGTTAATTTCTCCAACTCCACTTGCAACTCCGGTATGTTGAGTTTATTTACGATGTCGTTGGCGCGTTTCTTTAAGTCTGTCAGGTTAATTTGAGAATCTGAGATCATGAAGATATTCTATCCTATGTACGGTGACTAAATTTTGTAGCGGGCCATAACTCCCAGAAATCTCTGAGAGTGTTGGTTGTGAAAAAGCTGGCTTAAATCGGCACCACAGGTGAAGATATCTCCTCCACTATGTAAGTTCCGGAAGTCGGTGACATCGTAGCGCACACTATCGACAACAACGATGCACCTGCCGGCCAAAGGATTCGGGGTGACTACCGAGGTGGGTTTGGGAGTGGTGATGAGGATTTTGGTAGGCATGGGAGAACTTACCGAAGAAGAAGTAGGGATTGGACTAGGAGTGATAGTAGGAGTGAGAAGTGGAACCGGCTGAGCTTGGCCGGAAAAATAAACCAAAATACCGATCATCAGAAAAAAATTGAGCATGGCGACAATAAAAATATTTTTGACCATAGTTATTTGAAATTGAAATCTTCAAAAATAATATCTTGATTCCTGACTCCGACGGCCTTCAGTTGTAAGGTTAAAGAATTCATCATGGAAATTGGCCCACAAAGCATGATCTTTTTGCCCACAACACCATCACAGAGTTCAATAAGTTTGTGAGCGTCTAGATGGCCACAAACGTCGGATGGATATCGATGGAAAGTGACGCCGGCTTTTTGTGATGAAAGAGTCTTTAATTCCTCATCAAAGACGGCTTCTTTTTCAGACCCTACACAGTAAAAAATGTCTATTTGACGTGGTTTTTGATTTTTGATTTCAGCGGCCAACAGTGACAAAAAGGGAGTGACTCCGATACCACCGGCGACCCAGATGAGCGGCTTGTCACCCACTACTCCTTCTCCAAACTTACCATAAGGCCCCCAGAGAACTACCCGGCTACCCGACTTGACCGAGTCGAACCGCCAGGTATAGTCTCCCAATATTTTTACGACAATTCTTAATGACTCTTCGTCTGGACCACTAGCTAGGGAAAAGGGGTGGGCTTCACCGCTTATAGCTTCAAAACGAGTAAAGACAAATTGACCGGCTGTAAAATGAAGTTTCTTGTCTGACGGCACCATATCGATGTCGTACAAGTCGTTTATTTTGCGGATATTTTTGACTACATAGGTATATTTTGGGCCAAGATACCGATATAAAAATCGACGGTATATGACAGAGTAACCAGCCACCAGCAAAAGAAAAATGAGCCAGAGTCGCAAAGGAAGAAAACGACTGACGTCACTGGTAATCGTCAGAACATGTAAAGAAGCAAAGAGTAAAGCAAATCCCATGAATTCGTGAGTTTTTTTCCACAAAGAATAGGGAAGGTTGAGAAGGAGCGTAAAAATAAGCATAAGCATCATGGCATAAAGGCTTAAAATGCCCCAGTTGTAAGGCGCAAAGTTAGAAAACCAAAGATAATTTCGACTAAAGTTAAGATCGGGCAAGACATCCAAGATTAAAAGGAGTGGATGGTGAAGAAGAAAAACAAAAGCCAGACCACCAAAAAGATGGTGGTTTTTGTAGACTTTGTCCATCCCGCCGAACCAATCTTCCACGAATCTCCACCGTCCGGATAAAATAAAGGAGATGGCAAGCAACGTAGATCCCAGAAGGGAAACCATCTGACTGACTGTAAGCCAAGAAAGGTGCAACCCTCCCCCACCGAACTTTTTGGCCAATAGAAAAAGAAGGAGCGTAATAAACGGTTGGGACCAAGCTAAGGGAAGACCAATCTTGGATTTCATTTTTTATTTATCTAAGAGTTCGTCGGCCTCGTCATCTTCGATTTCTCCTGTACGAACCGGAGCAACTCTCCGAGTAGTGATAACGGGGTTGGGTGAAAGAACGTCTGTGGAAGTGGGTATCAAAGTCGAAGTCGGGGTAGGAAGAATCGCCGGCTCGGATAAAACTACCGGTGGCGTTGTCTTTGGAATCAGTTTAAAAACCGCCGTCACCGTGATAAGAACCGAAGCAACAATAACCAGCCAAGTAATTATTTTCTCCACCTCTTTATTCTACCGTAATGCTAAAATGAATCAATGAAGTTGCTGAAACGTTTTTGGTGGATTATTCTACTTGGCCTTTTGGCAGGTGGTAGTTTTATGTGGTGGAGAAACTCAAAAGCCAAAGAAATAAAATTAAATACATATCAAGTTAATAGACAAGACTTAATTGAAACATTGTCTCTGTCTGGTGAAATTGATGCTTTTGAAAAAGCTGATTTAAAGTTCCAAACATCAGGGTTACTAACCTGGGTGGGAGTCAAGGAAGGCGACTATGTTCGGAAATATCAAGCTCTAGCGTCGCTGGACAAACGGGAGCTGACTAATAGCCTCAACCAATACATGAATGCATATTTGAAGGAAAGGTGGGATTTTGAGCAAGGAGTGGACGACAATAAAGATTGGCAAACAAGGGGGATGACGGATGCGGCTAGGGACGCGGTCAAAAGAACTTTAGATAAAAATCAATATGATTTGAATAATGCGGTCTTGTCTTTTGAAGCTAAGAACTTGGCGGTAAAATTTGCCACTTTAACAGCCCCTTTTGAGGGAATAATAACTGAAATTGATGTCCCTCAACCGGGTTCAAATATTACTCCGGCAAGTGCTACCTTCAGTATTATCAATCCAAAGACATTGTATTTTTCCGCTACAGCTGACCAAACAGAAGTTACTTCTTTTAAGGAGGGAATGACCGGTAAGGTAACCCTTGACTCCTTTCCCGATGACACCTTTGACGCAGTAGTAGACAAAATTGGATTTATTCCTAAAGTTGGCGAGTCCGGTACCGTCTACGAATTGACTATTTCTATCGATATAAGCAAAGTGGTTGAAAAAGTAAAAATGGCCATGACTGGGGATGTGGATTTTGTTTTAAAGGAGATAAAAGCCGTGTTGGCCATTCCTGAAGCGTATATTAAAAAACAAGACAACAAATTCTACGTTACCAAGACTGAAAACGGGATGCAAAAAGAGGTGGAGGTGACTAAAGGAGACACGATCGAAGGGATGGTGGAAATAAAGGAAGGACTAAATGAAAACGACATCATCTATCATCAGCCTTAAAGATGTATTCAAGGAATACATACTGGGAGACGAATCGGTATTCACGGCTCTTAGAAAGATAAATCTTGATATTTGTGAAGGGGAGTTTTCTTCTATTATTGGACCTTCAGGATCCGGAAAATCTACCTTGATGCATATGATTGGGCTACTCGATAAACCGAGTCGAGGGGAAATAATCGTCAATGGCAGAGATGTGGCTAAGCTGGATGATACTCAAACATCAGTGCTAAGAAATTCTTACGTTGGTTTTGTATTTCAACAGTTCAATTTATTGAACAAGCTTACCGTCAAAGAAAATATTTTATTGCCGGCTTCTTACAGCCAGAAGAAGTTCGATTATGACCCGGAGGAGAGAGCGGATATGCTGATGGAAAAGTTTGGGATTCTTTCCAAAAAAGAGTCGTTCCCAAATAAAATTTCCGGTGGACAGCAACAGAGAGTGGCGGTGGCCAGGTCTCTAATTATGAAACCCCAATTGATACTGGCCGATGAGCCGACGGGAAACCTGGATCACAAAACAGGAAATGAAATAATCGATCTATTTGAGTCTCTGAATGATTCTGAGGGCATTACTATTGTGATGGTAACCCATGAAATGGAATTGGCGGAAAGAACGAGAAGACAGATAAAAGTTTTTGATGGAGAAATAATCAGCGATAAACAATGATAGTACTCAGAGGATTTAATCAACTATTAATATCAGCGTTTGCCGACTTTAAACGCGATAAGGTCAGAACGGGTCTGACCTCACTCGGGATAATGATTGGAGTATTGTCAGTGGTGCTACTCATAGCACTTGGTCTTGGGCTTAAGAATTACATTCGTGATCAGTTTGAAAGTCTGGGCGCGAACTTGGTAATGATTCTGCCCGGTGCCGGGTTTTCCGGGGGCGGTAACCCCGCGAGTCTGACCGGGGGAGCAGAATTCGACGAAAAAGATGTATCCAGTATTAAAAAACTGTCTAACATTAAATACGTGGTTCCGGTATTCATCCAATCATCCACAGTGAGCTCTGCAAACGAAGAGAAGAAGGTTAGCGTCATGGGGGCAAATGAAGACATGTTCTCTTTGCTAAATGTGAAAGTTCAGGCCGGCGAACTATGGACAAAGTCTGACGTGGATAAAAAAACAAAAGTGGCTGTTTTGGGATACACAGTTGCCGAGAATCTTTTCAAATACCCAAGTGAGGCTCTAGGAAAAACAATCCGAATTGAAGGACTTAGGTTAAAAGTTGTTGGAGTAGCCAAAAAAATTGGTAACCAAGAACGTGATGAGGCGGCTTTTGTTCCCTACACCACCACCTTTGGCTCCATAAACACTAAAAAAACATTCTTTGCTATTTATTTGGGGATCGCTAGTCAAGACCTTGTAAGTGACGTTAAGACAAACGTAGAGAAAACGCTTTTAAGACGATATGACAAAGATAAGTTTTCGGTCACTGAACAATCGGAGATCCTATCTTCAATTAATCAAATCTTTGCCATATTGAACTTGTTTTTGATTGCCATTGGATCTATTTCACTTATTGTAGGAGGAGTAGGAATTATGAATATCATGTACGCTACAGTGACGGAGCGAACCAGAGAAGTGGGCATCCGGAGAGCTTTGGGGGCTACCAGAAAGGATATTTTGCTCCACTTCCTGACAGAATCTACCATGTTATCTCTTTTTGGTGGAATTATTGGGCTCATACTTGCGACCATAATTGTACTGTTGATACGAAACTGGTTCCCGGTAGCGATAAATATCTTTGCTGTAGTTCTAGCCATAGGGGTTTCGAGCGCAATTGGGATTTTCTTTGGCGTTTTTCCGGCAAAGAAGGCGGCCGACCTCTCCCCGATGGAGGCAATCAGATATGAGTAGTGATAGAATCTGCTGGTGAAAGAAAGCTCGGAAAAAAGATACAACTTTGATAAATCGAGAATAGACCATTTGGAATCTGATATTGGCATAACGTATGAGGTGTTCTTTCCTGACAAACCAAAAGATAGACTGCCCTACGATAATGGCTTTTGTAGATTTACCCCAGTAGGGTACTTGAGAACTAAAGGGGGGTGGTTTCCGCTTGGTTACAAAGTAGTGACCACGGAACTAAAGTCACTAGGACTAAGGAAAAATCCGACGATTATGGAGTTTCCGGTAGGAGAATGGATATTTGAGACAAATAAAATCCAGTGTGGCGACAAAGACTGGGGAGGTATTTGGTCTGCACTAAGAAAGGGAAGTATTAAAACACTAAAACAACACTGCCAAGATACTTGGGACATGGAAACACGTGGATTCTTGGTGGCGATTTGGAATCCAGTTTTTGCCAACAGCTACCGAATCAAGTCGCAAGGGGTGATGCTTCTTAATGAGATTGCTTAGTCTGGATCAGCCCTCTCACTAGAGTGATGTTGACGAGGTTGGGACCTTGTTTTTTGTCACCCGGGACTTCGAGAATAAGCGGGAGAAGGGAAAACTCTTTTTGGTTTACCAGCGACTTAAGACCTTCGAGACCAATTTGGCCGTCTCCGATATTGGCATGCAGATCGCGGTGGGACCCGAGATCGGAGGCGCAATCGTTGAGATGAAGACATACCAACTTGTTTAATATATTAAAGTGTTTCAAATCAGCAATGAGATTCTTGACGACACTCTCTTGCCGCAGATCGACACCACCGGCGAATAAGTGAGCCGTATCCAAACAAATCTTCAAACGAGGATCCGGGACTTTATCTATTAAATACGAAAGTTCGGCAAGCGAACCAATCTTACCGTTTTGACCGGCGGCATTCTCCAAGATAAGATCGCACCCTTCCGTTTGCGCCAAGACTCTCTTGAGGACTGCTACCAACTGATCTTTGACCGAGTCAAAGCCTGCTCCCAAATGTGAACCGATATGAATAATGACCCCAGCCGCATGAATGCGAGCACCGTTTTGGATATCGATCACTAGAGAAGTGATGGATTTTTCGAGTAAATCGTTATTGGGAGAGGCTAGGTTGACCAGATATAACGCGTGTATGAAGACAGGTCCGAGATTATGTTCTTCAATCCCAGACAAGAAAGTGATAACTTCAGCTTCGGAAAATGGTTTGCGGAACCAAAGGCGTGGGGAACCGGCAAATATTTGCAGGCAGTTTCCCCCAATTTTCCGGGTGTTCGCAATTGCATTGGGTAGCCCACCGGAAATTGAAACATGACCTCCGACGTAACGCGTATTAGTTTTCAATGATGTCGATGTTTTTGATGGAGATATCGGTAGTAGGCTTGTCATCGTCCGAAATAGAAGTGGTGGCTATTTTATCGAGTACCGCCAGACTAGCCGAGTCGGACGCATCGATACGACCGAAAATGGTATAGAGTTTGGGCAATGGATAATCTTGATGAACAATAAAGAACTGACTGCCGTTGGTATTCTTACCGGCATTGGCCATAGCCAGAGTGCCTCTTAAATATTCGTCGGTGACGGGTTCGTCAGCAAAAGTGTATCCTGGCCCTCCCCTACCGGTACCGAGAGGATCGCCTCCTTGAATCATAAAATCCTTGATAACCCGATGGAAAATAACATTTTGATAGAGAGGCTTGCCACTTATCACTTTGCCGGTTTTTGGATCGGTCCAATCTTTGGTGCCTTTTGCGAGGCCGATAAAATTAGCAACCGTATTGGGTGCTTTGTCCGGAAATAAATTAATCTTTATATCTCCGACGGAGGTATGAATGGTGGCGACGATTTTTTGGGACATAGGTGAGGGTGTAGCTGAATTAGTAATTTCTGGCGACGGAGTGATGACGGAAATGCTTGGTTCGGATAATTTGATACCCGTGGGGGAGGTTTTGGTGGAAGGTAGAAGTTGACATCCGGATAGGAACAGGGCGAATATTAGCGGAAGAAGTTTTTTCATTGAAAATTATTATATCGAAAAATCGGTCGAGTTCGCGTTGATTTTTTGGAGAATTTCTTCAGCTTCCTTCTTTCTAATAGACAGCTGGTGCTCGATGGAAATTTTAAGAGACTCACTGGCGATTTCCAGGGCTTTTTCTTTTTGACCTTCAAGAGCATATATCTTGGATAGTCCGTTCAAGGCTCCCGTCTCCCAAACTCTAATAGCATAAGCATTTAGGTCCCCGGTGCGTATCTCCGAAAGAGCTTCGCCAATAAGCGACTTGCCCAGCTCTTTTTCTCCCAGTAGATACTTGATACCGCCGATATGAGCTTTGAGGCGACCTTTTTCGGGGAGGTCCGCCGTCGAGACGCTAAGAGCTTTCTCGAACAGTGGCAGTGATTCGCTTACCTTCCCATCCATGAGGAGGGCGTCCCCATAGGAACTGTAGGCAATAGAGAGAACGCGACCATCAAGCTTATCTGCATTGTGAACCCCGATGCGGTAAGCTTCGGAGGCAAATGAAATGGTGAGATTCTTATATGTTTGGTTTTGATTTTGACGGGAGAGTATTTTGTAGATGAGGCTTTGACCACCCAAACAATGAATGAGACCGGCTTGATCATTGGCCGTAACAAGATCAAGAAGGCAATCGGTATATAACTTAGCGGCCTCGCCGTATTTTTCTGCCTCTCTTAAATCATTAGCCTCCGACAATCTTTTTTCCATGATTGCATCCATAGACTCTATGATAACATGGGACTAGTATGCAGATGCCCATTGTGGTTGGAGTGATAGTGGCGATAATTTTTCTGATCTCTTTTTCGGAATGGTTTTATCACATGATAGAAGGATGGGGTGACATCGTCATTGATGATGTCTACTATAAATATCGAATTGTCGGGGTTTCCCTTTTTTCAATGATCATCGTGAGCACGACTTTTTTTGGAATGGCCTTGATCACTGAGTGTCCCAATGAACAAAGAGAGGGTATCCTTGCCGGACTAAGATGTGAAGAATATCTAAAAATAAAAGCCGGGACAGAAAAAATCTTTCCACAACTAGTGAAGGAACCGACTATTTTACCTGATTAGGAGGAGAAGGTCGTAGTTAAAAAAAGCTAATGTTTGGTGAGAAGTTTTTCCAATATACGCAAAGCTTTGTCTACCCATTTTTCAAGAAAGAAACGGTTATCTTTCTGAAGGGCCGGGTGACCGAATACAGGATTCCACCAAGCTGAGGTAATGACCCAATCGCTTCCCTGCCGTTTGACGGCGGCGACAATTTTATAGCCCCGGATAACTTTGATGTGTTTGTGGGAACTAGTGGTTGAACTGGCTTGCACCTCGTCCGGAAATCTGACCGCCGAATCCACCCAATCGGGATTTAGACCCCGCTGTTTGATTCTTTCCCGCAAATGAGTAGTCCAGATAACCTTGCCCATTATTTATTGAGTTTGACAAGATCGGGATCTTCTTGAAGAGGATTGGTGGGAGAGCTGGGGGGCAGCTCAACAGCAATTGAACCTGCTTCCAGGGGTGTATCTACCGGTGTCGGCACGGCGGTAACAGAAGGGACTGTTGCCGAAGGAGTATCAGTTTGCGGCACAACGTCAACCAAATGAACTCCGGAATCGGCGACCGGATTTTCGACCGCAACCGGTTCGGGTGAATCTATCTTCCCGGGTGTAATATCGATAACTCCCGAAGAAGTTTTTAGCTCCTGAGTGTCGATGACTGATTCCGACACAGTCGGAGCAACAGGTAAAGCCGGAGAGATATCTTCAACTTTCTCGGGGTGAACCTCTTCGGAACTGCTAACTCCGGGTGTGATGTCGATGACGCCCGGTGTGTCGGGCAAGATATCGGGAGTGGTAGGGGGGGTAAAAGTGGATTGAGGTATCCCGGTTTGGGGAGTAATCATATCCGGATTTAGGTCGAGACCGATTTGAGGTGAGCCGCTGTCGTCCATATTTGTTATCTGATTAATATTTTTAATGCCGATATCCGGTATTAGGGTATTCGGTAATAAGTTTATAACATATTCAACGACAGAAGCGACTTCGGAGGGGTCAAGAGCCTCGCTTAAATCTCTGTCAGCACCCTGTTTCTCAAAAAGTCCCGTCTTCATCAGTCCGGGGTAAATTCCGGTAACACCGATTTTGTCTCCGGCCAGGTCATTTTGGAGACAGTGGGTAAAACCGGTAATAGCCCATTTGGAGGCGGTATAAACACTCCGGTTTTCTTTCGCATGGAGACCATCTTGAGAAATGATATTGATGATCCGACCACCTTTGGCGGCTTTCATTGAAGGCAAGACGGACTTGGTGAGTAAAATGGTTCCGAGAGTATTGACGTTGATGACCTCTTGAATTTGCTTAACCTCGTTATCCTCCAAGCTACCCTGAATCCAGATACCGGCGTTATTGATTAGGACATCTATCTTTTGATATTTCTTCAAAACGGTATCAATAGCGGCACCTAAGGAAAGAGCATCCGTGACATCGGCCTCCACAAAATCACAACCGATTTCTTTGGAGACAGTGACTAATTTTTCCCGATTGTGAGAAAGAATGATGACTTGATTTGAAGGTGAGAGTTTGGTGGCAATGGCCTTTCCCAGACCGTCGCTACCTCCTGAAATAAGAATTGTTTTGGGCATGATTAAAATGTTTGAATTGGTTGAGGAGGGAGAGGAACTCTGGGAGGAAGAAGCACCGGCGCTCGTCTTCTTTTGGAATCGATGTAATTACTAATGCCAAGTGCAATGATCATGAGAAGTGAAAAAATCATCAAGCCACCGGAAACACCAATGTATAGCTGTCTTTGAACTCTCGTAAACCTGGGTGTCCGGTCCTCCACTCCACCAATTTTGGAGATGGTTTCCTGGAGATAACGACGGGCGGTAGGATGATCGGGGTAAAGAGAAAGGACTTTTTCAAAATCGGTTTTGGCCAGCTTGAAATAGGATATCCAATAGTTATTTAAACCACTTTTCCAAACGGAATAGGTGTTGCCGGAATCTTCGGTAAGATTATTTTTGAGCATTAAATCTTTGAGATCTGCAATGTCTCTTAAAAAATTATAGTTGCCGCCTCCTTCGTCCGGAGTTAGGCCGTAAGTTGCGAGTCCGACCACTTTACCGTCGGCAGAGACGGCCGGCCCGCCACTGTTGCCGTGATTGATGGAAGCATCTGTTTGAATTAAATTTTTCTTATTACCCTTGGCTTGTTTAAAAGCACTGACGACACCTTTGGTAAAAGTGGGTTCGACGTTGGCTGAGGTGTCCAGTAAGACACTGCTGCTACCCATAACCACTCCCGGATAACCAACCAGCAACAAGCCGGAGCCAACACCAATATCGGCCATTTTTCCCAACGGAAGGGCGGGGAAATTGGTTCCGTTGATCTTTAACAAAGCTACATCCGAAGTGGTGAACCCTAGTGTGGGATCCGGCTCAGCATAATCTGAGGCAACCAGAGAAGCCGTAACGATCCCCGAGCCTACATTGACGCCGGTCTTGGAAAGTTGAATTGGAGTGTTCCCTAGCTGGACAAAAAAATGACTTTCGGCAGCCTCGAGGGTGATTAAATTTTTCTTGTACATCTGTCCAATTAAGCCAGCTACTTGGTAGATGGTTTCTTTTTTGGTATGAGCTTCTTTGACTTTGGTCTCAACCACAATTCTCTCGACCGGAGCGCCAGCCAATGTGGAATAATAAGCCAGAAGAGAATCGGTCAATAAATCATCGAGTCTTCCGGTGGTTACGGCATAAAAAATGGAAGTTTCCGGAAGATTACTGACAACATGTCCATTGGTGGCGATATAACCGTCCTGGTGGACGAAGAAACCACTTCCGGCTTGGGCCAAGCAAAAAGGATAAGCTTTGTCGGAAAATTTGGCTTGGGCACAGAAATTGTTGAGGATCATGACCACCGAAGGCCGAACCAGCGCCGCGAGACGGGCCGAATCGTCCGGGGTAGAAACCCCTTTGACTACTCCGTTGCCGACCAGAAGGGTAACGTGGGAAATGATTTCCTGAATATCTCCCCAAGCGGAATTATCCGATGTAACAGTCAGCAAACTAAGATTATCAGCGTGAAACCACACATCGACAAACTTCTCTTCGCCCAGAAACCTGAAGGAGTAACTTTGAATAGTCCAATCCGGGAATGGCGACTTCGCGCCACCGAGTGATTTGGGAGTAGAAAATTCCGAACCAAGAATCTGATTCAATCGAGCGAGATCAATTTTCCCGCTACTTATTCTAAGGGTAAGAGGCTTGGTTTGATGAGAAAATACCGGAACATTATCTTGTGGGGGAAACCAGATGGCGGAATTGTATTTGACGATAACCGGAAGATTTTGTGAGTAGCCGTCCCAAGAGGTTTCGTTAGGAACCGGTTTTTCCGCCGGTAAGGCCGGCTGAAGATTATCGGCAAGACCGGTAGCTGCACGACTGGAAAGATCTTTTTGATCATCAAGAACCAAAAGAGCCAAACCGATAGATGATAGGAAAAAAGTCAAAACAAACAAACCAATTAATCCTTTCTTGGGATTCATAATTTAAGTATACTTCGAAATTATCCCCGCAAGAAATGCTAGTAGTTGAGGGTGCTGAATAACTTCGCCCTGTCATCCTCGCGAATGCGGGGATCTATATAAATAAGTTCCAGATGGATTCCCGATCAGGTCGGGAATGACAAATAAATATATTATTCAACAGCCTCAGTAGTTTAGGTTGGATTTAGGAACTGGGGAGATCGGTTGGACGGGAGAGGTGGAAGAAGCTTCAGCGGAAGGACTGGCAACGGGAGAAAGAGAAATTGTAGGTGTGGTTTCCGCCGGGGAGAGGGTTGGAATAGCCTCCGGAAAATCATAGGTCTGGGAAGTAGTTTTTGGGCCGGTCCAAAATATGGCAATGGCCACCCAGACAAGAACAATTAACGAAATGATGATCCAAGTAAGGTTTCTCATAATAAAAGTATACCCTGCCACAAAAGACCAAGATTGCTCTTGGTCTATTATAATTTTTAGACACTGACTCCGCCGAAGGTAATAGAAAGTCCCACACTGCGGACCTTGAGGTGGATGGTTTTTTCGGAACCAAACTCGATGAGTTTGCCGAAGTCGATACCGTTGATTTGACAAAGTGCTTTCCGACCAAGAACAGATACTTTCACCTGATTCCAGCTGTTGGGGTGAAAAACTAACGAAGAAGGATCGAGATGGGTTTGATACTCCCCATTTAATTTGATGGACTTACCAATAAGGCGTTTGTCTTTATCAAAAGTCAGGACCCAACCATTGTTGTCGTCCAGACAAATCTCCAAAGCGTTGCTAAACTTTCCCGGTACCGGGTTTTCGGAAAGATAAAAATGAAAAACCATAAACTGGCCCGGAAGCAAACTTGCAAGAACGTTGCTATAGAGGAAGTGATCCGTGATGGCCTTGAGAGGAAAAAGGTTTCCCTTACCATTAGTTACACCATAGTTCCAATCGAGGTTTTGCACCGGCTGAGAATTATTTTGGGAGCTCGGCGAAGTAGCCGGTGGTTTGGCGGGCCGGTTAGTGGAAGCCGGTGTACCGGTAGACTTGGAGACACCGGGTGGAGGAGTGACTGGGCGTTTGGGTGAAGTATTCGGCTTACCGGCGAGAGGTGGTTTGGTCTCGAGCGGACGACCATCGCCGGAAACAATAGTCAAAGTCGTCTCTTTGGGGTGCTTATATTCGACTAAGGTTCGACCTTTGGCCAGACAGGAACTACAAATATAGGGCGATCCTTGATAGGGAATATTGTATTTCCAGATGAAATCGGCCAGAACCACACCAAGACAGTCGATATAACCCGAAAAAGTATCCAAGGCCATCCAGTTCTCACAGCGATCACACTTGAAAGTACAATCCATGATGCTATCTCGATCAAGAGCCATACAGGTCGGACAGTAAATTGCCTGATATGGATTGGGGACTTCCTTGCGGCACCTTACACAGTAGAGCGGCTTCTGGCTCATACAGTTCTCCTTGTAAAAGAACGGAATAAGTACCCGATTATTTTACCACTGCGATCTTGTTTGAGATTATCTTGTTTTCGGTTAAGAAATGACTAACTTCGGCAATGGTATTTTCCGGCAATTCCTTAAAAAAACCATGTCGATCGGCACCTTTGTCGAGACTGATGTTACTGTTCATGGGAACACAGAGAAAAACGAGGGAGACCGAGTAACCGAATCCTCTTTCTTTTTCTTCACTAAAATATTCAATATAGCCCAGATGCTTTTGCGCTATGACCGGTATATTAAGCTCTTCTTTGGCTATTCTTTGAATGCAATCGGCAATCTTTTCCTGATAGTGAACACTGCCACCGGGAAGATGCCACTGGTTCACCGCCATCCGAATTTCTGAGAGTAAACAGAATCCCCTCCTTGTTTCTAATAACGAGATCTATGGTAAGGCGAGTAACCCGAGAATAGATCGACTTGAATTCTTCATAAGGAAAGGGTTGTTTCCTTTGTTTCATATATAACCTGCTTTCTTTATCGACTTATTTTATTTCCTCACTCATATCAAGAATATCAACCGGTAGATTGTCCTCAATTCCCTCTTTCAACATTTTTCTGGCTTGCCAAAACTCAGGTGGAATTTTCAGGTCCCCAATTATTTCGGCTCCTTCGGAGACTGTAACCAGTTTTGCAAGGCTAAAACCCGGTTGTTCGCACTCGATTATTTCGCCGGGTTGGTCATTTTCTTTCAGGGCGTATAGACACATCAACTCTCCTTGATGAACTTGCAAAGAAAAGCTAACTTCCTTAACCGAAGAATCATATTTATAGACAGCGAGTCCGTCGGAAGTAATGTGAAATAGTAAGAATTTCCCCTGCTGAATATTTTCGTCAAAAACATGATCAGTCTCCACATATTGGGGCTCCGTCATACTTCCCGGCATGAATTCTATCAGGGATCCATCGACTATTTCCGCAGATACATCTTGATATTTCCAGGTTTTGAATCTGACTCCCAAAACACCCTCGATTGTTGTCCATTCACTGACGACAATTGGACCGGAGAATTCTTCACTGGCGATGACACTACCATCAGGACTTTCAAAATTTATTTTGTTTTCTTGGTTAGTCATGTTTATCTCAGCCTAGTTTTGGGTAATGGCAGGCTTTCCATTTTTTGCCGCTGCCACACCAGCAAGGATCGTTGCGACCTAATTTGGTGGTATTTTTGATAGATTGCCTACCCGCCGCCTGGCCAGGCAAAGACGAAGACATGTCGGTGTCTGAAGATGATTTTTCGATGGTGCGACGTGGAGTCGGTTGAGGAACGTTTATCTGCACTCTAAAAATCCGATGGGCAACAGTCGAGTCGATCCGAGACAATAAACTTTCGAACATGGAAAAAGATTCTTGTTTGTATTCCACCAAAGGATCTTTTTGAGCATAACCCCGCAAACCAATGCCATCGCGAAGATTGTCGATGGCGTCAAGATGGTTCATCCAAAGTTCGTCATAGGTTTCCAAAAGAACATATCTTTCCACTTGAGGTAGAACTTCTTGACCAAAATGTTCTTTTTGAGCCGTTCTGGCTTGAAGAATAATTTTTCCGAGCATGGTCTGGACTTCCTCGCCGGTTTTTCCGACCAGGTTTTTTTCCAGAGAGTCGGCCGAATGAGGATCGAGGGGAAGAATACTTTGAAAATCTTTTCCGATCTGATCTGCCTCGATTTTGTTGATGCCGGAGGCGGCATAGATATTGGCCAGATAATCGATTTCTTTGGCTAGAGCTTGGTCGACTTGAGTGGTAACCACCTCCGGTCCGCCGGTTAAAAGATTGTGTCGCCGGGCATAAAAAATTTGACGTTGCTTGTTCATGACATCGTCGTAATCAACCAAATGTTTTCGTTGGTCAAAATAGAAAGATTCGACTTTGGTTTGAGCAGTTTCGATGGCTTTGGTAACCATACCTGCCTCCAGTGGTTGATCGTCCGGCACTTTGAGAAAATCCATAAGACGGCTCACCTGATCCCCCCCGAAAATGCGCATGATGTCGTCCTCTAGGGAAATATAAAATCGAGTGGATCCGGGGTCCCCCTGTCGACCGGCGCGGCCACGTAGCTGATTATCGATACGGCGAGATTCATGACGGACAGCTCCAATGATGTGCAGGCCACCAAGCTCTCTGACGTTGTCGGCCTCCTTCTTCCACTCTTTGAGCTCTCTGCCTTGCGGGTCTCCACCGAGCATTATATCCACACCGCGACCGGCTATATTGGTGGCCACAGTAACCGCATTCAATCTCCCGGCTTCGGAAATGATCATCGCTTCGTTCTCGTGGTTCTTGGCGTTAAGGATTTGGTGAGGAATGTGTTTCTTTTTTAGATACTGGCCGACGACATCGTTTTGCTCGATGGATTTGGTACCGATAAGAACAGGCTGACCTTTGGCATGAAACTCTGCCACTTCGGCTACCAAAGCTCCGTATTTTGCCCGTTGTGTTTTGTAAATTATGTCTGAGTAGTCCTCACGGACATTGGGTTTGTTGGTAGGGATAATCAGAACGTTCAAATTATAAATCTTCTTGAACTCTTCAGCTTCAGTGGCGGCTGTCCCGGTCATGCCGGAGAGCTTTTTGTAAAGTCTGAAATAGTTCTGGAGAGAAATGGTGGCCATCGTCCTCGATTCTTGCTGTATCTTCACCCCTTCTTTGGCCTCGATTGCTTGATGAAGTCCGTCGGAATAGCGGCGACCGAACATAAGACGCCCGGTATGGTCATCGACAATAATGACTTGATCGTCTTTAACTACATAATCCCGGTCTTTGACAAAGAGAGTTTGGGCTTTGAGAGCTTGTTCCAAGTGGTGTAAGGTCTGATAGTCTTGTTGATACAGATTTTCCACATTGAGAGTTTTCTCCAGTTTGCGGAGACCGTGATCGGTAAGATTAGCAGTTCGCTGTTTTTCATCGACTTCAAAATCGGTATCAGTTGAAAGATTTCTAATAAGTTCCGAAAAACGGAAATACTGATCGGTAGCTTCCGAGTCCGGGGCAGAAATAATCAGAGGGGTGCGGGCTTCGTCGATAAGAATCGAGTCGACTTCATCAACAATGGCAAAGTGGTGCGGGCGTTGAACAAGTTGCTCCGGAGTCTTCGCCATGTTGTCACGGAGGTAGTCAAAACCAAATTCGTTGTTGGTGCCGTAGGTAATATCGCAAGCGTAAGCTTGGGTTCTCGTGACCGGTTTAAGATGGTGAAGCCGGTGATCTGAGTGTGAAGAATCGGTATATTCTCGATCATACATAACCGCCGGCTGATCACCTTGACCGGAATAAATACAACCAACGGTCAGTCCGAGAAAGTCGTAAATCTGACCCATCCATCCGGCATGAAGCCTGGCAAGATAATCATTTACAGTCACCAGGTGTGCTCCTTCTCCGGTGAGAGCATTAAGGATCATGGCGGGTACTGCTGACAAAGTTTTGCCTTCACCAGTTTTTTGCTCAGCGATATTTCCTTGATGAAAGGCAATGCCGGCGATCAGTTGAACATCATAAGGCCTCAGCCCCAAAGTACGAGAAGAGGCTTCTCTCGTCAGGGCAAAGACTTGTGGCAAGACGTCGTCCAGAGTTTTTCCCCCTTTCAACTCTTCTCTTATCTGGGCAATTTCCGGCTTGAACTCATCGTCTTTTAGACCTTTGGCCCAGTCTTCCAGATCGCTAATGGTAGCAACGATTTTTTTGATCTTCTCGATTTCGATTTTGTTAGGATTAAGAATAGAGTCTAGAAATGAAAACATAGCAGATTGATTATATAGCTAAATGACCGGATCGCCACGCTACGCTCGCGATGACGATATTCAAACGAGGGAAATGATGAGATTGGAGACGGTGCGGGCGGTAACAAAGAAAAAACGAGTGGAGAGAGACCTCATAAAGTTTATGGTCGGGTAATAATGATCGTACCAATGAATCCGATTGACCAAAGTAAAGCGGGAATGATCCTTCAGCTGTTGCATAAAATCAAGGTTTTCTAATTTATGGGGAATATATTTGCCTTCAAAACAATCGACTAAAATAAGATCATAGTTTTCAGATCTCAGATCTCGGGCAAAATCCAGAGCGTCGCCGATGATAATCTCCAGATTTTTTACTTTATTAAGACCAAAATACTTTTTTCCAATCTCCACCATAAAGGGGTCGATCTCGACCGCGGTGATTTTGGCTTTGGGGTAGAGGCGTCTAACCAATAGGGTATTGGATCCCCCTCCGAGTCCTAAAATTAAAATTGTTTGGGGGGTGAAATGCTTAGGCACTAGCTTCTTGATACCGGTTTTCCAAATATGAGTCAGAATGTCTCCGGATTCGATCAGACCGTCAACGTGCAAGGTGGGTTGGAGAAAGTAGAGGTTGATGGAGATATGATGATTGAATTTGGAGTCCGGCAGTTTGATGGTTTGGGGAAAAAATAAATGACGAAAGGACATATTAGTTGAGACCTTGTGTTAATTTAATTTCACTGCGAATTTTTCGAGCGAGATCCCCCCAGACTTGATAGTGACGATTGAGCATGAGAGTGGAGACACGAACCGGAGGCAACCCTTTGGTGAGATAGGCGGCATCCAAAAGGTCGGCGGCGGCTCGATCTCTTTCCGGGTAAGAATCGGTACCGGAGACAATGGCCACAACACCGGTTTGATCTCTGACAGCGGTAACGATGGTAGAATAGCCGGCATCTTCCGTATAGGCTATCTTTAAGCCATCAACGCCGGGATAAACACCCAACAGACCATTCCAGTTGGGAAGATAATACTTGCCGTGAGTGGCGGTTTGCACAATATCCTGATTGTCCGCTTTACCGGCCGAAACAATATCCGGGTAATTTTTTTGTACATTATGAATGAGCTTGGCAATATCCGACAAAGTTGAGTACTGATTTTGATCATCCAATCCATCGGGGTTCGTGAAATGAGAATGAGTCATACCGAGCAGTTCGGCTTTTCGATTCATATAGTAGATGAACTCCGAAGGATAAATACCGGTTAAGGACGCGGCACCGTCCGACAAGGCTTGAGCCGCGTCGTTGGCACTGGTGGCAATGGCTCCCCGCAATAGTTCGGAGGCCGGCAGAATTTCCCCGACCTTTAAACCTAAGATCGTAGGCACCTTATCCACTGCCTTCTCCGAAACCGTAATCTCTCGATCTAGAGAGATAAGGTCGAGGGCCACTTGGGCCGTCAAAAGTTTGGTGAACGAGGCGGGTGACATTTTGAGACCGGCACCTTTGCTGTAATAGACCAGACCGGTTTCGGAGTTATAAACTATGTAACGAGGAACACTCGCCAAGGTCGAAAGCTCTTTGGCTTTGGTGAAGTCCAAGTTGAACTGGCTGACTTTCTTAGAAATTTTTTCTGTCTGATCTCGGCCTGCGAATAAGGGTGAGATAAGGGCCAAAGAATCTCGGTGAAAAAACACATAAGAAGCTACTCCACCGGTCACGAAGACCAGCAGTAAAATGATCAGTATTTTCTTAGCCACGTTTGATGATATCCTTCCCCATGTAGGGAACTAAAACTGCGGGTATTTTGATAGAACCGTCCGCTTGCTGATAATTTTCCAGGATAGCCACTAACCAGCGGGGTGAGTTGCTCGCCGTGTTGTTGAGCATATGAACATACTTCATTTCGTTTTGGCTATCGCGATAGCGAATGTTGGCGCGGCGGGACTGGAAGTCCGTCATGATCGAGTCGGAAGCCAGCTCTCCCCAGTTATTCCGACCCGGCATCCAAGATTCAAGATCATATTTCTTGGCTTGTGGTTCGCCCATATCGCCGGTGCACATCAGAAGAATCCGATAAGGTAAGCCAAGCTCTTGGGCAATCTCTTCGGTGTAGCTCAGCATCTCTTCGTGAAGTCTGCGGGATTCGTCCAGATCGTTCTTGCACAATACGACCTGTTCGGTCTTGACGAACTCGTGAACGCGATAAACCCCTTTGGTATCTTTGCCATAGCTGCCGGATTCTTTGCGGAAGCAAGGAGAGAAACCAATCATCTTTATAGGTAGATCTTTTTCGCTTAAAACTTCATCCTGATAGTAGGAAACCAGAGGAACTTCGGCGGTACCGGTGATAAAAGATTCTTCTTCCCCTTCGGTGGTTTCGAGTTTGTAAACTTCTTTTTCTCCCCAAGGGAAATGACCGGAGTTGACAAAACCACGTCTTTTGAGAATGACGGGGGGGACAACGGGAGTGTAACCTTTGGCAATAAATTTCTGGAGGGTGTAGTGCATGAGCGCAAATTGGAGCATCACGGCGTCCCCCTTGAGAAAATATCCTCTAAATCCGGCGACTTTGGAGCCCCTGTCAAAATCGATAATATCCAGATTCTGAGCAAGCTCGACGTGAGACTTCGGGGAGAAATCAAATTGAGGAAGATTGCCCCAGGTTTTGACTACTTTGTTTCCGGTTTCGTCTTGGCCCACCGGAACCTCGTCCAAAGGGACATTGGGAATTTGATGTAAAAGACTTTCAAGATTTTCTTCAACTTGGCGGAGTTGTGGTTCCAAATCCTGGAGTTGAGTTTTTAGTTCGGACGTTTTTTTCATCAAATCTTCCGTTCGAGCCACCTTGAGTTGTTCGTTGAGCTTATTTCGCTCCGAACGAATACCTTCGATATTAATGATTAAACGACGTCGATCGATATCTAAACCAATGGCCTTGTCGACGGCGTCGGCGTTACGATTTTTGTTTTTGGCTGCCTGCTTGACCTTGTCCGCATTTTCGCGAAGATAGTTGATGTCTAACATATTAGTTAATTATTGTTTATTAATTTAATAATATCCTTAAATACACAAAAAACACGCAAATAATTGCGCGTTACGGTCCCGACAATCGGGAAGATGCCACCTTAACAATACTTAATTTAGCAGTTACGGGCTGACCCGGTCAGGTTTTTCACCCCTGACAGCCTGCCCCGCTTTGGCGAGGGCTTGATGGTTGGAGGCCATCTCAAATGCTTTGTGGATAGATTGTAGCAAATTTCTAGAGACCGAGAGTCTCAGCCACCCTTTGCATGGAAGTGAGGCAGATGTCGATAAATTTTTCGAGTGGCAAATTGAGACCTTCAGGTTTCTCGCACATGGCTACTTCGTCCCGGCGGGTGCCGGCGGCGAACTTGGGCTCTTTGAGAAAACGCTTGAGGACGGAGCTGACTTTGACGTCGGCTAGTTTCCGGCTGGGGTAAACGTAGGCGACGGCCATAATGAGACCGGTCAGTGAATCGGCGCAAAAAATAGACCAATCTGCCTTGTTATTCGGCTTGATTCCAGTGAGTTCGGGGGCGTGGGCGAGGACAAGATGATGAACCGAGTCGGAAAGGTCCAAACCATATTTAGCGAGAGCTTCTTTGGTGTGAGAAGGGTGGCCTGCTTTGAAGGGTTCGGAGTAGTCGATGTCGTGAATCAGTCCGGCCAAGAGCCAATCTTCTTTGGATGGCTCGTCTGTAGAGAGTAGGTTGTTCTCGAAGAAATAATCGTAAAGACCACCCATACAGGCTTGAAGGGCAAGCGAGTGGGTAAAAATCTTGTCGTCTAACTGAGTTTTGACTGCCTCAAAGTATTCTTGGTTCATCAGGTATTATACAAAAATGCCCCACATGAGTGGGGCAAGGTGCTACCTGGCCATGAAGTAACGGTTAAAGAAGTGTACCCCCACGAAGAGACCGCCGATGATGGCCAGAATTGGCCCGATGGACGGCACAAACAAGTAACCATACGCTGAGGCTAAAAATAAACCAATAGCGACACATAACAAGGCGTTCTTGAGAACAAAATTACCAACTTTTTTCATGTACAAATCTCCTTTTTGAGAGTTATATGGGTTATTATAACATACAGTGTCAAGCGATGATTTATACTGGTAGATATGAAGAAACTAACAATATTGCTGGCAATCGCTTTGTTCTTTTCTCAAGTGCCCGTCCTCATGGCTCAGGAACCGACCGAAGAAGCTATTACTCGTTTTGATTCCGTGATGGATATTAATCAGGATACTTCTTTGTCTATTTCCGAAAAAATTGAGTACTTCACTCCGGTAGAAAAACATGGAATTTATCGCTATATTCCCGAGAAATACAGACGGGAAGGGCTAGTTTACACCAATCCAATTTCCGAAATTTCCGTAACCGATACCGAAGGGGAAACGATGCCTTTTTCCACTACGAGGGAGAAGGGAAACTTGACCTTAAAGATTGGGGACCCGGATAAAACGTTTGCCGGAAGACGTATTTACAACATTTCCTACAAAGTCGGCCACGCCATTCTAAGGCAAAAAGATTTCGACGAACTTTATTGGGATATTACCGGAGAGGGCTGGCAGTTTCCGGTGCTGTCATCGACCGTGACAATCAGATCCCCTTTTGCCGCCGGCGGGGAAACAATCTGTTTTGTTGGGCCGGTGGGAAGCGTCTCTTCGGACTGCACCATAAGCCAAAAAGACAAACTAATTAAAGTGGAGACCAGGGAAGAGATAAATTATGGTGACAATTTTACCGTGGCCGTGAAACTGAACCAACAAAATAGTTTGATATTCCCTACCGCATCCGAAAAGCTGATCGACTTAATAAAAAATAATCTGTTCCTGGCTCTGACGGTTGTACCTGGTCTGCTGATGTTTTTTGTTTGGTATAAGAAGGGTAGAGATTTTCGCTTTGTGTCCCCCAATGTATTCAACCTGGACACTGATCAGCCTAAAGGACTGAGGCCCTTATTCGAACCGATAAATACTCCGATGGTTTATGAACCTTTTAAGGATCTGACTCCGGGAGAAGCCGGAGCCATGCTGGATGAAAAAGTAGACAATCAAGACGTAGTGGCCGAAATCATTGATCTCGCTCGAAAGAAATACTTAGGGATTGAGAAGGTAGAGAAGAAGGGTTTTTTGAAGTTTGGACACGATTACTTGCTAACTAAATTTAAAGATGGTCCGGGCGATTTGCCACCACAGCAGGAATATCTGATGAAGCATATTTTTGATTCCAAATCTTCAGTAAATCTCAGCGAGCTGAAAGGTACCTTTTATATCCACATGACTAAAGTAAAGGAAACAATCAACGAAAGATTGAAAGAAAGAAAACTATTTACCGCCAACCCCAATAATACACGTGGTTTGTGGATGTTTCTGGCGATCTGTGTGTCCGGTTTGACCTTTGCTCTCACCATTGGGTCCATCGGTTTTTTGCATGAGGGATGGCCAGTGATGGTCTTGTTGGTCTCCACCATAATCGCTACTTGGTTTGCCTGGAATATGCCCCAAAAGACGGCAGTTGGCACCAACCTGGCTCTGCAGGTAAAGGGACTCAAGGAGACAATTCGACTCGGAAAATGGAGGGAGGAGATAAAAGAGAAACATCTCTTTATCGAGGAAGTACTCCCCTTTGCAATTGCTCTTGGTGTAATTGGAAAATTGACAAAGGATATGGCCGTATTAAATATCAAACCACCAAAATACTTAGATGGTGGAATGGGAATGAATAACCTTGCCTGGTCCGGCTTTGTATCCGACTTCAGCCATACGGCGGCAAGTGGGCTTTCGTACAACCCCTCGTCTTCATCATCAGGAGGATCCGGATTTTCCGGAGGATCATCGGGAGGTGGCGGTGGTGGAGGTGGTGGCGGAAGCTGGTAAGGGATTACTTAACCGACTTGACGACGTAAGTAACCTTACCGGCAGGAGCTTCAACTTCGACGTGGTCACCGGTCTTTTTACCGAGTAGTGCTTTGCCTAGTGGTGATTCGTGTGAAATTTTCTTAGCGGCCGGATCGGCTTCCCATTCGCCGACAATAGAGAATTCGTGCTGGCTTCCGTTGATAGTAACCATGACAACACTACCAATACCGACTTCTTCTTCGCCTGTCTTTTTGATGTCGACGACGTTGACACGGGTAATAATATCTTTGAGCTCTTCAATGCGACCTTCGAGAGCGGCTAAATCTTCTCTGGAGGAGTGATATTCGGCGTTTTCGGAGAGATCACCAAATTCGCGGGCTTTAGCCACGCGTTCAATGGCCTCAGGAAGACCGGATGTTTCTAGTTGTTTGAGTTCATCTACCAGCTGGCGGTAGCCAAGTGGGGTCATTTGAACTCTGGGTGTGTTTTGGGCCATATTAGTTTGTAATTACAATAGTTGTTTCAATATAAAGGTTGTGGCTGGGATGTCAAGACACAAAGAAGGTAAAAAAATACCAGCTCCCTGTGACGTCCAGGATTCAGCTGGGCACCTACACTCTATATATGTAGGAGTATTCTAGTTCAGATTGCCAGATTTGTCAAGTCACCACTGTCTTATAGGGCTAATTTTAGGCTCAAATAAAACCCGCTCGAGAGAGCGGGTGGAAATTTAAGCTTCCTTCATCGGAGGAGGTGCGTCGGTGGTGTCCTCTCTTCGCTGGCCGTACTGGGCGTAGGAAACCGACGATGAGACAAAAAACAGAATGTAGAAAAGAACCGGGAAGAAGATTGGGGTGCTAGGCACAACAATCTGAATTACCAAAAAGATGATTGACCCAAGCCCAAACCCAACGGCCCAAAGTGGTGCCAGACCATAGGTGAGAGAAATCAACAACCAGATTACAAGATTAATTAGCTTCATGAGCGCCTCCTGAAAATTTAAATTTGCTTGGTCTGAATTATACAGCTATAAGGTATGTCTGTTTACGAGGCTAAAGTTTGATAAAATAGGGCGTGGTTAGATGGCCCCGTCGTCTAGCGGTCCAGGACATTTGGTTCTCATCCAAAAGATCGCGGGTTCGATTCCCGCCGGGGTCACAGCATGCAACAAATCGGTCAGTTATTTGGCAAACTTTTGCCTTTCGCGGCTACTTTTGTTGCGGGGGTAGTAGCCTCTTTTGGAAGTGGATTCGTAAGGGAATTTTTTGAAGAAAGAAATCGTGTAGCAACACATAAAAGAAATGTTGCCAGGCACGTACTTAAGATATGTATTGAGGCAAGTACTAATAACTTTAGGTGTTATCCATATGAGAAAATCGAGAGTATTCATTCGGTGCTTGTTGACCTTGAAGGAATAAATAATCAAATTGAGAAAGAATTAACTCAATTTGTTGGTTTATGGAGAACAATTTCAGAATTGTATTTAAAGTCTTGGTTGAATATGGAAGGCAAGGAACATCTTTCGGAGTCTCTTAAATCGATAGAAAGAAAACGAAAAATACTTATTTTATGGGCAAATAGCCTTAGAGTAGGAAGAAACCTGTCCTAAACGTTCTTTTCTTGGGGTAAATATTTGGAGATTGCTTGCCTGAACACTTCTGCAAGACTTTGGCCGTTTTCTTCTGCGATTGCTTTTAATGCAGCAATTTGTTTACCTTGTAATTGAACGCTAACCCTTTCAATGCTATTCATGGCGGACGCAATAAGCTGTCGCGCTTCCTGCTCTGTGTCGTATAGAACATCCCTCTTCCAAGTAACTATTTGGTCAATAGTCTTATTTCCTTCGTGAATATATATGTGAACCTTAGGAACCCATTTTGTTTTTCCCTCAATATCTACTTTATAAGGTTTAGGTGTAATGGTGTATCTACTCATACCTGTTATTGTATCATGATGACATTAGCCTTTTCGTCTTATAAATTCCTCCCATATAATACTATCAACCAGATTAACAAAACATACTTTACAAAACCTCTTAGTGATTTGCCGGGCTACTAAGTGTTTTTATATCATTTTCAGTGGGCAGGCTCATTTGTTACAGATTTTCAACTGTTGATAAAGATGTGCCAGATACTGTTCCAGATGCGGTCACATAATCTATAGGTGATATATTGTTTTGATAGTCATTGTTTTGTTCTGGATGTTTTGGATTGAATGACGAAATATAACAAGACATGTTTACGGGATAAGGTAGATCAATATAATTGCCGTCATCTAATTGAGGAAATGCCATACAACCATCTCCAACGTTCTTCGAAACAAGGGCAATACCCACGAGTGCGGATATTGTTAATTTTCTGTCCACAATCTTTCGATTTTTTCTTTGATTTTTAGTTGGTATATTTCGATTAGTTTTTTATTACCTTCGACCAGTTTTCGCTCAGCTTCTATCTTTTCCACTATTTGTTTTTGAATTTCAATAGGAGGAAGAGGTATGTCGACTTGTTTAAGCTTAATAATAGTTAGAGCCTTGTATGCACCACCAACAGTTAATTCGTTTATGGTTCTGAACAAGCTATCGATTACCAATTGTATAAAGTTTGAATCAGCCCGAATATTTTTTAACCACAGCAAGTTTCCATCCTTGAAATAAAACTCCCGATTATCGGGTACAACCCATGAATATCCAATGGTACCGACTGCCGAAACCAATATATCACCTTGCTTGGGAACATCATATTTTTTTGATATTTCTTGGTATTTATTTCTAGAAATATACAAATCTATGGTTATTTGTTTGCCAAGATACATCTCCACGATTTCCTTTGTACGATAGAATGGAATACCTTCTGGAACATACTCGTTTTGAAAGATTCTTTTACTTGAAGTAACTTCAGCAATATCAACTAGTTTTTTTATTTCCCATTTTGGACCGATATCAATTTTGGGTTTCCAACTAGATACGATTTGTTTTGCAGCGCCGATTATGTTTTGATAACTGTCCAGAACGGCCACAATCTGTTTTTGAATTTCAAGAGGTGGAACGGGGATTTTTATTGTTTTTAAACTAGCGGTGTTTATACTGGCCTGGTTGACAGCTCTTTGTGCAAAACTTCGAGCAATATTTATAAAACTGTCTGATTTAAGAATGTGACTAGCATACTCCGGAATTACTTTTGTCCTGTCCGGTCTTAGTTTCAGCAAATTGATTCCATGTACGACTTTTTCAGATATTCCGGTGAATATGGCAGTTTTTGCCAGATGTTCAATACTATTTATGTGACTTAAAAGAATGTCTCCCTCTTGAAGAAAGTCTTTGTCTAATACTTCATCATTCGTCCACTTAGTTTTTTCCAAATTTACAGTTCCATCTGCTATGGTTTGGATTCTAGAAACTCTATATTTTCCTGTTTCATCAGTTTGTTGTACATTTTTTCCATTTTTTATTTCAGTAAACACCTCAGGAAGTGAAAGTTCTTCCCATTTTCCAGTTGAGACGATATTTGTGACATACCTTTCTCCCATGAGAATATATCCGTTACCTTGATTAATTTTATCTGTATTGACATAAATAGCCTTTTTACTCTCTACCTTTTGACTTTTTTTCCAAATATTTATTATTTTTAAAGTATCTGGAAGGTCATTTTTGTCTAATGACTTTCTCTGTGCACCAAGATCGAAGCCGTCATTTTCGACTTTAACAAATAGGATTTCATCATAATTATCCTTCTTCGATTTATCAAAGAATAGAATACTAGTTTTTACACCAGCATAAGGATTAAATACACCCGATGGCAGTGATACAACGCACCAGAGACCAGCATCCTCGACTAGAATTTGTCGAATTTTTTTATGAGCTGTTGTTGAGCTAAATACAACACCTTCAGGAACAATTACTCCGGCTCTTCCATTTTGAGACAGATGGTCAACAATATATTTGAGGAACAAAACTTCTGTAGCTCTTGTATTCATCCTCAAATCTTCACTAACACTGTCTTGATCCAATGCGCCAGCAAAAGGAGGGTTAGCAAGAATAATGTCCCATTTTGTTCTATCTCCCGCAGTATCCACTAAAGTATTCTGCCTTTTGATATTTGGGTGTTCTAGCTTGTGAAGATAAAGATTCATTAAACCAAACTTAAACATGTCAGAATCACTATCAAAACCCGTGAATGTGTGTTGAGATATAAATTTTCTCTCTTCAGGAGTAATTTTGTCCATAACCAATCTCCCTTCTATTTTTAGCTCTTCAGATGTATATTTTTCTTTTAGATGTTCATATGCTGTTACTAGGAATCCAGCCGTTCCACAGGCAGGATCAAGCACAGTTTCACCCTTTGACGGATCAACTATGTCTACTATGAATTTGACTATGTGTCTTGGGGTCCTAAAGGACCCCAACGTACCAGATTGAGATAATTTACTAAGAAGATATTCATACATATCACCAAAGATGTCGGTGTGTCCTGACGAAGCTTCTTCTTCTAACTCACTCATCATTTTTTCGATTTCATGAACCAACCTCCTGAGAGTTGGTTTGTCGAATATCTTCACATGCGCGTCCCGGAAAAGGAGGCGGATAGTTTGATCTGTCGCCAGCTCAGGAAGTTTACGGAAAATTTCTTCAAGGGTGGTAAATAGAACTTCGGCGTTTAGAACAAGAAGATTGTTCCAATGATATTTAGCCAGTTCTCCAGAAAATATTTTTTCCGCAGATGAATCCAGAATCATGGCACTATCGTCTTTTTTGGAAAGAGACCGAAGAAATACAAGATAATTTATTTGCTCGATAATTGTGGCGTGACTAGCAACACCAGCACCAAACAAAATGTTCATCAAATTATCGACTTGATTTTTGAATTCAGTTCCAGGCATGGTTTATAAGTAAATTACTTTGCTGTTACTAATATCAAAAACTAGATTTTGCAATTCTTCTTTTCCAAAAGTGTTAATCCATTCCTCTGCAGAAAAACCAGTGCTGAATGGTTCTTTGAGTAGAAAATTAAGACTTGGCTTTTCTTTTAGCTCTTTTCTTAATTCCTCATTCTGAGCAACTTCATCAACAACTAGCCTGACCATAATGTGCCTTAGTTGGGAACCTCCCGAACTTATTGATCCATATTTATCTATGATTCCGTTTTTCCACTCTTGAATTTGTATTTCTTTTTCCGGTAGAGATTTTTTGCCAAGAGCTGATAGGAAGAAGTCGCGAATGGTGGCTATTACCTTATGAGATTTTGTAAGGTTATCCTCATTGAAATAAAAATCAGGCTTGTTTAATAAATCAGAATTGATTAACTCAATCAATTCTTCTTGCTTATTCTCATCGTCAATCATTTCTTTGACTTCTGGATGTGAATCAGCAAATTGGGCAACTGCTTTGGACCATTCGTCTCGATACATTTCTTTATCTACTTTGTCTCCATCTGGGCCGTAAATGATTTGGTCGCGGACAGATACTAAATCTGGTCTGGTTATGGTTGGTTGAACTCCGTAGTCAATTATTGTTTCTTCACCTGTGAAAGTTATGGCCATGTCTCTCCCGCCAGATTCTATCCTGTGCTTAGCTTCTATTTGTCTGGGTAAGTCAAGAGGAGCTTCCCAATCATAGGCTTCCTCAAAATATTCACAGACTCCACAAAAATCAAAAATTACAAATTGTTGTTTGTTTATTTCTTTACACAAGCGAGTACCCCTGCCTTTTATTTGCTGATATAAAGTTGGCTCAAAAACAGGACGGGCGAGAACAATGTTTTGTGCTTCAGGAGCGTCGAATCCGGTTGTAAGCATATCTACCGATACGGCTATTCTGGGAAGTTTCGTGTCGATGTTTCTAAAATCTTTGGCTAGTTCGTGAGCCTCTTTTACATAACTAGTTATGGTTTGAGCAAAACGACCATTGTATTCTGGCCTTAGTTTGTTGAGAATTTTTTCGAGATTGAGTGCATGGGTTTGGTTGACAGCAAAGACGATTGTTTTCCCAATTTCACCAGTTGGAGTTTTTTCAGCATATTCCAACAACTCTTTCATCATTAATTCATTTCTTTGGGGAATAAAGACTTTTTTCTCAAGATCACTGATTTTGTAGTTTTCGCTTTCGTAATCTCCTTCACCTGCTAGCCCTGTTTCTCCAAGTGATTCTTGGGTAAGCATGGATGTCATTTTGTGAAGTTTAGCTGGAACAAGGAAACCATCTTTGACGCCATCTTGGATGTTGTAGCGGAATGTGGCCTGACCTTTTTCACAGTCAAAATACTTGTAGGTATCTCTTTGTAGTCTTAACTCTACTGAGCGAGGATCGGTTTGCGCAAGTTTACTAACATCAATGTTTTTTAGGAAGTCCTTTGGAGTCGCGGTCAATCCAATTTTTGTAACTCCAACAAAATAATCCATGACACCTCGTGCTTCTGGTGAGTAAATACTGCGATGTGCTTCGTCGTGAATAATTAGGTCAAAATATCCAGGGGTAAAGACATCTCGACCATGAGAAATTAACGACTGAATTGTGGCTACAACAATATTTGCACCAGTTAGATTTTTCTTTGATCCACCCCAATAAGTAGCAACCGCAGATAGATTTCCAAGAAGTTTTTCAAAGGTCCCCTTACTTTGTCTGGCTAGTTCGATACGATCAACGACAAAGAGAATAGTTTGAGCTTGATTAGTTTTCAGAAATTTGGAAATTATTAGCGAAGCAAGAACCGTTTTCCCTGTTCCAGTTGCCATTTCCAAAAGAAATGCTCGTTTGCCTTCATCGTATTCTTTTGCGATGGCGTTATATGCTTCAATTTGATAAGGGCGGAGTTTAATATCTTGGTTAACATCCCAAAAATAGTTTTCTTCGACTGATTTTTGGGTGAGGGGTTCGACATTTCCTAGATTTCTCGATTGTCTTTTTCTAGTTAAGTCGTCTTGAGAAAAGAAAACGGGAACTGGCAGGGCATCGCCGCCTGTTTGAAAGTCCCAAAGATAGATAATATGGTCGTTAGCCAAAAAGATGAAGTCTATTTTCCCCTTGTATTGTGTATCGGCGTAGTTTAGAGCTTGTTGTTTGGCTGAGTAAGGATCGATGTCTGGCTTTTTAGCTTCAATAAGGGCAAGTGGTCGACCGAGTTTATCTTTCAAGACATAATCAGCTCTACCAGCGGCCCCATGATCCTCGAACACTACTTGATTTTGGTCAAGAATATCCCAACCTGCTTCTTTTAGTTTTTGATCAATTACAGCTCTGGAGTATGCTTCACCCATATGGGTTTATTTTATCCCAAATATGAACCGAAAAGCAGTATATAACGAAGTCGTGCTATATTATCCCTTAAGGAATGACTTATACCATTGATACAACCAAAGCTCCCCAGCAAACTAAGGAGAAAAAAGCTGGTGCTTCCATAAGCACAAAAGCTGATAGTGCATACGATTTAATTTCTCCCGTGTTGACAGAAAAGGCTCTAAAAAACATTGATGTTGTAAGGATGATCATTAACGAGAGACACAAGTTACTCGCAGAGAACACAGAACTCAAGGAATATCGAGATAATTTTTTTTCGGCCGAGCGTGAAAAGGTTGTTCTTGTTGAAAAACTAAAAACCTTCAATGCATTTGATGTGCTTTCAATTGGTACAATTACTGTAGGCTCACTTCTGGCAGGATCATCATTGAATCCAATGAATGGCACGTTGTTCTCTATCGGCTTTTTGTTTATTATTGTTGGTGTCGTAGCTAAGGTGGTTAAAGCTAAATGAATATAAAAATAATAAAAATTAACGATGCTGGGAATCTACCTAACGAAAGAATTGTCCTTAAATCGTTAACGGATATTGATGTTGGCCGATTTGGAATTTTCAGAACCGGAATTGGTACTTCAGGAATTACTAATAAAGTTCACAATGCATACTGGTTCCCCGATCAATTGACGCGAGCGGGTGATCTCGTGGTTTTGTATACAAAAAGTGGTGTTTCCTCAAGTGTAAAAAATAAAGACGGTTCCACAACTTTCTTTTATTATTGGGGTTTGTCATCTACCATCTGGAATGATGAAAATAAAGGATCTGTTGTTGTCGCAATTCCCACTTGGAGCGTTTTTCAAAGAGAGTAATTAGGTATATTCTGAAGTTCTATGAATGCCCGCGAAGCAAGCGCTTGGCCGATAGGTCAAATGCTGTCTAAACGGCCAAGCGGCTCTTTGTGTGACCCAGAGTGTAAGATATGGATATGTCCAAATACATCCTAACTAGTGATGGAAAGATTCACGTAAGAACTGATAACGTGAGTTTGTTTGATGTTGATGAGAAGTTTGAAGAAGCGGCCAGGTATATTATTTCTGAAGGTAAAGGATCAGCTTCACTGCTACAAAGAAGGTTGGAGGTTGGATACGCAAGGGCAGCGAGAATATTGGGTCAACTTGAGCAAGCAGGAATTCTTGGATCATCTGAGGGAAACAAACCGAGAGAAGTGATTATTGGTTCGTTTGATGAATTTATAAAAAGTGATGGAAAAGAGGCAGGACTAGAAGAAGTATTTCCTGAGGATATTAAGAAGGAGTGGGCACCTAAAGAGATTTCAGATACAGCATTGTCAAATCTACAAAATGAAGCCTTAAGTGTGGAGGGAATAATAATTCCGGTGGGATTGGAGAAAAAGAGAATGGTTTCTGCTTCACTTGATAATCTGGGTCATATCTATATTTTTAATAGCCCAATGTGCAACTCTGTTGGGCTTCTGAAATCTCAACTGGAGTTTTTGACCAATACTTATGGCCCTGATGTACTTAAGCTGATTGTGAGTGATGATACTAGACTGTTTTCGAACTCTACGATTGCCGACTCGCCTCACATGCTGACTCCGATTATTTACGACCAGAGCAAAATACAGAATGCACTTGGTTGGGTGAGCGCTGAGATCGAAAGAAGATTCCGAATTCTTCAAGAGACTGGCTTTAGTAGTATTGATGCTTATGGAAAAACTGAGAATCCCCCATTGCCCAGAATTGTTTGTGTTATTAGTAGTACTTCTAACAGACTGGCATATAATGAGGACTGTCATTATGGAATTGAAAATATACTAACTTCAGGTCATTTGGTTGGCGTGCATTTGATTGTTGCATCCCCACTACTTGAGAGGAAATTTTCAAAACTGATGACTTCATCTCCCACCAAGATTATTTTCAAAACGTTCTCGACTTCGCAAGCTGACTTACTGGGAACTGACGATGCATTTGATCTGATCAGTGGAGATGAGTTTGTATTTGTACCGGCGTATGGTGAGATACAAAAATTGAAAGTGAATGGATAAGGGGATGTGGGACAAGTTGACGAATACTAATTGGTGGGAGAAGTTTCTGAAGTTTGTGTTTGAAGGATTGAGAAATATATTAGTTTTGGTGGGTAGTTTAATTGTTAGGTTTCAAGCATATGTTCATAGCGGTGAGTGGACGAAGCAACATTTGTCTTTTGTTAAGGAGGGAAATAAATTTAGATTGGTAGTAAAAAGTCATAATGATTTTGTGGATGAGGTGAAGATAGAAATAGCTAAATACAGAGGAAAGAGATGGGGTAAAAAGTTTATAAAGTTCGTTTTGGAACAGGCATTGTCAGGGTGTAACTTTGTAGTAATTGAGAGTGACAATGTGTTTGTACAGTTTTGGACAGGGAGAGGCAGACTGGAGATGGATATACCACTGGTGAAGGGAAATGGTTTGAAAAAGTTTTATTACACTGTAATTGGTTTACTGACTGATATGAATTACTTCAAGTATCCGTTTACTAGAACTGGCATTCCTACTATCCTCAAAGTGCCAGAACATTTTACTTTTCGAGTAGATGAGGAGGAAGGTTTTACTAAAGTGATTGGCTTTTTTGATAAGCGGACAGATCAGGCAGTGGAGTTTGTGGACAGATTGTTTCGAGAAGTTTATGAGGTGAAGAATAAGGTGCTAGAGATTAAGGTGGGTTAGCAACGCAATATGTGTATCAACTACGCATTGATTTAGTTAATATCTATCCCTATACTTGGCGTGTTCTTTAATTTATCGAAGAGGAGGATATCATGGCGAGATTTTGTGGGGTCTGTAAGGGTTCTGGTTGGGTAGGTGCTCGTACTGATTTCGGACATAAACCAGGAGGACCATGTAGAGTCTGCGGAGGTTCTGGATATGATCAGCGGTGGGGAGAAAAAATGTGTCGAGGTTGTTCCAATATGATTGAATACCGATACGACTGGTCAAATGTTCCTGAATATTGCCCAAGTTGTAAAAGCGATCAATATAAAACGTGCGCAAATTCTCATTGTGGTGGAACAGTAAGATATAAGAAATTTTGGGATAACATTCCAGATTATTGCTCCACTTGTAAGGGGTGGTACGAGTTGCCTTGTGAAAACACACATTGTCGTGGCACAAATCGTGTACACGCAAGCTGGACTAATGTTTCAAAATACTGCAAAGCTTGTAAAGGATGGTATGAAATCCCCTGTGAGGAATGTGGATCACCTGTCAAAGCCCACTCGGATTGGAAGAATTTGCCAAAATGGTGTGATAGCTGTAAGAGTAAGGGTGTTGGTAGAAAAGATTGGCGGACAAAAAACCAAGATGGTTCTGAAAGAGACCACCCTCAACAAAATATCAAAGATAAGGACACAAAGGATCATACTTATTATGATCCGAGAAACCAAAGATCAGGAAAAGCCTCCGGAAATCGAGAAAGTTAGTATCTGCCCCCGTAATGGGGGCATTTTTTGTATAATACGGGTATGAATAAAATTGAGGTCAACATGGAATTAAATCCAATAAACTGTGAAACAAAAGGATACAAGTGGACGGGAGATGCTATTTACGATCCAGAAGCACCTGAGGAGGTTAATGAAGAGTTTGTAGAACTGACAAAGCAAGGGTACATCTTAGGTGAACCTGCCAGTACGAATACAATACAAAATGGTGGGGTTGGAGTGTATGAGCCAATAGAAAAATAACACTAAGCGTGAGTAAGTCGTGGATTGTTCCTGACAGTTTATGCGTTCCAATACAGAACTACTATTCTGCCAGAACTTCAGGCGCGACATTACCCTTACCAAACTATTTCCCTCCTGAATTTGAAACAATAGGTATAAAGAAAAGAGGCTCAGATAGAAACGAATATTACGGAATGGTAGTTACCAATCCCCATAATTATCCATATAATTATGTTTTTGGATTTTCTTACCTCGACAAGAAGGATTGTCAAGCTGACGAAGATCTGTACGTATTTGATTTCATTAAAAAGAAAATTGAATACTTTCCTAGAGGCTCTTACGAGGAAGAGAATTCTCTATACGCTGATACTCATAAAGGAATTAAAGACTATTTAATTCCGTAAACATAAGTGATCTTGTGTCTGCGCTCATTGGTCGCTTTGTTGTATTGAAGTACCAGTATGTGAAAGAATCATTTGGATTATAATCTCATAGAAGTTACCGAGAAATAGAACTTTTATTTTGTTTATCAGGAGGTATCGATGCCAGTCAAAGGAAATATTACTGTGGACGACAAATACTGCAAAGGATGCGAACTTTGTGTTGCGGTTTGCCCTCAGGGCTTACTCGAAATAGATCCGGAACGCCTGACACCTAAAGGATACCACCCGGCACACTTGACCGGGGATGGGTGTACGGGATGTGCAGTATGCGCCCTAGTTTGCCCAGATGCTGCGATTACGGTGTACCGAGAAGCAAAACAGACTCCAACAAAAGACAAAGCAGAAAACAACTAACTCACCGGAAGGTGAGTTTTTTTACGGGTTAAGAAACGTAAAAAGGCGAATAAGTTTGTAGCGTCGGGGGTGGGCAGGGTTTTCGCTGATGTTTTGGGTGTAAAATATTCCATTAAATATGGTAGAAAATGAAATCAGCATAGCCAAACTTGGTCACCTAGAAAAAACACGTACCTACCCCACTAAGTATGTTTATCCAATTCCAAGAACTCGAGACGGATGGGAGGAGAAAAAATATGTCTATTTGGATTTTGGAACAAACCATAAGGTCAGTCTGCTCACGAGAAAAGTAGAAAATTTTTGTTTACCCGCTCTAAATGGGTTCGATTTTGCGGTGAAACCATCATTTTCGGAAACCTATTCAATCGCCTGGAAAACCTTGAAAGATCGAGGGTTTGTGGTTGTACCTACAGTAAGAATTGTTGATACAGACACTGTGGCAACCACGAATTTGTCAGTTGATGAAGTCACCAGTATCTACGATCAGAAAATAGATGCCGCAGAAGTAAGAGATACCTTTCCTATGGACAAATTCTTTATGGATATTCCGCTAAGAAAACTCCAACAAGCAGCAGACAATATTGTTGGCCTGGCAAATAAATCGGGGGTAGAACTAATGTCTGATGGACCATTTCATATAGTGGTTAATGGAGACGGAAGCTGGTATTTGATACTTCTGGACATTGGAAAGGTGAGAATATACAACAAACCCAACGAGTTACCCAAATCATCCGTAAAAGATAATGTTTTTTACGTAAACAAGGCAATGACTGCTTTTGCAAGAATTCAGAAAAACATAAGAAGTCTTCGTGAAGCGCGGGGGTTTACTTAAAGGAACTAAGGATTTGTTAGGCGGGTGTTTTTGCGGGTACCGCAGGCTGGGGTGGTGCCCCATAATGTTGACTTTTGAGGCTTTTTGAGGTATAATTTCGAAGTTAAGCAAGTTCATTTCAATTCTACAGATTGGAGGCTATATGGCATCAAATATTGCCGCAGTACGGAGACAGCGCTCCGACGCAGATATCATTACCCGAAGCTGGGATCAAAACTTCAATATCTGGCTTCGGAACATGCACTAGGATGTTTCCGGTGTCGGAGCGGCCCTACGAAGAGAGGCGGCTTCGATGGAGATAATACCACTAGTGACGTCGATTAAGGTCGACGGTGATTCTGACGACGGTGAAGGAGTGTCACTATTAACCTCTGTCGGTTGATTTTCTTCCATATATACTTGGACTTAATTGGTATAAGTAAATAATATACTGGAAATATAAAAAATATAAACTACTAGAGACAGCTGAGGTTACTGCGACAAGCAGAGGCCGCAACTTCATCTGTAGTCTTGGAACAAATTTGACAAATCTTGGTCAGGTCTTCGTTAAGCTTTTGAGTGGTTTCACCGGAATCTTCGAAGACAAAGTCGGCGGGAACTTTGAAGACCGGATCCACATCATCCCACTGATAGCAGAGTCTGTCTCCGGAGATCTTTGACCCATTGAGCCTTTTGACCTCATCAAGTGGTGAAGTGACGATTGTAAGAGGAAGAGAGGAAAGTTTGACCTTCTTGCCGGGAGGGTTGACCACTACATCGTCCTTATTGAAGCGGTGCGGCTGATTCCAAACGTAGAGCCACTGTCCATCGGAGAGTACTTGAAGATTGAGAGCCTTTTCTTCCGTCATGGCGGCTACTCGGTAATCGAAGCGGGTGAAATTACCCGATTGGTAGGTAAAAAGCTCAACTGTTTCACTGCCGGAAACAATGACGTTTTGGCATTTGGTGATTTTCTCAAGAACCGGAGATGGGGAGGCTGTAGGTGTAAGGGAGCCGGGTGTGGTTTTGGTGGGAGACCAGACGCGGCGACTAAAAATGAAGATAAAGATCAAGAGAAATAACAGAGCGAAAAGAAAAACTTTCTTACTTTTTCTTGTCATACGTTATAGTATATCGCATAATACACAACAATTTGCCATTTGGAAAGTAAGCGGCACGTTTGTTGAAATATAATCAAAGAAATGGAGACCAAAAAAAGAGAGTTGGAGGAACAACTTAAAAGAGCACAAACAAAACTGGAACAAGCCATGAAAGAACAGGGAGAAGCCTGTGGAGAAAACTGCGATTGGCATGATAATAATGCCTACGATTTGGCGGTAAGTTTGACCGAAACATACCAATCTTTGGTAGACTCGATCAAGAAGCAAATCAAAGATTTGAAATAGTAAAATGTGACAAGAAAATTTTTAATGATAACTACCGCCAAACTGGATACCCGCCAAAAAAAATGGCTGAAAAAGAACAAACATAAGTTGGGTGAAAGACTTGAGAACAAACAGGAAATCGCAACCCCAGCGAAGTACGAAGCACCTCTTCTGTGGGGATTGTTGGCGGCGGCCTTACTAATCTGGATGATTAGCCTGCCGAACAAGTTTGTGTCTGATGATATCCCAACGATTTTGAATAATGCCAAGGTGGGTACGTGGAGCATTAACCTCCTCCAACCATGGTGGTCTTTTCAATATCTAATTTATGCAATCCTGACTAATATATTCGGACTCGTCCCCTGGCCGTTAAGACTGACCGGTATTCTATTTCACCTAACTGCCTCATTTATATTGTTCAAAATTGTCCGAAGGTGGTACAGCTTCCTGGCGGCGATCATCGCGGTCGCTTTGTTTGTGGTGGCCCCCACCGTAGTTGAACCGGTAGTGTGGATTTCGGGCATGCCCTATGTCTTAGGGGGAATGCTGACGATGTTTTGCATCTTCTTACACCTGGATGAAAAGCAAACATTACTAAAACAGGTCGCCGAAGTTGCTTTTTGGACCTTGTCGGTAATCTCGTGCGAAAAATTTATTTTTATTCCCGTATTGTTATTAATTTGGGATTGGAGAGAAAAAAGATTGGGGAAAATGGGTGTGGTTTTGGTGGGTCTTTTTTTGATGTCTTTGTTAAGAGGAATAGGGGTGATCTCTGTCTACACCGAGCGAGCTGCGATATTGAACAACTCATATTACACGGTAGCCGGAGGAATAATTGAAAACCCAATCGCCAAGATATTGGTACCTACAGGAAATTATCTTTGGCTTTATTTTTGGCCTAAGGCTCTGACCCTGTACCACTCGGAAGTGGACCTGAGCCGGAAATTTGTTTTTTTCTTCGGCGGAATTTTTGTGCTTTTTTGTCTTTGGGCGTGGGCAGGTACAAAGAAAATTAAGAACTTTTGGCTGTGGCCGGCGCTATTTATAACTTCACTGCTGGTGACTCTGACTCCTACAGGGATGAACATGATGGTGGCGGAAAGATATGCCTATTTTGGCTATGCCTTCTTGGCCGTGATGATTTCTCTAACCGTTACCGATATTGCCCGGAAAAAGAAACAGAGTGTGGCCCTGTACTGCCTGGTAGCGGTCTGGGTTTTACTCATGGCCGGTAGGACCATATTACGGATTAGGGACTGGAGGACGGCTGACGCATTGTGGTTTTCGGCCGAAGAGTATTCTCCCAGTAGTCCAATAAATCACAATAACCTGGGGGATGCGTATGTCAACCTGCATAATGCCGAAAAAGCGATTGAGGAGTTTACTATAGCCATTGAGCTAAATCCGAATTACGCGGATGCCATGCATAACAGAGCATCGACCTACATGATATTAGGTGAAAAAGTAAAAGCCAGAGATGGTTTTGAGGAGGCTCTCAAGACTAACCCTAATCTATGGATGTCGTATCTCAAACTAGCATTTTTGGATGAGTCGGATAATGACTGGAATCAGGCAATCGTCCATGCGAACAAGGCTTTGGAGATAGTCGACTTGCCGGTTATTCGACGCTACATAGAGCTTCTGAGGCAGAAGGCAGGCCAAAAATAACACGGTGTTATTGCTAGTTTACTTTGGCCGGAATAGTGGGAATAGCCTTCATCATTTCTGAGAAGTCAGTGAACTGGACGTCGGCGGGAGGAGCAAAATCTGTATCCGATACCCCACCTCTGGTACAGTCCATCTTGTACTTGGTCTCATCGTCATAACCGGCGGTTTGTTGAGCCGCATCTATCGGAGCCACAGCTGAGGGTGTCTCGGAAGGTTGGAGAGGTTTCTCTATTTCGAGTTTGGTCTTGAAGCCGGTTTTTTCACCTTCGTTCCAGATATATGAGTAAGTTCCGTCGTTGATCATTGTACCCTTCTGACCTTCACCAATATCCGACCCGACGAACTTCATCTTTTTGCCGGAGACGATAATTTGGGTGCTTGAGTTATCTGCTAGATTGGTTACTAGGCACTTGGCCTGGCCGCCGCGACTAATGATCTGAGACAATTTTTCGGCCTTTTGCTGTTCGGTACCGGTAATGGGGGTCTGGGGAAAGAGAGTACAGCCGGAAAGAAATAAAGCGGCCGGAAGAATAAAGGCGAGCTTTTTCATACAAAAAAGTAATTAATATAGTTTGATTATATCGAAATTTTGGGTTAGTGGGGAGAGTTCCGACGATGTCTTAAGGTTCGGTTAGCAATGAATAATATTCCAATGAGAAAAAGGTTAATGACCACACTAATGAGAAGAGTGGTAGAGATGGTGTCGGATAGAGAAATGATCTTGGAAGATGGACTGATGAAGATCTGGAAACCTAGTATCCAGGCCAAAAGACCGGCTACAAACACAATAATGACCAAAGGCAACGTCTGCCGAATGTCTGACCAGCTGGGGAAAAAAGAGTTGGCAACGGTAAAAAAAAGATAACCCTGAAGAAAGGCCACCGCCCACTGACCGGAGCCGGAGCTGGTCTGAATGAGAGAAGCCAACCAAATCAAGAGAATAAGACCGACCACAAAAGGAGCTGTCCCAATAAAAAAACCTTGTATGGGGTTAGGTTTCTGTGTTTGGACATAGCCCAAAGCCACTGTTTGCCCCCGTCCTTCATCTTCCCAATCATCTTCAAGGAGTTCCGGGAAAATCTCAATTTTTCCGGTTCTGGCTCCCGTAATGATGGCAAAAAAGAAATGGGACATTTCGTGAATGACTGTACCGGGTAAAAAAATAAGACTCCAAATGACGATAAGACTCCGATTTCCACCTCCGAAGAGATGAATGAGGTGGCTAATTTCGACAGTCAACCATTTCTTGGAAAAGAAAATTAGAAGCAGGCTAATTAGGACAAACACGATGGACATCTAAGCATTAGTATACGGCCAATAAATTGTGTATGATGAATTTATGTACAACTATTATCAAAACATGATGCTCTCGGGCTCATTTAGCTGGTTATACTTTTTCGTGCTGTTGGACTTAATCCTGAAAGGGATAGCCCTCTATAAAAGTGCCGGAAGGAAGCAGGTTATCTGGTTTGTCGCTCTCCTCCTGGTAAACAGTTTGGGTATATTGCCGACCATCTACTTGGTGATTCACAAGGATGTCTTTGTGGGAACTACCCAAAAGACCGCCGTTAAGAAAGTTGCTAAGAGAAAGAAATAAAAAGCCCCGCAGGTAATGCAGGGCGCGTATTTACTAAGTTTGCAAGGAAACCATTTTGGCATAGAGTCCATTTTGGAGAACCAGTTGCTGATGAGTTCCTTCCTCAACTTTTTTGCCGTTATCCATGACAACTATTTTGTTGGCCAGTCCCCAAACGGTAGACAATCGATGAGCAATGACAATGGCGGTTTTCCCGGTAAGGATGGTACGCATACTGGTTTGGATTTCGTTTTCGGTGATCGCATCCACAGCACTGGTGGCTTCGTCCAAGATGAGAATCGGTCGGTCGGCCAAAATGGCTCTGGCCAGAGCGACTCGCTGTTTTTGACCTCCGGACAAACGAACGCCTCTCTCGCCTACCTGGGTGTGGAAGCCATCTTTTAGATTCAAGACGAAATCGAGAATGCCGGCAAGTTTTGCGGCGCGTTCAACTTCTTCGTCGGTAGCTTCCGGACAGGGAAAAGCGATGTTGTAACGAATAGTTTCGTCAAAGATATAAACATCATCACCCTGAGGGACGTAGGAGAACTGTTCTAGAAGTTGATGGCCGTCCCAATCATTGATGTCCACCCCACCTACCTGAATGAGGCCTTTTTGGCAGCGTGCCAGACGGGTGACTATTTTACGAATAGTGGTTTTACCGGCGCCTGACGGACCAACCAAAGCAACAATTTGACCAGGCTCTACCTCCAGACTGAAGTCGTGCAAAGCGCCATCTTCTTCGGTGTAATCCCCGTCGTAAGCGAAGCAGACATCCTGGAGACTAATACCTAAAGGTTGGCCGGAGATCTCTCGGACTGTTCCTGTCTCCAGCGGCTCTTCCTCCCCCAGAAGATCAGCCAACCTTTTGGCTCCTTCACTATTCTGAGCCGCACGGTCCAGCAGTCTGGCAAAGCGCCAAAAACTGGAAAACAATCGTTCAACCAAGACGCTCACGAAGATCAGAGCGGCAATAGTGAGAGTCCCCTGCGTGAGCTGTAATATCCAGATCGCCAGAATAATTCGACGGGCGACTGTGAGGATTCTTATCCGCCAACGGTTGTACTTAAAGACACCCAGTCGGTGTTCTTTGAGGGCTTCACCAATAATGCCATCGTGAATTTTGGCCTGATCTTCCAACAGCCGATCTTGTTGGCCAAACATCAGATTGGTTTCCACCGACTGAACTGAGGCGATGGATTTGTTCCATTCTTCCTCGTAGAAGTCTTGACGCTTGGCTCTGAAAGGCTCTTTTTCGGCGTTCCCTTTGATAGTGAGCCAAGCAAAAAGCACAAACGTGACGATAGCTATCAAAGCGACCCACGGGCTAATAAAAAATAACGGAATGAGACTGATAACGGTTTGGACGACTGTCGGGACAAACTCCCAGCTCATCACATCCACTATCTCCAGAGTTTTCCACACACCGTCACCGACCTTGCCGACCAAGGTGCCGGAGTTGTGTTTGTGGTGCCAAGCCATATTCATCTTGAGAAACTTGGAAACGGCGGAAAGTTTCAAATGCCGAAAGATAGGATGACTTTGTTTGGCAATAATATGCCAATCAAAAGCGTTGTCCAACCGCATGTTGATTTCATCGAAAACAAGCAGTCCAAGTATCAGCAAAATCCAGATTAAGGGAGCAATTCCGCTGCCAAAAAGAGTAACGACCAGGCTAATAACATAGCTGTTACCCAACTGAACCGTCTCGTACAGAACAGCGATAAATACAAAAACGAGAAAAGTACGGTGAAACGGTGCCAAGAGAGACCAGATTTTCTTGATCATATTACCTCCAAGATTAAGTTAAGGTGCGCACAAAAAAACGCCGCGTATGCTGCGGCGTTTGCGTAAATCTAAAGTGGCAAGTTATGGATTGATATACGCAAGAACCGAAGCACAATTAAGGCCAGAAAGACCCTCCGCAAAACTTTGCGGAAGAGTTAACCTGATATTTAGGACAGTGTTTCTCATATAGTTTGCCAATAAAGGCAAATGGTACTATATCATCATCTTATGGGCTTGTCAACCGGGAGTTCTAGGTAAGTAATATAATTAAATTATGTCGAGCGTAAACAACATAAATATAAACATTAACCTAGCTGGAATTCAAAAGATTGTGGCCGACATCAGCCTCAGATTGAGTCATCTGAGTGGGAACGACGTGGCTTTTATCTTACTTGCTATCATATTACCGCCCATCGCCGTTCTGCTTAAGGTAGGCTTAACTACTCAGTTTTGGATAAATGTCATTTTGACTATTTTGGGAGTAGTACCAGGACAGATTCACGCTCTTTGGATCGTCCTTTTTTAGACTCTAAGCTCCCGACAGATTAGCCCAAACTTATTTTCGCACAGAGGCACTAGGGGTGGCTGTTCTCACCTGAGGGTTGAGCTGAATGTTTTGGGCGGTCACACTACCATCGGCGTTGGTCTGACCAAAAATGGAGACTTGCTCTCCCACTTTCAGATCGTCAGTGACAGCTGTTTGAGCTTTGTTGATTTGAGTAGTGGAAGAAAGAAAAATAATTTTACTACCGCCGTCGTTCATCTTTACAGTGAGACTTTTACCGTCGGAACTGGTAATTTCCCCTGCTACAGGACGATTAATTCCTCCCCTGTTTTGTCCCATTTGAGAGTTGCTTAGTAGAGTTTGTCCATTTTGACCTGCTTGGTCTCGATTTCGTTGGTTAAATTGATTAACAAAGGCTGTTTTTTTGTTTGACTGATATTTGGTTCCACCGTAGAAACCAACCCCAAGAGAGAGGAGGATGGAAACTACAAGTACTGCTGTTTGATTTTGTTTGGTGTTTGTCATTTTGTCTGTTTATTAATTAATACTATTCATAACGGAGGGCTTCGATAGGCTGGAGATCGGAGGCTTTTTTGGCCGGATACCAGCCGAAGACGATACCAATTACACTGGAGACGGCAAAGGCGAGCAAAACCGATGAGCCGGAGATGACAAAGAGTGAGGAAGTTACCCGAGAATAGATGAGAGCAAGTATGACGCCAAGAACAATACCGATAAGGCCACCGGTAAACGTGAGGATTACCGATTCGACAAGAAATTGAGTAATAATAGTTTTCTTTTTAGCGCCGAGGGCTTTTCTAAGGCCTATTTCTCTAGTTCTCTCGGTGACCGTGACTAGCATGATGTTCATAATGCCAATACCACCAACCAATAAGGAGATTGCTGCAACGCCGGAAAGCAGAGTAGTGAATGTGCCAGTGATAGATGAGGCGGTGCTTAAGATATCAGCCTGAGACATGATCGAAAAATCGGCTTTGGTGGGATCGGAAATCTTGTGCATGTCTAGCAAAAGATAACCAATTTCGTTGACTGCGTCATTCATTGACTCGGCATCTTTGGCTTCGATGGCGATTGAAGATAGATATTTGGAGCCAAATAATTGCTTTTGGGCGGTGGAAAGAGGCACATAGATGCGATCATCTTGATTGTTGAAACCGCTTCCCCCTTTGGCGGTAGTGATACCGATAATGGTGAAGTATTGGCTACCTATGCGAATTTTTTCACCAAGTGGAACACTGCCCTCACCAAAAAGATCGGTAACCACCGTTGATCCCAAAACGGCAACCTTAGTCATATTTCTTTCGTCTAATTCGGAAATAAAGTTGCCTGACTCGACAACAATATTGTGAACTGATATATAGACGGGAACCGCACCAATAATGGTAGTATTGGTGTTTTGGCTACCAGTAATAACCTGGGAGCGCCTTGAGTATTCCGGAGAGACATTTTTGACTGTGGTAATTTTTGCGGAAGTTTTTATCGCTTCAGCATCCGCATTGGTCAAAGTGTTACTACTACCCTGAGCGCCTCTAACAACCCCACTCCTTTGAGAACTAGCGGAAACAGTCAAGAGATTGGAGCCAAGAGATTGAATACTTGCTTGAATTGATTGCTGACTGGATTTACCAATAGAGATAAGAGCGATAACCGAACCAATACCAATGACAATACCCAAGATCGCCAGACCGCTACGCATTTTGTTTAACTTTAGAGTGCTGACACTTTCGATAAATTGATCTAGAAAATTCATGAGTTTTTGTATCGATTATTTTTCTTGTCATTTACTATCTGACCATCTTTGATAAGAATTATTCTCTCTGCATACTCTGCAATATCCGGCTCATGAGTAATCATAACAATGGTATGCCCATCTCGATTTAGTTTAGTAAAGATTCCCATTATTTCCCCAGCCTGGACACTGGCAATGTTTCCAGTTGGTTCGTCGGCTAACAAAAGATCTGGATTCATGACAAGGGATCGAGCGATGGCAACACGTTGTTGTTGGCCACCGGAGATCTGGTTACTGGTGTGATTGAGCCGATTTTCCAAACCAACCATAGTCAAAAATTTGGTGGCTATCTTTTCCGCCGCCTCTTTTTTGATTCCGGAATAAAGCATAGGGAGCATAACGTTTTTGAGAGTGGTAGTACGAGGCAATAAGTTGAAAGCTTGGAAGATAAAACCAATTTTTTGGTTTCTGATATCCGAGAGTTCGTCTTCGTCTAGTTTTTCGATATTTGTTCCTCCTAGTATGTACTCACCGGAGGTTGATTTATCCAAAGCACCAAGAATATGCATGAGGGTAGATTTACCTGATCCAGATGGACCCATGATAGCAACGAACTCTCCTTTGTTGATTTCGAAAGAGACATTGTTGAGCGCTACAGTCTCCACACCTTCAGTTTGGTAAATTTTGGATAGATTTTTGACTGAGATGATTGGCGTTTCTTTGATCATGGCTACAAGGGTATTCTCATGCCACCGCCACCACCAAAAAGAGAACTGCCAGAGTTGGTCGTGGGGCTAGTTTTGCTAGTTGTGGAGGTAGAGGTAATAACTTCGTCACCCTCACTGATTCCGGATTTGATGATGGTTTGAGTGTCATTGGAAATACCCGTTTCGACACTGACCGTTTCGACTTTTTTATCTTTGAGAATTTGAACTGTCTTTTGACCACTACTTGTTTTTATGGCGACTGTCGGAATCATGATGACGTCGTCAATTGAGGCGGTGATAATTTGAGCACTAAGAGCCATATTGGTATAAATGTCCAAAGTGGTAGGGTCGAGCAGGATGGAAGCAGAATAAGAGGTTACTCCAGAACTAACACTACCACTGGTATTAACGGCCAAAACAGTACCAGTAAGAGTTGTGTCCGGGAAGGCATCCATTATAAGGCTAGCCTTTTGGCCAGACTGGACCTTGGTAACGTCTACCTCAGTTAGACTGACAGTTGCTTGATATTTACCCTCTGGATTCTTGATAGCGCCAATTTTTTGGGAAGAGACCGAAGAAGAATTTGTCGTTGAGTCTGTACCGGTGCTGACGGTGATTGAAGCTGAACTGCTATTGCTGGAGATGACTACTCCCGGCGCTAGAACTAAATTGTTTACGACACCGTCGGCTGGCGCATAGACCGTACTAGAGACTTTTTGGTAATTGCGATAGGCCGCTAAAGATTTTGCTTGAGACACTGCAATATTTGAATCTGAAATCTGAAAAGACTTTACAGCGGCGTCGTATGCTTCTTTTGCCTGAGGATATTCTTTAGCTACGATGTCAAGTTCGTTTTGAGTGTAAGGACGCTTCGTGTCTGGATTCCAGCCGCCGGAAATTGAGTCTCTTTGAGCTGCTTCGGCGTCTGCCAAAGCTTGTTGTTTCTGGAGCATGGTTATCTCGGAAGTTTGCTTGGAAGTAAGAGAGTTTTTGGCGGTAACTTGAGCGGTCTGGTAGTTGTTCCAGGCGATGGTTTGGTTTAACTTACCATCATCGTCCAGATTAATTACGGCAATTTTTTGATCTTTTTTTACCACATCTCCGTTCTGGATGTAGACTTTGCTAACGGTGCCAGTTGCACCGGTCGTAATATAGGTGGTATCACCTGAGGTGATAGTTCCCGATGCCGAAATGGAAGAAATTAGCATACCTCTCTCTACTACTGCAGTTTGATAACTAGGTTTGTCTGTTTTTCCGGACGATACTCTAGAATATGCAAACCAGCCGACACCTATCAACAGTGTGGCGACGATAATTTTCTTGAATAATGATAGTTGTTTTAGATTGGCAATTATGTTCATACGAGGCGTAATTTAGTCTTAGTATCTGAAGATTAGCTGAAAACTAGACAGGTAGATGAATAATAAAAGTGGTACCTTGATCGATTTTGCTCTGTACTGAGATAGAGCCATGATGGTCTTCAACTATTTTTTTGGCGATAGAAAGCCCCAGCCCAAAACCATCAATCTCGCCTTTGGACCTGGCAGTATCGCCTCTAAAGAAACGGTCGAAGATGTGTGGTAAATCTTTTGCATCAATGCCGATCCCTTCATCTTTGATGGAGACTTCTATCGATTTTTTTCTAACAATTGAATTAATTACCACCGAACCCTTGTGGTGGCTATATTTGACTGCGTTTTCAAGTAGGATATTAAAAAGCTCTTTTAATTCGTCTCGGTTGCCTACAATTTCTTGTTCGGTAGAGACGAGATTTTTGAGAATTAGACCTTTGTTTTTAGCCATGACCGAGATATTTTTGATCGATTCCCCAATGATTTTTTGAATAGATAATCTTTCGACCTCTAGTGGTGGACCTAGTTTTTTTCCTGAAGTCAGATGCAGAAGACGGTTGGATAGCTCTTGGAGATGATTAACTTCGAGAATGTTTTCCGAGATGAGAACTTTGGCTTCTTTTATAGTTAAACCGGTGTCCCTCAGGGCAACCTCCATGGCCAACTTGAGAGAAGTGAGAGGTGTGCGTAGTTCGTGGGACGAGTCGGTAATAAAACGGTTTTGATCTTCCAGCATGTTTTTGATTGGATCCAGTGTCTTACCCGCTAGAAAGTACCCAAGTCCACCAGCCACGAATAGAATGGCACTGTTGATGGTTAGTAAGGTAAACACGATACGCCGATTGGCGTTCTCGACAAAATCTGTATCCAAAGAATCTGAGGGTTGAATAGGTCCAAAACGACGTTCGATTCTGAATCTTTGTTCGACTACAAAAGCCTTTACCTGTCCAAGAAGCAGACGGTGAATGGTGAAACTAAAAAAGATCGTGACCGACATCAAGATTAGTAGATACCAGACAGTTAGTTTGAGACGGGCTTCTTTGAACATGGTTAGTCGCTAATTTTATAGCCAAAACCTCTGAGGGTTTTGATTAAAGCTGGAAGATGAGTAAATGGTTTATCAATCTTGCGTCGGAGATTGCGGATATAAACCTCGATGGTATTGGGTAAGACATCGGCATCATAGTTCCAGACGTGAGCGATGATCTGGTCTTTGGAAAGAATCTTTCCTTGATGTTCCATGAGGAAGTTTAATAGAGTGAACTCTTTGTTGGATAGCACCAACTTCTTGCCAGCACGAACAACTTCAAAGGTTTCACTGTTCAGGGAGAGGTCGGATGCGAATAAGGTGGTATTGGTGACCTGTTGCGGCCGGCGGGAGATGGCTCGAACTCTAGCCAACAGCTCCTCGAAAGAAAATGGCTTGACCAAGTAATCGTCGGCACCGGCATTAAGACCGGTAATTTTATCTTGGGTTTGACCCTTGGCCGTAAGAATAAGGACAGGAGTGTGAATTCGTTTACTCCTGAGGTCTCTGACAATAGAAAGACCGTCTTTACCCGGTAACATTAAATCAAGAATAAGAAGATCGAAGATATTTTCGGAAGCCATATCAAAACCAGAAATGCCGTCGTAAGCCAGATCCACCACAAAATGTTCTTGCTCAAGGCCTTTCTTGAGAGTGTTGGCAATCCGATGTTCGTCCTCCACAATTAGTATTCTCACAGGAAGGATTATATCCCTGAAGCTGAAATTAAGCTGAAATTAATATTGGCTAGCCAAATAAACCTTCTGAGCCGAGCGTAACCTGCCTCGATAGAAATAGATAACCAGACTAATAATCAGGACAGCTAAGGTGTTGAGACGGAGGGCGGTACCACTGCCAAAAGTATCGGTGAGAAAACCTATCTCCAGGTTTCCCAAGAATAATAGCCCGGCATAAAGCAGAAAATATATACTGGAAACTCGGCCACGGTATTTTTCATCGGCCATCATCTGAACCATTGTTCCCAGAACAACATTGATGGCGACTAGCCCACCACCGGCCAGAAAAAGATAAAAAATACCCAAGTTGAGATTGGACGTTAGAGAAAAAAGAAACAGGCTGAGAGAAAAGAGAGTGTTTCCAAAAATGACAATTGAGAGTTTGCTGAAATTCTTGGAGAAAGTGGAGACCAAGAGAGTGGCCGAAATGGCCCCGATGCCGATGGCCGAGAAGAGATAACCCATGCCGGTAGCATTGGAATGAAAGACCTCTTTAGCCAAAACCGGAATGATGGTGGTGTAAGACCAGCCAAAAATGGACATGGCACTGACATAAAGAAAAATAGCCCTAATGACGGGGTTCCGATATGAATAAGAGATACCCTCTTTAATAGCCTTGAGGGGAGAGAGGTTCAGATTGGTGACTTTGTACGGGGTGTCAATTAAAAGCAGAGCGATAATGACGGCTATGTAACTGAGACCATTAAGAACGAAAGCCCCACCAGTTCCGGCCAAAACGATGTAGAGCCCTGCAAGACCAGGACCAATGACACGGCCCAAACTGGAAATACCGGAATTAATAGACATGGCGGAGGAAATGATGTCGTTATCCGCCAGCTCGCTCAGATAGGCAAAATGAGCCGGTGTAGAAACAGAGTTGACGATCCCTCCCAGTAGAGCAATGATCACAATTTCCGTGATATTTACCCATCCAAAAATAGTGAGAAGACCCAAGAGAAAAGCCAAAATCATCGCTATGGAGTTCGTAACCAGTAAGAGACTTTTTTTGGAAAAACGATCGGCAATAATGCCTCCAAACAAGGAAAAGAATAAAGCTGGGATGGCGGACATGGCGGCCACCAGACCGACCAAAAAGGCAGAGTTGGTAAGCTGAAGGGTTAACCACCCAAGTGCCACTATCTGCATCCAACTTCCAATATTAGATATCAGCTGACCGGCAAAGTAACGACGGCAGTTCCTACTCTTCAAAACAGGAATCGAAGAAAAGATTTTGCGTATCAATTTCGAGTTACTTACGTAACCTACATGCGAACTACCACTAATGATGAATTTTTCCTCAGGAGTAAGTCGGGAGCGTTTTTTCTTATGCACAAGTATAATAATAAACTATGGTAAAAACGACTGACTACGTAACTTTGGAAGGCAGAAACATGGTGCGGGATAGCTTGGTGTCCGGACAAAAAATCCGTACGGTACTTTTGGGTCTTGGGTCGGTGGGAGACCCTAAAATAAAAGAGATTGAAAAACTGGCCAGAGATAAAGGAGTACAAATCCAATCGATCCAAACAGAAGAGCTGAATAAGATGGCCGAGTCCAGAAATCCACAAGGTGTGATAGCCCTGATGGACGTACCGGAAATCACCTCTCTAAAGCAAATTTTGGACAACAAAAGAAATTGCATAATTTTGCTACTCAACCGGATAGATTACGAACAAAATTTGGGGGCTATTTTGAGAACGGCGTGGGCAGCGGGAGTAGACGCAGTGGTCGCCTCTCCGAACGGAGTTCATGAGATCACACCGGTGGTTGCTAAAGTTTCTATGGGTGGAGCAGCCTATGTACCGCTAATTCCCATGAGTCTATTTCAGGCAATAAAAATGCTCCACGAGTATGCGGTGCCGGTAGTGGGGGTGGAGGTGGAGATGGGCAAGACCATGTACGAACAAAAACTGACGGGACCGGTGGCTTTTTTGATGGGAGGAGAGTCGGAAGGATTGTCGGAACCTCTGCAAAAAGAGTGCGACTACTTTATCAATATTCCCATGCAGAAGGCAGTGGCCTCGTTGAATGTAAGTGTAGCAACGGCGCTAGTGTTGTACGAAAAAAATCGACAAGAGAGTAAGATTTAATGCTACTATGAATGTATGGAAGTCGTTTATAAAAAAGCAAAAACCAACGAAGAGATTAGAAATTGGGTCGTGTTGCACGGCGGTAAACCGGCTATCATTAACGACCCGGAAGTCGACATGGATAAGGTAGGAATTAGGATCGACTGGCCCGGCCACAAGGACGAGACGATGCTGAGCTCGGGAAGAACCGCCACCAAAGATATCTCGTGGGACGAGTTTTTTGCCCTTATGGAAAGGAAAAACCTCGATTTTGAGTATTCCGAGCAGGAAGATATCGAGGCTACCTGGAGATACCGATTTGTGCCTAAATACGCTCCGGAAGCCGAGAGTTAATCTTGTCATTGCACTATGGGTCTGCTAGAATACGTCTGTTCCTGAATAAATCACTTGAAGAGGAGAAAACATGACGAACGTCACCGTAAGCTTTCCTAAAACTGCTTCCGATCAAATAAAGGGGCGCGTTTTGGACTTGGTTAAGACCACCGTTGAGGGCGCAATTGGTCGGAGACCGGTAGAAATAAAAGAAAGTGAAATTGTGTCTTCCACCGGCGTAGAGGTCACTCTCTTGGATATTGGCAACCTCTCAGCCAAGAAAGCCTCGTTCCTGATGGAAATGCTTGATTTGGCGGTGTTCTCGGTCGTAGGAGTGTTGATGGACGTCAACATTACGATGCACACCGCGCTGACAAGCCACCGAAAAGCGGCCGCCCGCTAGATTCCCCCCTAACCCCCACATTGTGGGGGTTTTGTTTTTTTCCCAACTCTTATTTTTCCCTGTGACGACGGGCGCCTTCCGGACTAAAACCCAGCTCCGAAATGAGATAGTAATCTACATCCTCCAGTAAATGTTTTTTGGTGTCTTCGTTTTGGATGACCACATCAGCCATCTCCAGACAACGGCCAACTTGCTGACCTAAGTTGTTTTCACCTAGTCCTAGATCTCGATTGTTCGCCCTAATAAAATCTCCCTCCGCCGCGCCGTCTTCGCCTCTTCTCCAAGCGCGATCCAAGTACCATTCCAGCCGATTCTCCGGCGAGGCATCAATGCCCATAACGGTAATGCCAAGTGCTTGGCGGAGAAATTCAATCTCCGAAGGATTTCGAATCGAGTCGATAACAATATTTCCTTCAAGGCCACTTAACAGGGCTAAGGTTCTTTCCGCCAAAACGTGTCCACCAAAGGTTTCCCGGAGCTCATTGCCTACATTTTGGAGATTTTCTCTGGACAAAGGTAGCCCTCGCGCATTAACTTCTTCTCGAACCCGATCGGAGAGGCTAAAGACAGAGAAACCTAGCCCCCGAAGATACTTGGCCACCTCCCCTTTCCCGGAAGCAATCGGCCCCACTAATCCAATAACTGTCCTTGTCATAAATTTAGTGTACTAGAAATGTAGATAAATTGAGAGTTTGAATGTTAGAATCGTCTTTATGGCTGCAAAATTCAAAGAAACCTTTGAGGAAATGGTTACGAAATACGAAAAAGAGTTTGACGGATTTCAAGAACTCCACGATAAATACGAACTCGATCCACGAAAGTGGCAACAAGAGTTTAATGCGGAAGGAGCAAAGATTATGGAGATTATTAGGGTTTATGAAAACAAACTTTGTGGCCACATGGAAAATACCCAGAACGCCACTTACTCGGCTAATCTGGCGGAGAAATTCAGAGGAGAAATAAAGAGATATTTACCCAAGCTAGATATGATCGGGGTGACGATGGGGTAAATAACTCAAGGAATCAAGAACTCAAGATACTGTGAGATCTTTATTTGCCGCACTCGCTTTTGATTTTTTCCAGGAGAGCAGTGCAAAATTGATCGGAAACGGCTTTGGTGGATTCTTTTAGAAGGCTAGCAGCAACACTTGCCGCTTGTTTACTGATTTCTTCAGTGATGGAAGCCATTGGAGATTGGGTATACTCAGTGGAAATACCCATGATTTTGGGGGTGGGGATTTGAATTTTATCTGGAAGGATTTTGTTGGCAGTGGCCACTGCAGGAATAATAATTGAAGACTGGAACTGAGGATTTTTGACGTAGTAATCGACCGGTTTGGAAATTTGAGGAAACATTTTGTACACTCCAAATAATGCAAGGCTAATTATGACGATTCGAATAAATATGTTGTTCATTGGTGTGGAGGGGTGTTGCAGATCTGACTCATGTGTTGCAAGGTGGTGTCTGATTCCTCGCGGGTTAGAATATCGGAAACTTCATTTTTTTCAATTGCTGCTTTGAGCCTGGCACAAGTAACGATGCCTCTTTCCAGAAGCTGGTTGGTTTTGAACCTGGGAATATGATAAGCCAAAGTGATAGGATGCAATCCCGCCGCCATGATCAAATCCGACATACCATGCCCTTGAGGATTCAGCCAAGAAGTGATCTCGAGGCCAACGCAGCCGGCGTAGTCGAAAACCTCAGAAGTTACTTTGGTATTGGTGACCAACCAAGGGAAGTAGGTAATCTCTGTACCATGACTCTGTTCCATCGCCGACTTGATGTCCAAGAACCGAGCGTAAGTATAAAGCGCCACTTGAACATCAGTTTTGACACCGGGACTGTTGTGAAATTTGCACTCGATGAAAAATTGTTTATTGTCTTTCTTGGCCACAACATCTATTTCGTGAGTAACGCACTTACCGAGGACAATTACTCCTACTTCAGTTTTGTAACCATACTCCGAGAGGACGTCGGCTACAATAGTCTCAAAGGGGTGACCAGAAGGACCCAAGTCCATAATGGCTCGCTTGAGACCATAGTTGTAATAGTTGTTGACCGGAGCATTTTGTTTGAGATAGGTGGAAACGTGCTCATGGATATCTTTGGTAGTGATGCCGGTTCTGAGATGTCGCTTAAGATAGTCGACAGTTTGCGAGGCAACGTCGACGGAAAGACCGGTTTTGGCCAGAGATTTTGCGAGTTTGGATTCGTCAAAATGCTCTTGTTCACCAGAGGCTTTGATAACTGTAATAGGATTAAGAGTAATCACTAATTTATATTAGCAGAGTACTCTATAATATCCTTATGAAAATGAGCAGAATGGGCGTGAAGCCCGAAAAGATGGCACCAAAAGATGCCGAAACAATAAATCACAAACTTCTTGTCCAGGCAGGTTTTGTAAGACAGTTGATGGCGGGGGTTTACACATACCTACCTTTCGGTTTAAGAGTTTTGAGAAATATTGAAAAAATTATTCGCGAGGAAATGGATGCGATAGGCGGAGAAGAAATTCTGATGCCTATGCTCCACCCCGCCGAGATATGGAAAAAAACCGGAGGTTGGGACTCTGTTGATATCTTATTTAAGTTAAAAAGCAGAACTGATCGGGATTATGCGTTGGGATCGTCTCAAGAAGAGGTCGTGACCCCAACCATGAAAGAGTTCATCAGGTCTTACCGAGATTTGCCAAGAATGCCTTACCACATTCAATGGAAGTTTAGGGACGAGCTCAGATCGAAGTCCGGGATAATGAGAGGAAGAGAGTTTTTGATGAAAGATATGTACTCTTTTCATTTGGATCAAGCAGACTTTGACAGATTCTATGAAATTGCCAAAGCGACTTACTTAAAAGTTTTCTCACGATTGGGCCTCGACGCCAAAGTGACAGAGGCGTCTGGTGGAGATTTTTCGGAGAAAATTTCCTATGAGTTTGAGGTCCTAACTGATGCCGGAGAAGTAAATATTTTATATTGTGACTCGTGTGAATTTTGTGCCAATGTAGATGATCTGAGCCAGTACAAGGAAGGAGATACATGTCCCAAATGCGGAAAATCGAAACTGAAGGCTTCTGTGGCGGCTGAAGTAGGGAATGTGTTTGACCTGGGTCAAAAATACTCCAAAGCGTTTGATCTTAAAGTGACGACAACCACAGGAGGGTCCATTTATCCGGTGATGGGATGTTACGGAATTGGTATCAGCAGAACCATGGGAGTAATTGTGGAAAAGTTTCACGATGATAAAGGAATTATTTGGCCAAAAAACGTAGCTCCTTTTACGGTGCATTTAATAGACATCAAGCAAGGTGACAAGGCCCAACAGATTTATCAGCAACTCCTGGATAACGGTATCGAAGTGTTGTGGGATGATCGAGATATCAACGTGGGAGTCAAGTTCTCGGACGCCGATCTGATCGGATGTCCTTGGAGAGTGGTGATTTCCGAGAAAAGTCAGTCTACAAACGAAATAGAGGTAAAGGCAAGACAGAATGATGAACTGGAAATGATGAGCTCAGAAAGGTTTATTAAGAGCTTAAAGAGTGATTGACGTACTGGGAATCACCATACATCTTTATGGAGTAATACTGGGTCTGGGAATATGGGTAGGGATTGAGGCTGTTGTTATCTCCTTTCCAAAAATAAAAGCGGAAATTGAAGAAGCTTTTTTGTGGGCGCTGGTGGCCGGAGTGATCGGTGCTAGACTCTATCATGTCATAGATTATTGGCAGAGATACTATCAATATAATCCAGGTAAGATTCCGGCGGTTTGGGAAGGGGGGTTAGGAATTTGGGGGGCGATTGTTGGAGCCGTTTTGGGGATATCACTTTATAGTTATTTCAAAAAGAAAAACTTGAGGACGATATTGGAAGCCTTTGCTGTTGGCGCACCGATTGCCCAAGCCATTGGAAGACTCGGGAACTGGGTAAATGGTGAACTATACGGAAAAAATGGTGAGCCGCTTTTTGCCTGTGAAGCTTTGCTAAATTTGGGGCTATTTGTTTTACTTTTGATACTCCAAAGAAAGAAAGGCTCTACCGGAAAACTTTTGGGTGTCTACCTCATCGGCTACGGAATGATTAGAATATTACTTGAGGGCTTGCGGCCAAATGAAATCATTTGGAGAATTGGCGACGTACCAACAGCCAGCATTTTCGGGGTGGTAGCCATACTTACCGGGCTACTGATAGTCATTTCCCCTAACCGGAAAAAACTCTAAGATCACCAATAAAATGAACCTCCCCGCACAGACTCCGCTAATCGCTCCGCATTGTACGGGGTTTC
>CAYHNG010000007.1:0-61281 GCA_964357975.1 uncultured Pseudomonadales bacterium
AGAAACAAGGAAACCCCGTGTGAAGGCCGAAGGCCGACACGGGGAGGACGTCATTGGTGCCCGATTGTGGCAAAGATAATTCTGTGATAGAGTAGATTTACTGAGTGTAATTGTAAAAAATGTTACAGAATGAAGGAGAGCTCGATCGGGTAATTAGAGTAGTGTTGGGAACACTACTTTTCTATGGAACCTATACCTCAGTTGATAGTCCCGGAAAGTGGCTATTCTACCTGTTGTCTTTCCTGACAATTATTTCCGGATTCAGTGGTTACAGTAATCTATATAAAAAAATGGGAATTTCAACAAAAACAAAAAGGAGCTCAAATTTTCAAAGTAATCCAAACTATTAGAGCGAGAATAATGCGATAAACGGCAAAAGAAGAAAAATTATGTTTTTTGACGAATTCGATAAAGAACTTAACGGCAAGTAGAGAGGAAAGGAAGGAAAAGAGACAACCAATTAGAAGGATGAAATATTCTTGAGGAGAGAAAAATAAACCTGAATTTAAGAGATCAAACCCGGTGGCGACAAGCATGGTGGGAATGGCGAGAAAAAAGGAAAACTCAACAGCCTGTGAGCGAGAAAGTCCGGTGGAAAGTCCGCCAATGATGGCTGCGGCCGAGCGGGAGACACCCGGGATAACAGAGATAGACTGAACAAGGCCGATAGTCAATAATCGCTTAAGAGAAAGATTCTCCAGACGTCCTTGTCCTTTGTTGATTTTTTTCCAGTTATCAATTAAGAGGAGAAATAAACCACCAAAAAAAAGAGAGTAGACAGTGATAAACGGATTTTCAAAAAGAACATTGCGAATGATTTTGTAGAGGAAAAAGCCAATAACCCCTGTAGGGATAAAAGCAATGAAGGCCTGTTCCCAGATTTTGATTTTGGTAAAAAGAATTTTTCGATATAACCAAACTACGGCCATAATGGCTGATAGCTGGATAACAATATCAAAGGTTTTAGAAAACTCGGTAGGGTTAATGGAAAGAAATTTTTGAACAAGAATAAGATGTCCGGTACTGGAAATGGGCAAGAACTCGGTAAGGCCTTCAACAAGGGAAAGAATGAGGGCTTGAATAATGGTCATGAGCTTCTATTATACGGAGTGTGTAGTGTAACATGGAAGAGATGAATCTCACTCCTTTAAAAAGATCTGTTTTGGTAGACCCACCTTCTTTTGGAAGGATGGTGGGGCCGAGCTTTATTTTGTTAGGCTTGGGGTTAGGAATTGGAGAATTAATACTCTGGCCATACTTAACGGCGAGTTATGGATTGGGCATAATATGGGGAGCTGTAGCCGGAATTACAATGCAGCTGTTTATTAATTTGGAGATTAGTAGGTACACTTTGGTTACCGGAGAAAGTGTTTTTGTGGGTCTTTCCAGAAAATTGGGGAAAGTAATTCCAATTTGGTTTATTGTTTCCACAATATTGCCTTGGATGTGGCCAGGAATTGTGCTGTCAGGTTCCCGGTTGTTGACTGCAGGATTGGGCTGGGGCAGATCGGATTTAGTGGGAGTAGTTGCCTTGCTCTTAATTGGGGCAATACTGAGTTTGGGGCCGGTGCTTTACGGGACTCAAGAAAAGTTGGAGAAGGTACTACTAATCTTTGGGGTTCCGTTTGTATTGGGTGTTTCCTGGTGGCTGGCAACAAAAACCGGGGTAACAGACTTAGCGTTTGGTTTGATGGGAAAAGGGAAGGGTTATTGGTTTTTCCCGGTGGGGTTACAAGCATCGGCTTTTTTGGGGGCAATTGTGTTTTCCGGAGCCGGAGGAAACTTGAATCTGGGTCAATCGCAGAATATCAAGGAAAAAGGTTATGGCATGGGACACGGTTCCGGCAGGATTACGAGTCTGTTGACGGGTAGCAAAGAGGAAATTGGATTAACCGGAAAAGACTTTGAGGTAAATAGTCGAAGCCTGACAATCTTTACTAAATGGTGGAAGCTAACCAATTTGGAACAAGGCTTGATTTTTTGGACAATGGGGGTGATTACAATGATTTCTTTGTCTCTCTTGGCTTACGAAACTATATACGGCAAGACCGGTGGACTGAGTGGTGTGGACTTTGTGATTGCGGAAGCCGGTATTATCGGCCAGCAGACATCCTGGCTAATAGGGAGAGCTTTTTTAATAGTGCTGGGGTTAATGTTGTTTGCGACACAACTTTCGGTGTTAGGAACAACCGGAAAGATTTTGGCGGAGAACTGGGCGGTCCTTAACTACAATAAGTTTGAGTCCGATAAATTACCCAAATATTTTTATGGACTGCTTTGGAGTCAAATTGGTCTGATGCTTGCTGTCTTGGCTTTAGGATTTAAAGAACCTCTGCAGTTGGTTCTCGTTAGCGCAGTGCTCAATGCTTGGACGATGGTAATTTACTCGATTTTGATTCTTTGGTTAAATACAACCTCACTTCACTCAAAGCTAAGACCAACGAAGTGGAGGCGAGGAGTAATAACCCTGACAATTGTTTTTCTAACTGTTTTTGGGTTGTTGACACTCAAACAAACTTTCGGGCGGTAAGACAGTCAGATCTACTCAGCAAACGAGGCGAGTTTTTTGAGTTTTTCCTGATTGTGAACTGTAAATTGGGTTCTTTTGGTGGAAATAATACCCAGTTTCTGTAATCGACTCATCTGAACGCTAGTGGTTTCTCGAGTCAGACCGACCAAGCTGGCGATCATCCGGTGAGTGGCGGGGAAATTAACAATTAACTGGCCATTGCGGACATCTCCGTAATCACGAACCATTTGAACAAGAACTGAGGCTACTTTGTTTATGGCACTGCCATTAATGATGCCTCCTTGGTTGGTGATATAAAGTAGAAGAGAGGAGAAGAAGAAGTCCATGATAATGGCTGACATCTCAGGGTTCTTGTCTAAGAAACTCTTAAATTCTTGCTTGGGGATGATGTAGGTTTCGGCTGAGGTGATAGCTTGCAAGTAAAGATTATTTCGAGAATTGGTAAAGAAATGAATGACAGAAAAGAGAAACAGGGGTTTAAAAACGTTCAGTGTATTTTCACCAAAGGGTATTTTGGTATAGGCTCTAACATAACCAGACTTCATAAAGTAGATATTTTCAATTTTATCTCCCGGTTTGAAGACGATCGAATTTTTGGAGATTTTTTGGGTGGGGAACTGGGAAAAGAATTTTTTTAGTTGTGAATAGTCTGCTTTGGTCATACAGATGAGTATTATAACAACACTGTTTTATAATAGGCAAGCTAGAGGCTTACGGTTTTTCAGGATTTAGGCGTGGTTCCAAAAATTATAACCGGCGTTCCCGGATTATCTTTGGTAGCGACCCCTGAACTTTTACCTTCCGGTAGTTCGGGATCGGCCCAGTTATAAAGAATACCGGCTTCGGAAGTTTTCATATTGACACAGCCATGAGACATGGGGTGGCCAAAGTTATTGTGCCAATAGGTACCGTGTAGGGAAAAACCTCTAGAGGCCGGAATTTGGCTATTACCGAAAAACATAGTATAAGGGACATTTGGAAGATAGTAGTATGTGTGAAGAGCGGCAGATCCACCACTCATTTTGATAAAGCGAAATTTGTTGGCGATCCTGAAGGTGCCAGTAGGAGTCCGACCCCATTTGCCGGTAGAGACCAGAAAGTTATAGACAAGATTGTTGCCCTCGTAAGCGTAAAGCCTTTGGTTGGCAAGATCGACATAGATAATTTTTTCCCCAGTCGATTCTCCCAAGACTTTGGGTGGAAGTGGGACATTGGCCGTATAAGTAGGTATGCTGATGGGGGAGTTGTTAAAAACGGCACCCGATAGGGAAGGATCGTAATCCGGTTGAACCTCATAATGATTGGTCTGGTCCGTAGCTTTGATGATGAAGAAGGAAATGCCGATGACTATAAGGCTGGTAATGAACACTTTATTCATAGAATTAGTGTAACAAATATTATAGTTTTAAGCTAACCAACAGAAAACGGGAGACCCCAAAAAGATCCTTTTCCGCAGAGACTTGGAGAGTCTTGGGAATAGAAAAGGTGTTTATAGTTTGAGTGTCATCGATCTCAAAAAGAGCAACCCCTTTGGTAGATAAGAAGTGAGGAATTTGCTTTAACAACCGATTGATAAAGACTGCCCCGTCATGCCCACCATCTAAAGCGGATAGAGGTTCGAAGTCTTTGACCGAGTGTGGAAGTGCGGGGATATTGTCTGAGGGAATATAAGGAAGATTGGCCAAAATGATATCAAACTTAACGTGGGGGTAATTGTCCAGGAGATCCGATTCCTGGAAAAACAAGTTGACCGGTGAGGGTAATAGGCGTTCGGCATTCTCCCGGGCAGTACTTAGGGCTGATGGAGAGATGTCCGAGAGATAAAGAGTGTAGGGAGTCTGCTGTTTTTGTAGAGCGGAGGCTAAAGATAAACCAAGACAGCCTGAACCGGTTCCAATATCGGCTATGGCGGGGTGTTCGAGAACTTGAGTCTGGACATGTTCGAGAGCAAGTTGGACAAGCTTTTCCGATTCGAGACGGGGAATCAATACTGACGGGTTTACTAAAAAATCCAGATCACGGAATTCGACATGACCGGTAACATATTCCACCGGCTGTTCGTCGATGGAAGTAGGGGGTTTTGAAAAGCCATATTTTCGGAGATGGTTTAGCTCATATGGAGAAAATGTACGTTGGTTCATCTGGTCAGGGAGTGGAAAAGGTATATTCGGAAGTAGTGACCGGTTTTTCGTCAGGATCGAGGATAATGACGTATTTAAAGAGAGTTCCGGGGGGAAGCTCTTCGACACTGAGAAGGTGGTTGGTTGTTGGAGTGGAGGAAACCGTAAAAATGTCAGAGAGGCCTTCGGTAAAACGAATCGAAGTTTTGACCTGTCGTTGAGTGGAGAAGGAAATAAGAACTTGAGTGGAGGAGATGGGGGTAATGAGGGGAGAGGTAAGGATCTCCGAAGCTTTGATCCGTGTCTCTTGTGTGGTGGTAGCCTGTTCCAAGATAGAAGGTAGCAAAGTAGCCAATGAAAAGATGACTAAGATAGGAATCAAGACAGCAAAAGCCGACTTTAAGGGAATCCCCCAAAGTTTGTGGTAATAAATCTTGGATTGTTGGGCTTGTTTAAAAAGATAAAGTTGGTTCTTGGGGAAAAAATCACCATGATTATTGGGGCAAGTAAAAACGGTGACTGTTTGAGGAACAGAATCATCCTTGATGCCCGACATTGGCTGACCGCATTTTGGGCAGACAGGGTTGGTTGCTGGGACAGCCTGACTTTTGGGAATGATAGAGTCAACATTTCTGGTGGTTTCAAGGGTCAGAAAGTTGGCGAGATAAGGGTCTATTAAATGCCCACCACAGTTAAGGCATTCTTCAATAGAGTGAAAGTGGCCATCGGAAGTTTCAATTTCTATAGCCGATAGGGAATGGTGACAGTGGGGGCAGTCCATACAAACCATTCTAGCAAATAATGGCAGCTTAATTTCTATCTTGTTGGTTAGACTTCTGCACCTCTCATGGTTATTTCGATGGTTAGGTTCTGGTAAACTGAAAGATATATGAAGTTGAAATTTTTGGGGGCGGCAAAGACGGTGACAGGATCTAACTTTTTTCTAACAGGAGAAAATACGGGTTTAATGGTGGATTTTGGGATGTTCCAAGGTAAGCCTGAGGAGGTAGGTTTAAATACAATTAAGCCAAGCATAGATTTTAGTAAACTGTCGGCGGTGTTGCTGACCCACGCTCATTTGGATCATTGCGGAAGGCTACCCCTACTAGCTCACTATGGTTTTAAGGGGCCGATATTTATGACGGAGGCGACGAAAGCATTGGCCGAACTCGTGCTCTATGATGCGGCAAAGATTGCTAAAGAGGCAGAAGCGAAATCGATACTGTATACCGACGAAGATGTCGAGGTTATTTTGAAACAGGTTTCGCTGGTCGAGTACGATAAACAATTTGATGTGGGAGATTTTTCGGTTACTTTTGTCGACGCCGGTCACATACTGGGATCAGCCAGCATAGTTGTGGAAGAAAGAGCAACTCGCAAAAGAGTGGTCTTTAGTGGTGACTTGGGAAATACCCCCGAACCGTTGTTATCTCCGACTCACTTTGTCACTAAGGCGAATATGGCAGTGGTGGAGTCTACTTATGGAGACGAAACTCATGGCCCAAGAAAAGAAGTGGAAGATTTGGCAAGAATCATCAGCAAAGCCGAGACAACGAAAGGGACTGTCTTAATTCCGTCATTTTCAATCGAAAGAGCGCAGGAACTGTTGTACATCTTTGATCAACTAAAGAAGGAGGGGCGAATGGACAGCAAGACGCCTGTATTTTTGGACAGCCCTATGGCTATTAGAGCGACCGAGGTGTTTCGTGACTTCCCTCAACTGTATAGTAAAGACTTACAGCGTCAAAATAAGAGTGACGATCCCTTTGACTTTCCTGGCCTGGTAGTTTGCGACACCATAGAGAAAAGCAAACAGATAAAAAACTACGATGGAGTAAAAGTAATCGTAGCGGGTAGTGGAATGATGAGTGGCGGAAGAGTGATTCATCACGCAATTAACTATCTGGGAGATCCCAACACACAACTGGTGATAGTGGGTTATCAGGCAGAAGGAACTTTGGGCAGAGAGATTTTAGACGGAGCAAGTAGTGTCAACATTTGGGGGAATTGGATAAACATTAAGGCTGAAATTTTGGAGATTAAAACTATGAGTGCTCATGCAGATCAGGGACAGGTTTTATCGTGGCTTAAGAAAATTGAAGGCCTGGAGGAAATAGCTCTAATTCATGGTGAGGAACTTCCTCGTTTGGTGCTGAGTGAAAAGGTACACATCGAACTACCAGGTGTTAAAGTAATATTGCCGATAGTCAATCAGGAAGTAGATTTAAAACTCTAATGAAAAAAATTCTATCTATTTTTTGGATGGTGCTGATATTTTTCTCAGTTAGTGTGGTTTTTGCGCAGGAACTGACTTTGACGCGAGTGGGTGTACTGTCAACGGTGGGAGTTGACTATACCAACATAAATTATTCGGGGGCGATTCCCTCGATGGAAGGAACGGCGTCGCCTTCGTCAACAGTCTATATAAAAATTAAGACTTCGACGGATGCCACAATGGCTGCCAGTCCGAGCGGCGCTTGGAGTTTTACTCCCGGTGTTTTGGATCCGGGAAATAACTCTGTCGTGATTACTTCCGGTCTGGACTCGATTACTTTTCTACTAAGTTATAACGCTACTCCTGCAGCGGTACCGACTGCTACGCCAACCGCAACTCCGACGCCGATGCCTACAGAACTACCCGCAAGCGGCGTTTGGGAATATTATCTGCCAATTGTGGGGATGGGATTGGTAATTTTCTTCTTTGGAAAGTTTTTAAAGAATCAGATGTTGTTCTGGGAGGGGAAGAAGCGTAGATAGATCTCGGTTCCCAGATTTCAGATGCCAGATGATTGAAGTTGTGGTTAAATATGTTACCTATGGCAAAGGATGGAAACAAAATTGAAGTAATTTATGATGTGGAGACCAAAAACTTCTTCAACGACTCCGATTTGAAGAATCCTGAGGACTTGGGGATCTCGGTGGTATCTGCGTATAGGAGGGAGCTTGATAGTGATTTGAGGGAAATTTCCGGTGAGATGAAAAGTTTTTGGACACCGGATGCGGCGCCGAAACTAACTGAATACGATTTATTTTTCGATGATATGTGGAGTTGGTTTGAGGAGGCAGATAGAATCATAGGATATAACTCCTTTGGGTTTGATAATCCAGCAATGAATGGGATTTACGAAAAAGGAGACTTTACCAAACTGAAACATTTTGATGTTCTGGACATGATCAGATTATCTTTTGGCCATAGAGTGAAGCTAGATAGTGTGGCGAAAGAAACTTTGGGACAAGGAAAGATTGCCGGAGGAGCAGACGCGGTAATGTGGTGGGCGAAAGGGGACCCGGAAAGCTTGGCCAATCTTAAAAAATATTGTGAGATGGATGTGGAGGTGACCAAAGGGGTGTATGACTATGGAATGAAGAACAAGAAACTTATGTTCAAAGATAGATGGAACGAATTGAGGGAAATTGAGGTAGATTTTTCCTATCCGGCCGAGGTAGTTATAGCACCACCGGCAGAGGTTCAGATGGGGCTGTTTTAGGTCAACAGATATAATTAGTTGATGAACGATACAAAAAAGGTTGCGGTGTGCGTTATTTTTGATGAAATGGGGAGAATATTACTTCAGAGGCCAAGTGCGTTAAAGAACTTTGGAGAGTACCAAATGGCTTGGTATCCGCCAACTGGACATGTAAAGGAGGGGGAGACGGTAGAACAAGCGCTAGTAAGAGAAGCGTATGAGGAATTGAATATTATTGTTAAGCCTGTTGAACTAATTTCTGAATGGCAGCAGGATATTCCTGGAGAGATTGCATATTGGTGGAAGTGTAAGATCGTAGGTGGGGAAATAATGGATGGGGAAGAAATTGGTGAGCACAGGTATTTTACTCTCGATGAGGCTAAAAAAATTAAAACGTGGCCGGCAGAGAAAAAGTTTTTTGAAGAATTCTTTTGGAATAATCGGATATAGAATAACTTATGGAGCAAAATGCGATTAAGGACTTGTTGGCGATGCAGTACGGAAATGCCGCGATAGAGGTAATAGACGTATCGGCGCCAGACTTAAAAAGAGTATTTTATCGAGAGGCCATTGAAGAACTAATTCCTTTATTGGAGGCGGACAAACTAACTCTGGTAGCGGTAAGGCTGACCAAAGACTTTATACCATTGACTATGGAGTGGAGATTGGAAGCCGGTAGTGAATCAAAGAATAATCTTGAGACGGGGGAAGCCGTTAAATATAAGTACCAAGTAGCCGGAAACTTTGAACCAATTTTTAGTGGACAGATGACAGTTTTAATGAAGGAATATTATGACCTGGAAACAGGGGACACGAGTTTTGGGGACACCGTGGCACAGTATAACAACGAAAAAGAGGACTGGGAGTATCAGTAGAGAAAGAGTTGACCAAGCAATGATACTTGGAGTATAATAGTCCAAGTATATGTTTACACTCACCAAGAAGGCTGATTATGGGATGGCTTTGCTCTCTGTCCTGGCTCAAAGGGGGCGGGGTAGGCGTGTTTCACTAAAAGAACTATCTGAGTTAGGCATGCCTAGGGCCTTTATGGCGAAGATTGCTGGTTCTCTAGTAGAAGCTGGAATCTTGAACTCGAAAGAGGGTAAGGGTGGTGGCTTTAGCCTAAACTACGAACCAAAGGAAGTACAGATACGAGAGGCTCTTGAGGCTATTGAAGGTGAAGTTGAGCCGGTCAGTTGCCAGGCTTGTCCGATGGTCGGGGGTTGCGGCCAACAAGGGTTTATGGGCAGGTTGACCGGAGAGATCGTGGGACTACTGGAGAAATATACGTTGGAGGATTTAATAAAATAATATGCTAACAATACAAAAATTAAAGGTAAGGGTAGAAGACAAAGAAATCCTGAAAGGGATAGACTTGGAAATTGGTGAGGGAGAGGTGCTTGCGCTTATGGGTCCGAACGGGTCGGGCAAATCGTCTCTCGCCAACACGCTGATCGGAAATCCGAAATACGAAGTGACTGAAGGAGAGATCGTGTTTGATGGGAAAAATATAAACGAGATGAAGCCTGAGGAGAGAGCTCGTTTGGGTATCATAATGGCGTTTCAGTATCCAGTGTCCATACCGGGAGTCACGATTAGAGAAATGCTGTTAGCGTCTCTCCGAGCGAGGGGGTTAACTGTGAGTGCTCTGGATTTGAAAAAACAAATTGCCGAGGAGGCAGAAAAGCTGAAGATTGATCCGGCTCTGCTCAGTCGCAATCTCAATGAAGGGTTCAGTGGGGGAGAAAAAAAGAAAATGGAAATACTACAGATGAGGGTATTAATACCGAGACTGCTTATTTTGGATGAAGTTGACTCTGGGTTGGATATTGATGCTTTGGCTCTGATTGCTCAGAACATAGTGGAGATGGTGAAGGATACAACAATGAGTGTATTGGTAATCACACATTACCAAAGATTACTAAAATACCTAGTACCCAAGAAGGTGGTGGTGTTAAAAGCCGGATTGGTGGTCGATAAGGGGGGTAAAGAAATTGTGGATAACTTAGAAAAAGAGGGATATAAAATCTATGAGTAAGAGTACTGATAAGGACAAGCTGTTACAGGAAGATACTTATGGTTTGGGACATACGGATGAGGTAGAGTATGAGTACCAGTCTCCGGTTGGCTTAAACAAAGAGTTGATATTAAAAATGTCGGCTTTAAAAATGGAACCGGAATGGATGCTGGAGAGAAGATTAAAAGCTTTAAAAATATACGAAGAGATGCCCTTGCCCACTTGGGGTGGAGATCTCTCCCCTATTCATGCCGAAGACATCCATTACTATACGAGACCAAAAATGGAGCAGGCGAAGTCTTGGGATCAAGTGCCGGACGCTATCAAGGAGACCTTCGAAAAAATTGGTGTTCCTGAAGCCGAACGAGAGATGCTAGCCGGAGTTAAGGGACAGTATGACTCTGAAGTAATCTATGGATCGCTGAAACGAAACCTGGCCGAAAAAGGGATTGTGTTTTTATCGATGGATGAAGGATTAAAACAGTACCCAGAACTGGTCAAGGAATATTTTGGAAAAGTGGTTCCGATTGGAGACAATAAACTAGCCGCCCTAAACAGTGCAGTGTGGAGTGGCGGATCATTTGTCTATGTTCCTAAAAATGTAGACGTGGGACTCCCCCTGCAGGCGTATTTTAGAATCAATACCGAAAGCGCCGGACAGTTTGAAAGAACTTTGATCATTGCAGATGAGGGTAGTAAGGTGCACTACATTGAGGGATGCTCTGCCCCATCATTTTCATCGGCCTCTTTGCATTCGGCGGTGGTGGAGATCTTTGTGAAGAAAGGAGCGAAGGTACAGTATTCAACCGTGCAAAATTGGTTTAAGAATGTATATAACTTGGTGACGAAAAGAGCTTGGGTGGAAGAGAACGCCGAAATGAAGTGGGTAGATGGAAACTTGGGATCAAAACTAACAATGAAATATCCCTCTTGTTTACTGGCAGGAAGAAAGGCACATGGTGAACTGCTGTCGATTGCTTGGGCCGGTGCAGGACAACATCAAGACACAGGAGCGAAAATGATTCATCTGGCTCCCGAAACAACCTCGCTGATTGTCAGTAAGTCGGTGAGTAAAGGAGGGGGAAGGGCGACATATCGAGGGATGGTGCAAATGGTACCTGGAGCGTACGGATCAAGATCTAAAGTGGTCTGTGATGCCTTGATTTTAGATGAAAAAAGTAGATCGGACACTTATCCAGTGAATAAAATCATGGAGAACGATGTCGTCTTGGAACACGAAGCGACAGTTAGCCGAGTCAGTGAAGAACAGCTTTTGTATTTACAAAGTAGAGGCATTAATGCTGATGAGGCGGGTACAATGATCGTAAATGGATTTATGGAGCCGGTGATAAAAGAGATTCCCTTAGAATATGCCGTAGAGATGAATCGATTGGTGGGTCTAGAGATGGAGGGGAGTGTTGGGTAAAACTCAAAAATTCAAAAACTCAAAACATAATGAATATACAAAGATTTAAATTAGATAAGCCGGGAGAAATTGATTTGGTCGTTCCCTTTGTGTCTCCAGGCGAAGAGCGGGAGATCTTAGGTGTGGTGTCGGCCATGGAAGCGGGAGAATACAAGGTAAGAGTGGTGGCTGACCATGTGGCGACGAACACTTTTGGAAGAGTAGTCATTAAGGGCGCGGCCGCCAATGGTGCCCACATTAGCATTGATGGCTTAGTGAAGATTGGAAAAGAGGCGAGGAAGACTGACAGCTTTTTGGAGATGAGGATACTGCTATTGGACAAACAAAGCAGCGCAGTGGCCGAGCCCAAGCTGGAAATTGAGAACAACGATGTAAAAGCTTCGCACGCCGCGACGGTCGGGAAAATTGATGAAGATCAGCTTTTCTATTTGGCAAGTAGAGGAATAGAAAGAGACGAAGCTAAAAGATTGATAGTTGAGGGGTTCCTAAAAGAGGTGGAGGGGGTAAAATAAGCATATGTTTGATGTTGAAAAAGTCAGAAATGATTTTCCGATTTTGAAAAGAAAGATTCACGGTCATGATTTGGTGTTTCTGGATAGCGGGGCGACCAGCCAGAAACCGGAAAGTGTGATCAAGTCTATGGATGACTTTTATCGAAAGACGAACGCTAATATTCACAGAGGGGTGTATGAAATGTCGGTAGAGTCTACCCGTCTGGTGGATGAAGCCAGAAAAAAAGTAGCCAATTTTATCGGTGCCAGACCGGAAGAAATTATCTTTACCAGGAATGCCAGTGAAAGTATAAATCTGGTGATGTATTCATGGGGAAAGGATAATGTAAACGAGGGAGATGCGGTGCTGGTGAGCAGATTGGAACATCATTCAAATTTGGTACCTTGGCAGGAGCTTTGCCGAGAAAGAAAAGCAGAACTGAGGATTATTGATGTGGATGGGGAGGGGAAATTGATAGAAAAAACTCAAAAAATCAAAAACTCAAAAATTCAAAACGAGGTTGTTAATGAGAAAGGGTTGAAAGTAAGGTTGGATAGCTTTGAGAGTCTAATAGCGGATGGAAAGGTCAAGTTGTTTTCGGTCACGGGGGCGTCGAACGTACTGGGAACTTTGCCGGATACAAAAGCAATGATCAAAACGATAAAGAGTAAATCCCCAGAAGCTAAAGTCTTGATCGATGCATCTCAGATGGTACCTCATATGAAGGTGGATATAAAAAACTTGGGGGCAGATTTTGTAGCTTTTTCGGGACACAAGATGCTTGGACCGACAGGAACGGGAGTACTTTGGGGGAAGAAAGAAATACTGTCAAAGATGAGACCGTTTTTATATGGTGGCGATATGATCGGAGAGGTCAAAATCACGGGGGCTACTTGGGCAGAGATACCGAGTAGGTTTGAAGCCGGAACGCCAGACATTGCCGGCATAATTGGACTAGGGGCGGCAGTGGATTATCTGGAAAATCTGGGAATGGATAATGTTCGAGAACACGAAAAAGAACTAATAAAATATGCACTGGAGAAAATGGCTAAATTGGAAGAAGAGGGCTTGGTAAAGCTCTATGGTCCGAGAGATATTGAAGAGAGAGGAGGAGCACTGGCATTTAATGTGGTAAATGTACATCCACATGATGCGGCCCAAATCTTGGATGGTTTTGGTATTGCGGTGCGGTCCGGTCAGCACTGTGCGGCACCACTGGTCACCAGCTTTGGAGTGCCGGCGATGGTAAGAGCGACTTTCTATGTGTACAACACCAAGAAAGAAATTGATTATCTTGTGAGTAAAATAAGAGAAGTACCAAAAGTATTTGCCTAAAGAAAGATGACGGATTACAAAGATATCATTATTGATCACTATAAAAATCCAAGAAATTTTGGTTCATTGGAAGATGCAGATATTAGTATGGACGAGTCGAATGCGTCGTGTGGAGATATGATACAAATTCAGGTGAAAATTGGGACAAGGAAGGAACCTGGGTTGCCACGCTCCGCTCGCAATGACGATGAAGTGATAAAAGAGATGAAATGGAGAGGGGTGGGGTGTGCGATTTCGACGGCGGCGGCCAGTATGCTGTCGGAGAAAATCGTGGGTATGAATAAAAAAGAACTTGAGGATTTTGGAGAAACCGGAATAGTAGAAATGCTTGGTGGAGAGGTAAACGCAGGTAGAATGAAGTGTGCTACACTCGCCTATCGTGGGATATTGAAAATATTTGAAAATAATAATTAATATAGATTGCTGCGTCATGAGTGCATGACTCGCAATGACAATAATTTATGAATGATTGGAAATTGATTCTCAAAGTAACGATTGGCTGTGCGGGACTCTTGCTGGTAGTCCTTTGGGGTTTGTCGAAAATGGCCGGACCCGGAAATGCTCTGAAAGTGGACGAGAAAGTCCTTTTAGATGGAGCCAGATTTGTTAAAGAGAACGGGGAAACAAAAGTAACGGTAGTAAATTTTTCCGATATCCAATGTCCCGTGTGTAAGGAGGCAGATCGACAAACAAAAGAATTGTTCGATATGACTGGAGTAAGAATGGTGATGAGGCTTTTCCCTTTGCCGGCAACGCTTCATCGTTATGCCCTGATTTCGGCTAAGGCGGTGGAGGCTGCCAGGATCATGGGAAAGGGTTGGGAAATGACTGGCCTGATGTATGACAAACAAGAAGAATGGTCGGCGGCAGATAAACCGGAAGATCGATTTGCAGAGTATGCAAAAAGTCTTGGTCTGGATGAAAGAGTTTTTAGAGAAAAGTTAAACTCGGAGGAAGTGGCACAGAACGTACAGGCAGACGCCAACTTGGCGGCATCTTTACAGTTACCGGGAACTCCGACGTTTTTTGTTAATGGGGAACAGGTGGGGACCACATTCGTAGTAGACAAGGTTAAACAATTATTGGAAGCTAAGTAGAATGCAAATAGGTCTACCCATACTGACGGTGACGGCTCTGGCTAATGGGATCAATCCGTGTGGTATAGGGATGATGATTACCTTTTTGGGTTATCTTCTGGTGTTCGGAGGAAAGGGTAAAGACAAAAAATGGCTATATAAGGTAGGAGTAGTCTACATCTTGAGTGTTTTTGTAACCTATCTGTTGCTGGGCTTGGTGTTTTATGGGGCGGCATACTATCTGCAAAGATGGTGGTTGGCGGGAGTCTTTAAATATATTATTGGAGGGGCCATTGTGGTGGCCGGATTAATTCAACTAAAGGATGTTTTTTGGCAAGACCTACCGATTCATCTGCGAATGCCGAAGGTCGGGTTTGAAAGGATAAACAAGCTGATGGCGAAGACGAGTGTGGGGGTGGCTGCCTTGATCGGGATGCTGACAACAGTTTTTGCTACCCCTTGCATGATGCCACTGTATATAGGAACAACGGCTGTCATTGCCAGGTCCGGTCTACCCATGTTTCAAGTACTGGGGTTATTCCTGTATTACAATTTGATTTTTATTCTACCCCTGATCTTGATTTTGGTGGCGATGAGTGAGGGAAGACAGGTGGTGGATATGAAGGAGTGGGAACATAGAAATACCAAGTGGATGAGATTTGTCTTAGGGCTGGTGCTATTAATTGTAGGTATACTGATTATTAGGAGATAATATAATTAGAAACCGCATGATACCGGAAAGAATAATTGGGAAAGTAGAGTACAAAGAAAATTTGGCCGGAAGTAATTATCTCGTCAGAATTGGTTTTGAAAAGAAAGTAGATTTTACGCCCGGTCAGTACGCCAGCTTGAAGGTGAGTGAAGACGGAGTCAGAAGATCATATTCCGTAGCCAGTTTGCCCGGGGAAAGAGTGATAGATCTGTTGGTGGACGTGAGTCCCATGGGGGTGGGTTCCAAGTATATACTCGGATTAAAGGTTGGTGATCACGTCGAAATATTGGGTTTTCTGGGAAAGTTTACTATAGACGATTCCGTACTCCTCGAGGCCAAGCAAATACTTTTTTTGGCTACCGGAACCGGAATTGCGCCTTTGAGACCGATGATAGAAGACTTGCTTTACAAGAAGCGTTTTGGAGGAGAGACAAGAATTGTTTGGGGGATGAGACATGAAGAAGACCTGTATTGGCTAAAGGAAATGGACAATATTAATAGAGACTTCGATAATTTTAAGTTTGACGTGGTGATCTCCAGACCAACAGAAGATTGGCCCGGACTTAAAGGACATATTGGGAACGTGGTGGATCGATTAATTCAAGATTGGAGTAAGACACTCGTCTATTTGTGTGGCTCCCCGGAGATGATAAACGAATCGGAAGAAAAACTAAAAACAAAAGGTGTACCTGAGAAATACATCTTTTATGAGAAATATTTTTAATAAACTAAACGAGAGGAGGTGTAATGAATGAGGAATAAGGATAAGCTGATGGTAGGCAAGATACTGATTTATGCTTCGATATTAGCGGTTCTGATGGCCTTGCTGGGTGCACTGGGGAGTGATCTGTGGTTAGCCAGCACACAATGGATGTTAGTGGGGCTAACTTTAGCGATTTGGGGGGTCTTTGTTTTGATTGAAGCACAGTTTAAAATAAGGTGATGGAAATGATTGAAGATAAGATACGCGAAGCCTTGAAAAAGGTAATTGATCCGGAGCTTGGAGTAAGTATCGTGGATTTGGGATTAATTTACGATATACGATACGAGAACGGAGATGCAGAAATTGAGATGACTCTGACTAGTCCTGGTTGCCCTCTTGCGCCAGTGATAGATAAACAAGTTAGAGAAGCTATCAAAAATGTTCGAGAAGTTAAAAACGTGACGGTTGAGCTGGTCTGGGATCCGCCATGGAGCAAAGACGCCATGTCGGAGGAACTAAGGGCCGAGTTAGGTATCGATTAATTTATCTTGGGTTCGAAGCCCGCCAAAAACCATACTCACGCGTTACTATCTCGTCCCGCCTCCAGGTAGGCGGGATACCTTTCAGCTCGTATGTACATGTTCCGTGTGGTTTGTTGGCTAGTCTTCTGCACCCTGCAATAAAATAATCGCTTGGTTTGATATAGTAGAGGTAATGAAAGTAATATTGGGGGCGGATCATGGAGGATTTAAGATGAAAGAGTTAATTAAGCAATGGCTGGCCGCTGAAGGATATACGGCGGAGGATGCCGGAGCCGAAAATTTAGTGGTTGAGGATGACTATGTATATTTTGCCAAACAAGCAGTAAAAGCGGTAACTTCTTCAGGTGACAGAGTGATATTGTTTTGTCGGAATGGATTTGGAATGGTAATTGCAGCGAATCGATTTGCGGGAATGAGGTGCGGACTGGCTTTTGACGATGAAGCGGTGAAAAAGGGTCGGACGGATGATGATATAAATGCACTGGCTGTACCCTCCGATTATGTTGACGAAGTCTCGGTAAGGAGAATGATAAAAACCTTCTTAACCGTAGAAGCATCTCGCGAAGACAAATATAGAAGGAGAATTATGAAATTAGATAACTTAATTTAATGGTTACCATAGTCCCGGCCATATTGGAAAAAGATGTGACAGCGTTTGAAGAAAAGCTTAAAAAAGTTTGGGGTATAACGAAACGAGTACAGATGGATATAATTGACGGTAAGTTTGCTCCGGTGGAAACGGTAATTCCGGAAATCTTGCTGAATATCGATACAATTGTAGATTTTGAGGGTCAACTGATGGTAGATAAGCCGGAAGAGTGGATAGAAAGATGTGCGGCGTCAGGAATGACGGCACTATATGGACACGTTGAAATGATGGCAGATAGAGCTAAGTTTGTGGCCGATACAGAGGCCGCCGGAATGAAAGCCGGACTAGCCTTTGATATTGATACTCCACTTGAGGGGTTGGAGGAGATGATCAACAACCTCGATGGAGTGCTTCTCATGAGTGTGAAGGCGGGAAGTCAGGGAATACAAAAGTTTGACGAAAGGGTGCTACCGAAGATAAAAAAAGTCCGAGAAATGAGTGAGTTTGTGAAGATTGTAGTGGATGGGGGTCTGAATGTAGAAAATATCAAGAAATGTCTGGCAGCCGAATGGGCTCAAGAAATTGCCGAAGATGAGTTAAATAAAAGCTTTCTGGGAATGGAGTTTGCGGTTGGTTCCGACCTTCTGAATGCCGACAATGTTGAAGAGGAGCTAAAGAAATTGGAAAGTTTGGGAGTAGATTCAATGTTATAGTGGGTGTATGACATTCAAGAACTTACTGGCGGTTACCATTTTTGGATTTGCGGACTGTCCGCCAGGTGATCCGTTATACAGAGAAACGGTAGAGGTGACTAGAATGATTGCCGAGAGTGGACTGGAAGTGGTAAATGGAGGTGGACCGGGGGTGATGAGAGCCGCAACCGAGGGTGCGCATGAAGGGGGAGGAGTGGCTTCTGTAGCCACGTTTTATCCTAAGTTTATCGAAAACTTTGAAGGCAAAGATCCTCAGAATAAAGCGGACAAGGAGATCATTATGAATAATTATGTTGACAGAACCATGAAATTGTTGGAGCTGGGGGATGCTTACGTAATCTTTAATGGAGGAACGGGAACTTTGTCGGAGTTTGGGATGGCATGGGGTCTTGCTTACTTATATTTTGGTCATCATAAACCGTTAATTTTATATGGTGGGTTCTGGTATCCTATTGTCGAAGCGCTGGTGAAAAATATGAGAATTGGAGATAGGCCGGGTGCTTTGAGAGTTTACAAAATTGCGACGACGCCGGAACAGGTAATGGAATATCTCAAGGAGTTTGATTTAGAAATGCCTCCACACCAAGAGATTAAGGATGACTTGAGTGGTGAGAAGGCTTTTATGGAATAATAAAGATATGATCGACACAACGAGAATCGAGAAAAACGGAAAGGTGATGCTATTGGCTTATGATCAGGGTTTTGAACACGGACCGGTTGACTTTAACGAGAAGAGTGTAGATCCGAACTATATTATGAATATAGCCCAAAACGGATATTTTACAGGGATTGTATTTCAGGAAGGTGTGGCGGCAAAATACTACCAAAAAGAAAGTGGTGTGCCTCTAATAGTAAAGCTAAATGGAAAAACTTCATTCCAGGGAGACGAACCGCTTTCGTTACAATTATGTTCCGTGGGGAAAGCGGCCTCTTTGGGGGCTATTGGAGTTGGATATACTATCTACGTAGGAAGCGAGAACGAAGAACAAATGTTGGTGGAGTTCTCCAAAATAGAAGATGAAGCACATGCAAGAGGCATGATTGTAATAGCCTGGATGTATCCAAGAGGGAAAAAGGTTTATGGCAGAGAGTCAGACCGAGATGTGGTGGCATATGGAGCCAGAATTGGGATGGAACTTAATGCCGACTTTGTAAAAGTGCCTTATACGGGAGATGCGGAAAGTTTTAGCTGGACGGTAAGAGCGGCAGGAAAGACGGGGGTTTTGGCACAAGGCGGAAAGAAAGTGGACTGGGAAAATCTAGACATAGAAATAGAAGGAGCAATGAAGGCTGGGGCTAAAGGAATAGCAATCGGAAGAAATGTCTGGCAAGATCCAGACCCTACTGAGATTTCCCGAAAATTGTCGGAAATTGTGTTTAAGTAAAGAGGCGTTTGAAGAGACGATCGAGGCGGTAACCCCATTTTTTCCAGAAGTCGCCGAAATATATGATATTTAAGAGAAGCAGGGTGATGATGACAATGGCATCGTAGGTGGACCGATCTCGGTAAACATCTTCAAGCTGGATCCACATGGCAAATTCATCGAAAGCCAAGCCTAAGCCAAGTCCGTACAAAACGGCGAGTTGGAGTTTAAGTTTGTTGGTTCTTTCCAAAACCAGACTGAGGAAGCCGACGATGCCTAGAATAAATATTCCATAGGCAAAATGATGAACATGAACACCTCTGACGACAATAAGTGTGTTGGGAAAAAGTCCAGTAAAGATTCGGGAGGCGGCAAAGGTGACGAGAAAACTAATAAGTATCAAGAAAGGGATTTCTTTGCCCGTTTTGGGCCGCAATAAGTGCCACGGTCTCATATCTGATATTTTACATTTTATTGTGATACTTTTCAGGTTTGTGCTGGCTGATAGAATGGAGATATGCAGAAAGTTATCGTGGTTGGGGCGGCGGTAGTGGACGTGTTACTGAAGTCCAAAGCGCTGAAGACAATAAAGGGCCACCAAATGCCTGGAGGTTTGGCAATGTGTGAGGTGGTAGGTGGAAAGCTGGAAGCCGAAGAGAGTATGGTATCCAGTGGTGGCGGGGGAACAAATGTGGCTGTGGGACTTCGCCGATTGGGAGAAGCAGTCAAGATGATTTCGAGAATTGGAAACGATGATCTGGGGGAAGTAATGACAAAACAGCTAGAGAAAGAGGGGTTGGATTTGTCACTGCTACAAAAAGGGAATGGGAAAACGGGTTTGTCGGTGGTCTTAGTGTCGACTGATGGAGCGAGATCAATCGTAACCTATCGGGGTGAAAGTGGCTTAATTGATTCCAGCAAGATCAATTGGCAAGAAATAATTAAAGCAGATTGGATACAGGTTTCATCGCTAGGTGGGGAAATGCAGTTTTTAGAAGACTTGATATTGTTTGCTTTCAATAACGGAGTAAAGATTGGCTTTAATCCAGGCAGAAAGGAGCTTGATCAAAAAGACAGACTGGTAAAGGTGATTCCCAAGCTTGACTTTTTTAACTTGAATCGGATGGAGGCAAGCGTGTTGACCGGAGTAAGTTATGAAGATGAAAAAGAAATTGTAAAAAAAATAGCGGATTATGGGTGTAGGGTTACGGCGATTACCGACGGCAAGAAGGGGGCAAGTGTGGTAGTCAACCGAACTTGGATAAAAATGGATGCTTTTCCGGTCGACTCTGTTGACGATACCGGGGCGGGAGACGCATTTGTGTGTGGGATTGTAGCCGGGATACTTCAACACAAGAAACCCGAAGAATACTTAAAGATGGGGTTAGGCAGTGGCGCAAGCCAGGTGATGAAGTTGGGAGCGAAAGACGGGCTGCTTTATAAAAATGATATGGGAAGGTGGATGGCGAAGAAGTTGAAAATGGTGGAGGAAAATATTTAAAATGTTCGTGGTTTGAGATTGCCACACCCGCCGCGCGGCGGGTTCGCAATGACGATATTGATTGTGGTTAAATGAAGGTATGGAAAAGCCAAAAATATTTGTAACTCATGTTTTTCTGGGAAAGTTTGTGGAAAGACTAAGAGATAAGTATGAAGTGGTTGTTTGGCCCGGAAAGGATATCGGACGAGAGGACCTATTAAAAGGAGTAAGGGGAAGTGTTGGAATAATTTCTCTGTTAACCGAGAAGATAGATGAAGAGGTCATGGAGTCGGCAGGTACTCAGCTGAAAGTAGTGAGTAATTACGCAGTAGGGTTTGACAATATTGACGTGCCTGCGGCAACCAAAAGAGGTATTTGTGTGACTAACACTCCAGGTGTCTTGACCGAATCGGTGGCCGAAGAGGTGTTGGCACTAACTCTGGCGTTGTTTAGAAGAATTGTGGAAGGTGACCGATTGATTAGGTCAGGAAAGTACAAAGGGTGGGAGCCTGATTTACTGCTGGGAACAGGGATTAAGGACAAAGTAATGGGCATCGTAGGTTTGGGGAGAATAGGACGATGGACGGCAAGGATGTCCAGTGCTTTGGGCATGAAAGTAATATATTTCAATCGACACAGGGATGAAGAGTTCGAGGAGGAGTATAGCGTAGCTTACCACACCCTCGATCAATTATTGGAGAAATCTGATGTGGTTAGTATATCTGTCCCTTTGACCAATGAGACTAGACATATGGTAGGTGAAAGGGAGATCAAGCTGATGAAGCCTACGGCGTTACTGATCAATACAGCTAGAGGACCTATTGTAGACCAGAAGTTTTTAATCAAAGCCTTGAAAGAAAAATGGATTGCAGGGGCAGGACTGGACGTCTTTGAAGACGAAATGCACATACCAGAAGAGCTCAGAGATCTCTCCAATACAATACTTACCCCTCATACCGCATCGGCGACGATAGAAGCTCGTGCGGCGATGGCAAAGATTGTCGTAGATAATATGGCCGATGCGATTGAAGACAAACAGCCATCGTGCTTGGTAAACCCAGATGTTTGGCAACACAAACTTGATTAATATGAATGACGAGGAAAAATTATTGGAGGTTCCATTAGATGAGGATGAAAATATTGGTGATCAGCCAAGTAAGAGGGTAAAGCGGAAGAAGTCGAAGGAGGAAAGGTTGGCCGACAGAAAGGTAATATTTTGGACGCTTCTGGCAGTTGTGGGGATGACGATCTTTTTTTGGACGTGGCCAAGAATAAAAGGGTATAAGTTTGGATGGCCGGAATACGTGGGGGGTAAGCCGAAAGTTGAGTTGCCAAAACCGGAATGGAAAAATTATGTTGAGTACAAACTATAAAATTTGGGGGGTTGGTGAGTTTTGAGAAGAAGGTGTAGGATGAAGACGTCGTTCGATATCTGCTGGGTCACAGGCAAACTTGGGTTCCGTTCCCTGAACAAAATAATCAACTCTTGTCGGACAGCCGGTACATGTTAGAGTTCCGGTGAGAATGCAAATGGGAACTCTAATAAGGTCTTCCGGTAGGGTGAGGTTTTTTGGTTCCTGGTTGGTGGACAGTATGTGGCTAAATATTTTGGCCCAAATTGGTGAGGCACCAGTAATACCTGAAGCAATTTGGGACATGGGAGTATTGTCGTTGTTTCCGACCCAAGTGGCGACGAGAAAATTTTGAGTGTAACCGATAGTCCAATTGTCCCTTAAATCATTACTCGTACCGGTTTTGACGGCGACTTTAGCCGCTTTGATATTCAAGATGGAGTTTGTCCCGAAGGCCGGACTTCTAGCCGAATTGTCACTAAGGATGTCGGTGATGAAATATGCGGTGGTGGAAGAAATGGCGGTCTTGGGATTGCAGTTGCTGTCATCGGCGTTGGCAGTAGGACCTTCGGCGATACTTTTGGTAAAGGTTGGACAACTGGAGAGATGGAAGTTTTTACCGCCTGGTTTTTCAATTTTTATGATGGTATTGAGGGGGGTACTGATGCCTTGATTGGCAAAGGCCGAATAGGCGGTCGCTAGGTCAACCATTTTGACCTCCAAACTACCGAGAGACATAGAAAGGCCATAGCGATGAGGGTCCGTCCAGGTACTAATCCCCAATTTTTGGGCGAAATCGGCGAAATTCGCCGGACCGTTTTGGGCGAGGATAAGAACCGAGGGAATATTGTATGAGCTGGCGAGGGCTTGTCGGAGGGTAATTGTGCCATGAAATTTTCCATCATAGTTTTTTGGCGTCCAGGTTTCTTGTCCGGAAAGCCTGATGGAAACTGGACGATCTTCGATAATGGATGCTGGACCGTGTCCGTTTTCAAAATATAAAGCATAATTTAGAGGTTTGATAGAGCTTCCCGGCTGTCTCAAAGACATGGTGAGATTTACTTGTCCGTTTTGTTTGAGATTAAAGTAATCTTTTGAACCGACCATGGCGAGCACCTCTCCGGTTTTTGGATTGGTTACTAAGGCTGAGCCGTTTCCGACATTTAAAGGTTTGAGTTTTTCAATTTCGGTTGTAACAATTTTTTGAACCTGGTTTTGGAGATTAGAATCCAGGGTAGTGTAAACTTTCAGGCCACCCTGAGTAACCTCGTTTTCTCCTAATTGGTCAACCAACAGACTCTTTACCAACATGACAAAATGTGGGGCCTTGATTTCTATTTTGGCAGACTGGAAATCGAGTTTTTCCTCAAGAGACCGGGAGAGTTCAGTTTCGGAAATAAAACCCTCTTTGAACATCTGGTGTAGAACCCATTGCTGTCTGGAGACTGCCAGCTCGGGTTGGTCACCGAAAGGCGAGTATTTGCTGGGAGCTCTAGTGAGGCCCGCCAAATAGGCCGCCTGAGCCAGGTTTAGGTCTTGAGCGTCGGTATTAAAATATTGACGGGCTGCTTCTTGAATTCCATAAGCCGGTCCACCAAAACCAATTTGGTTGAGATACATTTCAAAGATTTTATCTTTTGAAAAAAGTCGTTCTGTTTCGATGGCGAGAATGATCTCTTTGACTTTTCTGATGATAGTTTTTTCAGGAGTAAGGATGGTATTTTTGATGAGCTGTTGAGTGATGGTTGAACCTCCTTCCAGTTTGTCGTCGAAGACATTTTTATAAGCGGCGCGGAGAAGTCCGGACAAGGAAAATCCATTGTGAAAATAAAAATCTTTGTCTTCGGCGGAAAGAAATGCATCTTTGACATATTGGGGAAGTGAATCCAAATTGACCAGAGTCCTGTTTTCGTCTTTATAAATTTTATATAATATAATTCCGTTTCGGTCGAATATTTGGGTGGTTAACTTTGAGGGATATTGAGAAAGTAATTTTGGGTTGGGTAGTGTGTAGAATACTTTGAAATAAATAAGAATGATTAGAACGAAGAGCGAGGTAATGAACAATATATAGCGAAAGTTGACTTTGGAGAAATTAAAATAGTTTGATCGAAAACGTGGTAGATGGGGTATGTCTATCCGAATAGAAGAAAGAATGTTGGAGAGGACGCGGTTTAATAAGATGATGAGATAACCGATAACCGAAATGAGAAAAACCAGAAAATTGAAGACAGGATGACCCAAGACAGAGAGAAAGTTGTGTAAGTTAGCGGCTTTCTTTTTTAACATGGATCAAGAACTTTTTTTAGGAAAGGGTGCAAAGGAACTTATTTAATTGTAGATCCGGTAAACCAAAAAGACTAGGGGGTGGAAAGGTTTTTTATGGGTTGCCATAAGTCGTCGTAGGGGGTTTCGTATCCGAGTGCCCATATAGCAATACCGCCTAAATTAGCCGACTTGACCAATTTAATTTTTTGTTCAATCGACTGAGAGTTTTCAAATTGAATTTGAAAGATTTTACCATTTTTTTCATATGTCAGATAAGGACTAAGAGAAACGTTCGACCACTCTGCCGAAAGAGAGGCGATTTCTGGATCGGAGAATAAGGACCGAATGCGTTGGTAACTTGCAAGAGCTCCGGTTTTAGGATAAGTATTGGCGAGATACTCTTTGCCGGCCGTTTGCCACTCGTAGCCATAAAATGGAATACCGAGTAGAACCTTTTCCGAAGGTAAAATTTTGATTATTTGTGAAACGTGAGTAACTATATCCTGTTCTAGGCAGGGAAGTTGGCTGTTTGATGTCAAGATACATTTTCCGGTGATCGGGGCGATTGGACCCGCCTGAGTCGAGCTCTTTCGGTAGTAATCATAAGCCATAACGATAAAATGATCGACGGATTGATTTAAGGCGGAAAGATCCCAAAGGCGATATTTTTCGGCAGAGTCGGCAAAAACATCAACATCTATCTGACATCTAGGATTGACAGAGAGGCAAGTCTGCTTGAGTTTTTTAACAAATTGGGTAAAACCATCTCTAGTTTCCGGACCAGGTTCTCCCACAAATTCGAAGTCGACATTTATATCGTCAAAGTGTCTATCTTGATAGACTTCGATAATGGAATGAATGGCGGCCGATGATGTTAGTTGATCTACGGTAAGGGAGTCGATAAGTTTAGGAGACATGGCCGTAACAGTCAAAACACTTTTTTGACCGAGCAGCTTGGTTTGATAGAGGAGTTTTTCAAAGGAGGTGGAATTTAGTTTATTCCAGCCCGGTTCTTGTTCTTTCTTGGCGTTTGTCTTATTGATACTACCATCTGGGTTGAGATCAACGGCAAAATAGGCAAAGTGGGTGAGTAAACCAATGTTTAATTGATCGGCCCACTTAAGATTCCAGTAAGGAAAAAAGCCATAGATAATTTTCTTGGATTTCACTGATGGTGCATTACCGATCATAACTTCAATTAAAGCTACGGGGCTGACCAAGGGTAGTGCGTTTTGCCAGAATTTATAAGCCGTGATACCACTAAAGATAAGTCCAAGTAGAAGAAAAAATAGTCTAGTTTTGCGGAACATTGGTTGGAGATATGGCCGGCATGTAGTTGTATGGGGTTATAGCTCTGAATTGAAATTTTGAATAATCCACGATGGTTGGTGGCCACTGAACGTGCCCCTTGTCATCAATTGGGTAGACACAGTCCAGACAAAAATCTGAAGAAAAAGGATCAGAAACAACGGTATGTTCTTCCAAATCACGGTCGACGGTTTCATCACCAGGAAGGATCGGGTATTTGTCCGATCGTCTGACCCAAACTTGTTTACGAGTGGGATAGTTGCTTTGTCCTAGCGGCAAGATACCGTTGATAAAATACTCGGAATGCGATTCACACTGGTTCTCTTGTTGAGCCAGAAATCCGGTAAGATTGCAGATTTGATAGTTTGTGATGCCTTCCGGTTTTGATAATGGTTTGTCTTTGATGTTTTGTAAAACTTTCTTCATGATGATGTTCCAAATGGGAGAGGCTCCAGTAACACCAGAGGCAACATAGCTCATGGAAGAGTTGTCATTATTCCCGACCCACGTGGCCGCTAAATAGTCAGGAGTGTATCCAATGGTCCAGTTATCCTTCAAGTCGTTGGTGGTGCCCGTTTTAACCGAGACGGTGTGACCCGGTATGACGAGTTTGCTACCGGTTCCAAAGGCTGCCGACCTAGCTCCGTTGTCGGCAAGGATGTCGGATATGATAAAGGTGACTTCGAGGGGTAGGGTAACTTTGGGATCCGTAGGGATAGAGAGTTCTGAGGAACTCTTTTGATTTTCCCAGAAATCGGCCCACTTTAACGGCATGACAGAGACCAAGTTGGTCATCTGTTCAAGTTGAAATTCTTCCAAAATTTTTCCGTCGTAGGTTTCTACTTTAAGGACCGATATTAAGGGAACAGTAACTCCTCGATTGGCGAAAGTGCCGAAGGCCTTCGCCATGTCGTACATGGTTACCTCTCCACCTCCAAGCGTAAGTGAAAGTCCAAAACGGCTTTGGTCTGTCCAGGAAGAAATACCCATTGCCGAGGCTGTAGCTATAAAGGAATCAAGTCCGTTGAGAGCCAGCATCTTGACTGCCGGAATATTAAGAGAGTTGGCTAAGGACTGTCTCTTAGATACGGGGCCTCTAAAGGAGCCGTCGTAGTTTTTGGGACAATATTGTTTTTGGCCTGTTACATTGAAACACGTGGGAACGTCTAGATAGGTAGTGCTGGCGGTCCAACCGTTAAGCAGGCCTGTGGCATAATTTATGGGCTTGATAGATGATCCAGGTTGACGAAGGGAGGTAACAATATTAACCTGGCCGTCGATAGCGTCGTCATAATAGTCTTTTGATCCAACCAGAGTCAATATTTCTCCGGTATTTGGGTGGGTAACCAAGGCACCACCGTTACTGATTCTTAGTTTGGCAATTTTGTTCATTTCGGCAGATAGAGACGCTTGAATATAATTTTGAAGATCAAGATCGAGCGTGGTGGTTACAATTAATCCACCAAGATTAACCTTATCTTCGCCATATTTTTGAACCAAATTATCTCGAACCATGAGGGCAAAATGGGGAGCATTAATAGAAATATTTTTTTTGGCATACACCATTTTTTCGCTCTTGGCTGCTTCTGCCTGTTCTTTGGTAATGTAGCCATCTTCTTGCATACGACGCAAAACCTCAGCCTGGCGATTAAGAGCAAGTTCCGGATTGGCTCCAAACGGTGAGTAACGGGTTGGTGATTGGGGCAATCCTGCAAGAAGTGCGGATTGTGCCAGGTCGAGATCTTTGGCACTTTTACCGAAATAGGTCTGCGACGCAGACTCGATTCCATAAGTGGTTCCCCCATAAGGAGTGTAGTTGAGATATAGTTCCAGAATTTGATCTTTGGTGTAATAGAACTCGGTGGCTAATGACAAGACAGCTTCGCGAACTTTTCTGGTGAGGGTGCGCTGGGTATCGGAGAGTAGAGAGTTTTTGACTAGTTGCTGAGTGATGGTGGAACCTCCGGCAAGGCGTTTTCCTTTGGTAAGAGCGTTGAAGGCGGCGCGGATAATGCCTGTAATATCAACGCCGTGGTGAGAATAGAAATTTTTGTCCTCGATAGCGATAGTAGCCTTTTTGACATAATCAGGAATATCTTTTGAAGCGATAGGGGTTCTTCGATACTCCGAATAAACTTCGTAAAGCAATTTTCCGTTTCTATCCAAAATCTTGGTACTGATTGGAGCGGGGGTTTTGACTAATTTGGCGGGGCTAGGAACATCTTTAAGCAGAAAGAAGAGGGTGATTAAAAAGAGTCCGGTAACGATTAAGAAAATTTGCAATAAAGTAAAACGGCGATAGCCAATAATTTTTCGGTAGCTTTTTTCAATCGATTGAAGAATTGCTTTTCTGCTGACGGGCATGGTGGTTACATTATACCCTTCGTTCGACGGGTAAGCCCGTATGTTACTATTTAGTTGTGAAGCGGTTATGGTATTACTATTTTTATTTATTGCTTTTTTGGGGAAGTTTCCGATATTTTGTACGTTTACCGGATGTTGTCGAAGAACTATGGTTCAAACCGGTTATTTGGTTGATGCCCCTTTTTTGGTGGCAAGTTTCCTTGAAGGATAAAAGGGTGCAGATGTTTGGAAATAGGCTGAGAAGCTCGGTTTTGTTGGGGGTTATTATAGGAGCAGGGTATTTTTTCTTGGTTAGACGATTAAATTTATTGGGAATAAGGTGGGAAACAAGTTTACTTGGAATTGTATTGGCAACGGCCGTAACGGAAGAATTGGTTTTTAGTGGTTTTGTGGCCGGGTATTTGGAAAAAATTCAGAAGGGAAGACTAATCAATTTGCTCATAGTCGGTTTGATGGTCGCGGTTATTAAAATGCCTATTTTATTATTTTTTTATAAATTAGGGATGATGGATTTGTCAGGAGTGATATTGTTTGCATGGGCGAGTGGGGTAATAAATGCTTGGATTAGAGTAGAAACAGGAAATGTGTCAGGATCAATCTTGGCTAGGATGGGGATGAATCTGGCTGTACTGGGGTAATTTTTGGTTAAAAAAACTCTCCCCAAAGGGAGAGTTGAAGATGGCTGTTTTATTCCGCCTCAGGGAAAAAGCTTCGGGTGGAAGTTGCCGGAATAGTATAGATAGTTTCCGATTTGGCTTGTTCCGGATATCTTTTTGAAATTAACCCTGTTATCTGGTCAATTAACCAAAAATTGAGCTGTTGGTTGTTAGGGTTTTTCAGGCTGGAGTTCCAGTTTATCAAGTGAGTAAGGTCGTTCCGATGGGTAAGGTGGAGGTATGGGAAGACCTCGCTCTCCTTACTTTTACAAAAAGTGGCGGTGATGACAAACTCCCTGTGTTCTATGTAAAAACGATATCTTAGACCCGGAATCTCGAAACGTTGGCGATAACCCGGTAATCCTTGATGATCGATAATAAAGACCGGGTTGTAGCCTTCAATGAGTTCACCTTCAAGTGGAAGTTGCCCCTTGATGATTCTTGTTGCCGAGAATGTTTGGTGAAGATCACGAATAACGGTCCTGATGATCATATCCAAGTCCGTATGTTCAAGATAACGACTAAGGTCAGCTTGAGCTCTTGTTAACTCAGCAGTCTGTTGGGCTCGGTTGGCTCGGTTGAGAACGTCTTGTTCGGCTACGTATTTCTGTCGCCATGCTTCAAGCGTGGGATCTATAGGCACAGTAATCTCCTTTGGTTTAAGGTGCGATACAGAGAATAATGGAGAATTGTAGCACAGGGGTCTTTTTGAAGAAGATTTTGCGGAGATTGGCCTCGATGAGATGGTCTGATATCTTGCGAATGAGTTGACATACTAGGGGTGGTGGATGAAGATTTATGACAACGCTAAATGTTGTGTGTTTATGAACTGTCCATATTGTAATAATGTAGAAACTAATGTCCTGGAAAGTAGAGGTCTTCCGGGATCTGAAGCTGTTCGGAGAAGAAGGCAGTGTAAAAAATGTGAGAAGAGATTTACAACCCATGAGAAAGTGGTGAATATTGACCTAAAAGTGATAAAAAAAAACGGAAAGATCGAACAGTACGATAGAGAGAAGCTGTTAAAAGGGGTGGGCAAGGCTTGTTATAAAAGAAGAGTGGAAAAAACCGATATTGAGAATTTGGTTGATGAGATTGAATGTAAGATGCTGAATCGAAAAACGATTGAAATAAAGTCCAGTGAAATTGGCAAGATGGTATTGAATAGATTGAGAAGACTGGATGAGTTGGCGTATCTAAGATTTGCCAGTGTTTATATGGATTTTAATAATGCGGATGAGTTTAAACAGTTTATTTTGGCACCCATAACAATTACAAACCAATCAAAAATATATGAAAAGCAGTAAAGCAAGGAAAGTAGTAGAGGTTAAAATTGAGTTTCCCAGTACTATTGTAAAAAGAGATGGGCGAGTGGTCCCGTTTGAAATACAAAAAATCGAAAAAGCAATTTCGTCTTGTTTTGATGATCTGGGTAAAGAACCGTCGACACCGGTTGGTGAGCTGGCCAAGAGAGTCGTCAATATTATCGGGGCAAAATATAGTAAACCGACAGTTGAACAGGTTCAAGATACAGTAGAGTTGGTGCTACAAGCCTCAGGAGAGTTTGAAGCTGCCAAAAACTACATTATCTATAGAGTAGAGCACGCCAAAATGAGAGATACCCGGCCAATCCCAAAGGAAGTGGCAAAGGCATTTTCTGATAGTGATGTCTATTTTGAAAATCAGATTCAGAAATTCCAGTTCTTTGATAAGTATTCGCGATTTAATTATGATCTGGGACGACGGGAAACCTGGAAAGAGACAGTGGACAGATCGGTTGATTTCTTACATGAGTTGTCCGGAGGAAAACTAGAAAGTGGAGTGTACAAACGAATTCGCAATTCAATATTGGAAATGAAGGCAACTCCTTCGATGAGACTCCTGGCAATGGCCGGACCGGCAGCAAGGAGAAATAATATCAGCATATACAATTGTTCTTACCAGCCGGTGGACAGCATAGATTCTTTTGTCGAGGCGCTTATTATTTCAATGAATGGTTGTGGGGTTGGCTTCTCGGTAGAAAATAAATATGTTGAAAGCCTTCCCAGGGTTAAACGACAGGATGGTTTGGAGACAAAGCAAATGCTCATTGAGGACTCAACGGAGGGCTGGGCTGCTGCCTTGAGAGCGGGCTTACAAACTTGGTTCGATGGTGGAGATATAAAGTTTGACTATACGGCCCTTCGTCCGGCCGGAGCAATACTAAGAACAAAAGGTGGACGATCTTCAGGCCCGGAACCCTTGAGAAGGATGATGGAATTTGTAAGAGAACGAATATTTGCCCGTCAGGGGAGTTTTCTGAGATCGATTGATGCTCACGATATGATGTGCGAGGTGGGGAATGCGGCAGTGTCAGGAGGAATGCGAAGAACAGCAATGATCTCTCTCTTTGATTTTGACGATAAAGAGATGTGGGAATGTAAATCAGGAGATTTTGAAAGAGACAATAGTCAGAGATGGAATGCAAATAACAGTGCAGTTTGGCCATTATCCGGTTTAACTCAGCTGGAGGTGACTAAGCAGATGTTGGAGATGGTTAAGTCCGGGCGAGGCGAACCAGGTATTTTTAACCGTCAGTCAGCACTAGATATGAGACCGGCAAGAAGAGCTCCGGCAGAATTTGGGACAAACCCTTGTGGGGAGATTATTCTTAGACCTTATGAGTTTTGTAATCTTTCAATTGCTATTGCCAGGAAAGACGATACATATGAGACCTTGAAAGATAAAGTTGAGATAGCATCGATAATTGGAACGATTCAGGCTATGGCCACAAACTTTTCCGGTTTGAGACCTTCTTGGAAGAAAAATTGTGAGGAGGAAAGGTTGTTGGGTGTAGACATTAACGGACAGATGGATAGTCAAGTAGCTCAAGATCCAGCGGTTCAGAATAGATTAAGACAAGTTGCTGTTGAAACAAACAGGGTTTTGGCAGAAAAGTTGGGAATAAATCAGGCGGCGGCGGTAACGTGTGTGAAACCTTCTGGAAACTCTTCACAGCTTTTTAATTGCGCATCGGGGATACACGCCAGATGGTCACCCTATTATGTTAGGAATATCAGAGTAAGTAGCCATTCTTCCATATATAAGGTTTTGAAATCCGAAAGTGTGCCGATGGATCCTGAAAACGGTCAAGTACCGGAAACGGCCAACACTTGGGTAATTCATTTTCCGGTGAAATCTCCCGATGGAGCAGTGACCAGAAAAAGTTTTTCGGCGACGGCACAATGCGAATATTGGATGAGAAATAAGATCAATTGGACAGAACATAATCCAAGTGTGACGATAACCTACCATCCGGATGAGGTGATAGATCTCATCAAATGGGTTTGGGAACATAGAAACTTGATTGGAGGAATGTCGTTCCTACCGGCCTTTGATGCAGCATATTCGCAAATGCCTTACCAAGAGATTGGCAAAGAAGAGTATGAAAAACTAAAGGAAGGTTTCCCTGCAATAGATTTTAGTAAGCTCTACCGATATGAAGAAGAGGATTATACAAAGGCGGCTCAAGAACTAGCCTGTGTAGCAGGGTGCGACATAGATCCAACTGAGGGGAAAATATAAGAACTCAAGAAACCTGCCTCGCGGCAAGGCGGCTCAAGAACTCAAGAGCTCAAGCAGGATAATGATATTATCTGTATGATTGTGATGTTATTTGAGGTGGTTTTGAAATGGATTTGACAGAAGCAAAAAGTTGGTATTTAATGGTAGTAGGTAATTTTGATTACTATCAGTGTTTTGTTGACATTGCTAATGGTGTGTTTGCGTCGTTTTTTGCCCCTTTATCGCCCCCTTTTGTGTTTTTTTTGACGAGTTGAGTGTCTCTCCGGTGTTCAGCCACCAGACAGTGGAATATCTTTATAGTTTTTCTATATTTGACATGATGACAAGGTGGTTCGTGGTAAAAAGATTGGTTCCGGTAAGGAAACTAGGGTTTTGATTGAGATTTTGATTTAAAAAATTGGTATAGTTAGATATGCCTGCTTTGGGTAAGGAAACAGAACGTCAGCTAACTTCGGATGAAGTGGCCTTGAAGGAAATTCAGGGTTATATTGACAGAGCTGAGCACCAAGTAGAGACACAACAACCCCAACTAAACAGACCACAGCAGACTGCGGTGACGTCTCAAGTAAGCCAGCCAACCGTCGGCAAAGGAGTGGCCGGTGTGGCCCCGGCGATAGAGGCGAAAAAAATTACGCTTCCAATGAATCAAATCGAGGTGGAGAAAGGTCTGCAACAAAATATCAAGGAAGGGGTGAGGTGGTTATCCGAATGGTGTGTGATGATGATAAAAAAATACCCAGGTAGAGTGTTTTATATGCCTTAATAAAAAATGATCGACTTAAACTTTTGGATTCAATACTTATTTGTAATTTTTTTGGGGATAGCCTTTTTGGCCGCAACGATGATTGCGGCGTGGATGCTGTTTGTGATCTGGATCAGAAACAGAAACAGAGAAGAGGTAAGTATGAACTTTGTATTGTTGGAAATTGCAGTACCAAGAGATAACGAAGTAAAGGTGGACGCAGTAGAACAAATGTTTGCATCTCTCTTCTCTATCAAGAAGGGTGGTTTCTGGCAAAAGTTTGAATCTCAACAACACCTATCTTTGGAGATAGTGGGGAAAAAAGAGGATATTAGATTTTATGTATCGTGCCACAAAAAGAATGCAGAATTGGTGGAGAAACTAATTTCCGGAACTTATCCGGGAACTCATGTAAAACAAGTTGATGAGTACAATATTTTTTATAAGGATGCCAAAATTGATTTTGCGGAATTGACCCTAAAAAACGAAAGTTTTAAGCCGATAAAAGGGTATAAAGAATTACCCGTAGACTCCCTGTCTTCAATTACGTCAGCAATGGCCAAGTTTAACGATAATGAGGCGGCGGCGATTCAAATAATTATTTCTCCGGCAGAATCAAGCTGGAGTAAGTCCGGTTTTGGTTATGTTTCCAAATTGAAAAAAGAAGAGGCCGATCCGGAGAAAGCCAAATTCAAAATGAACCCGCAAGACATGGAGGCGATCACAAATAAGTGTACTAAAGTTGGCTTTTTGACGAGCATCAGAATTATTAGTGTATCTCCGACACTGGAACAGGCAAAAGCTAACCTGAGTAATCTAAAGGGAACATTTTCACAATTTGCCGGTAATCAAAATTCGTTTTCGGGGAACAAAATCAGATTTAAACAGTCTTTTATGTTGGATTTTATTTATCGATATCAAAATTTATGGGGTTTGAACTCGATATTATCTATTGATGAGCTGGCGACTGTCTGGCATTTACCAAATAAAACAATAGAAACTCCGCATATCTTTTGGTTGACGGCAAAAACCGCTCCAGCCTCCGGCGAATTCCCCGAAAGCGGTTTGTGGTTGGGACGATCGATATATAGAGGTCAAGAAAGAAATATATATATGGGTGAAACAGACAGAATGAAGCACCTGTATATCATTGGAAGAACCGGTACCGGAAAGACAGAACTCTTGAAGTCAATGATTATTCAAGATATGAGAGCGGGAAAGGGGTTGTGTTTTATGGAGCCACATGGTGATGGTATTGAAGAGCTTTTGGAGCTGGTACCTCCGGAAAGAGCTGAGGACGTAATTTTATTTGATCCATCCGATAAAGAGAGACCTGTTGGTCTAAATTTGCTCGAGGTGGCGAATTATGACGAGATGCACATTGTGGCTTCTTCAATCATTAACTTGATGTATAAACTCTATGACCCACACCGAACGGGAATGGTGGGGCCGAGATTCGAGCACGCAATCAGAAATGCCATGCTCACTGTGGCGATGGTACCGGGCGCGACCTTTGTCGAGGTTAACAGGGCTTTAACCGACCAGAAATATGTTCAAGAAATTTTACCCTTGGTCAAAGATCCGATTGTAAAGCGCTACTGGACCGACCAAATAGCTCAAACCAGTGATTTTCACAAGTCAGAAACCCTTGATTATATTGCCTCAAAATTCGGCCGCTTTGTAACAAACGAGATGATACGTAACATCATCGGTCAGTCGAAGAGCGCCTTGAATTTTAGAACGGCTATGGATGAAGGAAAGATTGTGTTCCTTAAACTAGCTAAAGGATTGTTGGGAGAAGAGGACTCAAATTTCTTAGGTAATGTTTTGGTACCAAAACTGCTGGCGGCAGCGCTTTCGCGTCAGGAGGTTCCAAAAGAGCAGCGACGTCCTTTCTACCTGTACGTGGACGAGTTTCAGAACTTTGCGACGCCGGACTTTGCCCAGATGCTTTCCGAAGTCCGTAAATACGGAATTGGTCTGGTGCTGGCCAATCAGTTCGTCAGCCAGATTGATGAACAGGTGAGAGACGCTATCTTCGGTAACTGTGGAACTCTAATGACCTATCGTGTGGGTGTCCAAGACGCAGCTATTCTATCTAAAGAGTTTGAAGGAGTCTTCAACGAAACCGATCTGTCGAATATTCCGGCCCAAAACATATATGTAAAAACAATTGTCAACGGTACTCCCGTGCCACCATTCTCGATGAATGTAGGAAGAGACTTGAAGGCAGAGAAGGCACAGGGTAGCCCAGAGATAGCCAGAATGGTAAAAGAATTATCCAGATTGAAATTCGGGAGGGATGTGGCAGAAGTGTCGGAGGAAATTGAGAAGAGATCAAACTTGTAAGCCTGGATGGTATAAAATAGCTGGTAATTGGGTCGATAGCTCAGCTGGTTAGAGCGCGAAGCTTATACCTTCGATGTCGTAGGTCCGAATCCTACTCGACCCACCCATGAAAGGAAAGACAAAAACCACGAAGGTTAAAGTTAAACAAGACAGGCTTTTGAGGGTATCTCAAACGAAGAACGAGCTTGATGATTATGTGGGCAACAACTGGCCACAGGAAATGCTGATAAGCGGAAACCTAGAACTGGGAAAGAGCGGAAATCCGGTGACTGTTTATTTGGAAGATGAGGTCACGGGCGAGCAACTGGAAGTGTCCGGGGTAAAAAATGCCTTTTTGATACTGGAAGATACCAGAAGAACCTCCTCCGGTTGGTTGGCATTGGCTGTGGGCTCTATAGAGAAAATGGGTGATGTCTTAGGGTTTTTATCCCAAACAACTTTAGATACCATCAAAAAACTGACAAAGAAACATTAGAGATCGACGATCTTTGGTTTGTCTTTGGCCGGTTTCTCAGAGATAAATTCGAGATATTTTTCGGTGGTAGAAAGTCTTTTGTGACCAACAAGCTTGCTAATGTAGACCAAAGGACTACCGGAAGTCAGCTGTTGAGCAATAAAGGTGTGTCTAAGATCGTTGACCTTGGCGTTTTCGATGCCGGCGATGTGAAAATAGCGATCAAGATTGGAACGAATATTTCTGATAAGGAAAGCGTTGCCCGTCTTAGTAATAAAGACGCTATTGTTAGCACTTTTGGGTCGAACGGCCAAATATTTGTCTAGAGCCTCTCTGGCAGGTTGGTTGATGGGGGTAACTCTTTCAGGGTGTGATTCGTAAGCTCTGATAGTGACTTGATTGGTATTTTTGTCGATATCGGTAATTTTAAGGTTGGCCAATTCAGAGATACGCATACCTGTTTGAAGGAGAATCTCCACGATAGCCGCCATTCTGACATCTTCGCGGCAGGCGTCTCGAAGGGCACGGTATTCGATCTTGTTCAGGATTCTGGGCGGTTTGATATCATATTTGGGGTGAGAAACACCAATTGAAGGATTTTCGGAAATAAGTCCGTTTGTTTGAACATAGGAGAAGAAAGACTTGATAGAGTTAATCTTTCTGGAAATTGATTTGGTGGTGTAGCTATTTTCCGCCAAATGAGCCTTAAAGGAGTCAATGCTCTCTTTGGTAACCTCCTTGAGGTTGGTAATATTGGACTTGGCTACAAAATCAGCCAGTTGCTCGATATCTTTCGAATAGGCTAAGATGGTAGCGGAAGCTCTGCCTTGCTGTGCAAGGTGGTTCTTAAAGGCTGAGACGGCCTGTTTGATATTGAGTTCGTTTTGGTCCATTTTTGTTATAAATATATTATGGCTCTAATTATAACACTCTAGGTTACAAAAAAGCAAGTGGGTAAAACAAACACGGTAAATAGGCATGAAAGAGGGTGGTATGGAGCCCTGTTCCTGGTGGTGGCTTGGTTACTGATCCTTTCGCTTTCGAGGGATGTTTGGCAAATAAGGCTGGGCTTTAACAGAATTTTGGAGGCAACCAGGAGATTGGAAGTAGAACAGGCAAAAAATGACGCTTTAAAGGCTAAGCTGAACTTGGTCATGACGGATGACTTTAGAGAAAAGATTATCAGGGAGAAGCTGAATATGCAAAAAGAGGGAGAGATTTTGGCTGTGATGCCCGAAAAAGCTTTGATCCGGGAGGTTGCAGAAAGAACAAGTCCGGTACCTAATTGGAGAAAGTGGTGGAATCTGGTATCCCCGTAGGAATGTCAGGTCCGAGAGGTTTTCGGTATGGTTGCGGGTCTAGGGTTCCGCCCCCCAGTTAAGCAGGATTATGAGCCCTGCAAGATACTTACCTTCCACCCGCAAAAGACGAACATCCATATTATAGCATGAGTGAGCGTAATTTGGCTGCTATGGTGCCTTCAAAATGGTAAAATAGGGCTTGGATCGCCTTTTGGAGCCGATCATGGCAGGGTAGCTCAGTGGTAGAGCAAGGTCTTCATAAGGCCGAGGTCACGGGTCCGACCCCCGTCCCTGCTACTTTAGAGAGAGAAACGACAAATATATGAAAAAAAGAATACTGACAGGAGACAGGCCAAGTGGAAAATTACATTTAGGTCACTACGTTGGTTCTCTGGCAAACAGAGTTAAGCTTCAGGAAGAATACGACCAGTATGTTTTGATAGCCGATGTACAAGCTCTAACCGACAATTATGAACATCCGGAAAGGGTGGCTAATTCTGTACGTGAATTGGTTTTGGATTATGTGGCTGCAGGTATTGATCCGACAAAATCTACAATTGTCTTACAATCTCAGATCCCGGCGATTGCCGAGCTGACTGTATTTTATCTAAATCTGGTGAGCCTAAACCGGGTGCTACGAAACCCAACAGTAAAAGCCGAGATCGAACAAAAAGGCTTCGGAGACTCAATTCCCGCCGGATTTGCAATGTATCCTGTATCTCAAGCGGCTGATATAACGGCCTTTGAGGCCAATTTGGTCCCCGTGGGTGAGGATCAGCTGCCCATGATAGAGCAGACCAGAGAGATTGTCAGAAAATTTAACGGTCTGTACGGGGAAACTCTCATCGAACCGGAAGGCTTAATAAGCGAATTTCCAAGACTGGTGGGTTTGGACGGAAAGGCAAAGATGAGTAAAAGTCTGAGTAATGGAATTTATCTATCTGATGGTACAGAAGAAGTTAGAAAAAAGGTAATGAGCATGTACACTGATCCAAACAGATTAAAGCCATCGGATCATGGTACGGTAGAGGGCAACCCGGTCTTTATTTATCATGACGCGTTTAATCCTAACGTGGAAGAGGTGAATGATTTGAAAAAAAGATACCGTTCAGGGATGGTCGGGGATGTAGAGGTTAAGCAAAAACTTGTTGTAGCGATAAACAATTTATTGGAACCAATGAGGAGCAGGCGAGCCGAATTGGAAAATCACCCGGAAAGAATTGAGGCCATCTTAAGGGATGGGGTGGAAAATGGTCGAAAAGTTTCCCAAGAAGTTCTGATAAAAGTGAAAGCGGCAATGAAGATAAATTACGATTTTTAAAATGAAAGAATTAATTGCTTACGGAGACTTTGAAAAGTTGGACATTAGATCCGGAAAAGTTATTTCGGCTTCTGTGCCAGAATGGAGCGAAAAATTGATTCGATATGTGGTGGATTTGGGCGAAGAGATAGGGGAAAGAGTCTTGTTTTCGGGAATCAGAAAGTGGTACCAACCGGAAGATCTAACGGGAAAAATAATTCCGGTAATTGTAAACATGGCACCCAAAAAAATGGGAGAAGAGGAATCTCAGGGTATGGCGCTAATGGTAGACGGAAGTGAGGGTCCAATAATGATATTTTTGCCTGAATCGGTTATACCAGGATCGGTGATAAGATAGGGAGATCAAATATGCAACAACAGATAAAACCAGAGACTAAGAAAGTTGAATTTAAGTTCAATTTAAATTTGAGAAGAATAATGATATGGGTTTTGATACTATTCCTTTTTTTGCCCGGATTAATTAAATTTATTTTAGGGTCTACCGGGGCGGTAAAAGAACTGCCACTATCAACAGCTATTGCTGAGATTAAGGCCGGAAAGGTGGATGAGGTTCAAATTAGAGGTCAAGAACTAATTCTGCTTTATCCTAAAGACAGTTCCGGTAATCAAATTCTCGGTATGTCCCGTAAAGAAGATGGCGCCAGTTTTATGGATCAGTTACAAAAGGCGGGCGTGGATGAAAGTAAAGTAAAGGTGGAGGTTGTATCTCAAGATTTTATTAATGGATTCTGGAACATCATGTCGCTTGTCTTGCCGATCGTGGGATTTGGAGTGCTAATGTATTATCTAATGAGAAGACAGGGTGGTGGTGGAGACATGTTTGGGATCGGAAAGAGTAAAGCTAAACTCTTTGCTAAAGGAAAACAGAATGTGAAGTTTTCGGATGTTGCCGGGGTGGATGAAGCCAAGAAAGAACTGGAAGAAGTAGTCGACTTTTTGAAAAATCCTAAAAAATACCGTGATCTGGGTGCAAGGACGCCTAAGGGTGTGCTCTTGACCGGACCGGCCGGCGTAGGAAAAACTTTATTGGCCAGGGCAGTTGCCGGGGAAGCCGGGGTTCCGTTCTTCTCTATGGCTGGGTCGGAATTCATGGAAATGTTGGTTGGCGTTGGTGCCAGCAGAGTAAGAGACTTATTTGAAACAGCCAAAAGAGCCAATCCCTCGATAATATTTATTGACGAGGTAGATGCGATAGGAAGAACACGCGGGGGAAGTGGTGGTTTTGGTGGTCATGATGAAAGAGAACAGACACTGAATCAAATATTGGTGGAAATGGATGGCTTTACACAGTCGGATAATGTGATTGTTCTGGCGGCGACAAACAGACCCGACGTGCTGGATCCGGCTTTGGTAAGACCCGGACGTTTTGATCGTAGAGTAACCTTGGATTTACCCGATATCGCAGGTAGAAAAGCGATATTGGAAATTCATAAAAAAGGTAAACCATTTGTAAAAGAATTAAATTGGAGTAAGGTAGCCGAAAGAACGGTCGGATTTTCCGGAGCCGATATTGAAAACATGCTGAATGAGTCCGCGATATTAGCGGCGCGAGACAACCAAAAAGAGATAGAAATGAAAGATATTGAAGAAGCAGCCATGAAAGTTAAAATGGGTCCTGAGAAAAAAAGACTGCAATCTAAACTTGAACAAAAAATGACAGCATACCATGAGGCCGGTCATGCAGTGGTAGGCCACCTGTTGATGGGAACTGATCCGATTCATAGAATAAGCATCGTCTCGCGTGGAATGGCTCTTGGGTTTACCATGAGTCGGCCAAAAACCGATAAGTATCAACAAACACTATCCGAATTGAAAGATGAAATAGCGATGATGTTGGGCGGAAGAGCGGCCGAAAAAATCGTTTTTAATGAACTTACGGCCGGAGCGTCCAGTGACATTGAAAGAGCGACGATATTGGCTAGAAGGATGGTGGTGGACTTTGGAATGAGTGAGCTTGGGCCAGTATCCTTAAACCAAACGATAGACACAAACGCTTGGGGGTACTCGGTGGGTGATAGTGTCAGGTTGTCGGAAGCCACACAGGCCAAGGTGGATCTGGAAATTAAGAAGTTTATGGACGAAGGATATAAAGTGGCCGAAGACTTGGTGAAAAAGAATAGAAAAATATTGGATAAATTGGTCGATAGATTGATTAAGGTTGAGACAATTGAACAGGAAGAGTTTGAGGCTATTGTAGGTAAAGCCAAACCATCAATAGAAGAAAAATGAAGAAGCTTATTTTGATTGACGGCAACGCTCTACTTCACCGAGCTTACCACGCCTATCCACCTCTGAGTACGCCAAGTGGAGAGCTGATAAATGCCGTCTATGGATTTTCTTCGATGCTGCTTTCGGTGATTGATAAGCTTTCTCCTACCCATGTGGCCGTAGCATGGGACTTGAAGGGACCAACTTTTAGAAAACAAGAGTTCGAAGAGTATAAAGCCAACAGAAAACCGATGGATGACGATTTAGCCACTCAGATTGATAGAACAAAAGAGGTCGTGAAGAAGTTAAATATTCCACAGTTTGCAATTGAGGGTTTTGAAGCCGATGATATTATTGGGACGTTAGCGAGACTAGCTTTGAAAGAAGAAGACACACAGATTGTAATAGTGACCGGTGACCGAGACTCACTTCAATTGATTAAAGAACAGAAGGTAGTGGTCTACCTGCCGGTTCAAAATCATCATGCACAATCGGTGGTCTTTGATGAAGAGAAAGTAAAAGAAGTATACGGATTAACACCTGAGCAAATAATTGATCTGAAGAGTTTGATGGGGGATCCGTCAGATAATATTCCGGGAGTAAAGGGTGTCGGTAAGGTGACGGCGACAAAATTAATTCAGCAATTTGGAAGCATGAAGAAACTCTACGAAAGTCTGGATGATCCCCGAATTGTACCCAGAATAAAAGCCTTGCTTGAAGCCGAGAAGGAAATGGCAGAAAAAAGCTACTATTTGGCAAAAATCGATAACGAGGTGCCTTTGAAATTGAATTGGGAAGATTGTTTATTAACCGATTATGACAAGAGCGAAGTGATCAAATTATTTGAGGAGTTAAACTTTAAAAGTTTGATTGGAAAGTTGCCTAAGGACTCATGGGAAAGAGAGGTTCAAGACGTTTTTATATGAAAGTCGCACTTGTTCATGACTATATCAAAGAGTTCGGTGGGGCAGAAAGGGTGCTGAGAGTTCTGGCAGACATGTACCCAAAGGCACCAATTTTTACGGCATTTCGAGTTAAGGGTTCGACGTGTGACAAAGAATTTAAAGATAGGAAGATTGTGGAAAGCCGTCTAGCGTTTCTGATTAAATATGGAAATCTCTATAGCCCTTTGAGGTTTTTGGTCCCACTTATCTGGAGTTCACTGGATTTGTCGGAGTATGATCTGGTGATTACCTCGTGTTCTTCGTATTTCGCGAGAGGATTCAAAGTATCTCCAAAAACCGTTGTGGTTGCTTATTGCCATACTCCTCCGCGTTTCTTGTATGGATATGAGACTAGTATTAATTTACAGAAATATTGGATTGTACGGGTATACGCAACAATTGTTAACCATTTTTTGAGAATATTTGACTGGCATTCCGCCCAGAGGGTAAATAAGTGGATAGTAAATTCGGAGAATGTGAGGAAAAGGGTCTGGAAGTTTTACCGAAAAGAGGCCGAGAAAGTCTGCCCGCCGGTAGAAGTGGAAAAATTCATTAAACGCAGTGAAGGCATCAAGAAGGAAAATTATTTTTTAATTGTATCCCGATTGGTAGGAGCTAAGGGGTTGGTGGAAGCGGCCGAAGCAGCTAAACACATTGGGTTAAAACTTAAAATTGTCGGGGAGGCTGTTGGCTATTCTACGGTTAAGAGAGAGCTGGAAAAAATTGAAGACGTCGAACTTTTGGGAAGAATTTCCGATAAGGAGATGATGGGATTATATGCAAAAGCAAAAGGATTCATTGCTTTAGCTAAAGATGAAGATTTTGGTATGACAGTGGTCGAGGCGATGGCTTCCGGAACACCGGTGATTGCTTTTAACGGTGGCGGTTTCAAAGAAACCGTCGTGGACGGTGAGACGGGACTGTTAATAGATAGTACTGATACGCGGACGCTCGAACTGGCGATGAAGAAGTTTGAAGGAGTGAGCTGGAAAAGAAAGGATCTGATCAGACAGTCAAGAAAATTTTCCAGAGATTTGTTCGAGAAAAAAATTCGGAAAATCGTTGGTAAGATGAAAGCGGATGAGAAATAATTCTGCCCTGAAGGTATTGTTTGTCAGCAATGCGGTGTATGTGTTTGCTGCCTTGCTGTTGGGACCGTTATATGCTGTTTATGTTCAGAAAATTGGTGGAGGAGTTTTGCTGGTAAGTGTCTCAACGGCAGTATTTTATGTGGCTTCAACACTTTTTCTACTTTTTGTGGCCAGATTCGGTGACCGTGTCCGCGAAAAAGAGTTAATGCTGGCGGCAAGCTATATTATTAGAGGATTAGGCTTTTTGAGCTATATTTTTATTAGCAGTGCGTTGTTTTTGATTTTGATTCAAGTATTATTTGGTTTAGCCGAATCACTGGGGACACCGACCTTTGGAACACTGTTTGCGAAACATGTTGATAGGAAGGAAGAAGTAATGGAATACTCCGATTGGGCGATGGTCTCAAATTTGGTTATGGCGTTAGGGACGATACTGGGCGGTTTTCTGGTAAGTAGTTTGGGGTTCAATTTCTTGTTTGTGACGATAGGCGCTTTGTGTTTTATCTCAGCCGGATATATATTATTTACGCCGAAGGAAGTTCTGTAGTATGCCTGAATTACCCGAGGTGGAAACAATTAGTCGCCAGCTGAATGAATCCATCAGCGGGCGTACGGTGTCGCAGGTAGAAGTGTTAAGACAAAGAAGTTTTTGGGGGGACGAAAAAAAAATTATTGATTGGAAGGTAGAATCAGTTTCCAGAAAATCTAAGTTGATAGAGATTCGTTTTTCAAATCAGACAGAGATGATAATTGTCCACCTGAAGATGACCGGTCAGCTAATATTTGTTGACGGAACAAAGAGGGTTGTCGGTGGGCATCCCACTCCTGATTGGGTTAACGAATTACCTTCAAAACATACGCGGGTGATTTGGAAATTTAAGGATGGCGCAAGACTATATTTTAACGATATGAGAGTTTTTGGATGGATGAAAATTGTGTCCAAAGAAAAATATGAAAATGAGATTCGAAAACAATCTCCCGATATTATCGATCGAGGATTTACCGATGAATATCTGTTTGATATATTAAAGAAAACAAAAAAAACCATAAAATTTGTATTGCTGGACCAGGAGAAGATGGGTGGATTGGGTAACATCTACGTGAATGATGCGCTGTTCCTAGCCGGCATTAGGCCCGACAGAAAAGCGGATAGCCTGAGTTGGGAAGAAGGTCGGCGATTGCACAAAGCGGCGGTAAAGGTAATTCGAGACGGTATCAAATATGGAGGGGCCAGCGCCAGTAATTATGTACAAGTCACGGGCTTGGGTGGAACTTACCAGGACCATTTTCTGGTTTACAAAAAAGATGGCCAAAAATGTACGAAGTGCGGGGAGACAATAAAAAAAATTAAACTGGGAGGGCGAGGATCTTTCTACTGCCCAAATTGTCAGAGGTGAAGTAGAATGGCAGAATGCCCATTCCGTTTATCGTGAAGACAGCCAAAGGTTTGAGTTCGAGATCTGTAGAGGAAGCCAACTTGTGGTCGAGAATAATTCATGGTGTGATGAAGCGAAAGGCTGATGAGATGTGGAAACATATCGGGAAATATGTCAAAGGGAAAAAAATTCTGGATGTGGGGATGGGTAGTGGATCGATTGCTTGTTTACTGAACAAGAAGGGCTTAACGGTAACTAGTGTAGATGTGGCAAACCTGAGTATATATGAAGATCTGAAGCCGGTGATCTATGGCGGACACAAATTGCCTTTTAAGGATAATCAATTTGACACGGCAGTGATTATCCATGTACTTCATCATTGTGAGGATGGGTTGGAAGTGCTGAAGGAAGCAAAGCGAGTAGCGAAGAGAGTGGTGTTTATTGAAGATACATATAGAAACGCGGTAGAGTGGTTTTTTGATGCCGTGTTTGATTCATTGGGGAATTTTGAGTTTTGGTGGCATACATATCGAAAGGTTTCCGAATGGAAAGAAATACTTCACAGAAACGGGTGGAAAGTGAAGGCGTTTGAAGAATGGAGCGAGATGGGCATTGCGTCTCTGTATGGTCGATATTGTATGTTTGTAATTGAGTAAACCTTCTTACGTGTAGAATAAGGGCAATGTTGAAAAAAGTTGTCTTAAGTGATTTCAGAAATTATAAGAACGCCGAGTATGACTTTTCCGATGGAGTAAATCTGGTGGTGGGTCAGAATGCTAAAGGGAAAACAAATTTGTTAGAGGCGATCTATCTTTTGGGAGTAGGTGATAGCTTTCGGGCCAAGAGAACGGAAGAAATGGTGGCGTTTGGTCAAGAACTTGGCCGGGTAAGTGGGGAAATAGAGTTACCAAAAGACGACAAGCTGATGTTGGAAGTAATTGTGAACGGGGGTTTGGTTATGGGGAAAGTGGTGAATAAGAGAAAGTATCTGATCGATGGGGTGTCGCGGAGGAGGCAAGATATATTAGGAATACTGCCCTTGGTACTTTTTCGTCCGGAAGACGTGGAGCTGATTAGCGGACCCCCGGATGTAAGAAGAAAGTTCTTGGACAGACTCCTAATCCAAGTAGATAAAATTTACAGTAACAGTCTTGCCACATACGATCAGGCGCTAAGAAGAAGGAATCGACTGCTGGATGCCATCCGCGAGGGTAGTGCCAGTCCTTATTCATTAACATTTTGGGATGGACTACTAATTAAACACGGGCAAGTGATTCAGGAAAAGAGACGGGAATTGGTGGAATACATAAATGAACTGTTTGGGAAAAGTGAGCTGTTCAGAGAACTGACGGTAACATACGACATGAGTGCGATGAGTGAGACCAGATTGTCGCAATATAAAGAATCAGAACTGGCCGTAGGATATACGCTGGTAGGACCTCACAAGGATGACTTTCAGGTAAAAGCGGAGACTAGAGATTTGGCAGTTTATGGATCCAGAGGTGAGCAAAGGATGGCAGTACTGGCTTTAAAGATGGGAGAAATCTATTTTATGGAAGAAAAAGGGAATAGAAAGGTGCTTTTGTTACTGGATGATATTTTTTCCGAACTGGATGAGGTGCACAAAGAAGAAGTACTAAGAGTAATGTCCGGCAGACAGGTGGTGGTGACGACCGCTGACGAAGGAGATGTGGTGATGTTTAAGAAAATGAAGACGATCAGGCTTTCTTAGTATCCAATCTCTCAAGAATGCGGGCGGTCTGGATGGTAATGAGAACAGCTACGGTGGTAATAAAGATGGCGTACACGAAAAGTGAGATAACTCCTGAGCCTTTGGCAAAGTAGGGTTTTACGAAGACCGAAACATACTCTTTGATAGCTTCGTTCCAGGCCAGAGCGGCGACCAGACCGAAAGAGGTTGAGACGAGATTGATAATTTGGACAACAATCGCTTTGTGTAGGGCAGTGGTAGGCTTCATTTTGGTTTCCATAACTGTATTATATACGTGGAAGATAATGGCCAATCTCACCGATCGGTAGGATAGGTTGTTAGGGCAAACTCCGCAACGACTAAGATTGGTGTAAGATATACACGATGAATATAGAAACATTTGATCCGAGTTGGTTTGAAGAAAGCAAGACGTTGCGAGGAGAAAAAAGTAAATATACAAAAGGGGTGACCGGCGGAGGAGTAACGATAATTGGGGGGAGTAAGCTATTTCATGGTGCCCCCTTGATTGCATTAAAAGCCGCCTCAAGAATTGTGAGCATGGTTTATTTTGCCAGTCCGGATGAGGACCGGGAAGTTGCGGAAAGAATTAAATCTTCTTTGTTAAACTTTATTTGGGTACCCTACACAGACGTGGTGAGATATGTGGCGAAATCCGAATCGGTATTAATAGGTCCGGGAATGATGAGAAGCCATATTAGTGAACACGGTTTTGTGTGCGATAGTGAGGGTGAGCAAACAAGGCAACTAAGTACAAGCTTGTTTAAAGAATGTCCTGATCAAAAATGGGTGGTAGACGGCGGTACTTTACAGGTAACTAAATTAGGTGAGTTGCCTAATGGGGCGGTGGTGTCTCCAAATAAAAGAGAGTTCGTAATGTTATTCGGGGAAGAAATGAAAGATGGTCCGGAGGAGAGAGCCGAGCAAATTTTTCGACTGGCAAAGGAACATGGTTTGGTGATATTGACAAAAGATGAAGTGTCGATGGTAAGCGATGGAGTAAGAGTGGTGAAGATTCACGGAGGTAACGAGGGGTTGGTCAAAGGTTGTACCGGTGACTTGATTGCCGGAATTATTGTCGGATTTTTGGCTAAGGACACGGGCTTATTTGCGGCGGCAGCAGCCTCATATTTGACCAAGAAGGCCGCTGAAAAATTGGCGGAAAAAAGAGGTTGGATGTTTAATGCCGATGATGTGGTAGATACGGTACCGGAAATATATGGTGAAATAGTTCACGGTTTGTAGCTATTAGTTATTGGATGGAAGTTTTGAGTTGAGATATTCCGCAGAGAATGCGATAATTGATTTAATGTTTTCTCCGGCATTTAAAATTACCAATAAAACCTTGCTAAACCTGATTGAGGTTGAAGTGGCTGGGATGATCGTACGGTTGTCGAGATTACAGTCTGACTGGGAATTTAGATTAAAGCAAGAAGGTTTGGTGCGAAGGGTTTACAGCATGGCAAGATTTTCGACGAACGATTTGGGTATCGACGATGTGGCCAAGATTGTAAAAGATGAGCCGGGTCGAGATGATAAGGCTCACATGGTAGCCCTAAGAACGGGTGTGGTTGGAAAAGAAAAAGATGTACAACAGGTGCTGAATTTGTTAAATGTAAACAGATTGGTAGAACAACTGGCCTTTTTGTCCGGAAAATTTAAACAGGGTGAGTTTGGAGAGAAAGATCTCTCTCAAATCAATACCTTGTTGGGAGAAAGGTTGGTTTTACCGGATGATGCTGGACGGTTGAGGAATAAAGAAGTGGATGGTCCAATATCGGTTTTGCCGCTAGCAGTTGAAGTGCCCTTTCAAATTGAAGATTTGCTTGGATGGTTTGATGGTACCAATAAGAATGAAATACATCCGATAAATAAAGCGGGAGTAATGTTTTACGAATTATTGAGAATCAGTCCCTATCAGGAGAACAATTTACTGACAGCAATATGTTTTTATCAACTATTGTTGTCTTCGGAGGGTTATGGATTCAAGGGCCTTTGGTCGATCGAAGAAGAGATTCTTAAGAACAGTGAGACTTTTCAACAGGCGGTATCTTCAGTAGACAGGAATGGTGGAGAGCTGACTATCTGGTTGGAGTTTCTTAATAGATGTCTTTCCGAGTCGGCAGAAAAAATGCAAACAAAGATAATGAACCTGGTAGGTGATGCACCAATTTTCAAATCCGATGGCGGCCGAGTAGTATCACTGACAGAGAGGCAAATTGTCATAATGGAAGAGATGACTCTGAAGAATGAAGTGACCATAAAGGAGACAAGGAGCATTTTGCCTATGGTTTCGGACGATACAATTCTGCGGGATTTGAAAGATTTGATCGATAAGAAGCTGATACGTAAGAAGGGGAAAACAAAAGGGGCGCTTTATGTGATGGGAAAGGCTAGGAGCTATCGATAAAATTTACCTTCGGTTCGAAGTGCTAATTATTGTCATTGCGAGTCTTGTATTCAAGCCGAAGCAATCTCTCATGGTCGGGGATTGCCACGTCGGAGTACCTCCTCGCAATGACGTGGTGATTGATATACTACAAGTATGTTGTTTAAAGACTTTGCCGGGTATTTGGAGAAACTGGAAAAGATTTCTTCCCGATTAGAAATCACCAAAGTGCTGGCGGAACTAATTGAGAAAATGTCTGTGGAAGAAACTGATAAAGGAGTGTATCTAACTTTGGGTCAACTGGGGCCGGACTTTGATAATAAAGAGTTTAATATGGCAGTAAAGATGGTATTACGGAGTGTGGTAGATGGGACAGGTCTATCGGTTAAAGAGATAGAGCATAAATATAAAGCTAAGGGAGATGTGGGCTTGGTAGTTGAAGAATTGGATTTTAAAAAAGACTCAACCGTGAAATATTCGATATCTGAAGTTTTTGAGAAGCTGAAAATTATGGCTGATGAGGGTGGTGGAGGAAGTCAAGAGCGAAAGGTGGCTAGACTGTCTGAGTTACTACTGACAACATCTAATTTGGAGAGAAAGTTTATTGCCAGAATGGTGATAGGAAAGTTGCGTCTTGGCTTTTCGGAAAAAACTATTTTTGACGCATTGTCACAGATGACCAGTGGCGGAAAGACACTAAGAAAAGAGTTGGATAATGCTTTTCAAATTTACCCAGATCCAGGATATATTACTCAAATAGTAAAGGAAAAGGGAATGCTGGGACTGAAAAATATTAAGGTGAAGACGGGAGTACCGGTGGTTCCAGCCTTGTGCCAGAGATTGAATAACTACAAGGAGATAGTGGAGAAGATGGGGGTGGTGGCAATAGAGAGAAAGTACGACGGAACAAGAGTACAAATCCACTTTAACAAAAAAAAGAACGAGGTTCGGACCTATACCAGAAATTTGGAAGAGTCCAGTCCGATGTTTCCGGAACTTCAGGATATGAAGGAATGGATAAAGGCAGACGAAGTAATTCTGGACTGTGAGGCTGTGGGATATGAAAGAAAAACCAACAAAGTCCTACCATTTCAGATAACTATCACCAGAAAGAGAAAACATGATGTGGCAGAAACGGCAAAATCTATTCCTCTAAGGTTCTTTGTGTTTGACATGTTGAGCTTGAATGGAGCCAGCCTAATTGAGAAACCCTATTTTGAAAGAAGAAAAGAGTTGGCAAAAATAATCAAAGCAAATGAAACGTTAGTGACTGACGACTATTTTAAAACCGATGATCCAACCGAAGTTCAGGAGATGCATGATAAATTTTTGAAGGAAGGGTTTGAGGGAGCGGTAATCAAAATGTGGGAGGGAGAGTATTTGCCTGGTCGACAAGGTTGGAACTGGGTCAAAATCAAAGAGGCTGAAGGAACTTCGGGAAAACTGTCCGATACTTTGGACTTGGTAATTTTGGGATATTATTTGGGAAGGGGAAAACGATCAGACTTTGGAATAGGGGCGTTTCTGGTGGGTCTCACGAAGGAAGACAAATGGGTATCGATTGCGAAAATAGGAACAGGGCTGACCGATGTCGAGTTCCGAGATTTAAAGAAGAGTTTAGATGAGCATAAAACCAAAGAGAAGCCGGAAAACTATCTTGTTTCGGGCACTCTAATACCTGAAGTATGGGTGGAGCCCTTCGTTGTGGTAGAAGTGGCGGCTGATGAGATAACTAAGAGTCCTAACCACGCAGGGGGTCTGGCACTGAGGTTTCCCAGACTGGTGAAGTTCCGCGAGGATAAAGGACCCAAACAGGCCACCACCTGGAAAGAAGTGGAGGAGATAGCCAAATTATCTACCGTCTAAGGTAAAATTAAGGAATGGAAATACTTAAACTGATCTTGGACTTCTTTTTGCATATAGATAAGAACTTGGTTTTGGTGATTGCTCAGTATGGGACAATGACATATCTGATTCTGTTCTTGGTGATATTCATGGAGACGGGATTGGTGGTTACTCCCTTTTTACCCGGTGACTCTTTGTTGTTTGCCGCAGGCGCCTTGTCGGCGATGGGGTCCTTTAATCTTTTGTTTCTTTATCTATTGATGGTGGCGGCGGCCGTACTCGGTGATTCCGTAAATTATTTTATCGGCGATAAACTTGAAAAAAAGATTTTTGATGGTCGAAGTAAGTTCTTTAAGAAAGAGTATTTGGAACAAGCGGAAGAGTTTTATCAAAGACATGGTGGAAAGGCAATCGTATTTGCCAGGTTTGTGCCAATAGTCAGAACTTTTGCACCGTTTGTGGCCGGGATTAGTAAGATGCATTATGGAAAATTTGTATTTTATAACGTCATTGGGGGTATCTCTTGGGTAACCATTTTTTTAATCGGCGGGTACGTGTTCGGTAACTTCCCTTTTGTGAAAGAGAATTTTCATTATGTGGCGCTGATGATTGTGTCAATTTCGGTAGTGCCAATTTTGATTGAGGTGGGAAAAAGAAAAAAAGAAAATAGATCCTGATGAGAGATCTCGAATTTCAGATGCTAGTTGTGGTTAAATAGAGGTATGCTTCTGGATATTTTATGGGGAATTGTTCTGATTCTGATTATGGTAATTTCTTCCGGAGCTACTGTAGACATATTCGAAAAGCTGGCTCATGACATTAGAGTAAACCGATTAATGTTGGCGACAATACTAGTCGGATTTTCAACTTCGTTGCCGGAGTTGTTTGTAGGACTAGCCGCTGCCTTTAGAGGGCAACCACAAATAGCATTGGGAGATATTGTAGGAGCTAATTTGGCAAATTTGAGCTGGATTATTGGTGGCGCGGCTTTGCTGTTTGGTGCCGTTCCGGTAATTGGAGAGTATCTGCGGAAAGAGCTTTGGATCACAATGGGAATCGCGATGACGCCCTTCTTGTTGATGTTAGACGGTAAACTAACTAGATTGGATGGATTGGTGCTGGTGTTTTTGTACTTATTTTATATAAACAACTTAGTTCACCATGGTAGCTCGCCATTGAAGCATTTGAAGCTTTCCGGGAGGAAAATTGTCGTTCATCGATTACATACTCGAATGGAACCGGTAGTACAAACACTGAAGTTGGTGATGGGGTTGGGAGTTTTGGGGGTGAGCGCCTGGATGTTAGTGAACGTCGCTGTAAAAGTGTCCGGGTCTTTGGGGGTGAGCGCCTTTTTCATTGGGCTAATAATCTTGGCAATGGGAACGACCTTGCCGGAGTTAGTCCTGACTATCATGGCCTCCGAAAAAAGAGAGATATCCCTAATATTGGGAAATATTTTGGGTAGTGTAGTGGTAAATTCGACTTTGATATTAGGAATAATTGTTCTTGTTAGTCCAATTGGATATACAGACTCTCTTCAAAGGGGTATTTCGGGATTGTTTCTGATTATCATTTTAGGTCTGTTCTGGTTATTCACCAAATCTAAACACAAACTGGAAAGATGGGAAGGGGCGGTTTTGGTAGGTATCTACGCTATGTTTGTAGGCATTCAGCTAATGCTGGCTTAGGTCTGACTTTCTTCCAGGCTAAGAAGGGCGCGTATACGATCGGTGATTTTGGTCTTTTCCCCTTTTTTCTTAAAGGCTAGTTGGATGAGTTTGGTAAGACCAGGAGTAATTCTGGTCTCTTCTTCGAGATATCCCCCTCCCATGGGATATTCTTTTTTTTGGTTTACCTTTTGATTGGTGAAAAATTTTAGGTTAAGAACGGCGTATTTTTGAAGCATTTTTAATTTTCCGATTTTTCTAAAACGTCGAAAGGAATAAACAAAACGTGGTTCCCGAATTACTCCAAAAGTGTGTCCTTTGTGATGGCTACGATTGACGAACTCCGTATCTTCAGCAAATCCTACCTTTGGGTTGAAGCCTCCTATACTTTTAAAAATACTTTTTTTGCAGCCGATAAGCGCGCCATAGGCGGCTGGTTGATTGAGAAGTGAGGCGGTTTCAATCATGATATTCATATAACTCGCGATGGCTTTGTCTGAGGCAGTGACGGAGTCAGGAATGAACCAATTGGTGAAAAGGTCCAGTGGTTTAACATGTAGCTGGTACTTGACCCCTTCGAGAAAGTATTTGGGGAGTCTGTTGTCGGCATCGTTAAATAAAAGATACTTTCCGATTGCTTTATCTGCCCCCATGTTTCGTTGAATTGAAACATTACGAACGCTTGAGGAGAGAATTGTTAAAGAAGGAAGCTTTTTCTTAAACAAATTGGCTTTTTTAACGGTATTGTCTTTTGATTTACCATCAACAAGAATTACTTCAAAGTCTTGGGTGGTTTGTTTTGCCAAGTCATCGAGCAAAAGGGGGAGGTACTTCTCTTCGTTCAGGGCGGGGATAACTACTGAAAAAAAGGGTTTTTTGGTAACAATCATAAGTGGATTATAGAGGATAGTTCGATAATAAAAGGGGTAAGCGCTAAAGTGCTGACCATATCAAGGAAATAGTGTTGTTTGGTGGTCAAGGTGGAGAAACTGATGGCCATGAGAAGAAAGTAGAAAATGGTCCAGAATTGTGGATAGAGTTGAGCTAAATAGAAACAAGAAACAAAGGAATGAAGCACATGTCCGCTGGGCAAGCCGTTACAATCACGATCATGGCTGTATATCAAATTCAATAGCTGAAGATTACGACTTGATTGCGGTTTAATCTCCGGACGGCAAACACCGTTGGGCAAGACTTTCCAAACGAGGGTAGCAATAGCCGTTCCAGCAATTTGAGTGATTAAAAAGGGGATAGCAAAGCGTGAGTTCCAGATAAACAAAATTGAGGCAGGGACCAACAGATAATAAGAAATATAGATCCAGACTGTCCAGGGAATCAAGGAGATATGATCGTCTATTGGTAGATTTAACCTATATTTTGGTTTTTGTCGATTGAGGGGAAGATATAATAAGATGGTTAACGCCAGTATGAGCAGAAGAAATGCTTTCACAAAAAGGATTATAAGGGATAAAATGAAACATAAATGAAACTAATTGTTGGGCTGGGTAATCCGGGGAACGAGTATCTAAATACACGACATAATGCCGGTTTCGTGTTTGTGGATCAGATGGCGGGAGGAGTCCGATTCTTGTCGGAAAATAAGTTTGAGTCTTTAGTTTGTAGGGATAAGGATGTTCTTTTTGTAAAACCACAAACGTTTATGAACGAGTCCGGTAGAGCGGTAAGGAAAGTGATGGATTATTACAAGCTTTCCGTAAGTGATTTGATATTGGTTCATGACGATTTGGATTTGAAACTGGGTGAGTACAAAATACAAACCGGAGTAGGTCCTAAGGTGCATAATGGGGTGAGCTCGGTAGAAACGAGTTTGCCGGACAAGAACTTTTTGAGAGTGAGGCTAGGTGTAGACAATCGTGGTGAATTGGGTAGAGCTGTATCCGGATCAGATTACGTGCTGGGAAAATTTGGTAAAGAAGAGGTTGAAGAGTTGGAAGAAACTATCGAAGAGGCAGCGGACGAACTATTGGTAGCTTTGGGCTTGAATGGAGAATAGTTCTTTATAGCGCCCAGCCTTACTCATCAGCTCTTCGTGACTACCGTATTCAACTGCTTGGCCTTTTTCCAATACCAAGATTTTGTCGGCTTTTCTGACGGTACTGAAACGGTGAGACACTAGAAAAACAATTTTGTCTTGGGCAACTCTCAAGACATCGGCAAATATTTGTTCTTCCGACTCCGGATCTACGTTTGAAGTGGGTTCATCTAGGATAAGAATCTCTGCATTTCGATACAGGATCCGAGACAGAGCTACTCTTTGCCACAACCCTTTTGATGGCTCCACGCCACCGGAGAATTCTTTATCAAGAGGATTTTTAAAGCCCAAAGGTAGAGATTTTACAAAGTCGATGATGCCGGTAAGCTTGGCGGCTTTCTTTATAGCGATCTTGGTTTTCTTTTTGTCGATATCTCCGAAGTGAATATTATCTTCGACTGAGAAGGGGTACTGGGCGAAGTCTTGGAAAAGAGCCGAGAGTTGATGACGATAATCCTTCAATTGGTATTTTTGGATGTTAACACCGTTCAACAGAATCTCGCCTTTTTGAGGTTCGTAAAAACGACAGATCAACTTAATCAGGGTAGTTTTACCGGCACCGTTTTCTCCGACAATGGCAATATTGTCTTTGGGATTTACCTTAAAAGACACTCCCCGAAGAATCCAGTCAGAAGAGTGGCCGTACCTAAACCAAACATCACGAAATTCAATACCATCGGCTAAGGAATCAGGAAGAGAGAGGCCACCAGTTTGATCCTCCTCCGGAAGAGCCATAAACTTTTGGTAATCCGTAATAAAAAGATAGTTTTGGAAAACGTCGTTGGCTTGTCTGATGAGGCGCCGAATGTTTCCAATGAACCGTTCAATAGACGTACTGGTGATCTGAGCTGTTCCGAGAGTAAGAAGCTGAATGATGGCTAGATAGTAGAGATATAGTCTGGTACCGGTTTGGAAAATGGCCATTGGTATCTCGGCATACTGTCTTTTTTTGGCATATTTGGTGCTGATAACACGGCGTCTGTTAAAGTTTTCATTGGCCATTTTAACCCGCCGATTGAGAAGGACCTCAACGTGACCGAGAATTTTGTTTTCGTACAAATATCGACCTTTGATGGCGAAGTCTTCGAGGGCGCTCCAAACTCTCCACTTGGGTGAAAATTCAGTGCTTAGGGCATGCCACTCCTTGGACGCGTTGACACCGATCATAATATTCGGAAGAGCTAAGATGATACAAGGAATTATGATGAGGGGCTGAAAAGAGAAGATGGGAATGGCAGTAGCGATAATGGTAAAAATTATCTCCGGAAAAGTAGAGATGGGTATGATAAGAGACCAAACGGAGCGTCCCGTATTGTCCATAACTTTTTGTTGGAGATTTCTGGTTTCGGGAGATTCAGCGGTAGAAACTGCCAACAGATTGATTTTTCTGGACAGAGTAACCTGGATCTTTTCCGATAAAACATGGGAAATATAGTCACTATAGATGCCATCTATTTCACTGAGAATTTGTTGTATCCGGTCTATGACCAGTCCAACACCAGCGGCAATTATCATAACCCTGAGACCGTTGGAGACATCGTGGGTGGTGATTGAGGAGATGACCGAGTCGATAAGGGCTTTGCTGACCAGGAGAGAAGGGTAAACCAACGCCCCATTGAGAGCATTGGCCAGAGTGACTTTGATAAGAACTATTTTGTTCATATCCCAGACAATTTTTACCGTAGAAAAGTAGGTGATGAAGAATTCTCTAAGATTTTCGGCGGTTTTGGAAAGTTTGGACATAAACGTGGATAATTATTATTATAATGGGATTACCGATGAATAAACCAGGCTTTAGTTCGATGACGAAAATTCTCGATAAATACGAACTGGACGAGACGAAGCAAAAAAGGATAAGCCGGGAGTGGCAGGACTATGCATATCGCCTAGCGGTCGCGCTTGACGATACAAAACATACTGCAATTTATATGAGAATAGTAAAAAGTATGCCACGAGAACTTATCGAAAAGGCCAAGAGCTTTGTGATGGATGCCGGTGCCAGAAGTAAGGGAAAAATGTTTATGTGGAAGCTTAAACAGCTTAAGGATGAAGCGGGGCAATGACAATGAGATAAGATGGTTGGGTGAATAGGAAATTTAATGTTGGATTATTTTTGGGGGGAGTTTGGGGAAGAGCTATTGTACTGTCAACTATGTTGTTTTTTGTTTATTTGGGAGACGGGATCTTGAGTGATTGGGTGCCTTCTTTTATACAAGGCTCGGTAAACAGCTCATTGGTAATGGGACTGATAATTTCGTTTTCATCGTTGGTCGGTTTTGGTGCCGACTTAATATTTCCTCAACTATTAAAGGGTATAAAAACAAGGAAAATATTACTCATGGCGATTGGGTCCAGCTTGGTATTTTGCGGAGTTCTTTTATGGAGCATTGCCTGGCCCTGGTTAGTTTTATTATTGATAGCGATGGGAATTTGGGGGATATATTATGAATTCTTAGGTTTTGGGGGACAGGCATTTGTGTCGGAATCCATACCGACGGCTTCCAGGTCCGGAGTTTGGGCGATAATGGGGGCTTTCAAAAGTCTTGCCTATTTTATTGGTCCGGTGATTGGTAGTTACCTGGCAATTAGTAAAGGTGATTATTGGGTAGTGGCAGTGGCGACGGTGTGTGTTGTTTTGGGGTATTTCTTTTGGATGATTATGGGAAGGAACAAAAAAGAGGTGACCATAGAGACACCGTTCGAAAGAGTTAGCATTCTAAAGGAAATAAAATACTGGTGGACTTTGATAGAACACGTTTGGCCGGTGTTAGTAATTAGTCTGACGATGGGGGTAGTGGATGCCACCTACTGGACAACCGGAACGGTTTTTTCCGACAACTTGGCAAAACAAACTTGGTGGGGTGGGCTATTCTTGCCTTTTTATACTTTACCAATGGTGTTTGTCGGCGTAGTAATTGCCAGATGGGGGGTGTATAGGGGAAAGAAGAAGTTAGCTGAAATTTTTATGTTAATTTCCGGTGTTCTGTTGGCCTTAGTTGGATTGAGCGACAGCGTGGCCGTGGTGTTAATTATCTCTTTGTTAGTGGGAACAATGTTGTCATTTTCGTGGCCTCTAACAGATGCGGTATATTCGGATATTGTTAGCCGGATGGGAAGCGAGGGCAAACACATGGTGGGTTTGTCCGGATCAACCATTAGTGTGGCATATATTATTGGTCCGGTGTTAGCAGGGTTGATTTCCCAGTTCGTGGGTGAAAAAAATACCTTTGTGGCTATGGGTGTGGTCATGGTACTGGTTGCTTGCGTGTTGTTAGCTGTAACCCCTAAGAAGCTTAGATTACCCCAGTCAGAGATAAGGTCATGGGACGATTAATGTTAGAATGAGATCAAGGTATGATTAAAAACAAGGTAGCAATCCATGAATTTGTCTTGTTTGGCGTTTTTGTTTTCTTAATATTGGTTAAAATAGTCACCGGAAATTTTGTTTTTGGTCTAGATTTGCTGTGGTGGCTTTTGGGTGGGGTGATTGGTTTTCTATTTGTCTTTAGCGATCGATTTGTATACAGCTTTCTCATGAAGCCTGATGAGGCGTTGGGGACAAGACTAAAGGATTTGTTTGGTAGAAATAAGTTTGTGGAAGGAATGATTACCTTGTTAAACGAAAGGCATGAGCAAAAAGAATTGGTGATGAGAAGCTTCTTGTTCTTAGTGGTCTGGTTGGTTTTGGCTTTGTTGACTGTGACCAGTGTGTCGAGCGCCTTTGCGAGAGGGTTTATGCTGGGTATTGGAATTCATTTGGTTTTCGACTTAATTTATGACTATTTTTGGAATCATGCCCGATTTGATCTTTGGTTTTGGCAGATAAAAAGAGAGGTGAGTTCAGAAGAAAAAAGATGGTTCGTAATACTAGTGCCGGTGATTTTTGGATTGTTGGCGCTGAACTTTTAAGATGATGATTGACAGGTGTATACCACAGGGGGTATATTGATAGAATGACAATAGAAGAAAAAAAGAAATTGCAGGTAGCCCTGAAAAGAATTCAGGGTCAGGTGGGGGGAATTGAGAAAATGATATCAGAGGATAAACAGTGCGAGGCGGTGGTAACTCAAGTGGTAGCCTCGATGAGCTCTCTAAAAAGCGTAGCCAAAGCTTTGTTGGCTGACGCTATGGATAGTTGTAACAAAGAAGAATATGCTAAGTTATTAAAGAGATTTCTTTAATCATTAATTAATATAAACAAACAATGTCTGTAGCAAAATTTACCGACCAAAACTTTAACGATGAGGTTCTTAAGTCTGAGACCCCCGTATTAGTAGACTTTTATGCCGATTGGTGTGGGCCATGTCGCTTGGTATCTCCTATTGTGGATGAGCTAGCAAACACTTATGAAGGTAAAATTAAAGTGGGAAAGGTGGACGTGGATGCCAACTCCAAAGTAGCGGGGGACTATGGTGTCATGAGTATTCCAACAGTAATTCTTTATCAAAAGGGCAAAGAGGTAACGAGACAAGTAGGTTTTGGAGGCAAGGATGCCTATATCCAAATGATTGAGAAGATTATTAAGTAAATTGAAATTTTTCTAATTTTCGGCGTTTCGAAGTGCGCAAAATGACGTGCTCGACCTCCGTCCCTCGAGTACGAGTGCGGATCCGCTCCGCGCGACATTTTGCTTGCCCTTCTGCAGCGCCTAATAAAATTCGAAAAACCGAAATATAGTTTTTGTAAAATAATGGTGGAAGAAAAAAAGTGGGATGTGATTATTATTGGAGGTGGGCCAAGCGGCTATACAGCTGCCTTGTATTTGTCGCGGGCAACATTATCTGTTTTGGTGCTTGCCGGAGTGAGGGCGGGGGGACAGCTCATGAATACGACTGAAGTGGAAAATTTTCCGGGATTTAAGGACGGGGTTATGGGGCCAGACCTGATGATGAATATGGAAGCTCAAGCAAAAAAGTTCGGGGCTGAAGTGCGGTATGAGGATGTCGCAAAAGTAGAGCTGGTTGGTGAAACAAAAAAGGTTTGGGTGGGAGATAAAAAAATTGAGGCGAAAGCAGTGATTATCTCGACAGGGGCATCTTCTAAAATGCTTGGATTGGGTGAGGAAAAGTGGATGGGGAAAGGGGTAAGCACTTGTGCTGTCTGTGATGCGGCCTTCTTTAAAGAAAAAATTACCACTGTGGTAGGTGGAGGGGACGCGGCTATGGAAGATGCTTTGGCTCTGGCAAAATATGCGAGCGAAGTATATTTGATTCACCGAAGAGATTCTTTTAAAGCCAGCAAGATAATGCAAGAGAGGGTGACAACAAATCCGAAAATAAAAATAATTTGGAAAAGTGAGGTGGTAGAAGTTAAGGGATCGGAAAAACTGGAAGGAATAAAAATTAAGAATGTGGAGACCGGATTGACAACCGATATGGTAGTTGATGGATTGTTTTTAGCTATTGGGCATTTCCCCGCAACCGAACTGTTTAATAGTCAAGTGGATCTGGACGAAAAAGGTTTCTTGAAAACGGGAATAACAAATGGGAATGCTAATGTTTGGCTTGAAGGGTACCCCACCATGACTTCTGTAGATGGAGTTTTTGGCTGTGGTGATGTGGTGGACTTCAGGTATAAGCAGGCAATCACCGCGGCGGGTATGGGATGTCAGGCGGCACTAGACGCAGAAAAATATTTAACGGGAAAGGTCTCTAGCTATTAAGCATGACCGATGTGTTACTAACGGATGATGATCTGAAAAACAGGGTAAGTAAGTTGATGATTGAGTTCATGAATAATGTAGATGACGGGTCGGATAACGGTGAGTTGCAAGACGTAGTAAACAGTAAGGATGAAATAGTGGGGACTCTACCGAGAGGGGTTATTTGGGATAATAACTTACAAGCAAACACCCGTGTTGTAAACATATTTGTCGTCAATAGTAGCAAGAAGATATTGCTTCCTGTCAGATCCTTGAAGAAAAGATATCTGCCAGGAGGTTTTGATTTTTCTTGTGGTGAGAATTTAAAGGCGGGAGAGGAGTATGAACAAGCTGCAATCAGAGGGCTGAGAGAGGAGCTGGGGTTAACTGGTTTGATTGTGGGTTTGGTTGGTTCTTTTAAACCAAGTCTCGACAATGGTTTCTTTTGTTTTGGTAAGGTTTATAAAACTGAAGTGGGTGCTGGGGAGGTAGTAAAGATTAATCATGACGAAGTAGCTGAGATTCGATGGGTTAGCCAACAAGAAGTTAAAAAGATGCTGATTGATCAGAAAGAAAAATTCAAAAGAGACTACAAATCAATTTTTGAATTGGCTTTTAATTCTTAGGATTCTAGCAACCGATTGATCTAGTTTTGTTTTATCGAGAGCTCCGCTGTTGTAGGCGGTGGTTATTTTTTGAAAAAGGGGCTGAGGGTCGATTCCCTGTAAAAGAATCATATCTTCGCCGGCACGGAGACTTTCGATGGCGGCTTGGTCTTGAGGAATACCGACACCAGACATGGAAAGAGAGTCGGTCAGAAAGATTAGGTCGTTTCCGCTAGGAAGGGCAGATCTCAGTTTATCTAAAACGATATAACTGATACTGGCCGGCTTTTTATCCAGCTCCGGGATGACGATATGCCCAATCATAACAATTCTGGCGCCATTGTTGATAGTGTCAATAAAGGGAATCAAGTCAAAATTTTTTATTTCTTCCCAACTGTAGTTAAGAGACCCAGTTTTCTTGTGAGTATCGGAGTCGACTCGTCCGTGACCGGGAAGATGTTTTATGACTCCGACTATGCCTTGCATCTGTAGAGCCTTAAGGTATTCGGAGGCTTTGACGCCATCAATGGTAGGGTCATCGGAGAAGGACCGATTCTCGATCACAGGATTGTTTTTGGTGATGTCGGCTACAGGAGCAAGGTCTACGTTGAAACCTAAATCTTTAAGAGTTCTCCCGTGTTGCTCACCCCAGTAGGACACCGTATTCTCCTCTGCCATCTTTCGCGGTGAAGGAGAATCGTCTTTAATCCTGGCGACTTTGCCGCCTTCTTGATCCACCATAATCCACGAAAGCGGGTCTTGTTTGTGAATTGATTGGTTGTTGCTAAAAATATCATTTTCGGTTAGGCCTTCGGTGTTGCTTTTTGAGTAGATGATATTGCCGCAACTCTCTAAGACCTTGAGTGCTTTTTTGAGTGTTTTTCCGTCGTAACTACAGACAAAGGTTTGACGAATCTTTTCCTCCAAAGTCATCCCGGATATTTGCTCAGTGATTGGATCAATGGCGGGCAGGCTACTGGTGGAGATAAAAGAGGGCAGTTTTCCGCCAAAAAACAGATTGGCAATGAGGGTAATAATTATTACCATCGGTTTGGGCATGAATTTAACTATACTAGAAAGGGTTGCCAGAGTGCCATTGCACGATTGACTTATAGTGTTATAATTAGGTATTCTGAACATGAAAAATGGAGGTGTATATGAATGGGTGGCAGGATGAGGTGAAAAAAGTCTTGCGTCCACTGTTGATGTGTTCAGTGGAACAGCGATACCAGCTTTTTATGTCAACTGAGTTTGGCAAGAAAGTAGTAGACTACCTAGATTTGCAAGGAAGTGTGCGGAACGTGATGGAAAATGTGATTAAATTTCTGTCGAAGGTGACTGACAGTGAAAAGGAGTTTCTGGCTGAATTCTCAAAATTGCCCAAGCCGGAATGGTACAAAGAATAGATGAATGTCCCTCAGAAATGAGGGATTTTTTGTGCCCAGGAAACCCCGCATGAAGCTTCAACTGCGAGCGAAGCGAGGCGAT
>CAYHNG010000008.1:0-51340 GCA_964357975.1 uncultured Pseudomonadales bacterium
CAGAAGGAGACATTGATGGTGAAACTGACGCCGATGGTGAAAGAGAGGGTGAAACGGAAGGAGATATCGATGGTGATATTGACGCTGATGGCGAAAGACTTGGAGATACGGATGGACTGATACTCGGAGAAATACTTGCACTCGGTGACAATGATGGAGAAACACTAGGCGATACGGACGGTGAAATACTTGCCGAGGGACTTAAACTTGGAGACACACTCGGACTAACAGATGGTGATATTGATGCCGAAGGGCTTAAAGATGGAGAAACAGATGGACTTAAACTCGGAGAAATACTTGCGCTTGGCGAGAGACTTGGAGATTCAGAAGGACTTAAACTCGGGGAGACCGAAGAGCTTGGACTTAATGAAGGTGAGTTGCTTGGTGAAATTGATGGTGAAACTGATGGGGAATTGGAATCCCAATTTAGAAACCAGTCGAAGTATGCTGTTATTTGTGCACCACCTTGTGTGTTACCAAAGATACCCAATCCTCCACTTGCGGAAGATGATAGTTTGTTTGCTTGGGTAAATGTTGTCCAGTCTGCGTTGTGATCCGGAAGAGTTTCGGAATAATATCCGGTAATTGCAGTTCCAATGCGAACCAAACGGAAATAAATGGAGGAGGCTGTAGTGACAATTTGATCTGTATAATCTGCACCGGAAAAATGATGAGTACAGACCACGACATGACCACCCCACCAATAATCTGCTAACTTTACGTAATTATTTGAATCAAGTGAAAAAAGTAAACCGGCGTGTTGATAGTTTGTAACAGGTGATATGGTGACTTTTGTCCAAACGTCGAAATCACCGGATATTGATTGGTTTAGCCAAGTTGGATCATATAAGGCTCCATACATGCCACCCGTACCCAATAGGATTTGATGCTCACCTGAAGCGTTTTCGGTGTGAGTGCCATCCGTACCAGGAGTCCATGTCCAAAACGTTTCGGTACTTTGGTTATTAAAATCATCAGTGTTTACAGCAGATGGGCTAGGCGAAACAGAACTCGAAGGAGATATAGAGCTGGAAGGCGAAAGGCTCGGAGATACAGAGGGACTTATACTAGGACTAATACTCGGTGAAACGGAGGGAGAAGCACTCGCTGATGGTGAAAGAGATGGAGATTGACTTGGACTGAGGGATGGTGAAGCTGACGCTGAAGGCGAGAGACTTGGAGAAACACTTGGTGATACGGATGGTGAAACACTTGCAGAAGGTGAGAGTGACGGTGAAACAGATGGACTTAAACTCGGAGAGACAGATGCAGATGGAGAAAGTGACGGTGAGACACTTGGGGATATGGAGGGAGATATGCTCGGTGAGATACTTGCACTTGGAGAAATACTTGGGGAGACAGAAGGAGAGATACTGGGTGATACAGAAGGAGAAATTGATGGCGATATCGATGCAGATGGTGAAATTGACGGTGAGACACTTGGGGAATTGCTCGAACTTTCAGTAGCTCCTGCCAGATATGCAACTTCTGCCCACATGTCAATGAGATATGGATCGGGGGTTGCATCACTACCTGATATAAATCTAAATTTTAATGCGTTGACATTGGTTTCTGAAATACTTGCGACAGTGACTACTGCGGATTTGAAAAATAAATTTGTAGTAGAACCGTCGGAGTAATCAGAATACGCACCAGTTGCACCCCAGATAGTGCGTTCAGTGATATTGTCCACAATGACCGCTCCGGCATTATTTGCAGAGGTTGTTGCGCTGGTATAGGCAATTGTGCCCATGACTGCTAAAGGGGTTCCGCCAGAAGTCATGTTGCTTAAAGTTGTTTCAGCATATGTGCCAGCACTTGCAGTTCCTACGCGTAAGTAAGTTGTTGTGTCTGGTGCAGTATTTGGAGAGGAAACGGTGTTTATCTTACTAAAACCAACGACACTGGTGCCGTTAAGGTCATCTCCTGCTTGATCTTCAATGCAATTTGTACTATTTACATATGTTCCATCTGCATCTGGATACATTAAACAGGTGTTGTGAGCCCCTATTGGGTGATCTGCTGTATTGTCTGTGATGATTAAATCCGTGAACTGACCCGACCAAGTTCTGGCGTCATTATTACCTATACGCCATCCGGTAAAGGTAGATCCGGCACCACTCCACGTTGCCTGTGTTCCGGCGACGGGATCGCTTCCATCTATAGCAACTTGCCAATCGATTGTGTGTGGGTTTGCATTGGCGACGGCTGCCATGTCCAGTCGATACCAAACATCGGTGGTGGGAGTAATTCCTGTAAGAGACTGGGCTGTCCCACCCGTAAGCTGCATCGAAAACTTGTTTAAGGCTTGGTCATATAAAAAACTTCCGCGGACACCATCGGTAGCGTTTATTAAAAATAGAGCGGTAGTCGTGGTGGGTAGAGAAGTAACAAGTTTGAAATATACCGAACAAGTAAGTGTATTTTGAGCAACAGTAAAATCTTTTCCGGCTCGGGCAATAGACGCAGATCCGGTTAATTGAATCCATGATCCAGAGGAACGGGCGCTGGCTGTACCGAAGGTCGGAGTTCCGGATATGTTATCGAATATACCTCCTCCGTTGGTACTTGCTGTCGCGTGTGGAAAAGCCGTTACCCAAAGTGCTGTCATGTTGTATTTCCACTACCTCCTCCCATGCAATAATCTGATCCCCAGATAACCAATAATTGTTTGTGATTGGTACCATTACATACGGCAAATGGGTATCTAACATTACCGGGAGAAACCAGGACGACACCTGATACGCCGTGATTTTCATCACATCTAGCCGAACTGAAAATCGTTTGGTTTTCTTCTGAAGTTGGTGCAGAATAAGAAAAACCAGCTGAAATTAATTCAGGTATTAAGGTCTGGATCCCACTTGTTTCAAAACGCGAACTGTTAAGCTCGACCGGCGGCCATGGAGGAGTAGAGAGGGGAGGCCAGTTGGTTACCACACCGGGAGAGGAACAAAGAATAGAAATGGTGACGGCAATCCACCCCTCGTTTCCGCTTAGAGTGAAAGTGCCGGGAATTTGGCTATTCATTTCCCCGCTGTAACTTGCACTGCTGAGACTGACGCAACCAATGTCAGCCGACGATTGACTGGAAAACTGATTTTGAAGAAACATATTGGGAAAAGAGCTGATTGTCGGTGAGAAATCGTGGGCTTCGATTACGATCGTTTTTCGTGGGATGGTACCCCAAGTGTCCGTCGCGGCAGGAGGGCTTGGTAAGTTATTTGTGCCAGTTGCCACGGCTGGAATATTTATCGCGTTAATCACGGAACTATCCCAATTTCTAATGACTTCACAACGGTGAGTACTTTGTTCCGTCGTGTTGGTATTGATATTAAGTACCCCTCCCGCTTCAGTGCCATCAGCTATCTTGGCGTAGACGACGAGCTTTACAGTTGCATTATTCGTATCTACCAGCTGGATCCAAAATCCATGAGAAGAGTTGTCCCAGGTAACGATTGGTGTTCTGTCAAAAGCCATCCAAATAAGTAGGAGATCGTCTGGGTTAACGATAGGTGGAAGATTAATTGTGTGGATTGGGGTGTCGATGGATTCTGAGCCACTATTTACGGAATTGGTGAATGGAGTATTTGCCGGTGGTTCGCTTGGGCTGACAGATGCTGAAACTGACGGTGATACTGATGTGGACGGTGACGTTGAGGCACTAGGGCTTATGGAAGGTGATTGACTAGATGATGGAGAAATAGAAGGGCTGGCGCTTGGTGAGATGCTTGCACTTGGGGAAATGGATGGCGAAACAGATGGCGAAGAGGTGGCTCCAGGTCTTAGGGCAAGTGTCGTACAGCCCCACGAATTTGCTGTGTTAGTTGAGCCTCCACTGAAAGCGGTGGGGTTGTAGGAGCCGGAGCTCCAGCCGGCGTAGTACCCGGCACCCACAGTGCCATCGTTGGTATCTGCACCGTTGAAAGTCCTGAAGTTAGTTAGGGCAGCTGCTGTGTAGAGAGTGGTTCCGTTCGCTGACGCACCACCACCACAGCAAACGATCCACGCTCCGGCAGTGACCGGCTGGATAGCTGCGGGGTCTGGGCGGTTATTTGCGCCAGTCCCTGTAATATATGTTGGGGGGACATCCATTGGAGTTGTTGAATCAACACCCCTGAAAACCTGAATTACATAGGAAATTCCGTCTGCCGTACTACCTGATGCTGGTATGGTAACTGCGGTATCCGGAGTGCCGGGCATGATCTTGTAACTGGTTTGAACGTTCGTATCGTAGGTGGTGGTTGTTGTGCGTTGTGCGGTAAGAGGGGTATAGCCGGCAGGTGATGCAATTGCGATGTTGGGCTGACGGGCTTGTGAGCCAACTGAAACAGTGACGACCACTAGATCTCCTGCAAGTGCAGTGGTGTCGCTCCCTCCTGTAAGCCCGGAGTTTATGGCAATAGAACCACCACCTTGTCCTGCCGTACCAGCTCCTCTTCCTCCAACATAGGTTATAGCCATGCCCTTAGATTGTTAGTCATATATTTTTTTGATACGCCAAACGTTCGGATTGAACATTTCAATTTTACTAGGGAAAGACGTATTAAACTAGAGACGTGAAACGAAGAATTAACCTTTGAAGTTTAGGAGACGGCGGACATTGTCCCAGCCGGGGATGGTGTCGATGTTGGCTTCGTTCCAAAAAGTGGGTTTACGCCTAAATTTGTCCTGAGACCATCTTTTACCGGTCACATTATTTCCATGAGCAATGTCGATGTTGGGGGCGATGGAATGAAATAGTTCAAAATCATAACGATTCTTCCAAACGATACGACCATGAGTCATGGGTTCAAAACCCATTCTGTAGGAAAAACCTTCTTTATCGACCATAGCGACTCTTTCTTTGTAGTGCTTGATGGCGATATTTCGATACACACACAGTCCAGACAAGGGGCTGACATTGTAATTGATGGCGAAGCCGTCGGTATTCCGTAAAAACCAGAAGTTGCTATTGTAGTACCAGGTATTCTTTTTGGGCGGAATAAAGTCAAAGTGTGATGGGTGATAAAGCACATCGTGTTCACAGAAGAAAACAATATCAGTGTCGAGTGCTTCCAGACCTGTTAGTATTTGTTTGAACATGGTGAGATAGCCACGTTTAAGATCTAGTGAAATATTCTCTCCGAAGTCCATAGGTTTAAGGGAGACGCTTACTAGCCTTTTGCCGGCAATGGCTTTTCTTAGCTGTCTTTGGCAAACACTCAGAAGATTCTCATCCGGTAGGTTGTCGGTGTAGTAGATACAGCCGACGGTAGGAACTTGGGGGGTTATTAGTTCGGAGGAATTGGTAGAGTTATTAGTTGTTGGTGCGAGGTCGTTGTTGGATGGAACCAGGACACTTGTGGAAGTGATATTTGGTGATTGGGATTGAATAGGAGATTGGTTGGGGATTGGCGCGATGGATGGTGTTTGTAGTGTGAAGGTGTCCGCTCCTTTTAGCTTGTCTATTTCTTCCTGATTCCATCCGGGTACAGGCATGAATTTTTCGATTAACCAGTGGAGTGGTCTGACTTGTTTTTCCCACGTTCCTTTGAAAAATAATTCTTTGGCGGTTTTTTTGGCATGACTGACAGCGCTGCCCGAAAGTTCGTAGGGGAAGCCGAAGTCGCCTCCCTGAGTGCGGAACATGTGCGCGTACCAAGTCTTGTGATTGACCATCACTCTTCCCCCGGAGAGCCATGTCTTCACCGCAACCTCAATGCCTTGAGATCCCCAACTGCCAAAATTTTCGTCGCAAATATCTAGTTCCCAGTATTTGTCTCTGGTCAACATGAAGCATGATCCTTGAAGAGACATGGTTTCGGTAAGATCTCCCTGCCCTTCGGATCTCTTTTTGAACTCATTAAAATATTGAAAGTGTGGTTCCGGATCGAAGCAGTAGGAAGTACTTTGAGGATTATTTTTGGCGATCCAGACAACGTCTCTCACTGTTTCTTTGCCGCATTCGGTACACACTCCGCTGGGTCCTTGATAGCGGATATGGCCTTCGGAGCAGACCCAGTTAAAGGCGTGAAGATTCCTCATGACCGGGACCATGGTCCAGTCGTCGTGCATATCTGCCATCATTTTGACGTCAAAACCTTTATCAAAAGCGCAGTGCGCGTCCACCTTCATGATATATTTGGCTTTAGAGAGGCGGCAGAGCTGATTGGTCATGGCCCTTTGGCCTATGGACTCGGAAACATGAAAGATGGTCACCCTGGTGTGGTCTTTGATGGGAGGATCGGCCCACAACCCGTCTAGACCGACAATCACTTCTGTATTTCCTTCAATGTTGGCAAGTATGTCCTCAATAGTTTTCGACAGAAACATTTCGTTTCTGGAAGGGATGAGTATTGATAGGTCGTAAATCATACTTTGTTTGGTTGTGGGACTTGTTCTTGACTGAGGTCATGGAATAAGCCAAATGGGTTTGGGTTTCCGGTTATATGATAACGGCCAATGGGGAACATGTAAATATTGGCACCTTCGACCGGTTGGATACCTTGTTTGGCCGCCCAGTGATTCCATTTGTGATTCAGGTCCCCATCTTCTCCGCCTCTGTTGGGAGCGTGGTGACCATAGAGACATTTTCTCTCATCATAACATCCGAGAAGTTCAAAGGTGGCTTTTTTCATGACGAAGGTGTTGCCATGGACACTGGCATAGAGACCTCTTCTGGTTCGGAGTCTCCCAATATCCAGGCCGTACTCTTCCAAAACAGCCGTATCTTGAGAAAGAGTTCCGTCTTCCGTTAGGACGCCGAAAAACCGACGGAAGGTCATTTTGTCCCCGGTGAAATGGTAGGCATCCATAATGGCCTCTTTGGAAAGGATATGATCGATGTCGGTCATGAAGAGGTATCTTCCTTTTGCCATTTTGGCACCGGCATTGCGAGCCAGACCTTGAGTCCAGGGGCGCTTGTCATTCGTGTAGTGAATTCGTAGATTATTTAGATCGTAATCTTCAAGCTTGTGCGGAGGATTGCTGCCGTCGTCCACAAAAATAAATTCGATATCGTCCGGAAGATTCATGTTCGCAAAATGTTTGACTTGTCTTGCCACTGCTCCATGACTGTTGTAAAAAGCGATGATGATCGAGAGTTTTATGGGCGTTGAAGGTCTTGTATCTCTTTGAATCTTGTTCAACAATTTTTTGGTACTGCCGTTAAAATGAACGACAGAAAAAAGATCCCCCTGCCGGTTAACGAATTCATTTTTTTCATTCAAGATGGCAGTACCCTTTTCTACATTGGCATAAATGGAAGCAAAAAGGTCAGGCAACTCCGTCAACAGAGTAATATTTTCCGGTCTTCTGAGCCAAACGTTGAACAGTAATTGTTCGCAGGATGAACCATCTACTTCGATGCGCGAAGACCGGATAAAGCTGGCCCATTCGTCCATTTTGGTACCGGAACAGGCAAAAGAACCGACATTGTAAATGATTTCATTTCGTAGCATCTCGAACTGCGGGTTGTATCTGAACATGTGTCTCCACCAGGAATTGTTGATATGAATTTCACCTTCATTGGCGACATAAATATGGTTCGGTGAAAGAACTGGAATTGGTTTTTGGAATATCACATCGTAAGTATCGGTAAAAAGAAAAACTCTCTCTCGGTCCATTTCTGATGGAATATGATCCCAGCGGAAAAGGTGGCCGGGATATTTTTCAAGCTCTACATTTACCGGTTCGACACTGTCTTCAAGTTTTGACAACGACTGGTTGCGAACTTCGATTCTTGGGGAAGAGGAGAAAATGGATAATAGATAGGGTTTTTGGGTCTTTTTTTTATCGGCCCACTTATATAGATAGGTCTTGTGATGAGGCCAGCCTTTTTCCAGGAGGTAACCCGGTAAGAGTTTGGCGTAAGCCAAGTCTTTATCTTCTATCAGGATCAGAGGGTGGTCTCTTTTGATCGTCTTTCCGGCCCCCGCCAAGACTTGTGGTTCATGACCTTCGACATCAATCTTTAGTAGTGTGACACCGGTGAGATCTAGGCTGTCCAGGGTAATAGCGTCAATGGACAGGGAGCCGGTTTCGTCTATCCGCGAAGCTCCCATGTTACGTCGATTGGGAGCCATCTTGAGAGAGGTCTTCTTATCGCTAAGGGCAAGCCGGAATAGTTTGGTGTGTGGGTACGTGATATTTTGTTCTAGAAGTTTAAAGTTGTCGGGGATGGGCTCAAAACAAATAAGTTCCTGATATTTCAGGAAATTGGCAAAGTAGATGGCGTGGTTTCCGAAGTTTGCGCCGACGTCGACAATGATTTGCTGCTGTCCATGATGGTCTCGGAGATAATCTAAAATATCCGGTTCGAAGAATTCCTGTTCCCGGCGGAGGTGGTTTGATAATGATTCACTACGATGTAGATTGATAGAGATACCTCGAATATTGACTGTGTTTTCCATGCTATTAAGATATTTGCCAGATCTTTTCCATAAATTGGGTGGCACGAACTTTATTAGAGTGGTATTTGGTGAACCACTTGAAGCCTGCCAGCCTTATTTTATCAACGAAACTTTCATGGTGGAGACAATACAGAAGTTTTTCTTTCATCTCGTCAGTGCTTTCAAAAAAGATAGCCGTTTCCCCATCCTTAAAATCATTTTCGATAACAATATCCAGTTTTTCGGAGAAGAGCAAGCCCCCGTATGCGGGAATCTCATAATACCTGACGGTATCGTTTCCGAGACCTTTCAGGTTCAGGCCGATTTTGTATTCGGCGAGGGTTTTTTTGTAGACGCTCTGCCGATAACGGTTATAGAACTTGGTATTTAACAACTCTTCGGCGGCCAGAATATATGGCTCCCGAGTGGGGGAAACTTTACCGGCCCAAAAGAGGTCGAGAATAAAATTGGAGTGAATATCGTGGGGGACTCCCGGATAGGAGAAGTTGAAAGGTTTGACCAGTGGATCGGACGGATCATTTTTTAGAAGCTCTCTTTTTAGATATAGTTTGGCGTTGAGGGCTTGTATCAAAGAGTAATTGATACCCCGGTCATCTCCCTGATCGACTAAGATGGTTGGTAGATCACGTGATTTCTCTTTTATTAGGGTAAAAAAATCGTCATCATGATGCCGATGGTGGTTGCGGTTATAAGTATAGTTGGCGTAGGCCCGGCAACCAATCACGATATAATCAAACTCATTATTTCTAAGCATTTCAAACTTTTCGGCATCGGTCTTTATTTTGGGCAAATTGAAAAAAATGGGATAGTTGACGTACCGATTGTGTTTTTCACCATGCAAAATCCCTTTTTCGGGATATTCAAAAATACTTTCGGCGCCCAATTGTTCGTATAAAGCCGAATACAGTGTGTCTAAGCCATAATCTGGGAATTGGAAAGTACAAAATAAAATCTTCATGCCTTGAACTTCGTGAGAGTATGGAAGTTGCTGAGGACGCTGGTCCAAGGCTCGACTTTTTTATAGTCGAAGCGGTACTTGAAAAGCGAATAAATATCCGGATAACCGTAGAGTTTTTCGGATCTGGGTTCGGTGTCGTGAGCGACGATATATTCGGCCTTGTCTTTTAGCCTTTTGATATCCACCGATCTTCTGGTGTGAGGAGAATGATCGATAAAGGCAAGACCCCAATGTTTTTCATCTAGGGGGATTGTGTCCCAGTTTTCTACAAAAATAATATCGTGATAATCTGACTGCATCCTCTTGGCTTTTTCGTACCATCTGAGGTCGGTTTCGTAGGAAACCAATTTCCGGCCGGAAATGGCACACAACCAATCGAGAAGGGTGGTGGAAAAATAGCCGGTACCAATTTCCAAGACATCACCTTCGGAGAGATCGAAGGCTCTGGTTAATACAGGAACGTGAGTGGCCATGCGGGCAATTCTTTTCATGCGGACATCTCTTTGGTTAGTAACTCGGCGGAACCCCAATATGGTAGCATCTCTGCCGGAGGGATGTTTTCTTTGATTTGGGTATAGCGGGACACGCCGCCAAAAGTCTTAATGGTGATGATCGGGTTATCAGTAATCCAGACACAGCCTTTTTCTTCTGCCGGCTGGAAAATGTTGTCAATTTTTTTACCGTCTTCCGACCATTCGGGCATACCTTCAAAGCTTTTGGTGATCTTGTTCAGCCACATCTTGGTGTCTACCAGCTGGGCACAGTGAGACTTACCTTTGAACAAATATTTTGAATCTTTGAGGACCCAGACGTTTCCATGTCGATAGCAGTGATCTGGTTCAAGGGGCTTAAAACTAAAATATTCGGGTGGGTAGAGACAGTCCGCTTCGGCAACGATAATGTAAGTGGTTTTGACCTTCTCTAAACCGATCAGGATCTGTCTAAACTCATTGTGATAACAGTTCAAGTGTTTACCGACACAAATATTTTCGCCGAAGTCCGATAGCGGTTCTTGGGTGACGGAGATCAGAGGCAGACCGCCAATCTTTTTTATGAGATCAGCCCGGATCTTTGATTCAAATTCCGGTCTTTGAGAACTGGCGGAATAATAGAGGACGGTGACATCGTTCATAATAAATATTTCATGGCTTGACGAACATCCAGCTGGGGGTCCTATCTTCCCAGATAAATAACGGTTTGATCTCGTAGGCAGTCATCCAGCCGCTGACGGCTTCAACGACGCCGACTTTCTTTTTATGATCGACGGCGTAATCATGACCGGAAAGGATCCCGCCTTTTTTAACCTTTTTACTCCAAGCGGCCAAATCTTCCACACAATGTTCGAAGTCATGATTGGCATCGATATAGATAAAGTCGAGAGACTGATCATCAAACATTTTGGCGGCCTCGGTAGACCAAGCTTTGACGAGATGGATATTGGGGTAGTCTTTGGTACGATTGACGGCATCGTCATAGGCTTCACTTTCCAGATCATTTTCCACGTCATCTTTGTAACCGGGATAGACGGCCCAACCATCGACTCCGGTCAGTTCCATATCGGGGGCGCCTTTGGCTAAAGCAACTGTGAATTTTCCCCGGTAGACACCTATCTCGACGCCTTTGCGGAAACCGAGATCATTTAGTAACGTGCCCATGGTCTCCCGGCTTTGGGGGATTTGAATCGGACCGGATTGGTCGTCCAAGACCAGATGATATTTTTGAACGATAGTGTTTAAGGTGTTCATTTTTTATGATTTGATATATAGCCAGCTGGGGTGTTTGTCTTTGGCGATGATGAACCAAGGGTGGATTTGATAAGCTGACGTCCAGCCGGTTACGGCGTAGATAACACCCATATCAAACCGGCGCCAATTATGGGACCAATCCACAAAGTCATGGCCGTAAATAATGCCTCCAGCCCGTACTTTTTTGGACCAGGCGGCAATATCCATAACGGTGAATTCGAAAGAATGATTGCCGTCGATATAGACGAAGTCCAGACTGCCGTCGGGGATTTTTTTGGCTACTTCGTTGCTCCAGCCCCTGATAAGTTGACAGTCATAGTTCTCGGTCCTCTCAATGGCTTCACGATGGGCATCGGAAATATCGTCTTTTCGGTAGTCACGGTAGCCGGGATAAAGAGACCAAAGATCGACCCCGGTGAGCTTCAAACCGGGAATGGACTCGAGTAAAGTTTCCGAATATGCACCGCGGTAGACACCTATTTCGGCGCCGGTCTTGAAGCCCAGTTCGTTAAATATTTGAGGAATGTCCGTCTCCCGACTGATAGGAAGTTTGAAGGGGGAGGGTTGAGAAAGATCAAGACCAAACTTTTCTACGAAAAACGACAAAGTATCCATACACTTAGGCCAGTTCCATTTTCCTTTTTAATTCCTGGGCCAGACCCCAGAAGGGCAAACCTCTTTTGGGTCTGACGTGTCTTAAAACGGTTGGGAATCTTCGTAAACCGGAGGTGGATTTGAAATTAAGGGCAGCATTGTCCGATGTCCAAGCTCCCTGGATACCGGGTTCAAAAATGGGGCCGATCTCGATCTCGTTCCATCCACGGTGGCCCTTCAAGACCTCCTTTATTTGGGAGATCCAGTACTTCCGATCACACATTTGGGCCCATTCCGTGAAACCCTTTTGCCAGAATTTGTCTCCCAGTACCCAGATGTTTTCATAGCGGTAAACACGGTCTTTGGTGGGCGGGGTAAAAGAGAAGTATTCCGGAGGATAGGCGAAGTCGTCTTTGGCTAGAATAACAAACTCTGTCTTGGCGGCTTCGAGTCCTTTTAGAATCATGCGGACAAAAGAAGATTGACAGACCGGTACTTCGCCGACACAAATATTATCGCCAAGCCTGATCGGTTTTCGGGAAACGGAGATGATCGGCAAATCTCCACTATTTTTGACAAGTTCTTTTTTGACCCGATTTTCGAACTTGGTCTCTTCGATGTTCGAAGTGATATAAAGAATGGTCGCGTCCGGTTTGGATGTTTTTTGGCCTGTGATTTTCACGGTATTACTTATTATATCGAAATTAGATTGCCGCGTCGCTTCGTTCCTTCCGCCAGAGGCGGACTGGCACGCAATGACGGTGGTGGGCCACAATTTTTGTTTCCAGTTAGCTGGCCAGCCGGGCATAAGGGGGAATTTTTCAATAAGACTGATGAAGAAGTCGCGGTTCTCGACTAACCATAGATTATATGAATATGCGTAACTGCGACGATTCTCTTCTCTGCTAAGGTGATACATCCGGCCGTGGACGGGTCCTTTGTGCAAGTGTGCGTACCAAGTATTTTTATTGGTCACCACCCGGCCACCGTTCTTCCAGGTAGTGAAAGAAATTTCTTCGGCTTCCTGTCCCCAGCCGGTGTAGCCCTCTACCTGCATAAAACCCATTTTATGAAACCACTTTTTGGTCATAAACCAACATGAACCTTGAAATTGAATAGTGTCGTCAACGAGGTTCTTTGAGCGGGAAAGGGTTCGGGCATCCCACTTAAAGCCATGTATGGCATGGTCGCATAGGAGCGGGGGAAACATGATGTATTCGTAGTCGATTGGCGGCCGGTTGTCGATCTGGGGCTGCAGGCTCCATTTCTCGGCATCCAATCTATTCCGGCGGGGGATCTGGACCCAGTTTGGTTGGTGGTCTTTGATGAGCTGTTTGTCGAAACCTTTGGCCATCATGCAGTGGGCATCCAGAGACATCACATACTCGCCTTTGGCTTCGGAAACCGCGTGGTTTATCCCTTGTCGTTTTTGGGAGAAATTAACTGAGGGGAGTCGGATATATCTCACTCTCGGATCTTTGACGATCTCCTCTTCTGGTGGATTATAGCCATCCAATATGGGAAGAACTTCGATCTCACCGGTGGCTTTTTCCAAAACGTCGAGTATGGTTCGCTGTAAAAATTTTTCGGTCTTAGACGGGATGGCGATACTTAGCATTGGTGGTATTTTATACTACGTAAATGCTCAACTGAAGACTTTGTTGAAGTAGTCGTAGCGGAGTTTGTCGCGAATGTCCCAGCTAGCCGAGTAGTTACTATCTCCCTTGGCATAGCGGAAAGTGCCTGAAGTATTTTGCATGATGTACCAGGCACCGCCGGTGTTGACAAAAGAGTAGTAGGCGGGAACTGAGTCATCGGCGATGTCGGTGATACTATAACCGTCAGTAGCCAGCCTCTCTGCGGGGTTGATGGCCTTGCCGGAAACGTCTTTCAAGCCAACAGTTTCTAGGGTTGAGCCGCCACTTAAAAAAGTGTCACGGGCCTTCCGGCTAAAAAGGGCCATAACCAAAAGAGAAAGACCGGTGGTGCCGATGAGCTGAAGAAAAAGGCGCTTGTTGCTGTCGGCGACTTCTTTCTGGGTTTCATGGTCCGAGGGAGAAAGGTCCTCACCGGAAGACACTGCCTTCGAAATAGCTGTTGGTTTTTTTGATACAGTCGGTTTGAATAAGGGTATGTTTAGTTGGTGGAAGATTTTGGTGCCGAAGAAAAAAACCAGAGGAAGATAAACAAAAGCATTTAAAAGTTGGTTCGTGGACCGGGCCGAGAAAATACCCGCGATCATCAGGAAGAAACAGGCGAGAAAACTATAGACGATGAGGACCTTTTCTGATTTCATTTTAGGATTTGCAAGCTAATGCGAAAAAAAATCAAGGTGACGGCGAAGCAGAGAAGAATAAGATTGATCAGGAAAGTTGTTTCCGATTGATGAACAAAATTTGTTAACGAGAAATTTTCTGTGTGAAAGAGTCTTTTGACTACGGAATAGACCTTGATGGTGAAATAGAAAGATACCGGAAGGAAAAAAACAAGCGTAATGATGTTTTGGGTATTATTAAGATTAAAGAAGGCGGCAAGGGTAAGGAGAAAGGTCACGACGGACCCGTAAATAAAAAGGCCGCTGTCAATTATTTTCAGCCGGGTTATGCTCATGGATTTTTCATTTTTTGACAAAGCCTCCGTACTGATAGGAAATCAGGATGAGAATACTGATCAGGATGATTCTGGCAATTTGGGCAATGGGAGAAAAATTTTGGGTCAGGACTATATCGACGATGATGATTAACAAGGCAAGAGTAATTAAGAGACGAGTAACTTTGGTGGCTAGAGTGGGTGAGCCTATCTCAATGTTTACTTCACGATCGGAAATTGTTTTTTCTCTATCATCCCAAACGACGGGGAGCGCGTCTTCCGGGAGTTTGCCCCCAAGAAAAACTTCAAGAGACCTGGCAGGGATGATGAATGTACCTCGAACGTGACCCCTGGCGGCTTTTATTCTGCCTTCGTTGAGATACTTGTAGGTAGTGTTGGTAGACAGACCCAAAATCTTGGCTGCCTGCTTGACATTATATATTCTGTTGGGCATGTGATAAGTACCATCTTACCAAAGTTTACAAGGGAAGGAACAAGGGTTATTTTTTTTCGTCGGCAGATTCGGCACCTTCTTTGAAGGCGGTGCGGAATTGTTTGATGGAGTCGATTAGTCCGCGGGTAAGCTCAGGCAGTTTTTTGCCTCCAAAAAGCAAGAAAAGAACAAAACCTATTAGAAGTAGTTCGGATGGACCTACATTGCCGAACATTTTATTTGTCTTTTAGGGCTTCTTTCAGATCGTTAGTGGCGTCCTTTAGGTCCTTTCCAGATTCACCGATGTTTTTGCCGATTTTGGGTAGTATCTTACCTCCAAAAAGAACAACCAGGACAACGACGATAACTAGAATTTCCGGCCAGCCTATATTTTTGAACATTATATTTTATATGATGATAATTAATAACTATGATATCACTCCTCTCCTTTTTTTGCGTGACGAAACTCTCTAATAGCTTTTGCAATTCCTCTGATAAAGTTGGGAAGAGCTCTGCTGCCAAAGAGGACAATGATGACTATGGCGACAATGATTATTTCATTCAATCCTATATTAGGCATTACCGGTTTCACCCCCCTTCGTTTTTTCCTCCGGAGAGGATTTATCTTCCTGATCATCGTCACTCTTGATGTCGGAAAGAGCGTGATTGATTTCGGCTTTTACCTTTTTTAGTTCTTTGCTGGATTCTCCTAGACCGCGAGCAAGCTCGGGGAGCTTTTTACCACCAAAGAGTAACAGTAATACTATTATGACGATAACGACTTCACCGGAACCTATATTGCCGAACATGGTCTAATTATATAGATTTATTAAACAATAGCGCAAGTTCGAAGAGCGAGAGGGGAAATACCGTCAGGATAGCGAGAGATATGACGTCGGCTGGAGGGAGAAGGGCGGCCATAATGAGAATACCGACATAAACAAAACGTCGATTCTTCGTAATAGTCTTTTTCTTGAGTATTTTTAACTTGATCAGGAGAGTGACAACGATGGGCATCTCAAAAAGAAGTCCGAGGCAGATAGCCATGATAATGGTCTGAGAAAAAAAGTGGCTGATGTCCCAAATATTTGTCACGTCAAAATTGATGGCAGTTTGAGTGAAAAGATTGATAACAAACTGCATGACCCAGGCACCGAAACCGGCACCAATAATAAACAGAAGTATCGTAAAGGGAACCAGTTGGATAATTAGTTGGTATTCTTTATGGACAAGTGCGGGTTTGAGGAAGCTAAGTAAATAATAAATAAAAAGAGGAAAAGCGATGATGACTCCGGTGGCAATACCGGTATTGATGGCGAGATCAATAAATTGGTAAGGTGAGGAGAGAACGACCGTAATACCCTTTAGGTTAAAAATATGCATGAAAAAAGTCAGAATTTTTTGGTAGTAGAAAAATCCGAAGACCCCAGAAACGAGTATGACTATGAGCAGGGTGATGAGCTTTTTCTGAATTTCTTGGAGGTAGGGGAGGAACCTTGCGATTGCATCATCAATAGCCGAGCCCGAAGTCGTACCAACACTTGAAATATTCGGGATGTTTTTTTCTGAGGCCACAACATCAATATATCATGGAGCGATTTGTTTCTTCTTTTGGCTTTTTGGGGGATATAGACGGAAGGCCACAAAACCAAAGATGATAGCGGCAATGATCCAGGTGAAATGGTTTCTGTTTAGACAGAAAATTGGATCTGTATTTGAAGAGTTGCCTGTGTTTGGAAATAGGGGTGTGGAGAGGACATTATTGGGTGCTAAATCGTTTTCGGTGATGATGCAAGTTTTTTCTTCGCCCGATAAGAGAGTAATCTGGCCATTCGCACCACAATCTCCGCCGTAAGAAGAGGAGTATTTTTCGTAGGGACCGGACATGATCGTGTATACTCCTGCCTCAAGAGAATACTGTGTTCCAGGTGATCCAACTCCCGGAGCCGGGCTGCCGGAGACATGCCGTCCACCTTTTTTGACTGAGATACTTAAGTCGGAAGGGTTCCAGGTATTTCCATTATCGTTAATAACATTTGTGATGATACTGAGATTACTTGAGGCCGCATACACCGGTCTAAGTGTGGGGCGCCAGAAAGTGAAGATAGATGTTATTAGAAATATGTATGTAATATATCGTACACTCATAACTTGAGTCTATCTGATTTATTTATAAATATCAATTGTGATCTGAATCGTGGACAATTGTTGTGAAAACATTGCAATATCTGTAATTGTTTGTTAAATTTAGTACAAATGATAAAACTAAGCAGGATGCAAATAACTGTCGGTTTGGTCGTCTTGGTAATCGGAGGATTATCAATAAATTCTTTCCGTCTCTCAAAACAAAATAAAATATTGGGATTACAGATGGAAACATTGAAGAAAGATCCGGATAGTGTAGCTAAGGAAGAAATCAAGTTGTTGGTGGAAAAATTAACTAAATTAGTTGTCTTGCCGGCAGAGGAAGAACCGGTGGTGGCGACGGTCACCGATAAAGAAAAGTTAAAAGATCAGCCGGTGTTCGCCCGTGCCGAAAATGGTGACAAAATCTTGATCTATTCAAAAGCACAAAAGGCATATATTTACAGGCCAGCCAGCAATCTTTTGATTGATGTTATTCCGGTGAACATTGGGAATCAGCAGATAACCATTAGTGGAGTGGATGCAAAAAGTCCCTTGAGAATTGCCTTGGTAAATGGTTCCAAGAATGCGGGAATAACAAACGAATTGGAGAAAAGAATCAATGACAAAAATATTCCCGGTGTTTCGGTAGTCTCCAAAGCAACAGCGAAGTCCGATGCTTACGAAAAGACTTTAGTGATCGACATTTCGGGGAAGATGGGCAAGCAGGCGGCCGAATTGGCCCTATTGGTTGGCGGTGAGGTGGCCACGCAGTCTTCGGAGACCTTTCCGAAGGCAGACCTGATGATCATCATCGGTGCGGATTTTAAGTAAGTATTAATGAAAAACCCGCCTAGTGGGCGGGTTGTGGATCACTTACGATACAGTTTGAATAGGTTATATGTGGCTATGGCGGGGAGAGCCAGCCAACAGACGGCAACGAAGGGGCTGTTTAAGGCAAAAAGTAGGCTACTGATAGCTATTCCAATGATCAAAACGATAGAGGTGAGTGGTTTGCTTTTGAGTGCGTCAGTGAATAGAGTGATGGTGATTTCGATGGCGATCAGAACGTACAAGACGACAGAAAGTAAGGTGGTGAGACTCATGGGTTATCTCCTTATTTCAAAGTGTATGTTATGGATGTTATAGTGGGGACGTCAAGCCATATTTTATATGAAAAGCCCCGCTAGGTGCGGGGCTTTTGTGAGAGAGTAATCAGGGCAGAGGGATGGCGTAGTTGGCGTCCGCCAGGATGACGGAGGGTAGAATGCCGGGATCGATGCCCTTGAAGATGAGAAGTCAAGTCGTGAACCGGAGAATAGTGCTCAGAGAAGCCAGCTGAGGTCCAACTCTTTGATGTGGGCAATCCGGGTGTGATATGGGTCATTGATGGCTAGCCAGGCATCAATGGCTTCTATGTCTCCCCAGCGCTCGATTTGAGCCCGTAGGTCGTTTTCTAACTGGAGAATTTTTTCGGAATCGTCGACGGCAGGAAAATTACGGACGATGTATTGGTAGTTTCTGAGGGCACACATCTCCTGAACAATTGTTTGAGCAGAAAAAATGGCCTGTCTAGGATCAATTTCTTTGGACATATCTAGTGAGCCACCTCTGGGATTCGGACCCAGGACCCCCTGTTTACAAAACAGGTGCTCTAGCCAACTGAGCTAAGGTGGCGTACGAAGCTAATTTTACCATTTTTTAGGTGTTTAGGAACAAAAAACGCCGCGAGTTGCGCGGCGTTTCGAAAAGATGCTTTCTCAACCCACGAGCGGCGGGTTCGGATATTTTTATGAGTTTTTTCTGATAAGTCCTGATGCCCAGAGAGCGGTGATCAAGGACCAGCCGACAATAGCGAGGACATGAAGACCAGTGACGATAGGGGCGGTAATGGCGGAAATGACGAAAAGAACAAGAATGATCAGAGATAGGATAGTCTTAAAAATCAGAAATGCCGGTGATTTTCGGATTCCAGGTTCTACCATTCCTAGTGCGGTAAAGCATAGAGAGATGAGTATCAAGCTGATTAAGAGCGGTTCGGGCATGAGTTGACTCCTTCAGAGATAGAATGTAAAAGGGTGATTACCCCATAGTTTACCATAGAAAATCGTAAAACCAAAAGAACATGGTGCGAAAGGTGCTCTGACGGCGGTGAGATTTATTAGATTTTATAAGAAAACGCCGCGCGTTACGCGGCGTTTCGGAAGGGTGTTTTCTCAACTCACGCGTGGCGGGGTTGGAGATTAGCGGGGAGTGACCATCTTTTCCTGCAGGAAGCGGTAAAGAGGCTTAAACTTGGCCTGAAACTCGGGAAGAAGCATCACTTCAACGCCAGAGTTACCGGCTTTGAGTGCTTCCGGAAGAACCACGATCTCTTCCTGAAGAGAGAAGATGATCTCGGACTTAAACCCAATATTGGGCAAAAACGAGGCAAGGTGCTTCAGCATCTCGTTTAACAGCTCGTGATTTTCACCACGGGAGTATAACAGCTGCAACGTAGGATAGTAGGCTAGGCCGCGATAGTCCGGATGGACGTGCCAGATGACATAGAGGCCGTTGTCCAGTCCGTGTTTGCCATCAGGATGGAAGATGGTGAACATGTTTTCGTTCAGTTTGGACAAACGATAGCCTGCCAAGCTACACAAAGTTTCAATTTGGGCAAAAGAAAGAACGGTAACCGGAGGCCGATTGGCGGTGGCGATAATATTCAGTCGTTCCGAGAAACCTCGAGCAAAAATATTCATAGAGGCATCCTCCTGTAAGTTAAAGATCTGTGAAGATTATACAGCTGGGGTAAAATTGAGTTATGGATTTTACAAAGTTAGGTATTGGAAATGACTTCGCAGAAGGGGAAAAGTCACTAGTCAGGCGAATACGTTTCGACGATATGGAAGAGATGAGACGGATGAGAATTATTGAGGATGATCCCGGTGTGGCGGAATTTGTCGAAGACTTACAGGCAACAGAGGAGGAGTTGGTTCGTTTTGCCAAAAGTAGCGAGAATAATCTATGCGTGGGTGTAGTAGGTAAAGAGGGGTGCGTTCCGCAAGAGGAAGTAGATAAACTTCAGGGTTGGATCTACTTTTCGCCCGATGAAGAAGAGAGGCTGTTCCGCCTGAAGGAGACAGGCTTACTTGGGGGGAGCTTTGATGGGACAGTGGTATCCGAGATCAGCTACGCGAAGTATCCGGGTGCTTCAAGCGGTCAAATGAGTAGTGGTTTGCGACAGATGATCAAGATTTTGAAACGGAAGTGTGGAGATTTGGCTGAACAGATGATCCTCACTGCCTATACCGATACACGAAACGAAAATTCGTCAAGACTTTTAACGGCAGCCGGTTTTCAGAAAATTGGCAAATTGGATTACCATGTGGGGGCCGAAAGGCCGGATGATGTTTGGATTTTGAGGCTGTATTGAAAAAGCTCGTTAAATCCTTCCTTATGGGTTAAGCGTTTATTTTCTATGTACAGCCAATATCTGTGCGTAACCTCGTATGAAGAAATATGGTCCATAGAGTTATACTATTGACAAGAAATATCTCTTAAGGTAATATACGAGCATTCTTTAAAAAAAGGAGATTGTTTATGCGCAGAGGACGAATCTTCGTATTGATTGTGGCGATTTTATTACTTATTTTGGTGGTTCTGTTCTTGTTTGCTCGAATACTTGGCGGTGGTGGGAGCGAGTCGCTTCCGGGCGCGGGGTCGGCAATCCATGCCATTGAGGCGGCCGGGTATTCAAATGTAAGGATCACCGGGATCGATATGTTTTCTTGCACAGAAGGAGATATATTCCAATATACTTTTTCGGCAAGGAACGCCAACAATGTCCCTGTACGGGGTTCGGTTTGTGGAGGTGGCCTGGCCGCCTGGACAATCAAAGTCAAGTGATCGCTGATCTAAAATAAAACCCCGCCAAGTGCGGGGTTATCTGTTTTTATACAAGAATGGCCAGGAAGTAGTCTGTTTCTTCGTTCACGATTGGCCAACCGTCAAAAATGTCGTCTGGGTCGATAGTTTGGCTATCAATCTCAAAAATATCGTTACGCCTTTGAATGCGAGCGGTTTGATAACCAATACTTTGAAGAGAAATCTTGGCAGAACCAATGACCATAATTTTACCGTTGGCTCTGAAAATGGCGTATTCTGCCGTAAAGCCGAAATCTCCAATGTTCATTTCAGAGATAATCACATCTCTTTGAATAATTTCCCTGTGAGGGTCTGGCGGCGTGCACTGACGACAGAGAATACCGGTAGATATGGGGGTGTCGCAGTTGACACATTTTCCGTTTTGGAAGGTCATGCTTACCTCCGTTGTTAGTTTGCAAATGGATAATATGGATTTTATCATCTGTGCGTGGGGAAAGTGGCAAAATGGGGTAAAATATAGTGTTGGCAATTGCCGTCGTAGCTCAGCTGGCAGAGCGCGTTCTTGGTAAGAACGAGGTGTTGGGTTCGACCCCCAACGACGGCTCCCTGATACAATCAATTTGACATGCCGAGATGGTAGAGTGGTCAAATACTCGGGTCTGTAAAACCCGCGGCGCAAGCCTACGCAGGTTCGAACCCTGCTCTCGGCACTAAAATTATCCCGTCCCCTTGTGGGGCGGGATTATTTTTGACATTAAGCAGGGTGCGAACTGCCATGTTATTTTGCTAATATGAATGTATGAGAAAAATCAGTAATCTTGTTTTGGGTGGCTTGCTTATTAGTGGTTTATTTTTTAGTGGTTGCAGTTTGGTGGCCCAGCCGGCCGATGTGGCCACCGAGAGTCCGGTACAAAATATTACCGGAAAAGTTTCGGCAGTTGGCGGAAAGTTCTCGATAACTTCCGGAGTAAAAATCACCGAGATTACCAGTAGGAAAGTGGATCTCAGTCAGTATGACGGCAAGACAATAACGGTGACGGGAGAGTTTAGTGGAACGACATTATATGTGGACTCTGTGAAGTAGTTAGAAGCCGGGTGATTTGTAGAGAACGACCTTTGTTTGAGCGTTCATCTGGATTATTAGAGTTTCATTGGTAGTATCGGCTGGGGTAAAGGAAAGCTGCCAAATTACGTTTTCTCCGGATTTTATATACTGTGATTTGACACTGGCCGTTTTACAGAGACCACTCAGACAAAGTCCGTTGGCTGTTTTAACGGCTTCGTTTAAGTCGACGCCCAGTGTATTGCCCAAGACCAGATCGTTTAAGGAAGGAATGTTGTTGTCAGGGGTGACGTAGATGGCTTTATCAACTATTTCCGGCTCCAGATTGTCGGTGATCAGGACATAAAAGTATTTTTTGGTGGTGAGATCTTGTCGGAAAAAATACTTGGTACTGGCGGTTTGAGGGTTGGTGGCATTTTCCGTTTTTATCAAGATGAGCTGGGCGTTAGGTTGGTGGTTGATAGCAATTTTGAGAGCTTTGGGGGCATTGGTAAGAGGGAGAGCTGTTTCGGCGGAGATAGTGGATAGAGGAGTAGGAGTCAAAGTAACGGTGGGGGTGGCACTAATTGAAGCTTCCGGAGTTGGAGTGACAAACTTGATAATGGTGGGTGTGGGAGTGGGAGTAACAGTAGTTTTTTGTTTTTCCAGAGTTTGGGTAATTTCCAGAATTTGTTGTTTGAGTTGCTGAGACTGTGAAAAGAGGAAAACCGCTGCGGCGATAGCAACTCCGGCGATGAGGAGAATAATAATCGCGATGAGAGATCCAAATGAAGAGCCGCCTTTGGGAACAGCGGTGGCGGGGACTTCTGTAGGTACCGGAGGAGGAGCTTGGACTACCGATGCCTGAGGAGGTTCCGGTTCAGTAGGTGTGAGTGCTGGGTCAGGAAATGAGGTTTCTGCGGGTTGGACGGGAGGGGTGTAAGACGGTAGAACATCAGGGGTTTCTTCGAAAGCGGGAGCGGAAGTTACTTCAGCCATAGGCTGATCTGCCTTTGGCAGAGGTGGTTGGGAAGGCGAGGAAGTCTCAACGGGCGGGGTAGAGATTTGATTGGTGACGGGTGCGTTGATATCTTCCAAAATCGAAGTGGTGGGGGAAACTGGTGGTTGATCGGCAAGTGGAGGGGTGGGCGATGTGGGGGTGGGGAATTGGCCGAGGTCGTCGTTTGGCATGGTGAATTAAGTATGTCAAAAATGAAACAAGGTGTCAACTTGTTGTTAGCTGTGAATCAGGAAATTGCGGGAAGTTTTTTCGACTATTAGATCGAGTCCGGTTTCCCGCAGTAATCCTTCCAGATATGGTTTAGTGTGGGCAAAGTGAAAGCGAGGTTTTCCCTGAAAAGGAATATAAACATAGTGATGGTTTTGGAGCTTGGTTTGGATATCAAGGTGGTGTTTCAAGAGCTTTGGTTGCCACAAGTTCCAAGCGGTGATGAGACACTTGCCACCCGGCTTGAGATGTTTTTTGATTTGATTAAGAACGAAGAGCTGCTCTTTGCGGGTGGCCAAGTGATGAATGACGGCAATACAAAAAATATAGTCGTATTGAGGTAAATGTGTCCAGATATCCGGTTTGGTAATGTCTGTTTCGATAAAGTGGGCGTCCGGATGCATCTCAACGGCTTTTTCCAGGAGTACAGCGGAGAAATCAATCCCGGTATATTTCACCTTCTCCGGAAGCCCGAGTAGGAGGCGGCCGTTGCCACAGCCGACGTCGAGAACGGAGCTGTATACTTGGACTTCTGCCAGGAATGGCCGGAGATCCGGCCAGATATAGCCACGAGAAGCACTGAAATTGGCCCCGATTTCGTTGTAGGTACTTTGAACTGATGGATTGCCCGTAGAAGCCATAAGCCATTTTAGCAGGGCAGGTGGTGACACTGTATCCTATAGTTGACTTGTGAGCCTTATTGTGATAGAATCATGCGTGAAGTTCGCAAATCTTGAAAACCTATATCCTTTCCTGGAGGAAAAATGTCCAAAATGTCCAAGATTGAAGAAGTTATTCCCCTGATCCGTGCCGCTTTGAACTGGATCAAGTCCACTGGTGTCGTGCCCGCTTTTGAGATGGAGTCCGTAGACTTCGTCAACTCAGCGGTGCGTGCGCTCGAAGGCGAAAAACTTTTCGATGGAGCAGCCGATCTCGAGATGGTCGTCTTCGCCCGCGCCTGCCGCTTTGCGTTGGCCGCGGTAGACTTCGAGCATAACCCGATCATCGTCCTCGATGAGGATCTACATCTCGCAGAGTATCTCAAACTGGATGAAGGCGCCTGCGCCTTTTTGTCAGCCAGTGGGGTAGACCACAGTGTGCCGGTCGGTGATAAACAAGCGATCCACTCGGATCTGATGGTGACTTCTCCGGACCAGCTCGTGGTGGGATCCACCTACTTCCAGTTCCACTGTGGTATGCCCTACCGCCTGATCGTGGTGGATAGTGTCGATCTTGTCAAAGGGATGATCAATTATCACGAACCGGGCAAGACGCATGGCAATTACGATGTTTGTTCAATGCGTGACTACGGAATGCTGCCCTACAATTGGGGACAGAAAGGGTGGAACCGGGTCAACTGGCTCGAGACGGTCGACTCCGACAACACGATGGAGTAAGTTCGTTAAGCGAGGGCGGGGTTTTAAACCCCGCCCTTTTTTGTGGCAAAAAATAGAGCAAGAGACTAGAATAGCCGCAAGAGTACCTTTTAAATCATGTGGAGGCCACAAATGATAGTCAATGCTCCAATTCGAGTATGGATGGTGGACACTCCGGGCGGATATATAGAAGTGTCCGATTTATATATCTGGATCAGAATACCGAATTTACGAAAGAGATTCCAGTATCGAATTGAAGGAAAGAAGCTCGCTGAAGCTCTCAAGAACCTAGACTCATTGCAGACAGTGGGCAAGCTGGCCTTTTGGGAGCTGACAATAGATGGAGAAAAACTGGTGGTCATTGAGCCTACAGAAGATCAAGAACTACTGTTTCGGTTTGAGGTTAATCTTGGAGAGCTGAGTGAAGCCCTTTTTTATTTTGTGAGTTAGGCCCGGGCAACCGGGTTTTTTTGCCAATAAAATGCCCCGTGTGTTTCAAAGCAAACGAGGCAACTGTTGGATGAGGTAAAATGGTCAGCATGTCAATAGAAGAATTGGTGCGAAGAGACGCGGAAAAACTGACTCCTGAAAATCTGGAAGATTATCGACGTGTCTGGGCGAAGGTAATAGGCAGAATGCCAAAGAATTCGGAGATCTGGCCTTTTATTGGAGATGACGAGATCAAGGAACTCTACCGAACCCGTAGTGTACGTACCGAATCTGGTGTCGCACCGTTTGCGGTGATGATGAAACCGCACTACTGCCCGGGCAACTGTGTCTATTGTCCATTGGAAGCCGGCATGCCGAAGTCCTATTTATCGGATGAGCCGGCCGCGCAGAGAGCCAAAAAACTACAATTCAACCCATATTTACAGGTAGAGATGAGACTCAAACAGTTGGAAGAGACCGGCCACAAAACCGATAAAATTGATTTGATTGTCATTGGCGGTACTTTTTCGGCCTATCCGGACGATTACAAGACGGAATTTTTCAAGGGTATGTTCGATGGGGTTAACGGTTATGTGGCCACAAATTTGAAAGAGGCCCAACAATATAATGAAACAGGACCAAGACGGATAGTGGGTATTTCGGTCGAGACCCGGCCAGACTGGGTAACGGAAGCGGAAGTAATTCTGTGGAGAAAGATGGGGGTAACCAAAGTTCAGCTGGGAGTTCAGGCTTTCGACGAGCAGATACTGAGAAAAATAAACAGAGGACATTCATTGAACGAAGTGGCAGAGGCCACCAGACTTTGTCGGAACGCCGGTATCAAGATTTGCTACCACTTTATGCCGAACTTGCCTGGTAGTACACCGGAAAAAGATATTGAGATGGCAAAAATCATGTTTACGGACCCTCGCTTTCAGCCGGATTATCTCAAAGTTTATCCGGCCATGGTGATTGAGGGGACGGAACTATTTAAGATGTGGAAGAAAGGAGAGTATGAGAGTTATGCGGATGAGGATCTAAAGAGAGTCTTGAAAGAAGTGAAGAAAATAACTCCGCGTTGGTGTCGCATTGACAGATTGGTAAGAGATATTAGTAAGCAATGGGTTAGTTCGGGAACCCTAAGAACCAATTTGCGACAGCTACTGCAAGAAGAATTAAAAAAAGAAAACAAACAGTGTAAATGTATCCGTTGTCGAGAAGTAAGAGCCGGCGTATATAACGCCAAAGTACAACTTGAAATTGACGAAAGAGAAACTTTGGGAGGTAAGGAATTGTTTTTGTCATTTGAAAGTGAGGATAAACTGTTTTCCATGTTGAGATTGCGGTTGCCGGAAAAGGCGGAGAAAATGCTCTTCTCCGAGCTGGAGGGTGCGGCCATAATTCGTGAGGTGCATACGTATGGACAGGTGAAAGAGATTAAAAAAATTCAAAAAATCAATAACTCAAATGGAGATGAAAGTCAACATCGAGGGTTGGGGAAGCGGCTCATGGTAGAAGCGGAACGGATCGCTCGAGGGCAGGGATATGGGAAAATGGCCGTTATTTCGGCTATTGGGACGAGGGAGTACTATAAAAAGCTTGGATACGTGCTCGAAGGGGAGTATGTGGTCAAGAAGCTGTAAGTTTTGATATAATATCCCATAAAGATAGGGGTACGTTAAGATCATAGTTCACTGGAGGTAAGGTGAAGATTTCTGAGTTACCAAGCTGGGCTCAAAAAGTAATCTTGGGTGCAGGTAAAACAAATATGGTACAGACCTCCCGAAACGGACACACCTTGTCGGTTTCTTGTGGAGTAGCCGTGTTTGATGGAGAACTGGTGGGAGAAGAGAATCGGGTCGTGGAAGAGATTAAGTTCGAAGACTTACCCTTCTGGGCCATGATGGGGATTTGTAAAGCCAAAGGATCCTCTTCGCAGGTCCAGATTTCTGTTGGCCGGAACAATCTGCAGATCAATACGAGTGGATCATTCTTCAATGGTCAAAAGGTTGTGTTTTAACCGGTTATGGGCACAGAGAATCTGTGCCCATTTTGTAGTTTGTGGTTGACACGGACCCTATAGTGTTGTACGATACCACTGATATTGGCAACTTTCCAACTAAACATAACCAATCAAAAGGAGATGAGGCATGGGACATTTTGACGCAACGGACCCGATCACCAGAACGCCGATTCACGAAGGTGATGAAGTGCTAATGGTGTGTCTTTATCCGTACCCCTACAAATATCTTGGGGCGACGGAACCGACGACGATTAGCATGAGAGATAGAGCACATGTGTATGAGCTTCTGGACCTGATTTATCTGCGTGACTTTGAAGAAAACCAGGAATTGAACCGTCACGAGGGTGTTCTGGTGGCACGGGGGAAGTATAGTGGCTATAGCTGGTTGGATGGATCTGATCTTCAGAATCACCCGGCCAAAAGCAAGCCCCGAGATGAAGTTTTCAAGTTCTTTGTTCACATTGAGGTGCTGGAATGGTTAGGGATTGACGTGAGTTCCAGCCGAAACATGGATGAGCTCCTGGTGGAAGTTCTGCAATTTGCCATTTCTACAAGGACCCAGCTGTTTCATCACAATCTGTTGGGTGAGCAAGATGGTCACTGTTCAAAAGAAGAAAGAGACCAACATGCTCGTTTGGTTCAAGTCATGACCAAAGCTCATGAAGAGCACTATGTTTGTGATTGATCTTTTTCAACCAGGGTAATAACCCTGGTTTTTTGTACAAAAATCCCGCCAGGAGGCGGGAGATAAGTTCGAAAACTAAAATATAATGAATGCCCAAAGCACAATAGGGACGATCTGAAGGGCAGTGGCGAGAAAATAGATAATTTTCTCCCATTTTGTGCCTGTGGCGAGGTAGTCTCCGACAAAAGAGCAGCACATGGCGAGGATCATGATGGTGATGCTTAGAATCGGGTTTGTCCAAAAGAAGAAAGCGGCCGTGTAGAGAAGCATGGTAGCTAAGAAGAAGAGCATTGATTTGATTTTTGTCAAGGTTGCCTCCGGAAAAAGATTTGTACACAAGTATAACACAATGAGCCTATAATTAGGTGATGTATAAGATTCCAAGTAGTAAAATGGTCAAAATAGAGATGAAAATATACTTAATTGGTGTCGGTGGGGTGGGTGGTTTTTATGGCGGACTGTTGGCTGAAAGTGGCGCCGATATTACTTTGGTGGGACGTGGAGCGAGTTTTGAGAAGATAAAAGAAAAGGGAATCATTTTGAATTGTGCAGACGGAATCCATCATATTTATCCGGTGAAGATAATTGATAATGTGGCCGAGATAACAGACCCTGATTTGATTATCTTGGCGGTCAAATCATATGACTTGGAGAATGTCTCTCAAAATTTGGTTGCGGTAGTGAAGCCGGAAACGATAGTGATTACGATTCAGAATGGACTGGATAACGATAGAACCGTGTCCCGGTACCTGTCGAACAGTCAGGTTTTGCCAGGATTGGTTTTGGTGGCGGCAGCCAAGACGGGGGCAAATGAAATTACCCAGAGGGGAACCCAGAGAAAATTGGTTTTTGGATCGCGAGACGGAGAAATCACCCCTAAAATGCTGGAAGTTGAGTCGGTTTTGAGGAGAGCCGGCATTGATGCGCATGTTTCTAAGTCGATCGATCAAGAGCTATGGAAGAAGTTTCTTTTTGTGCTATCGTTTGCTTCGGCTACAGTGGCGCAAATGGGCCCGATTGGTGAGGCCTTAAGTAACCCTCAAGGCCTCAAGGTCTATAAAGACGTCCTTCGGGAGGCGATAAGGGTGGGAAAAAGTGAGGGAGTGGAGTTCGAGACGGATATTTTTGAAGCTACACTCAAGGGTGCTCTGGATTTTGACCCACAAACGAAGTCTTCTCTGCTGGTCGACATCCAGAATCACCGCCGGACAGAGGTGGAGGCTTTACACGGAGTCCTCGTGAGGCTAGCCCAGAAGCATGGTCTGCCGGTACCCATGACGAGGGAAATTTACCGGAAGATTGTGGAGTGATATCTTTCCACCACCGATTACGTTCGGTCGAGACGACGGGAAAAGTGCCTGCAAGGATAATCCTTGCAGGTGAAATGAGGCTGTGATTTGACACTAGTCCCATAGTGTGGTACAATTCGTGCGTAAGGTAGCTAAATTGAAATTCTATTCAACTCACCCCTACAAAGGAGAAGCTGATGCTTGAAAATATCGTCTTGGTTCTGTCCTACTTGGGCAGCTTTGCCATTGCTCATTACTTGTCCAAAAAAGAGGAAATGATGCTGGCTGTATTGTTTTACATCATAAACCTGATTTTGGGCGTTGCCATCGTGGCGACGTTTGGTCTCAATCCCGCATTCATGTTTTTGGTCGTGGCGGGAATGATTGGCGCAATGATCATCTCGAGCAAAATCAAGTACGGCACCTGGAGGACAAAATGACTATGAAGAATAAGACATTCGACATCTGCCGCTTTAAACTCTACCGCTTCATCATTGAGGCGATAGAAGTTATCGGCAAGTTCGACCCGGAAGCTATCCGCTTCTTTACGAAACTGGGGTGGGCGCCGGAGAACGTGATGAAGCCGACCTTCGACGAGTTACCAGAAGATTTGACCGGTCAGTTCCGAGAGATTCGACTGAACGATGCCGGCTTCAAAATGTTCCTGTGCTTTTACGGAGACGGCAGATTTGACGTCCGCATCGGCGGGGATCAAACCGATTCCCACAAAGAAGCATTTCTCATCCTGACCATGCTTCTGCAGAAGTACGAATTGTTGGCGCCGGAGTACTTTGCTGGCGCTACTGCACCTCTCTCGGAGGCATGGATGGAAGCCAACCTGCTGAAACTCAAAGTGTGGGGATACGTTTGGATGAGACAGCATTCCAAGCTTGTGCCAGAGTCGGTTCGCTAGTGTCTGTTTGCCGGGGACGAAAGTCTCCGGTTTTTTGTGCCTGATAGGAGACCTATAGTTGATTTTTTGATATATTTGTGATAGACTGTCTGGGTAAATTGAAATCGAATTCTGAACCAAAAAGGAGACACGAGAATGAAAAATGTACTGCGCGTCTACAAGCGGCTCTTAGGGTTTACTTTTGTACTCAGTCTGATGATCGGACTGTCAGGGATGAGCAGGTACTGACAAGTGTGATTTTGCTTGCTTTCGCGATTTTGGTGTTTGGAGGGTGTTGTTGCTTGATCGGAGAGTTCGTCGTGGACTGTATGAACGAGACCGATCCAACTATCATCTTTGGCTTTTTAGCCATCGGACTTCTGGCCATTCTCGCTTGGCTGGCCGGCTTGGGGGCGTTGGAACTTCTGGCATCTCTGTTTTTGTGGCAGGTTGGAGAGTCCGCTCTGATCTGGATCGCTTCCGTCGTGGTTCTCTTGTGGGGTGGTTTCTATTACACCCATCAATAATAATCTTCTCGTTTAAGCCTGGCGTAAACCGTCGGGCTTTTTTGTGGCTACGGTCCTAATTCGAAAAGTGTGGAGTTTGAGTGTGAGATTAGTTAGTCATGCCGATAGTCGGTGAATCATATCATCGGTTTTTTTGTTGTAAAATGAAACTATGAAAAAGAATCTACTGGCTGGTTTGGTGTCGGCGATAGTGCTTGGGGTGCTATTATTTTTCCCCAAAGGGGCTCAGGCAAATGAAGGGGTGATAAATCTTCGCGGCACAGGAACAGGTGGTTCTTGCTACGCTTCTTCAGTATTTATTGATGGCACATACAAGATCCTCATGACTTGCCGTGAGCTTAAGATTGCCTTGTCTCCCGAGAAGAATCGTTATGTAGCTTGGGTGGAGGATGATGCCGGAAAGCAGAAGAGACTAGGGGAAATTGCCAATGGAAAGATGTCCTCACTGACCGACATCAAGTTTGTCAGAATTTTCGTTACGGTAGAGTCCGATGGATATGGAAACACACCCTCAGTTGATGTTCTTTTGACCGGTTTCGTGGAACCAATCAATTTTGGACCCGGAATTGCCTCACCTCCAATTATTACCCCAACGCCGACACCTTCTAAATCAGAAGTAGTTGTTCCTACAGGTATAGACCAAGCCCAAAACCAATCCGGTTTGGGAAGTGCACTGGGAACGATTTTCAAAATTGCTTTATTGGGATTTGGGGTACTCCTACTGGTAGTTGGAGTATTTAGCTTTATGTCTCGCAAAAGGAGCCTCTAAAACGAGGGAATGAGGAGGTGGGAAAGGAATTCAATGGTAGGGGTCATGATGGAATTAATAGGTGCTTCTTGACCGAAAAGAGGAAAAATAAGGAAAATCAGGATGAGGACTCCATATCGGTTCATAATCGCTTGAAATTCATAAGCAAGATCGCGCGGTAAGATGCCAAAAAGAATTTTTTGACCGTCCAGAGGGCCAACAGGGATTAAGTTGAAGATAGCCAGACCGATGTTGGTTCTGATTAAGGGAACCAGGAAAATCGAAAAAACGTATGGGGTGAAGCGGAGGAGAATGGATACCGCTATGGCGAGCAAGATGTTACTAATGGGGCCGGCGATGGAGATAATGGCGGCATCGCGACGGGGATTTTTCAAGTTGTAGGGATCGAAAGGAGTGGGTTTGCCCCAGCCAAAGACAAAACTGACGCCGGAGACGGCCGAAAAGAGCAATAGGCTGAGAGGAAGGATGACTGTGCCCAAAAGATCTATGTGTGCCAGAGGATTAAGGGTGAGGCGCCCCATGGCGCGGGCAGTAGGGTCACCTAGTCTATCGGCGGCGAAAGCGTGGGCAAATTCGTGGATGCCAATAGAAATAATCAAATAAACGACAAGTAGGATGATATAGACAAGCATTGAGGTTCATTATACGGGAAATTGTGGTAAAATTTCACTCATGGAAAAAGAAAAATATGGCTGTGTCATTTGTGGCAAAGGTATCCAAAATGCCAATCTGGTAAGCTTCTCAAAACGCAAAATTAAGCATATTCGTAGACCAAATTTGCATACTCACCACCTAGTGATCGACGGACAGAGAGTCAAAATCAAAGTTTGTACCACTTGTAAGAGATCCCTTCGCGTAGACGACCGGAAATCTCAGGCGGTAGCCAATGCCTAACGAAATAGAGTGGTCCCGTCGGTGGTATAAAGCGATTAACTCCCGGACCGGGGGGTCGGCTAATGGAGAAGCTTATGATGGGGGAGCGGTGTCGCTTTCCAGATTTGGAGAGTTTGCCTGTCGGGTGGGAGATCAGGGAGAGCTACTGGCCACCTTTCCTGACAAAGGAGTCATGTGTGGATATAGTGATGAAAAAAAGTTGGTTTTTGTTTCCATTGATATCGCTTGTTTACTCGGAAGTTTGGACGATAAAGAGCTGGCCGAAATGGCCAATGAGGGGAGAGATATCGATGCTTTATATTCTGAATTGGATTCTCATGGCCAGGTATTGTTTCTGACTGTTTTCCCGACCATCGGAAGAATAGGTTTGGAAACACGGGACGAAAAAAGCCTGCTCGACGACAGTGCCATTGACGATATTGATTGGTCACAGGGTTTTGAGGGGACAATTACCTATGGTGAAACCCAACTGGCATATTATGCAATGCAAAGAGGGGACGAACTCGTTGTTTCGGTGGGTGAACAGCTGGATACCAGCAGAACGATGGTGCCGATATCGGTAAGCAACGAAGTGGACTACATAGCCGAACTGGAGAAAAAGAGTATTAAAAGGTATTGGGATCTGGCGGACAAGATTTTACTCAATAGATAGAGGGTGCCCGGAGAGAAATTGCTTCCAGGAGATGGGATTTTTGCCGGGTATTTGGACAGTATCAAGCACTAGTTTGGTTGAGTGAGATTGCCACGTCGGAGTACCTCCTCGCAATGACGAATTAATGAGGGAAGTTTTGACCAGTTTGATTTCGAGATCATCAATTTTTGTCCAAGCGCCCGGCTCGGGATTGAATGACCGGATGAAGGCGTGGATTGCTTCAGCAGTATCTCCTTTCTGGGCCTCCTTAATTTTCACGAAGGGGATAAAGGCGGATTCATGAGTCAGAGTCCGATGGCTTGGTGTGAAAACGGCGAGCGATTCGTCTTGAGCTGTTTTGGGGTAGTTTTGAGCACAGATTTCGGGTAATTTTTGTCTTAAAATTTCTTGGGCGGCCTGAGTAAGTTTTGTAGTCAATGTCGCAACGTCGTCGTTGATGTCTATCTTTACTTGGACTTGGGAAATGATTGGACCGTGATCCAGCTTTTCGTCCATCTCCATCAAAGTAACTCCTGTGACGGTATCCTGATTTTTGATGGCTTCGGAGATACAGAGGGCCCCCCGGTATTTGGGAAGTAACGAGAAGTGAACGTTGAAAGTACCGATAGTGGGTGCTTCTATCCAAGATTGGGGAATAATTTTGCCATAAGAGACGACCAGGAAGATGTCCGGTTTGAGAAGATTGATGTGGGTCAGATTGCTTTCGTCTAACTTGACGGGTTTGTAAACGGGTAGATTATATTTTTCGGCTACCAAGCTAACGGGAGTGGGAGTAAGAATTTGTTTTCTGCCCAGCGGTTTATCCGGAGGAGTAACCACTCCGACAACGTTTATCAAACCGGAGGCAAGAACCGATTCCAGAATGCGAGCCGAGAAATCGGGTGAACCGAAGTAAACGAGGTTTTTGAACATAGGTTGATTATAAGGTAAAATACGAGAGGTGAAACAAATACTTGCCAGTACAACTGTCCGTTGGATTGCCGTGGCGATACTTTTGATCGCCTACGTTTTGGTTTCACAGGGATTGGTGCCGGGTCAGGGAATTGTCTTCAACGGTATGAACTGTTTGGGGTCGGTCTTAATGATCATCAATTCTCTGTCGATGAAACAAAAAGACTGGGCCGTAGCCGTTTTTAATATGGTCTGGGTGCTAATAGCTGTTGTGACGATAGCCGGTACCTTATTCTAAGTGATTGGCCGAACTTAAGCGTCTCTTTATTGGGCGCTTTTTTAGATCTTGTCGATGGGGGTGAGACCTTCTGGCGTCTCTTTGAAAATGCGCCCCCCCTGTTTGAGAATATGATCGGTAAAGAGAATACCATTGAGGTGATCGTTTTCGTGTTGAACATAGGCAGACTCGACGTCTTCAAATTTGCGATGGCGGGGGGTTAGTTGGCCGTCGACCGGTGTGAGATAGTCTATATCGATCGAATAAGGTCTGTCAACAAAACCCCAGATTCCGGGTAGCGAAAGACAGCCTTCAAGCCAGCGATCTCTCTTTTTTTGGTGCACATTGGAGAGCATGGCAGTGGAAGTGTCAGAAATGGTCGGATTGATAAAGATTTCCGGTTGTCCACCTAAGAAAATGATAAAGAGGCGGCGATCGATGCCTACCTGAGTGGCAGCCAGACCAACCCCCTCTGGATTTTTGGAGGCCCTGAGTGTTTTGATCATGTCCGCAATTTGCTTCTCAAGCTTCTTGTCCAGGTTGGTTACCGGTTTAGCTTTATGGCGGAGGAATTTGTCTGGAGTAAGGAGAACTTTCATAAGTCTATTTTACCACACAAGATTGACTTATAGTATAATTGAACTATAATCTAGCCCAGAAAGAACTTTAAACCGAACGGAGGAAGAATGAATCGATTTGATGGAACACGAGTGACACCCAGATGGATCGTGGTGCTGTCCTTTGCCCTGTTTGCCTTCTTGGACCTGGCGGTGTTTTGGCTCATTGGTGCCGGACTGGATCAGCCGATGGCGATCATCGTACTTTTGGTGGTTAACAAGCTGTTGACTATCACTGTGCCGGTTATCTGGTACACCGGATACAGTGGCCGGACGAAACGCTGGTTCGACTTGTGCTGGGAGTTCTGGCGAACCGCTGAGATCGGGGTTTGGGGTTTGCTGGTCATAGCCGGATTGTTGTCCGGTCTGCACAACGCACTTTGGTTGATCCTGCCCCTGATCTTCTGGATCGGGTATCGCATGACAATCGTCAAACGCTTCATGAAGCTTCGCCAGCTTCAACACTAGGAATCCATTTCCCCGACTTACGTCGGGGATTTTCTATTTAAGGGCTTCCAGGCGGTCTTGGGCGGCTTGATAGTCCGGCTTGAGATCAAGAGCTTTCCGGAAAGCCAGTCTGGCTTCGTCTTTTTGATTAATCTGAGAGTAGAGGACCCCGATATTGAAGTAGTTACCTGCATCGGTGGGAGAAAGTTCAGTGATTTTCAGTAAGGTTTGGGCGGCTTCCAGATTATATTTGGGGTTGAGAGTTCCCAGCAACAGTTCGGTTCTGGCCTTAGTTTTAAATAGATTAAGGTTGTACTTGTTCATGGCAACGGCTTTGGAAGTATTGGCCAAAGCGTCGGTAATGTATTGGACCAGGTAGGAGTTAGCTTTTTGGCGGAGTTCGAGCGGGGTGTTAGAAGTCATTTCACTGATTTGAGGGGCCACAATTTGGACCGCCACTAAAGCCTGAACATTTCCCAGCTGGGCATAGTAGAGGGGTTCACGGGGATTAAGTTCGATTGCTTTAAGGTTTTCGGTGAGATTAGACCGTCCGGCCGTGTAAGCCAGGTCTGCGGTCCACATCTGGCGAACTCCCAGTAGAAGCCAAATAGCGAGAACGACAATGATGATTGAACCGAGTGTTTTGTCCAGCGAAATTTTTTGGGTGAACACTTTTGTTTGATCGGTAGTGGCCAGAATAATCGCCGGGAACAAGAAAAAGAAAAGGGCGACATTGACGACGGAAAAACCAAAGTAGTTGGTAATAAGAATGCTGACGAAGCCGAGGAGGAGAGGGGCGGCTAGTGTTTGGTGCGGAGCGCTTGGTGCGAGGTGCTTGGAAATAAATAGTTTGAGAATGGAAAAAATGAGGAATAAATAACTGAAAAGCCCCACGAAGCCGGTGGTGGCCAGAAAGTTGAGATATTCGTTGTGGGCTTTGTTATAGAGAAAGTCGGACTCGGAGGTAAGGTTGTGGGCCGACGGCCTGACCCAGTAGTAGGAGTAGCCGAAAGTTTCGACACCGGTACCAAAGAAGGGGTATTTTTTCCCTAGCTCAATGGCTCCTTGCCAGACAACCCGGCGAATAGACATAGAGTCGGAACCACCGATTCTGGTCTTATTTTCTTCGGTAATGATGGCGGTGGCGTTTGAGTAAAAAGGATTGATTTTATTCAGTGAACCCAAAGTTCTTTTGACGGCATCTCCCTTGAAAAAAAACAGTGCCAGCAAGAGAACAGCTAAGCCGAGCAATAACTTGGGTTGTTTTTTTTGCAGGGAGATAGTGATGACGGAGAGTAATAATATAATGGCTGTAGCACCAATACCGGATTGAGAGCGGGTAAAGATGATGGCGACCAGGAATAAAAGTGAGAGGAGAACATATATGAGACGGGGAACTAGGTGTTTGTTGTTGAGTGCGGAAAAGAGAGAAAGTGGAAGGATGGCAATCAGGTAGGCCGAAAGCCAGTTGGGTTGGCCAAGAGTGGAAAAGACGCGGTTTTGAACATCCTGGACCCAGATGTGCTTATCGATACCCATTTTTTCGAGGATGGCGTAGAAAGCGGTGAGAGTGGCGGTGGCCAGGATAGTACGAATAAGATTCCTAACGGCTTTGGTTTGGCCCGAGAAGTGAGTGACCAGAGCAAAAAACAAGATGATGTAGCAGATAGTCGAAACGAGTCCACCATGAAACCTGGAGTAATAACCCCAGAGACTAGTGTGGCGATCGATGGAAATTACGGTAGAAATGATTTGGGACGAGAGAAATAAAAGGATGGGGAGGTCGAGGGGCGTTTGAGCAATTTCAAAACGTTTGTTTTGAAAAGAGCGAACTGCCCAAGCGGCCGCGATAACAATAGTCATGGCGTAAACAAACATCATTTTGTTGAATTCAAAGACTTCGGAGGTGAAGGGCCAAAGGAGAAGGGGAGTAATAAAAAATAAAGCGTAGAAACAGTAATGGATGAAGGTGGCAGGTCGAACGACTGCGTCTAATGATGTTTTTTCTTTCGAGGACATGGAGATAGTTTAGCAGAGTGATATGATTTGTATATGGATATGGAAAAAATATTGATAGCGGATAAAGAACCAAGACAACTTTTTGAGACGACTTCGGAAAAGATTTTGAAGTATTCTTCGGCCGTCGTGCCGGCGGCATCTGAAGAAGAGAGTGTAGGTGGTGGAGAATTTGTCTTACCCGGTGGTGGTTTGGTGGACTTGGCTACCTTGTCGGTTGCCGGCCAATCGACAGAGGTGCCACCGACCGAAGAAGAGATGGCTGAGGATTTTGCTAACCTGGCCAAGTCGGTGAGCGACATGCGGACATTGGACGCCATACCCGGCTCTTACTGGCCGCGGGTGATTGAGGTATTGGAGAAATTTTTGTCCAGCAGTGCAGCACCCAGAATGGCTGAGGGTAGATTAAAGACTGTAAAACCGATTATTGAGTTGATGAAGTTAAATGAAGCTGAACTGATGGATAATAGGTTTTTAGATCATGGAGTGGTGGATTGGCTAGGTAATATTGATACGAAAGTTCATGATCTGTTGGAACCGGGTGGGTAGTGAAATAAAAAAACACGACCCGTGGAGGGTCGTGTTGTGTTGCCTTTAGTGGCGGGTGGCGAAAACCAGGACACCCCCACCGCCGAAGAGGACGAGGGCCGCGATCCCGAGCATCATAGCCGCTGAGGTTGAGGTGGCGGCCGGATTGGGGGTAGGGATGGAAACCGGTTCCTGAGCAGGGACCGAAACCAGGCTGGCGGCGTATGAGGCCTGGCAGTTCCCAATGCCCTGCTTGACAGCGTCAAGCCCTTTTTGGCTGGTGACTTTCGTAAGCCCGTTGGTCTGTTCGCGGATATAATCGATCCCGCGGTTGGACACAAACATAGTGGGGTTACCCTGTCCATAAGCCAGGAATCCCGTCAACCCGTTGTAGCTGAACTGGACCACTACGCGGCCGGATGTTCCGCTCCAGGCGTTGAATTGCCCGGATTGGATCAGCCAATTGAGAACTCGGTCGACCCCGCTGGGGCCACCGAAGTCGGCTTCGTGGGAGTGGAAGCTTGAACATTCTCCTTGAGTGGGAATGCGGGGGATAAATCCCCCGAAGATCATGCACGCGAAAAAGCCGAGGATGGCAATGAAGCCAATAACTTTTTTCATCTTGGGGCTCCTTTCAGGGTGGCCACTTGGGAAAAACTTGGGTCATCGTGAAGCGATGACGCTTGGAAAAAGATTTAAATGAGCTCGTAGTGACGCTCGTAGTGAGTGGGGAATGATAACACACTTATGCCTAAATGTCAAGTGTTATGGGATATGGATGGAGTGAGATCTCTCGACTACGCTCGAGATGACGGAGGCGAATCTACGGCTCGCTTAAATGGCTATACTTTGATATTATTTAGCCATATTATGATGGCCTTTCTAATTAACAATGTTTGAAAAACTTTGGAGGCTTGCTACCCTCGATGTAGGTATAGACTTGGGCACGGCTAATGTAGTGGTTCACGTTCGAGGCAAGGGAGTAGTAATTCGTCAGCCATCAGTGGTAGCTAGGCACATGAAGACGAAAGAGATTCTGGCTATGGGGGACGAGGCCAAGAAGATGCTCGGGAAGAATCCGGCCAATATTGAGGTAGTTAGGCCCCTGCGGGATGGCGTGATCGCGGACTTTGATGCGGCTGAGGCCATGCTCAAGCACTACATTGTGGGGGTGCATGAACTGTACAAGGGTTTGGGTTTCAAAATACCCCGCCCCAGGGTAGCGATTGGAATTCCCAGCGGAGTCACGGAGGTAGAACGACGGGCGGTGCAAGAGGCGGCTTTGGAGGCCGGTGCCCGGGCAGTGTTCTTAATCGAGGAGCCGATGGCGGCGGCAATTGGTTCCGGACTACCGGTGGAGAAAGCGGAAGGTCAGCTGATCTGTGACATTGGCGGAGGAACAAGTGAGATAGGAGTGATCTCTCTAGGGGGTTTAGTGCTTAATAGAAGTTTACGGGTGGCAGGGGACGAACTCACAGAATCGATACAAAATTTTGTTCGTTTGAAATACAACCTTCTATTGGGTGAAAGTACGGCAGAAGAAGTAAAAATCGCAGTTGGTTCAGCCTACCCCCAGAAAAAGGAAAAAGAGGGAAACCCTTTACAGATAGTCGTTCGAGGTCGCAGTTTGGAAGACGGCCTCCCCAAATCTTTGAAGCTGGATAGCGTGGAAATACGTGAGTCAATGATGCCTATTTGTAATCAAATTTTAGGTGAAATTGCCTTGATAATCGAGGAGACGCCGCCGGACCTCGTGGCCGATATCCTGGAAAAGGGCATGGTCATGGCCGGTGGAGGTTCACTTATTCGAGGCTTTGATAAGCTAATCAGTGAGCAGATTGGGATGCCGGTCTGGGTAACCGATACTCCACTCGAGGCAGTCGTTCGTGGCTGTGCCAAGGTTCTGGAAAACGACAAACTGCTCGGTAAGGTGAAGGTGGTGGGCGGATTGAGATAGAACCTAAGCTCGTAGTCTGAAGTTAGACGCTTTTTCAGGGTACGATGGCCTATAGCCATTGACTTGATGACGTGACTATGGTATTATTCTAGACGCTCGTTTCAAATCTTTTTATAAGGAGTTTAAATGGTCAACCGTAATTTTCTTTCCTGTTTGGTTATCGGTTTTCTAGTTGTGTTTGTGGCCGTTTTGGTTGCAAATCCGGTCATCAGCTACTCGACCATCAAGGAGTTCGATGGGCAAGTAGTCCGGTATGTTCCGGAACTGAACGCAAATACCATGATCGTGGTTAAGAATCTCGAAACCGGCCAGAACGAAACCTTCAACAATGATGACAGCCTGTGGCTCTGGAAGTTTAACTCCAGGGACTACTTTGCGCTGGACACCGGGGTTACTTATCACTTCAAGGTAAACTGGTTCCGCAACGGCTTCTTTTCGCAGAGCCGTAACATCATCGAAGTGACTCCGATCGGTCAATAATCACTGTGTAACAACACCGTCCCTTCTGGGTAATTCCAGGAGGGATTTTTTTTGGCAAGTTGGTGTACTGATCGACGGGATATATAATGACGGTATGTCTGAAATGGATGATTCGATGGAAACAACACCGCAGTCGGCCGGTTCGGTGCACTCAAAAAAGTTTCAGTTAAGAGAAGTAGTGGAGATGGGAGAGTACGACCCGGATTATTTGGGGACCTTTGCCGAGTGGCATACATTGAGTAAGCCTGTTCAGTGGAGCCTGATTAAGAAAGCACTAGACATCAGAGAACGCCAGCTTGTACAGCAATGGGCAGAGATCAACAATATTCTCGACTTCCGTCTTAAACCGGAGCTGAAAATAGCCTTGAAAAATATTGAAAAAAAGAGACATGAAGTAATGAGAGACAGGGAGATTTTGCTAATGGAATATTTTGGCTAGATTATTAGGGGGAGGTGATAATGGCCAGGTTTTCCGGATTGTTAGTCAAAGAATCGTAGAGAACGATATCGGCTTTTTGGAGAGGTTCTTGACTAATGGTGGTAATGCGGATAGTTTTGCCAATGATCAGATTACCGGGAAACAGTTCACCTGGTTCGGTAAAAATAAAGTCCCCGAGTACCAGAGGGTACTGGCTTGGAACATCGGCGATCTGGGCGCGGTTGTTAGAGAATTTGTAAAAACCTTTTTGGCCGGAAGCCGTGCGAATAGGGAAAGAGGGGGATTTTTCACTGTATAGAGAAGTAATGGTAACGGCTGTGCCTTTAATTTCCAAAACGGTACCGAGAAGTACGTTGCCTGAAACCAAGGGCTGTCCTGGTTTGACTTTATCCAAAGGTGAACTGGAAGAAACAATAAACTTTCCTGTAGATCCGGAGATTCGAACCGGGACAATTTCCTTGAAAGAGTTCTTGAGATTATCAGTAACTTTGTTGTCTAAAATAGTTTGTTTAAGATACTCATTTTCGGAAAGGAGCCGGGCAATCTGTGTTTTTTGCTCACGCGTTTGTTTTTCCAAAACAGAGATATTTTTTAGCCAACTATATTTGTTTTCGGTAAACAAACGTAATTTGGAAACGGGATTGGAAATTGGAGTCAGGGCAGTATAGAAAAAGAGGTCTACACCTCTACCCACTCTGAGATTGCTTGCAATAGTCAGAAGAATGGCAAATAATAGCGGCAGTAGAAGTAAATTTATTTTAATTGAATTAATCATGATAGATAAGCAATCCAAGAATATCATAAAAGCAGTGGTCGTAGTACTTCTCTCGATACTATTGGGAGAAGGAGTTTTGGGATTGGGATTCTTTTGGCCCTTCCTTCTGATGCTCTTGGATTGGCGGTGGATATATTGGCTGGCATTCTTCCTGGGAATACTGATCTCAGCACTATATCGTTTGCCGATTGGTCTACCGTCGTTATTTTTGGTGGTGATTGTAGGAGGTTTATCGTTTTTACTCAGTAAGGGTAAAGAAACCGGATGGATAATATTGGTGGTTTCATTGGTGGGTAACTTTATTTTTGACAAAGTTTTTGGTTTTTATTGGAGTGTTTGGGATATTGTATCCATTGCGATTGCGTGGTCTCTGGCGGTACGGGGATTTGAAAGAACCGAAACTATTAAAATAAACTATTGAATGACTATTTTGCATAGATTCACCCTTTCGGGTACCAGCGGCCGGGTAATACCCGGTATGAAATAACATGGGGAAAGGTAGTGTTTATTTTTGGACCAGAACTGTTTTGATAGTGAGTATTGGTGTTATCTTTTCCAGAGTTTTATTTTTGACGATGATTATGGGAGATCATTTTGGGGAGTTGGCACAAGGAAACATGATTGGTAAACAAAAACTTGATCCGATACGGGGAGTCATTAGCGATAGAAAGGGTAAGCCCTTAGCTATGAACATTGACTATCTGGGGAGGACCATTAGATTCTATCCCGGAGGAGAGACCACTGCCTCCATTGTTGGTTATCTGGGCAAGCCGAGTGAAAACGATTTGAAAGAGTGTGTTGTTTGTAATCCGGAAATGACAGTGGGTAAGGCAGGCATTGAAAAAAGTTTTCAAAATGACTTGGTTGGCCAGCCGGGTGAAGCTATAGTTCAAGAAACGGCTGATGGCAAAAGTCGTACGGAAATAAAGAGAACGGAGTCGGTACCCGGAAAAAACATTCAAACCAACATCGATTGGGAGTTACAAAAAACAGCTTTTTTGGCCGTTAAAAACAAACAAAAAGAGGTGGGGAAAAGTGGAGCAGTGGTTATTTCCAAAGTTAACGGCGAAGTCTTGGCGTTGGTGAGCGTGCCGTCTTTTGATCCAAATTTATTTATTCAAAACGGAAAACGGAGTGACTTTGGTGGTGATTTTAAGGACGTGGAAAGCTTGCTTCAGGACAGCGTGGCCAAACCACTCTTTAACCGGGCGATATCGGGGGATTTTGCACCCGGATCTGTATACAAGTTGGTCCCGGCAATGGGAGCGCTGGAGGAAGGAAAAATATCCAAAACTATGGAAATTATGGATACCGGGGAAATTAAGATAGGTGAGTATCGGTTTGGGAACTGGTTTTTGGACAAATATGGTCAGACAGAAGGATTGGTAAACGTGGTGAAAGCGATTACCAGAAGTAACGACATTTTCTTTTACAAAACCGGAGAAGCGTTGGGAGCAGACTCTCTGATTTCTTGGACCAAACGTTTTGGGCTAGGGGAAAAGACGGGAATTGATTTGCCCGGTGAGTCGGAGGGGTTTGTGCCGACTCCTTATTGGAGGGAAAAAACGCTAGGGGAAAGATGGTTTCTCGGTAATACTTACCATATGGCTATTGGACAAGGGGATCTGATGTCCACTCCACTACAAATAAATCGAATGACGGCAGAAGCGGTGAGTGGCTTGATCTGTAACCCGATGCTCGTGGGAAAAGGAACTTGCAGTGATCAAAAATTTAACCCCAAAAATATCGCGACTGTTTTGGAGGGGATGAAGGGGGCCTGCAGTCCCGGTGGGACTGCTTTTCCTTTGTTTGAGTACGCCGGCAAGATCTACTGCAAAACGGGTACAGCTCAAAAAGGGGGTAAGGATGCCTTATCAAATGCATGGATGAGCGTAGTGATTCCCAAAGGCGCCGACGTTCTAGAGTGGATTGTAGTGACTATTCTGATTGAGGAGGGTGGTGAGGGAAGTGCGGTGGCCGCACCGGTAGCGAAGGAGATTGTGCCCTATATACTTGACAAAATGTAGTGGAAGTGATATATTATGCGCATAGGCTTAGTGAGACTTAAGTTGGGATGCATATTAGTGCTCTCTGAGCCAACCTTTTTTAGTCCGGACGGCCCTGTCCGGACTATATTTTTGTCTACTCACGCTAACGAGAATGGATTTTTAAGTCCCATAACACTTGACAAATGACGGAATTGGTGATATATTACTGCCTATTCTCGAATGGTTCGATGATACTCACCACCAGTGAGACATGTTCTTTTAATTTAAAAATATGCATTTTCGGCCGCTAGGCCTGCTTTCAGGGAACTGATGGCAGGCTCGGCGGTCGAAGAAGAGATGTCCAGGGTAGTGTTGGGGTTATCAAATCCGTCTGGATCTCCTTTCGCCCCGAGCCCGAGAAGGCGGCCCGCGAAACTTCTGGCCCGGGTTGAAACCCGCGCCAGACTCGAATCGCGATGACCGCCCAAATGACCGGCTGATCCGCCGGAATGCGCGAGACTCGGCGCCGAGTCTCAAAGGTCGGGTTCCGCAGCCCGACGGAAAGGAGCAGGGAACCAGTTCCCTCCTGTTTCCGAATACCAATCTCACCCGGCTGGCTGGTTGCTTGAGCGAATCCATCAGTGGTCCACACGGATCATAAGGATTGCGCTCGGGCAAAGTTTTTCTGGGTGAGGATTTGATTTGCCCCGGATGATAAAGGGCCCGCATCCGGGGCGTGCATATTACCCCCATTTTTGGGGAAATGAAAGACTCCGTGAGATTTTATCGACCAATCATCTCACGGGGTAGACCTCGTGAGCTTTCTTATCAATAAGACTCTCTCACGGAGTCACAGACAATCAAGCCCGATGCGATACGCATCGGGCTTTTGCTTTTGGATGAGGCTTATCTCACCTGCAGGGCCAGGCCTTGCAGATTTGGGATCCCTATAAGGCCTGGCACTAGGGGAGTTTGATCATATAGTACAATTGCCGGTTGGTTTTAATGTATATTTTAAAGAAGGTTAATCTCTTTTGTGGAGTGAGATTGCAACCTCGCCGTTCGGCGGGGCAATGACTAACGAATGAAACTAGTAATTGTAGAATCACCAACGAAGACGAAAAGCCTCTCAAAGTATTTGGGAGGTGATTTTGAGATCTTGGCCAGTATGGGTCATGTGCGCGATCTACCCAAGAGTAAGTTTGGGATTGAGATAAAAGACTTGGGGGATGATAAGTTTGAGTTTGTTCCTGTCTATGAGCTGATGGACAAGAAAGAAGACACGGTCAAAAAACTCAAGACTATTGCCGCAAAAGCTGATGAAATAATCCTCGCTTCCGATCCTGACCGGGAGGGAGAGGCCATTGCTTGGCATGTGAACGAGATATTGAAAGAATCTTTAAAAGGTAAAAAGAAACAGCCAGTTTTCAAAAGAGTCGCCTACAATTCCATTACCAAAGAGGCCATTCTGGAAGCTATGGAGCATCCGCGTGAAATCGATATGAATATGGTGAATTCTCAGCAAGCGAGGAGATTTCTGGACCGTTTGGTAGGTTATAAACTTTCACCAATTTTATGGAAGAAGGTAAGACGGGGTCTGTCCGCCGGACGGGTGCAAAGCGTGGCTGTACGACTGATTGTAGAAAGAGAAAGAGAAATCGAGAAATTTATACCAATAGAATACTGGCAGATTAGAGCGCTTGTAAAAACTCAAAAACTCGAAAACTCAAAAACGCAGGAGGAGTTTTGGGTGGAGCTGGCTAAGTTTAAAGCAAATAAGGGTGAAATCCATAATGAGGAAGAGGCAAAAAAGGTTTTGGAAATATTGGAAGCGGCAGAATATGTAATAAAAGAGATCAAAAAAGCGGAGCGAAAAACTCAGCCGCACGCTCCCTTTAAAACCTCGACTCTTCAGCAAGCGGCGGCCAACGTATTGGGCTGGTCGGCGAAGAAAACCATGAACATTGCTCAAAAGCTATACGAGCAAGGTGATATTACTTATCACCGTACGGACTCCTTTAATTTGGCACCGGTAGCCATTGAGGCGGTGAGAAAGTTTATTGGTGAAGAGTATGGAGAAAAATATTTACCTGCGTCTCCCAGAATGTATAAAACTTCGGATAAAGTAGTGGCCCAAGAAGCACACGAAGCCGTTCGTCCGACTCATATAGACGTGACTCCGGAAAAGTATGTGGGCCAGGAGATGGCGATGGACGAGAAGAAACTTTATTCTCTCATTTGGCGTCGAACTGTTGCTTGTCAGATGGCCGAAGCAATTTTTGACGATACCAAAGTAGTAGTACAAGCCGGTGAATGTGAGCTGACAGCGAACGGCATTGTCGTGAAGTTTGACGGCTGGAAAAAATTGTTTACCAAAGACTCCGAGGAACTGCAAGCTTTGCCGGAGTTGAGTGTCGGTGAAAAATTGACCAAGAAAAAGATAGAAAGTTTGCAGAAATTTACCCAGCCACCGGCCAGATTTAATGATGCCTCTTTGATCAAAGAACTGGAAAAGAAGGGGATTGGCCGTCCTTCGACTTATGCGGCCATTATTTCCACTATTATTGACCGGAGATATGTAGATCAAAAGGAAAAAAGGTTTTACCCTACTTCCATTGGGAAGGCCGTGGTCGATTTTTTGATGGCCAATTTTCCGAGGGAAATGCAGTATGAGTTTACCGCCAAGATGGAGGACTCACTCGATGATATTGCCAATGGAAAGTTAGCCTGGATGGAGATGTTGAGTAAGTTTTGGGGCGATTTTTCGAGAAAATTATTTAAAGTTGATAAAGAAAGTGCGCGAGTAGGAGTACCGACTACCGGTACTGGCGTGAAATGCCCACTGTGTAAAGAAGGTGAGGTGGTGATTCGTGACGGAAAGTTTGGCAAATTTCTTAGCTGCAATCGTTATCCCGAATGCGCATATAAGGCGCCATATATTGTCTACGTTGAGGATGTAGTCTGTGAAAAGTGCGGCAAAAGGGTAGTGTTGAAGAAAACGCGAACAAATCGAGACTTTTATGGTTGTGAGGATTATCCCAATTGCACTTGGGCCAGCTGGAAGAAGCCTGTTCAGCTTTCAGATGACAGTTCTCAGATCTCAGATAAATCTAGTGATTCTGACACCAGTTCTGAAGGGGAAGAATAGCACCTTCAAGGAGGAGACTGTTGAATTACTCACCCGTGTCATCCCGAGCGAAGTCGAGGGATCTCACTCCAGCTTCAAAATTGTTGGTATGGGATTTCTCCACTTCGGTCGAAATGACGTTACGAAAGGTGTAGTTCAACAGTCTCAAGGGGTCCTTGAAGGCCTATAACTGATCTGGTACAATAGGCGGGTTCACTGAAAATTTGTTTGAGAGAGGAGAACAGTATGAAGCAGTTTCAGATTCCCGTAAATGTGGTAACGCATTCGGATGCGTCAGTAATTCAGGCCGCTCTTCCGGATGGATACGAAGTAGTCATCGGAAGTGGCGGTCTGTACAGCATCAAGTCGCTTCAGTTTGGAGTGATTTGTGCTCTGGCGACCGTCAAGGATGGTCGCGTCTCTTTCACCTTCATGGAAGGCGGCTATGCCGAGTTCCGGGCGAAAGAGCTGAAATCGGCTTTGGCGGAAAAGTACCCAACGGAAGATCCTGACCGTGTTGTCTGGCAAGTGTTTAAACCAAGTCACGGAGGGTGTTTTACGTACATGGGTCCTCGCTGGTACGAGAACATGGAAGTGGCGCTAGCCAATGCATTCATGTTTGATAAGCCAGGTGGAGCTTTCCTGTGCTCTTTCCGTGCCGGTGACATGATGACCGGTGACACTTTCCGGACCCTGTCCAGCCATCAGCTGAAGGCACTGGGAAATGAAATTCAGCCCGGCCGTAACGAAGGTCCCATGCTGATCAACATTACCAACCTTGAAGCCCGATAAGAATAAAAATCAATCTTTCGTGGAGGAAGAAATGCTACAAATTCAATTTAAATGGAACTACAGTACCCCGAACGAAACGTCAATCAGTCCGATTCTGCCGACAGGATATCGCGCTGAGGCCAATGGTGCCGGCGGTTTTTCGATCTTCACCAGCGAGAACAACGAGCGAGTGGGAAATATCGAGGTGGTAGACGGAATGGTAACCGTGAAGTTCCTCGACGATACTGCCGAAGCGAAGAGCTTTGTCTCTGCTTGGGGTATGAAACACCCGAGCCACAATCCGGCGACCACTCTCTTCGGGTATGTCTATGAGATTCCCGGTAGTGGTGGTTTCTTCCAGCTGGATCGTGAGCCTCGTGTGCTCAAGCAGACGGCACTGGACGAAATTCGCCATTATGCTCACGCGGAGGAGGCTTACTTCGTCTCCTTCTTGCGGGGTGAATTTGAGCCTGAATATCTCTCGGTAGCCACCATGCAAAAAGTCCTGCCGGGCGGTAAGTTGGCCGAAGACACCGGGCCGATAACTCTGCATCTCGGCAATCTCGAGAACGAAGAAACAATGAAGTAGATCCTGAGCCCCACACCATAATGGTGCGGGGCTTTTTTTGCATAAAAAACATCCCGCCTGTTGGCGGGATGTGGTGAAAAGGAGCTTATTTCGTGACGTAATACTCAACCTGGATTTGGCTCCGGCTGGGGAGGAAATATACGTGCATCGTCACGTTTACGTCGAGCGAGGGGTTGCCGCAGTCGGTACGCCAGGTGAAAGTGGTTTCGACACCTTCGTTAACCGTGAGGCTGTTATGGCTGTTGTCATTGGAGGCCAAAAAGCCATCGCTCCGTCCGGTACGAATGTACCGGTAGTTGATGCGTTTGCCGCCATCCGGGCGAACGATCGTTTCGTGAGTTCCATTATTCCCGATGGTGAAGCGAAGAGCTCGTTCATCGTACGGGACGTCCATGAGAAGGAACTCGAAGGGTTCGTCGGCCGGGTAATCGGTGAGGGCCTTGCCCCGAAAGATGGATTCGCTGTTCAGGCGGACGATGACGTGATGAATCTTGTTGGATTCAAGTCGGTGTGACTGTTTTTGTGCCACTGGATATCTCCTCTTTTTAGTTTTATGAGTGTGCGGAAAAATGAATACCCTATATATTACCATATCGTGGCTGGAATGTCAAACAGGCAATAAAAAAACGACCCCGTGTTGAACGAGGTCGTTGGAGGTTAGGCTTTGGGTAGCTGATGGTGGTAATGGGTGAAGGATGAAGGTATCATGAATTATGGCTGTTTGGAAGGTAATGAGAAATAAAGTAAAATTTTTCTTGAAGAAGATAGGACCCGGCTTTATCACCGGAGCGGCGGATGATGATCCGAGTGGAGTAGCTACCTATTCAATAGCCGGAGCACAATATGGTTATCGGATGAGCTGGATGAGTTTATTCCTTTTACCGGCCATGATCTCGATTCAAGAAATGTGTGGCCGAATCGGTTTGGTTACCGGCCGGGGGTTGGCCGGTGTTATCAAGAAGTTTTATTCGGTGAAACTGATGTGGTTTGCAGTGTCACTTCTAGCTGTGGCCAACGTGATTAATATCGGGGCAGATTTGGGAATCATGGCTTCTTCGCTACAAATGCTTTTTGGATTGCCTTTCTATTTTTGGATAGTAGTGGTGGCAACTCTGGTAGTTTGGCTGGAGATTACGGTGAAATATAAGAAATATGCCGGAGTCTTAAAGTGGCTCGGTTTGTCTTTGCTCGTTTATGTAGTGACGGCTTTTATGGTAAAGCAAGATTGGGGAGAAATTTTCTATATGACCTTAATTCCACATATCGACTTAACACCCGGGTATTTGATGACTATGGTAGGATTTTTGGGAACTACTATTTCGCCATATCTCTTTTTTTGGCAAACCTCCGAAGAAGTTGAGGAGAGGATTTCAGGTCTCAGATCTCGGATTTCGGATTTTGGACAAAAAACAAAGGTTTTGCCAAACGAAGTCAAGAGAATGAGGTGGGATACGAAGACGGGAATGTTTTTTTCAAATGCAATGACCTTTTTTATTGTCCTAACGACGGCGGCAACATTGCACAGGAATGGTGTGTTTAATATCTCGACGCCTCAAGAGGCGGCGCTAGCTCTCAAGCCTTTAGCCGGAGATTTTGCTTACCTGTTATTTGCTTTTGGCATGATTGGTATTGGTTTGCAGTCAGTTCCGGTTTTGGCCGGGTCTCTGGCTTATGCGGTGGCCGACGGTTTGGGTATTCAAGAAGGTTTGTCAAAAAAATTTAATCAAGCAAAAGGATTTTATCTTGTAATAGTGCTGGCAACTTTTATTGGAGCCTTGATGAATCTACTGGGAATCAATACTATGCAGGCACTCTATGTCGCTGCAGTGGTGAACGGAGTAATTGCCGTGCCTTTGATTTACATCATTATTAAACTGGCAGATGATAGCAGGGTGGTGGAGGGATACAAGACTCAAAAAAGATACAAGCTGATTGCTTGGATAACCTTTGTGTTTATGGCCTTATCAGTTCTGGCAATGGTGGGAAGTGCACTAATTTGAGAAGAGTTGTTTTTCAACCTTTTTGATTCGAGCCTCGTGATCGTCTAACGTTCTTCTGTGATTGGAGTTTACTTGTGTTTCTTGTTTGATCGATTTGATTTCGGTAACTATCTCATCTTGAAAGTTCTGCATATTATCGACCAGTAGCCTTCTGTTGGTCTCAAACTTATCATCTAAATACGAAGTTAGTTGTTTACTTTGAAACTCGAAGCGTCTTTCCATGTTTTTTTCAAACACACCTAACTTTCCATCCATGTTTTTTTCAAACACACCTAACTTTCCATCCATGTTTTTTTCAAACCTGCCGATTTCCTTTTTTAGTCGCGTTTCAACTCCACCAACTTCTGACTTAATTAGTTTGACAAGTTTCTCGGTCTGAGCATCTAGATCTTTTTGGGTAAGTGGCATGGATTAATAATAGCAAATTTTGGGGGTGGACAAGGACAGTATTTTGCTCTAACTTGGATTGATGACTGAAAAATTTGATAGTAAATTTCATAAAGAATATCTTCGTGGGGAAGGACCAATTGAGGAAAGACAGATTGCGGAAATTGGTGCGGCGGTGATCTCGGTGATGTCTTACGAGGAGCTATTGGCCGAGTATAGGTGGTATGTCAAAGATCCAACGGCTGAACTGCCCGCAGAGGTGATGGAACAGTTAAGAATTCACGGAAAGATTTAAGCCTATGACGGAGGACAGAAAATCTTTCGGCTACGCTCAAGACAGGTCTTTCGGCTACGCTCAAGGCAAGCCCTTTGTGGTAGTTGAAGGAGGTTCCGGATCGGGGAAAACGACGGCAATTAAGGGTATAAAGCCACACCTCGAAGGTTGGAAATTTCTGATAGAGCCGGGAGGGACCGATTTTGGAGAGCTGATGAGAATAGCCGTGCAGGAACGTAAGGATCTGGAGATCGACCCTATGGCCGCCTTTATGGCCTATAGCGCTAGTAGGGCTAATTTGGTCAATCTGGAGATTCTGCCGATTCTTACGGGCATTAAGAGCGGTCAGGGAGTGTTTCTGGATAGGTATTGGTTTAGTAGTTATGCCTATCAGGGGTCCGAGAAGGTGAGTAAGGCGGTAATTATGCAAATTAGCCGGGAGGCAACGGGAGGGCTGATGCCCGACCTGGTTCTACATTTTGATTTGGTGCCTGAGCTCGCCATACTGCGGAAAGAGGGTTGTGCGGATGTCGATCGGTACGATTTAAAAGAATTATCGTTCCACGCACGGGTACGTGATGCCTATTTGGAGTTATCGGCGCAATACCCAGAGATTTGGATGGTAATCGATGCTTCTCAAAGCCAGGAGCAAGTGCTGGCCGATTGTTTGAGTGTGCTTCGAGAGCGGGAGATGGTGTAGGAGCTTGGCAAGCTTGACATTTACGGTAATTTGTGGTATTATAGGACATCTATCCTCGCGCTCAACCTCAGATACAAATTCGAAGGAGCTTTGAAAATGGAATTCAAACCTTGGACGGTTTTGTTCTACCTGCTTGTCGCTGTCGCCCTCTTCTTTGGCCTCAAAAGCTACTCGAACCGGGTCCCTGAACCTGAGGCGGCAACGGCGTTTTTTGGATTCACTGAAGAAGGGTTCGGTGTCGTAATCGACATCTCGATGGAGAACATTGCCTATGATTGCAAATTAGGCAAGAAGACTCTTGCCGAAATGAAGGAGAAAGCTACCCTCGAGACAACCCTGCTGGGACTGGATACTCCGACTCCCATTCTCCTCAATCTGCCAGTGCGACTTCCTGACGGTCGAAGATTTGAAGACACGTATTCTCTGCGTGTTTGGAATGACGAACTCATCCTCACGCAGGTGTACTGCCACGAAGTGAAATAAGTTTTAGCCACCCTCTTTTAAAAGGGTGGCTTTTTTGTGCCCAGGAAACCCCGCATGAAGCTTCCACTGGAGCGAAGCGAGGCGA
>CAYHNG010000009.1:0-40823 GCA_964357975.1 uncultured Pseudomonadales bacterium
AAGACATTTTTATTATATCTGGTTATCGAGCTCTGGGTAACGTAATTCTAGTATTTTGTGTACGTGCTTGTAGAAGGCCTATAGCCTTGACAGAGGATGGTTTTCGTGATATACTCTGGCATCGTCGAGTTTGAAGTTAGCACACGTTCAAAATTTTGAAGGAGGTTCGGATGGTGAGAGTCGTAATTCCCTGTTGGCACGAGGCTGAAGGGGTGGATACTGAAATCGGTGTTCCGGATTATTATCCGTTGACCAAAGCCGAAATCAAGGAACTGCTCGACATGGCGGCTTCTTCGTCGAGAACTGTGAACCTGTCCCAGATTCAGGGCCGCTTGAACCAGGGTATTCGAGGAATGTCATGTCCGCGTACGAGTGACCCCGATGATCGAGTTTATTCCAATTCAGTGGCGATGGACCAGTTGTTCTTAGATCGCTGCCACGAAGGCGGAACTCCCGAAATGGTCGACCTGTTCGACAAATTGCTCAACTGGGAGTAACTACCTGACCCTTTTTTCAAGTCCACAACGGTGGAGGAGAGAGAAGGGTTTTTTGTGCTTCACAAAGCTTGTATTATAGGCTCGCACGGTGTATAATTCCCGCCTAGATATGAAAGAATACTTGTGGACAGCAAGTGGTTTTGAGCCTTATGGCGATAGTTGGAAATATGGAGCAATTAAGGCGGTTTTGTCGTCTACCTTAGAGACGGAAAGTATTAGAGTGGAGGGGGTTTATCAAATTGAAGTTCCGGACGAGGTAATCCAACTTTGTCGAGAAATTGAGAAGGTTGGTGGAAGAGCCCTATTGGTGGGAGGAAGTGTCCGAGACGCTATTATCTCGGCAGAATTGCCGGGGTACGACCTAAAGCCCAAAGACTATGATCTGGAAGTATACGGTATTGAACCGGATGACCTAATGAAGATTTTGGAGATAAATTTTGTTCTCAGTCAAGAAAACAAATTTGGTAAAGCTTTTGAAGTAATCAAAATCAAAATTAATGGTTGGAAAGAGCCTCTGGATATTAGTATTCCCAGACAAGATTCAAAAGTAGGAGACGGTCATGGCGACTTCGAAATTACGGCGTGTCCGGGTATGAATATCCGGGAAGCGGCTCTACGTAGGGATCTTAAAATTAACTCTTGTGCATATGATCCACTGACGAGAATAATGTATGACCCCTATGGAGGAATTGAGGGAATACGGAACAAGGTCATTGAGGTGACGGATAAAAAATCCTTCCAGGAAGATGCTCTGAGAATATATCGAATAATGCAGTTTGTGGGGCGGTTTGATTATACCGTCTCCGACGAAACTGTCGCTCTTTGTAGAGAAATGGTGGAAAATGGCGTGATTGACAAGCTGTCGATAGACCGAATCTCCGATGAAATTAAAAAGTTTATGATCAAAAGCCGAAAACCTTCGGCCGGTATGGAGTTTGCCCTCAAGATTGGTTTACTGGAAAAATACTGGCCGGAAGCGTTTGCGTTGGTGGGGGTGCCACAAGAGAAATCCTGGCACCCGGAAGGGGACGTTTGGAAACACACCATGCAAGTCATGGATGCGGCCGCTATGATTGCCGACAGGGAAAAACTCGATGACACTCAGAGATCAATCTTGTTATGGTCGGCTCTTGACCACGACTTGGGGAAACCGGTAACTACAGCGATAAGTGAGACGGGAAAAATAATTTCACACGGTCATGAAGAAGCGGGGGTAGAGCCAGCCATGAATCTTTTTGCGAGGTTTGCCAAGCCAGGCGAGCCCAAAACCGGTATCAACATGGAAGTGAGAAATGCAGTGGCGGCTCTAGTAAAAGATCATCTTCGGCCAAAAGAAATGTGGATAGATATAGTGAAGAAGGAACAAAAGCTAAGAGGAAGAATTGGCCGCTTGGCCAGACGACTAGAGAAGTCCGGAACCAGTATTTACATGCTATCACTACTGGCTGAGGCAGATCAGCGAGGTCGAAACGGAGTGGAAAATCGACCATTGGAGAGGGAAAACGTTGAAGAGCTAATTGAATGGCAAACCTGGTTATGGGAAAAATCTAAGGAGCAGAATGTAATTACTGCTGCACCTAAAATGATCTGTAGGGGGGAAACTATCAAGCGTTTAGGTGGGGAGATGAAAAGCGGACCTTGGATTGGGGCGATTTCAGAGTGTGTTTTTCAAGATCAAATGGAGGGAAGTGTTACAAACGAGGATGAGGCGACGGAAAGAGCAGCTTATTACTTCGGTATCTTGACGGAACGAGTCAGAATTGTTTCAAGAGAAACCGAGAGAGACGAAAGAAGTATTTGGGAAGAAATCCGCATGGCCGATGATCCGCGAGTTTACTGTGTGACAGTGTAATGAATTGCTGGATGCAGAGTGATATTAGACTCTTTTATTGGCTGACCGGAGACGAAAAACCCCGCCGGTGGCGGGGTGGTGAGAAGCTATTTCAGGGACGAGAATTGGTCCTGAACGTATTTTTCAAGGGTCGTCGGGTCGAAAGAGGCAATCAAGAACATCTGGTCGGTCTCTTCGTTCCAGCCGACAACCAGGGGATCGCGTAAGGAGGTTCGTCCAGTCTTGTTGATGGTCCACTTAGGGGCTTCGCAGATGATAAAGATTTTGTCGAAAGTTCCGGACTCCAGAACCCGCCGGACTTCACTGCGAACCTCCGAGGGCATAACTCCCTGGAACTGAGCCGAGACGGAGATCTCTTCGTTGTCGTAATCCTTGATCGCCAGTCGGGCGATTTGAAGAATGGAGTTTTCGTATTGATCGAGGATCGCTTCAGGGAGAGTGGGTTCGATGGACCACATGGTGTCTTCGATATCGATAACCCGGTCACTCGTAGACTCCACTGTGATGGAGAACTCGTTGGAATCGAGACTGAGAACCATAAAGGCAGGGAGTTTGGTGTCTTTTTTCTGCCATGCCAAGAAGGAATAATCTAATTCAGGGTAACCAAGTTTGGCCATCTGGAGGCGAACTTTTTCTGCGGCCAGGTTGGCTTCAAGTTCCTCGATTTTGTCGTCAACGGCCTCGAAAGCGAAGAAGTTTTCCGAGTCCAACTCTTCCAAGCTACGTTCTAGCTGAGGTAACTTGTTTTGCTGAGTGGCAGACGGAAGATCAAAAACCATAGTTTCAAGGATACCTTTGATGGAATGAACCTGAGCTTTGGCGGTCATATCTCTCCTTTTTGACGAAAAATGAAAGTGCAAGGCGCGATGCCTGTAGTCATAGTATATCATGCACGAATGACGCCCTTCCTGTGTCGATGCCCAGAGTCGAACTGAGCCTGTAGTGTGTCCCGGGCCAGAATCGAACTGGCGGCCTACGCGTTAGGAGTGCGTTGCTCTATCCACTGAGCTACCGGGACATAACAATATTTTACTATTGTTGGGGGTAAAATACGGGCATGGGAAAAGAATACGATCTTATGAATGAGCTGGGGCGAGGAAACTGGATCGATGCCATTGCCGGAGAGGCGGTAGTTTTGGGGTCATATCTGAAGGATTTGGAACTGGTGGCGAAAGGAACCGAGCTCGCCGAGATGGTTAAGGCAATTAAATACGACAGTGATGACTTTTATTTAGTAGAGGCAAGGGCTACACGGCTGGAAGCTGAATTAGTCAAACTAAAACAAACCGCAAAGAGTACGGTTTTCATTGATGAAATTTGTCTTGGTAATGAAGCGATGGGCAAAGTGGACGATGAATGGGAATTCGATTTTATTTTGGTCGAAGGTCGATATGAGATAAGGATGATGTTGCCCACATATCGAGACAAAATCAAGTTGACTGATAGGGCTAAAACTTTAGCCGAACAACAAGCGTTAAATTTGGTGAAGCCGAAGGATACTAAGCCTCTTACTTGTGAAGTGTTTCGAAAAGTTTTTAGCGATCAAGAGTATATTACGACTTGCTATTACGATGGTGATCTATTGGTAAGAAGAATAATTGACCATCAACATGATCCGGCCGACAAATTGGGAAGAGGACATCTGGATATTTTTTATTTTGATGATTTCGAAACGGCCACAAAGGCGTGGAAAGCGGTTCGCGAAGCAGCTACTTCAAGTCAAAAGTGATCAGATTGAAGGTGTCCGGCTTTTGATTGATGTTCGTTAGAAGAACGAGTTTACCACCGTCCGGAGAAGTGGCGACGAAACCATCAAGAGGTTGGACATAAGTGACGTTGACCATATTGATGCCATCGTAGTCGACCAAGTTGACGCCTTCCTGGTTTGTCACAATGAGTTGGCGGCTATTGGAGTACCAAGATAGATTGGTGGTGAGCCGACTTTCGGTTTGAGCTTTGAGCTGTCGGATAAGAGAGAGGCTGGCAGAAGGGGTGGCGGAGATACCGACAATGAGCTCTTTGGTCAGTTCGGCTGATTTGGTGGCGAAAGGTAGAAGGTAATTGGTGCCTTCTTTAAGATCGAATAAATAAGTTTTGTCTTTGAAAAGATTGCGTGCTTCCGGGGTAGAATTAATATTGGGTAGCGATTTGGAAATTTCGTTTTCCGGTAAGGAAATATCTACTTTTGGAGTATAGAATACCTTTTCCTTGTCGGGTGAAAAGTAGACGTTGACGGCTTTTTCGGTGAGAATATCCACCATATACTTCGGGAAAAGATTCAGAGAGGGTTGATTGAGCTTGGCAAACTGATCTTGCCATTCGCTGATGATTAAAGGTAAGCGGAGAGTGACGTCCGAAAGAGTTCTGGAGTTCATACCTTTGGTAGATAGTAAATAAGCAGAAGTGATTTTTTCCGTTTGTTTTGAATATTTGGTAGGAGAAGTTTTGTCGATGAAGACGGCCAGTATTTGAGAACTATCCGGTGACCAGATAAGAAGGGCTTGAGAGTAGTCTCTGGGTGAGTCTTCGGCGATCTGGACGTTGGAGGAGCCCAAAAGATTACCTGAAAGCGAGTGAACATAGAGCCCGTTGGTGGCGTCTTGAGGTGAGTTTTTGAGTGAGTAAGCAATCTTGGTGCCGTCGACATTCAGAGCGGCGTTTTTGACCTGGTAAAAAGTTAGGGGTGAGGTGGCGGTGATGATGGGGAAGAGGCGGGCGTCGCTTGCCGTTACCAATTCGTTTTTAATAGGCAAGGTTTTGACCCAAGGATGGAAACCATCCCTTTCAATTTTGACGGTGTAGGTTCCAGGAAGTAGATAGAGTTTGTCGTCAGTTACCGTAGTGAGTTTGTCGTTGATAATGACTCTGGCCGCTTTGGGGTACGAGGTAACACTTAAAAGTCCGGTACCGCTGAGTGAACGACTCTGAAGGTCGGGGCGATAGCCTTTGGCAAACTGAATAGCCACAAAGGTGCCTACCACCAGGAAGAGGATAATGAGAAAATTGACAGCCAGCCGGCGGCCTTTGGGGTTTCGGGAAACGGTTCGATTCACAAGGATATTATATATGAGTTTGACTAGAGGCGCTAAAAGCCTTATAATGTATGTAAGCAATTTTAAATTATTGAAGGAGCCTGAGATGGAAGTAATGTTTGCTTTTTCTGTCGGCAATTTTGATCCTGAGGCGTTTGGAAATCTTATGTCAGATCTAGCCATTGTCAGCAATTGTTTAGATCCTAACGCCGAGACCCGGTACGTAGTGACTCATCGCTCAAACGGCGTGGTGGGGGTGACCCTCGTGGTCGAACAAAAGATATACGAGCATGTATTTACTCAATTTGGGTATAAAGAAAGACTGGAACAGATAGATGCTGTGTTCCAGAAGTTTCCAGTGAATGCGTGAATAACAAAGTCCTCAGTGAAAATCTGGGGATTTTTTTTGCCGAAAAATGACTGTTATTCCGACCGACCTGTCCGCAGATGCTAGAACGCAGCTCTTACGGGCGGGGGTGGAGGAATCTCACTCTAGTAAGGTAAATTGTGTTTGGTGGATGGAGGGAGATCTTTCGACTCGCCATTGCTCGCTCAAGATGACGATGGCTCTGGATTGTCCGTGTGATGTCTATTGATATATATTGATAGATTATGTTTGGTTAAAATTGCTGGTATGATCTATGACAGAACAGGTCTGCACAAAGTGACTTAAGAAATATATGGGATTTTCATTTTATAAAAAAATAGCAATAGATCTGGGGACGGCAAACAGTCTTGTTTATGTAGTGGGTGAGGGAGTGGTGCTGGAGGAGCCGACGGTGGTGGCAGTATCCCTAAACGACGGGAAGGTGCTGGCAGTGGGTCATGAAGCCCAGAAGATGCTTGGAAGAACTCCGGGAAACATCAAAGCCAGCAAACCGATGCGGGACGGGGTCATTGCCGACTATGCTGTGACAGAAGCCATGCTTAAGTATTTTATGCGTAAGGTGGGGGCTTATGGACTCATGAAACCGGAAGTGATGATCTGCGTCCCTGCCGGAGTAACCCAGGTAGAACGAAGAGCTGTTTTGGGAGCGGCTATGGAAGCAGGAGCCAGAAATGCCTATTTAATTGAAGAACCTTTGGCGGCGGCGATTGGGGCAGGAATTCCAATATCCGAGCCATCGGGTAATATGGTTTTGGATATGGGCGGTGGAGCTTCGGAAGCCGCTGTAATATCGCTAGGAGGGGTGGTGACCTTCAAAAGTGTTAGAGTAGCCGGAAACAGGATCGACGAATCAATTTCAAAGTACGTTAGAAGAAAGCACAACCTGGTGATTGGAGAAACAACGGCGGAAATAATTAAAATCAAGATTGGTTCGGCTACTCCCTCAGCAAAAGAAGAGGCAATGGAGGTTACAGGAAGGGATAGCATTACCGGCTTGCCCAAACAAATCCATCTATCATCGGTTGAGGTCTTTGAGGCCATGAGAGAGCCTCTCGGGAAAATTATTCAGATGTTGAAAACAGTGATGGAAGAAGTACCGCCGGAGCTTTCATCGGATATTATCGACAAGGGGATTGTGATGACCGGTGGGACAGCGCAGTTAAAAAGTTTTGACCGATTGATTACTCAAGAAACCGGTGTTCCGGCCTTTGTAGCAGAGGATCCACTTAGGTGTGTAATAAAAGGTATTGGGATAGCGATTGAGAATTTGGATGTCTACGCGCGAAGTTTGAAGAAGTAGGGTATAACGTCTCTCTGTATCAAGATAATTATGATGTTTTGTCAATTCATCTTGATAAGTGATAATATGCTAAACAAGATCAATTCTTCAATATTGGAAACAAATATATAAGACTGTTGTAGGATTATCAGATTGTAAAAGGATTTTTACTATATTTACCTTAGAAGATGAGGAAAATATTTCGGATATTGTGACGGGGTCTGACGATCAATATTTCAAAATTTTATCAACAACAGTCGTCTGATTAACTAAAGATTTTTTTGACGAAGGTTGATGAAAAGTTTACCGGACCCGATGGTCATCCGTATAAGCATTTTCCCGATAAAAGTACCTTCTATTCTTTAGACGTAGTGTAAAATTTCCGGAGAAAAATCAAGAGAAATAATTCTTTTCACAAATTTCTGGATACCCTCTATGGTATGGTCCAAAAGGAAACGATGTTTCTTTTATATACGTCATGGGGGTATGGTATGCAAAATTAACATAACCTATTCCTTACAGGGGGACCCGGTATATGATTTTCGTAAAGTATGATGTAACTATAGGTAATTCAATTTTTGTTCAAATCTTATAAGAAATGGTTTTTATTTTAGTAAAGCTTATATTAATTAACTTATTTTGGTTATATTCTTAGACGATAAACTTTTTGACATATGTTATCTTTAAGAAAGAGTTGTATTCGTCACCTAAGATGTAATAAATCGCACAGATCTATTCTGTTTAGTTCCCCAACTGCTATTAAGAATTGTTCGTAACAGCGAACATCCTGTAGGAGTATCTATGTAAACTTTTCATTTTTTTGACAACCCGATTTTTTCCGGTGGTGATTACTTATTGGTTACCGTTTACAGGATGTATTTAACCTAGTTTCGAAAAGAATTTTATTCGTAACTTGAAGATGAGAGACGGGTGATAAAAAGAAAATCAGGGTGTCGTCTACGAGATTGAATTAGATTGTTTAATTTCTATATGACATTGATTGATATATTTCTTAGTTTTTTGAAGTTTCTAAATTTTAACTCATTCTGGTTTCTGGGAATTAGGTCAAAAGGTGTCAGGTAAATTCTTGATATAAGCCAAATTGATTTATACAAATACTATTCCTTCTTTTGAAACTGTCAACAAATGATATGCCTATAGCACTGAACCTTATGAAAGAGATATGGCCTTGATTATTATTTGAAAATATGGTGGTTAGCCTCTTTATTCGGATATATTGTTTACTCAATTATGTATAAAAGGAGTTGCCGGGTCTAAGTTTTTGTCTATCATTATAAGTGAATTAGACTAACTTTTGTCTGATAAATATATAAGTCTTTGAAAATGAGCCTATATATACTGCGTTTTTTGCTAATAAATTACTTTTAAGGAGGTTCAGACCTTTCAATGGCGTCCGAAAGATGGGTTTGAGGACTGGTTTGACTGAAGAAAAGGAGTGAAAAAGAACGATGTATGGCTTTAAAGATAAAAAATGCCTGTTTGGCAGATATACCTACTGAGTGATAACTTCGTGCCTAAATTGAAGTTTGGGCGAAGGATAATTTTTCGGAACGTCCTACTGTAGAATATTATCATGAGATCAGATGTTTTGGGATTGCCGGTAGACATATTGTCGAGAGAAGAAAGTTATTCTGTGATTTGTGAATGGTTTAAAGCCGGTATCCGAAAACCAAAGATAATTGTCACCGCATATAGTGAGTTCTTTGTGAATGCTCGACGAGATAAGGACTTCGCGAAAATAATGAAGAAGGCCGATTTGGTGACTCCTGACGGAAAATCGGTGTTGGCAGCGGTAAAATACGGTGAGAGAACTCAAAAACTTAAAAACTCAAAAACTCAAAATAGTAGTGGATTCTTTAATATCTTCAGATTTCTTGGTGAGGGTTTGAAAGTAGGCGGAGAGATTTTGTCCGATAAAGTTGGTGAGTCGGTGACGGGGGTTTGGCTATTCGATAAGATAACTCAAAATGCTACCAGGAACAATTGGAGGATTTTTGTACTTGGAGGATGGGAAGATGTGAGCGGGGAAGTCACCAGAATGCTTCTAAAACGGTTTCCGAATATGAAGATAGCCTATGACGCGGGTGAAAGTCTTGTGGGCAGTGATCCGGCAACAGACCGGAGAGTGGTGGAAAAGATAAATAAATTTAAGCCGGACTTTCTCTTTGTTCAGTACCGCCCGGTAGTTCAAGAGAAATGGATCGCAAGTCATATTGGGAATTTGAAGGTCGGGGTGGCGATGGGAATTGGCGGGACTTTGGATGAGTATTCCGGCAAGCTAAGTCCTGCACCGAGTTGGATGGAGAGACGGGGATTAAAGTGGTTATGGAGACTTGTCATTCAGCCGCGTCGCTGGAAGAGAATGATCGATGCAGTGATTGTCTTTCCCCTTTTGGTTTTTAAACAGAGTTTAAAGCAGGAAGTTTAGGCGTTGGAGTTACCTGGATTAATACCTAGCATCCAGAGGACGGACTCTTTTTTGTAGCGTCGGTCACCTCGTGAATTGATTCTGATGGCGGGGAGCTTGCCTCTTTTGCCCCAGCGTTTGATGGTAAGGGTGGAGACTCGGAGGAGCTGGGCAACTTCAGACACGGTCAAAAGGTCGGGGAGATTGTTCAAATCTAAATTCTTTTTAATTTTTAGAGTTTGGTTTGTGTCTTGGTTGTTGTCCATTGATATACAAATTATCAGAAAGGTAATAGATAGTCAATACAGATGTTCAATATAATTTGTGATACAATTTTGGCCTGCACCGCAGCAAGAACATTAAATCCTTTTGGAGGTTCGCCTTGAACAGAATTAATGTTGGTGATGACTATCAGTTTGAACGTAACATTCCTTCCTTTGGTGATAAAATCGTCGCTCAGTCGAGTATGCCTCACCTTGATCCATCAAAATCTCTCGACACCGAAGTCTTTTTTGCCAAAGCCGTTGCTTGTGGATTTGAGTGTGAAGTTGTTCACGCCAAACCCGGTAACAAGATATCATTGCCTAAGTCCGAATTCGGTAAAACCTCTATTAACTATGCCGGAAATGCACCCGAGTTGGTGATCGAACCGGACCGGTTTGGAAATTTACAGTTAAAGATAGCGGCCGGCTCTGTGGTAGAAATTATCTTTAATCGTGAGCAGCCGGGTGCACATGGTAAAAATCGTGGTGCACACGGAAAGAAAATTGTTTACATCGCTTAATATATTGAACCCCGCCTTTCGGCGGGGTATTTTGTTATGTGGTCGCTCCTCAAAGAACTTGAATGGGTAATTCTGCTACTGAAAGAAATCGTAGGAATCTGCCCGATTTTCGATAGTAACATGGATGATGAGATCGATGCCTGAGGGTACGCCGATGTTAGCACCGTCAGGAACCTGGGTGACAGTGAAAGATTGTGTTGCAGGCGCGAGGCTTGAAAAGAAAACATCTCTCGCTTCAAAACTGACAGTGTACTTGCCAGGTTTCGAGAAAGTGATTGCCACGTTATCCATACCGATGGAATTATCCCTGACGACGGTGACATCTCCGTCAAGTAATTCAGCCAGTTGAGGTTTGGGTGGGGTTCCACATGCGGACAGGCATATCGCAAGAACGACTAGCAGAAAAACGATTTTTCTCATGTTTTGCTCCTTTAGGGTTCAAAGATATGCGGATTGTACCACGTTATGGGGTAATAATCAAAACCCGCCTTAAGGCGGGTTTTGATTTCTGGATTGCTTTGGTCACTCAGGCGACCGCGCAATAACGAATGGTTACTTTAACTCAACCTTCGCACCGGCCTCTTCGAGCTTCTTCTTGGCGGCTTCGGCGTCTTCTTTCTTGGCACCCTCCATGATGGTAGCGGGGGCTTTCTCGACCAAGTTTTTGGCTTCGACCAAACCTAGATCGGTTTTGATCTCGCGGACGGCCTTGATAACAGCGATCTTATTGGCGCCTGCGTCAGTGACGACGACGTCAAATTCGGTCTTTTCTTCGGCAGGAGCAGCGGCGGCTGCGGCCACGCCACCGGCAACGGCGACTGGAGCGGCAGAGACACCAAACTTTTCCTCTAAAGCTTTGACAAGCTCGGCAACTTCCAAAACGGAAAGTTCGCTTACTTGATCAACGAGTTTTGTGACTTTCTCGGACATATTGTTTATTTTTATTAATTACTAATTAACGAGACTTTTTAATTCGTCATTCCGACCGAAGTGGAGGAATCTCATTTTGGTGGTGTGAGATCCTTCGGCTACGCTCAGGATGACAGCTACGCTGTCAGTTTGGCGCGGAGAGCTTCCAGGCCATAAACGAAGTTTTGCATAGGAGCCTGAAGTTGTCTGACCAAAGCCTGAGCAGGTGCTTGGAGCTGGGCCAAGAGGGAGGCCAGAAGTTGCTCACGACTGGGGAGTTTGGAAAGAGCGGTGATCTCGGCGAAAGTGATGATCTTATCGTCCATCACTCCGGTCTTGATCTTGAGATTTTCGTGGTCTTCGGTAAACTTGGAAACAATTTTGGCGGCGGAAACTGCATCGGGACTAAAAAGAACGGCAGTAGGACCTTCGAGGAAGGAGCCAAGATCTTTAGCCAAGTCTTTGGACTTTTCTTCAAGAGCCAGGCGCATGAGATTGTTCTTGGTGACTAGAAATTTGCCTCCGGACTTGTCGGCTTCAGTGCGGAGCAGATTTTGCTCTTTGACGGTAAGGCCGGCGTATTCGGTAAGGATAATGGCCTTAGAATCGTGAAGACTTTTGACGATTTCGGCCAGCTGGTGGACTTTTCTTTGGTTGGGCATGGGTATTTAGATTTCAGATCTCAGATGTCAGGTCTCAGATCTTGGTGGTTGATTTTATAACAAAAAGGCGCGTACTCAAGACGCGCAAAACAGATTTCTGTTCTGCAGAGGGCTTAATGATCGCCTCTGGTCTTGGAACTAAGGAGAATTATAGTGTGATGGACAAGAAAATGCAAGCGAGCCCCCCGAAGGGGGCTCTAGTATGCTATTCGTCGTAATATGGTCTTCCGGCCAGATAGTCGTCGATCTTGCGCTTGGAGGCGTTTTCGGCTTGTTCAACCGTTTCCAAAAGGCCCCTGCCGTTTCGCCGGATGAAAGGATATTCTTTGAATCCAACGTAATGAAAAAAGGCGAAGGTTCCATCTTGTGCTTCGCTGTGGTTGATAATTACCCAGAAACCCCGATAGGGGAAGCGCTTTATTTCGCTAGGAAAAACCGGAAAAGTAAATATACTTTGATCATATGGGGTAGCAGTAACTACCATTCCCTGAAACCTGGGGTCGATGACGTTGGTATATCCGCAGGACAGACACAGGAAGTACTTTCCTTTTGGTTCTACGTGTGGCGAGCCACAGGCAGCGCAATTGGCGACCATAATTTCTCCTTGTAAACGAACGAATTATTGCATGAGGATTGTCTCATAATTTTAGTTATTGTCAAGTTTTTCTCTTTTGCATGAGTGGTGATAAAATGTGGTGGTACGAAAATCCAGTACGTTAACACGGAGGAGTGATTGGCTAAGATCAACGTACCTCAGAGTGCTGTTTCATTGTGGAGACAAGTGCTTCATGGACCGGTGTCCGTGCCTCAGTGGGAAATTAACCATCGTGGCGGAGACGTAAGAACCCTTTTGGATATGGATCTGATCATCGCGAAGGCCGACTCACATCCACAGTTTACGGTGGATTTGCGAGACCGACAACTGCGTTTGAATGAGCAACAAATCAAAACCCTGATTGCTTTATCTTATTGCGGTATGTGCCGTGAAGATTTCTTGGCTTGGGCACGAATTGAGAAGGTTGAGAGCCCCTTGTCGGTCATCAAGTCCTTAACTGATCTGGATGTTGTATCGGTAACAAACAAGAATGGACTGGTAACCTTTCTTTTGCGATAGATATGTTTTAGCCCCGCCTTTGGCGGGGTATTTTGTGGTCTAAGGAAAACAGATCGAGTACTATCGGACTTATGGGTAGGAAAAGTGCTGAGATTGTTCAAACACAACTGGAGGTTGCAAATAATTAAAAAGGTGTAAAATATGGGGTAATGTCGACTCTACTTTAGAGGAGATTGTTCCTTAATAATCCGAAATATTATTGGAGGTGAGAAATGAACATCGGTAAATTTAAAGAGTGGGAGGCAAAAGTCGGAATTGAGCCTCATCTGTCTCAGGCCCTATTAGCTGCCCTGTCTTCAAATCCTGAGCATGATAAATTGATCGACTCGATCTTGTTAATGGCCCTCAATGAAGGCTGGAAAGCCAGTCGAGTGGTCAACATGCTGGGTAAGCGCATGGACCTTTCGTCGGTACAACAGCTGATGGGCGGATCTCCCGCTCCCTCCTCAAGACGGTCAGCACCGCCGGCCGGTCCGCGCGCTCAAATGAGTGATGAAGGGCAAGTGCCGGCACCTGAACCTCGACATGCCCCCACCAAAGGCGCTACACGAGCTGAGCGAAATCGTGCGAGGCAGGCGGCTGGTGGGCGTCGTAATGAAGGTGAACAGGAAGCGAAACCCGCTAAGGGAAACTTCTTTACTCGGTTATTGTTTAGGGATGCCACGCCTGCTGAAAAGCCGGCTGGAGGAAGTAAGAAACGGCTGATCATCGGAGGAATCGCCTTCTTGGTGGTGGCGATCTTGGCTGCTGTGATGTTTTTGGGCGGCGGTGGTTCGTCCTACAATTTCTCCGATCCTTCATTGCCACCTTCTGGTGGAGGGAATCCTTCCTCAACGCCTTCAACGGAACCGGCCGTCCCGACCGAAGAGCCTCTATCTCAGGCCGAAAAAAACGATAAGTCGTTTTGGTCGAACTGGACTGCTTCCGAAGTTCCCGAACTAAGTCCGGGAAATATGGGGAACCAGCTCAGTGCCAAAACAGTCGTTGGTCTGATATTGATGGTGGTTCTGACCCTGTGGTCGTGGGGAGAAGGTAGTGTTCGCCGCAAAAGTCAACAAGGAGCCTCGTACTTTACTATTCTGGGTCTGTTGGCCGGTTGGTTAACCATGCCGATTCTGGTGTTGGTTACCAAGTCGACTTATCCGGGATGGATTTTGGTAGGCGTGAGTGTGGTAATCTGGCTTTGGTCCAACGCCGCCTCGACCATCAAATCTCAATCGGACATGACACCGTTCTTGACCGCTTTGGCGCTCTTTACGGCGTCCCTGTTCTACTACGGGAAACTGACCTTTATCGCGACCTTCGGCAGTTTGTTTGGGGCAACCTGGACGGCTTGGCAAGGGGTAACCACCATTGCCGGTGCCTTCACACTCCTGATGACTGGTCGAGGTATTGAGGCGGTACTGACCCTCGTGATTCTTGCTTTGGGTGTGACCGTGATGATCATGGCCAGCTTGGAAGTTGGCAAGAAGCATGGTGTTTGGTCCGCTTTCTTCATCGCGGCCGCGATTCTTTTGACCTTTGGTTTGGCCAACTGGGGTCTGGGAGCCGGAGTCGAGTACTTGGTTCAGGCTCAAGGTACTTCGGTCGCGGTGACGGTAGTCTTGAACGTTCTGGCGCCAATCCTGGCCTGGATTCTGTCTCTTCTCGTATCTGTCGGCATCGGTGTGGCACTTGGTGACACCGAAGTAGGCAAAGCAGAGAACCGACAAAGACTGGGTTTGGAAAAGACCGGTACGTTCATGCAGAGCATCGCCGACTTTGGTATCTTGGGGACACTCATCCCGTTGTTCTTTGGGGTGATTATCAACCTCGTATAATCTGCAGATAATTATTTGGCTCCGCCGCAAGGCGGAGCATTTTTGTGGCTTGAATTCAAAAATCCCGCCTGATGGCGGGGTTTTTGAAACAGAGTGTGAGGGTGTGTTTAGAGAGTGCCGAGATGAAGTTTCATGCTGGGAGTGTGGGTACAAGAGAGGTAGGCGTTTTTGATTCTGGTGGCACCGATGACTTTGAGAGACTCGGTAATGTTTTCGGCCAGATCTTTGGCGTCCTGAGTGGATTTGCCCAGTGCCAGATGAATGATAGGGAACTTGGCTTCAGTTTTGTAGGGAAGAGTTCCGCCGGCGGCGAGATCCGCAGCTCTTTTCTCCGGATTGTCGGTGACGGTACCGGACTTGGGGTTAGGCATGAGTCCTTTGGGCCCCAGGATCTTCGCTAGACGGGCCAGCTTCGGCATATCGGCTGGAGTGGCCAAGAGAATACTAAAGTTGATCTTACCGGCTTCTACATCCTTAGCGATCTGATCCGAGAAGATGGCGATCTTCAGCTCTTTACCGGTGCTGTGAGGGAGTTTTAGCTCTCCGCGGAGGCCTGTTTCACGGGTATTGATAGTCAGCTCCACAGTTTTGAGCTTAGTATTTTGAGAAAGTTTCTGAAGTTTGGCAACGGCGTCTTCGATAGAATACATCTCATCTTTTTTGATGTCTTTGGCCATTAGTTTGTACTTTTTGCCTCTTTTACGGGGAGCGATGACCTTCTTGGGTTTGAGTTCTGCGGTGGCTTGGGATCCCTCAACTTCTGTCGGGATGACTTCGGCTACTTCAGTTTTCTTGGCACCCTCGGCGGTTTCGGTGTTGTAAATGGCTCGGATAGTGTTGACATCTTCTTCTTTGATTCCTTCAAGAGCCATGAGTTCACCATCGGTTTTAGCGACGATTTGTTCGGGTTTGACGCGAGCTGTGCGGAGAGCTTCGGCAATATGGGTAGGGAGGTCGGTATAGAGTTCTTTCCAGATTATTTTGGTCATATATATTGAATTAAGCGATGGTAATACCCATAGACTTACAAGTACCCTCAATCATCTTGATAGCGGAGTCGATGTTGGTGGTGTTCATGTCGGCCATTTTCTTTTCGGCAATGGCTCTGATTTGGTCTTTGGTAATGGTGCCAACTTTCTTTTTGTTTGGTTCACCGGAACCAAGTTTAAGATTCAAAACTTGTTTGATAAGAGCCGAAACCGGAGGGGTTTTGAGTTCGAACTTGAAGGAACGGTCTTCGTAGATGGTCACGAGAGCGGGGATGATCTGACCCTTCATATCGGCCGTTTTGGCATTGTATTGCTGGATAAACTCCATGATATTGACACCGTGTTGTCCAAGTGCGGGACCGACGGGAGGAGCGGGGTTGGCGGTACCACCGGGAAGGTTAAGCTTCAGGATGGCTTTGACTTTTTTGGCCATAGTTTTTGTTATAAATATGTCATTCCCGACCTGATCGGGAATCTATACAAATAAATTCAAAATTGGATTTATCCGGATGGATCCCCGCATACGCGAGGATGACAAGGTTTTTAATAGCTGACGCAAAAAGGGGGTTTGGGTCTAGATGATACAGAAATCAGTAGTGTTATCTAGTTCGCAAACTCTTTTTTCGTTCCGCCATAGGCGGAGAGTACAGCTCCCTCATCAATGACGAGGTAGCGGTATTTTAGCACAAAAAACTGCCCTATTGCTAGGGCAGTAAAACTACATTGACAGGACGTACCAGTCACCACCGGGAATGTCCATTTGATAATGATCGTTTATGGACGTGGTGAGCCAGCGTGATTCGTTAGTCGAGATCCAAGTGTATCTCCCCTTTGAATCCCAAAGGTAGAGGAGAAATTGGCCTTCATGCTGAGCCTTGCCGACTACAGTGCCGGATGCCGGGTGTTTCTTGAGCTGATGCATCAAGAACCATAAAAGCCCAGTGAAGAATAATGCGATTATCACCGTCATTACGATCGAAGACAAGAGCGTAGAGATCAGGTTGGCTGGCATAAGACTCCTTTAGTAGAGCAGGTAGCAGATAAGCAGATAGGCAACGCCGTAGATGACGGCTCCCGGCAACCCGGCGCCTAAAACGATAAGGCACACTTCACCGGCACCGATCAACGAGAGGAGGGTGATACCGGGAACGCTCAGAGCATTTGTTTGGAAAAGGGATGCAAGGCCATGCATTAGCCCTTCGATGAGCAGGATGCAGAGCAACCCTTCCCAACGGAACAGAACGGTGCTCATGACGGTCGGAGCGATGTAGTAGAACAGAAGCGATAACTTGGCGTTCATCTTTTCTCCTTTAGGTTTTCAAGTCTGCGACAAAAACGTATCCTGTAGTGTACCACACTTGTGCGTGGAAGTCAAGCTTTGAATAAAAAATGCCGCGTGTGTACGCGGCATTGGTGAGAATTATTTCTTGCCGATCATGGCTTCGAGCATGATCTGTTCTTCACGAGAGAAGTCCTTCGTCAGATATGTCCGAAGCGTTTGGCTGCGGTATTTCCAGGCAGCTCCGATGGAGTACCTGCCGGCGTAGGAGATGGCCGGAGGGAAGGGGTGGATTCGACGGTTGGGTATCGGTCCCACCAAGATGTCAAAGACTCCGTCTTGGCACCGAACATCGAGGGGGACCATGTAGATAATCAGGTTTCCCCGAATCCAGCCGAGTACGCCATGTGGGCGCTTGACGGTGAGGAAGGGGCCGTCCCAGCTGGTGGTGTAGTAACCGAAGCCGGAGATGGTGTCCCGGCTTTCAGACAGGCCATAATCTTCGAGACCGACTTGGACGAAGCCGGTGTCTGCTTTGATGCGGCCGTCTGGGCCGATGACATTTGCCAATAGGTCTTCGAATTTTTGAGTCATTTGCTCTCCCGAATGAAAACATTTTTGATGTATTCTGCAACGATATTGTCGAGGTCAGCTTCAGTGTTCATAGTCATCGACATGAGCTTGGCATGCATCTCAACGGCTGAGGCAGGGGTGATTGGGATTTGTAGGTCCCAAAGAAAGCGCATAGAGTTCCAGTTTTCGACAATACTGGGGTTGACTTGGTCACTAAACTGCTGAGCGATGTGAATGACCAGTACGCCACAGTCTTTTCGGTGTTCATAGTATTCGAGGAGAATTAAGGCGCCTACAAAGTCTTCACGGTTAAATGTACCTTGTAAAAGTGCCGTGCCTTTTTCAAAACCGTTTAGCTTTTCATCCAGTACGATGGAGAGGATAGAGCGTGCTTTTTGGATCAAGGTTGAGTCCGGCATGATTACCTTCCTTTTTTGGGGTTATATTTCAATGATGCGACAAAAACGTATCCTGTAGTGTACCACACTTGTGCGTGGAAGTCAAGCTTCGAGTATAAGAAATCCCGCCTTACGGCGGGAAGTTTGATGTCTATTCCGAGATGCGCATTACTTCTTTGAACTTGACTACCGCGAAGGCTAAATCTGTCTCCGCTTTCATTCCCAATGAGGCGAGTTTGGCAGCGATAGAAATCGCCATGTAGAAATCCTTTTTGTCCTTGATGTTGGGTGATTTCTTGATCTGATCCGCTACCTTGACAACGAGGTCGGATATTATTTTCAGGTCCTGAAAATAATAGTTCATCAGTATCAGTGACCCAATGACATCGTCCGGAGACAGCCTGAGCGTTGGAAAAACGCTGTCAATCTGTGCCTGACCCCAGCCGCTGTGATAAATTCCAATTACGTTCCGGCATTTTTGTAGCTCTACCATGATAACTGCTCCTTTGTAAATGAACAATAGAATACTAGCGAGGATCGCCATTTCCATGTGGATTTCGATGAGATTGTATGACCAAACCAGCGACCATTCCAACAAACAGAATGATCAATAGCAGAACCAAAACAAGGCCGGTGATGGCCATCACACCAACGTAGTCCAATAGGCAATAGCCTGCTGCTAAGACTACAGTGAAGGCGATAAACGCCAAAAGTGAGATGCCGATGTCAAACTTCAAGATCACTTGCTCCATGAAATATCCTGTTACCAGAGCAAGAACAAATGTGCAGGCGAAAATTAGAATGGTCATGTTCAACTCCTTTGAGATAAGATTTAGTTTTGAGAGAGCAAAAGATGTATCCTGTAGTATACCACGATTGTGCGTGGAAGTCAAGCTAGAGCACATCTACCGGAGGCGGATTGAGTACAAAAAATCCCGCTTTGTTGCGGGATATGTGGACTGGCTAGTGGGAATAGAGGCAGAATAGGGAATACTTACCAGCGCGGTGGCTTTGGAGATGTTCAGCGATCAGATAATTTTTTACCGGCAATCTCTGGCCTAGATTGGTGGCGATCCAAATTGTCTTTTTTCCAAGAAGCTTTAAGACAAGCCTGGCAGGTCCGGATAAAGGTCTGATTTCGACGTAATACACGTGTTCTTCGTGCCCAATCTCAACCATTCCTGGTTGTTGAAAGGCGGTAAGCACTCGTGAATAGTCATCTGTCCGAGAACCGTGCTCCATCGCTTGCATAGTCTCTGGACGGAAGTCGTAGATCAAAACGGTATTAACTCCCGGAACTGCGAAGACATATGCGTCTTTGGTTCTTCCTTTGTAATTTAAGACGTTGGTCTTGCCACTGACTTTAATTGTGCATGGGCCGGAATATACATGACACGAGGATTCATACAGATCCTGTGGATTACCCATTATTCACCTCCAGATTGTTAAACTACGTTACTCAATATAGTATTTTACACCCGGTCTCACGAAATGTGTTACATTGTGGATATGGGAAAGGAAGATGAGAAAAGAAATGATTTGGGGAGGGTCATGGTTTCAGTTCATGAGCGGGTTCCTCTAGGTAAATTTTATTTATGTATCAAAGAGAACGGTTCCCTGATTAACCTTTTTACGGGGTCGTTTTTGGAGTTAGGAGATTCATTTTGTGCCAACGGAGAAGCTCGGACTTACGTCCTCTCGGGAAAAGATGTTTACTATGTATTTAATCCGAAGGATATTGGCGATAAGGAGATAAGAAAAAAGATTCTTCCGGCGAGCGTCAAGCTTGATGGTTTGATTGACTAGTTGGTGGAGGGGAGATAATACTGTATAGAAGGAGCTTTGGTAACGGTGGTTTTGGGGGCGGTGCATCGGCCTTCAATGAAACTAGTTACTCCTGCCAGATTGGCTTCACAGGCGTTGGAATAGGTGCGGCCGTTGACGCCACAAACCGGGCTATAAAGGGCGCTGCAGACTATTTCGGGAGCAATACCGGGAGATAGCTTGGGAGTGGGGGTGACGATTGAGGGAGCGGGCTCGGAAGCTTTACTGCGGATCTCTGTTTGGACACGAGGTAAGAAAATCAGCCCGGCTATGAGAAGGACGATAACAATGAGGATGGGGAGAGCGACCCAAAGTGATTCTTGACCGCTAAGGTTTTTCATACAAGGTGTGATTTAAATATGGCAGAAATGAAGACGGGCGTCAAGTTTGATGTAAAATACGTCCTGATCTTTAAAAAATTTTTTGGAGGATGGTTGGAATGGATAACAACAAGCTGTTTGCGAATGAGTATATCCAGATCGGGGCCTTGACGGCGATGATCTCAAAGGCTGAAAGTATGGGGATAGAGCACGGCGTGGCCCTGATCTTTTGTAGAAAAAGAAATGATCAAGGTATCTCGCAACCGAAGTTCGGTGCTGTAGACAACATGTTTTTTGGCTTCCGGACTAATTATTTGGCCATAGTCATGGCCAAGTTAGCGGTATCCATGAGGCTTGGAGTTGACAGTGGCACAGTTACGACAGGTCTGTTGGCGGGTGAGACCCACTATCGTGGCGGTTTGGTGCGTTTTATGCTAGTTGACTACGAAAAATGGGAAATCTACACAGCATTTTCCGGTGGAACCGAAGACCAAGATGTGGAAATTGCGGAATCCGGTATGAAAATGCTGTTTCCGGAGAAACAATGGTTGGATTAAAAGCGATTTTTGTGCTCTTTGTCATCCCTGCACTGGTTAGTGCCGGTATTTTGTGGCTCTACTTTGCCGGGATGATCAATTTCTTGCTTGCCTTTATCCTGTTTGTGGCATTTGTGGCGATTTTCTTCTATTTTGTTTTTCACCGGTAAAGTCGTTAGCTCAGAGGGGGAAACACCCCCTCTTTTTTTGTGGCCTAAGCGAAAGGCGGAGTACAGAAAAACCCGCTTTTCGGCGGGTTTGGCGGTAAAAAACTATTGGGTATTTTTGTTGTGCAGATGGATTTTGGCGAAGTAGGTGCCGAGTTCGTCGCCGATGACTAGAGGGATGACAAGCCAGAAAATATTGAGACCAACAAAATAACTGACACCCATGAGAATCATAGCGGTGGCGTGGAGTGCAAGAATGACGATGCTGGCCAAAACATAATTGGATGCAGAGTTGGATGTTTTACCACGCACCAGCCATTCAAATTGCCAAATAGCAATTGCTAAGGCATAAAAAATAGCCACGATAATGAGATCGCCCACAAAAACCTCCGTGTAAAAGTGTGATACTTCAGAGGCGTATTATACGTCGATATAAAAAGACGTGTGGAGTGGGATCCTTCGACTTCGCTCAGGATGACGACTAGATCTTAGAAACCTGCAAGAAGTCCAGCTCAACGGGGGTTTCGCGGCCGAAGATGGAGACGAGGACGATAACCTTGCCTTTGGCCTCGTCGATCGCCGAAATAGTCCCCAAAAGGTCGGTGAAGGGTCCTTCGATGATTCGGACGGCTTCGGAGATGGTATAGGCGGATTGGAACTTAGGAGCGGCCTGTTCGCCAAAAGCGGTAATGGCTTTGACTTCGTTTTCCGGAAGCGGAGTGGGCTGGTCGGCAGTACCGACGAAGCCGGTGACTCCTTGCGTGGTTCGAACGGCGAGCCAAGCATCATCGGTAACGATCATGCGAACCAAAATATAGCCGGGAAAGAGTTTTTCTTTGATAGTGATCTTTTTGCCTTTATTGATCTTGATTTTCTCTTGGGTAGGGATAAGAATTTCGTAGATATTATTCGTCAACCCCATAGATTCGACTCTGGTTTTGAGGGTAATGGCAACACGATTCTCGTGACCGGATTGGGTATGAACGACGTACCATTTGGCGGAGTCGGGGACTTCGGGGGTGATGATGATGTGATTCGGGTCGGCCACTTTGAGAGCGGCGTTAGAATCGATAGCTGGTACTTTGTCTTCTTTAAGTTTCATTTTGTTTTGTTAGCGGTTTAGGGCTGTCTGTAAGGCAGCGGTAAAGATATAGTCCAGTCCACCGGAATAGAGGGCGACTATGGCGGTAGTAATAATTACCAGCACAGTCATCTTCATGGCCTCTTTGTGGGAAGGCCATTTTACTTGGGTCAATTCTAGCTTGACCGAGCGTAAAAATTCAAGTGGTCGAGACATCGAGTTATTTTATCACGCTTGCATCGTTTTGGGGATAGGCTGTAGGGGATGGTCGAGGTTTGTTTTGGTGCTGAGAGATATGGGGTATAATTGGGGGGTACTTTGATCGACAAATCGCCTTTAAAGGAAAAGGAGTAACTATGTTCAAGAAAACTAATCCCGTGGATTATGCCGGCGATATTGAGGGCTTGATTGATGAACTGCAAAAGGAGTTGCCGTCAGGGGCCTCTGCAGTAACCATTATCATCTGTGCAAAAAGTTTCAAAAAGGCAGAGGCCGGAAGGATCAGAGATCTTCCTGTACGATTCGTACAGCCTTCACCCGAGAATATTGTGGGTACCGTTTGGTTGGAATATTGGATGGATGAAGGTGGAGAAGTCTCTGCAGCCGAGACAGCTGTGGGCAGTTGCCGGAACGTGGATTTGTAGGTGTTTTTATCCCCGCCGAAAGGCGGGGTTTTAGTGTAGAAATTATTCTAGTTATAGGGTATAATACCCCAAAATTTGAACGTTCAAAACTTAATTTCACGAAAGGAGGTCAAATGACCCCAACTATCTTGTTAGATAACAAAGTGGCCTATGTCGAGATCACCTTAAGATGTTACTGTGGTTGTCAATGGTGTTACAAACGTGGCGAAGCGCACCCTAAGGCCGCTCATGTACCCTTCGAGGTCATCGTAGCCAGGATTGATTGGCTCATCAAATATACCGATTGCAAAATAATTGGCTTGATTGGTGGTGAGCCCGTTCTTCATCCACAACTTAAGGAGATCTGCGAGTATGTTCTTGGACTAGGCCTGGAGCTGAGAATCACCACTTCCGGAAAGGTTTCTCATCGAGAGACGAAGAATCTAGAGTACCTCCTGTATCTCTATCGAAGGGGCCAAATAGCCATTGATCTCAGTTTCCAGCCAGGTAGAAATGAAAAGGAGTATGTTAACTTTGTTCGACTAATAAAGGAGGTACTGATCGAACGAAGAGCGAATCTGTTGAAGCGAGGCTGGACCGTCGAGCAAGACTTGAGGACGATGGTCTCAATTGAAAAAGGCTTTCTGGAAGATAGAACAAGAGTAATGAAGCTGTTAAGGCTTCTGTTGGAGACTAGTGATTATTCGTTGTCCGACATTGACAGCGATTGTACCGAAATGATGGAAACATTAGGCAAAAACTATCTCGCCTTTGGTGATTCGGGTAATTGGTACTACAAGTATTGGAAAGATCCTGATGATATCCAGATCAGGCACACCATTGATCTGATGGGACTCACCATTTTTAATCAAAATCCCGATGGTAGTACTCAGGTCATTGGGGCGAAAGGGCCCATTTGTGGTGTGGGAGTGGCCAAGATAATGGAACACCAGATCTTCTTACCGTTAGTACTTCTTCGATCGGACGGGGAGATGGTGTTTGTGGTTCCACGATGCATCCCGGTGAAGTTTGGGCTTTGTAATGTGGATCAACACCAAGAATGTGGCCAGATTTACAAGGTCGTCCTGAAATCTCTACAGAGAATCGGAGCGATCGTCTATTTGGCAAATCGGAAAAAAGCTGCCGACAACTGCGGTCCGGACGGTAAAGAACAGGCTTGTACGGCTTGTCCGTTGGATGATATGTGTGACGCGTGTCACGCATCTGAACGTAAATAAAATATTGACCCCGGTGAAAGCCGGGGTTTTGTGTTATTTGACTTGGTTGTGAAAAAAGTATTAAATGAAGTTGGCCCTAGAAGCTGTGTCAGGACTTGGGAGGTTTTTCCTCCACAAGCTCCGCTTATGGGGGACGATGTTCTTGAGAGATTCGTCTTTCGAGACAGTCTGCCCAATTTTGAATTAACGGGGAAAGACCCCAATCCTACCAGCCCTAGAGCCAAGCCAGACTTGGCTGATGTACCGATGATTGCTGTCAAGTAGGGAACGGATGTTCGTTCTTTGTGACCTTCAAAATCAAAACGAACTACATCTCTAACGAAGGCCTGCTTTCGAAGGATGTCAAAGCAGAGCGGGGGCAGATTTGAGTAGGGGAAAACTGAGCACAAAGTGCTTTTGAAGGACCTTTCGTCAAAAATGTGGATTTTGGCAGGTGTTGTTCTTGGAAGGCATGAAGTGAGACAGATTTGTTTTTTTGGAAGCTGATGTACGGTTAGTTTTCTTTTATCTAGCCGGGAATATGGTTGTATTTTTGTTGATTGTCGTGATATACTATAGGTATAGTTTTGAACTAATCACCTTGACAAGGAGAAACGGATGAACACCGCTCAAGCATGGATTCGATCAGCATGGAAGTTCTTGTATTCTGTTTTACTGCCGTTGTTGCTAGTGTTGGCTCTGGCGGTGGCCTCGATGTACTTATTGGTCGTGGAAGCCAACATTTGCGCGGCTGGTGGTATGATCGTGATCATGGGGTCTGTGTTATTGATCCAAAAACTGTTTTTTTCACCGGAGAGTCGTTTGACTGAAGACGAAGGTGAAGACAAAGAGGAGTCAGAATGAAAAGTGCCATTGGGTGTTTGACGATATTTAAAGTGGTCATGGGTATTTCGGCCCTGCTGTCCTTTGTGGGGGTTTCGGTGGCGGTGATTGTCTACCACCTATCTTTGTTCAGTTTTTGGCCCATTGTTTTGATTGGCATGGGGTTAATGTTTTTGGGCTTATCCATGACCAAACTGACGGTAATCGTTACGGTGAAACCGAAGATTTAGTAGGAGGGGGCAATGCCCCCTCTTTTTTGTGGCCAATTGACTTTGGGTAATAGAGATGGTATTCTATGGGTTGAAATTCACTCTTTGAAATTTGGAGGCATAAATGTTAAATGATAAATGGTTGGCAACGTTTTTGGCTTTGTTCCTGTTCGGTTTGGCACTGGCTGTGCCCGGCGTGGCAGGTGCGATTGCTGCTTTGGTCACTGGCATTCCCAACTTCTGGGGATTTGCCTTTGCGGGGGCCTCTACCCTTGCCTTTGGCATGCGCTATCTTTATCTGCGCAACAAGCGACAGGCCTAAGCCCCCATTAGGGGGCTTTCTTTTTATATGAAACATAATCTCGACCAATGGAGGTCAATAATGAACTGTCCTGACTGTAATGATCCTCGTTTGGAGATCGACTGGGAAAAGAATCACATGTCGTGCCCGAACTGCAAGTTTGAGTCTGAAGCGGTCACGTTTCTGAATGGCATTCGAGACGGAAGGGGTAGAAATTGGAATTTTTCAATCGACAAACACGGGTGGTACCAGATCAGTGTTGGGGGACATCAAGTAGGCCAAATGCGGTACGTGAAGAAGGCTCCGGCGCATTATTCGTTTTACGTTTCCGAAAGCGATGTGGCTTGGAGATTGGTTAAATTTGTCCGATCTGTCATTGGGGAGACCGTTCTGATCGACATTACACTTCAAAGCTACGATACCGATCTTACTTGCCCCATTTGTCAAGCGGACGCCTTTGTGCGTGACGATATTGAAGTGTCCTGTAAGACTTGTGGACACTTTAAGTTGGATGTTTATACTTACCTTATTAGCCGACTTATGGCTGAAGGATATCAAGTATCCAGTAGGTCTTTGGGAGAGTTCTCCATTGGGACACGTGGCTTTTGGGGTACGCCAGTGGCGGAACTTCAGGATCGCGATGAAGTCTTCGCTTTGAGACCTATTGGAAGCAGCACACAGGTTGAAAAACTCAAGCTGTTTATCGAATCGCTTGGTTTATGTGAACGCGTGGTTGTTCTCAAACAAAAGTATTCTTAGTGTTTACCCCGCCTATCGGCGGGGTATTTTGTGGCAAAAAATTATTTGATGATTTTTTTGAGAATCTTGGAGAGTTTTGCCGGGTCGTGGCGAAGACGATTTAACTGGGGAGTGATGGAAATAGTATCAGAAATGACTACTTTGATATTGTATTGGCGAAGACTTTGACGCTCTAGTTTGGTCCAGCCGAGAAAATGGGAATGTTCGTTGGCATAGGAAGCGGCGATCTTGGGATGCTGGTGATTGAAGCGGAATTTGGACTGTTTGGGAGCCAGAAGGATATTAAAGGGTTTTTTGAGGTTGGTGTATCTTTGGAAAACGCGTAAGTATTTTTTGGGGGTAAAGTGGTGGGTTTGATTGCGATTGCTGACTAGATTGCTGATGAGGATTTTCTTTGCCTTAGAGGCCTTGAGTGCCGTCTTGATGCCTTTGGGAAGAAAGTTGCTGAGAATAGAGCCGTATAGGCTACCGGGACAGTAAATGATATGTGTGGCCCTCTGGATGGCGGTAATAGCTTCGGGGGTGGCTTCCACTTTTGGGTCAAGCCAGAGCTTGGTAATGGTGTTCTTGGACATAGACTGTTTGTCCAGCTCGTGCTCTCCGCGAAAGACTTGACCCTCCTTAGTTTTGAAATATAGATTACTTGAGCCGGTGGTGATTGGTATTGCCGTACCACCAAATTTAATGCCGAGCAGCTTTTCCAAATGATTCTGAACTTGCAGAAAGTTGTTTTGATATTTTTCAAGCAAGGCGTAGTAGATGGTGTAACCCAGGTTGCGTTGGCGGCCATCGATAAAGGAAACCATGTCCGTGAAAGCCTGGATATTTTGTTTGTGGTTAGTAGTGGTAATGAGAGCCAGGAGATTGCGGAGAAGATCGGAGATGGCAATGACTTGGTCGCGTTCGTCGGAACGGATAATGCCGGTTTTGCCACCGGAGTCCATGCTGGCACAGATGCAGGAAAGATCGGTGAAACCTGCTTGAAGAAGAGCTTGAATAATGACCGGAGCTCCGGTACCGCCGCCGATGGTGACAATTTTGGCTTTCACAATTAGGTTCTATTGTATATCCAAAAAAAATCCCCGCCAGGTGGCGGGGATGAAGTTATTTGACGATCTTTACGGTTCGGATCAGGATGGGTTGGAACTGAGGTCCATCCGGGTATGCATCGTTGACGGGGCGAGCAGACAGGTGTTTGGGGTCCGAGTCGCCCATCTGTGAGGGGGTCAGAAGGATGTTGACCTTAAACTCATCTTTGAGGGCTTTGGCAATAGGTTGATACAGGTCCATTTTCTCGAACTCTTTGACCTGAATGACCCAAGTTTCTCCTTCAAGATCATCCGGAAGTGCTTGAGAGGGCACTTCCAGAAGAAGTAAGGCTTCCGGAACGTAGAAGTCATTATCGGAGAACATTGGTTTCTGACCGGGAGTCGGGAAGCCGAGCGTGCCGTCTTTAGAACGATCGTGGGTAGATAAACCGATGGCGGGGATATTGAGCCAGGTGCTGTCGATGGCCGGGCCACTTTGGTCGTCTCTCACGGGGTTGATCATAAAAAAGAAGCCATTATTGGCGGCCGCGTAGGCGGCTAAAAAATCTTGAATCTTAAACGATCTGGGCTCTTCAACCAATACTTTAGGGGGCATGATTTTCTCCTTAACGTGCGAATTTAGTTCTAGGATATTTTATCACATGCTCTAGGACAAAATTAAACCCCGCCGTCCGGCGGGGTGAAAATTTATCTTCGACGCTGAAATTCAGCTTCGGAATATTCTCGAACAAGATCAAGGGCATCTCGTTTGGAGAGGCCTCCGGCCATGAGGGCTTCGACAATGTCTAGAGAGGATTCATCTTCAGTCTCTGACTCCGGACGAATGCTTCGGCGCAGGGCGTTTGTACCGGCATTGGCTCCCTTATTCACAAATGATCCAAGACAGCCTACCACTACTAAGAATAATACCGGGTATCCCAGCCAGGTCCATGAGCCGAAGGAAACAATGGATAAGTTGATAAAAAATATTGAAGCGGCGATGGCAACAATGATCTGTGTGCCAAGTATTAGATTATTTCTATTCATGGCGTGCCTCCTTTCGTTTAATGTACTTACCTCCGCGTATTTGGGAAATTATAACACGAACTGTTCCTATGGGTTGTCAAGGCATCGCTCATGGGTGGATCAAGGTTGACATTCAGCCTATATTATGGTATGATTCAGGCTGAGATTGCTTCAAAAAAGCGACGGCCGTGTGGCCGGAACATTCAAAATTAGTTACGATCATGAGGAGACAACATGACACCCATTGGTTCAAAAATTGCCCAACTGATCAAATCCGTTCAGCCGGCCATCTTGCTCTACGACAACAATAAGCAGTTGCCGTCGACCGAACCCAAAATTGGCAGCGCCATTGGCGCTTACATCGACCACAACTTTCAGAAAGGCAAGGAAGGCGAGCGGTTTGAATCGGATCATTGGCGCGGGACGCCAGGCTGGTTTGTGGCCGTGCCCGAGATTATTTCGTACAACGGGATAATCTATTTCGAGTGCCGGTGGTGGAACTGGGTTGGCGGTTTTTCCAGCCAGGAAACTCTGACTCCGGCCGAAGCCACTTGCCCGGACGGCGAGAAGCGTAAAGGGTGGATTGTCTATAAGCAAGGCAAGGGCTACCAGTCCAACTCACAGTACTTTGTGGGTGAAGACGGATCTATTTTTGAGTATAAGAAACAGGTCATTGGCCACGACCCGGTGCGCTACATGGCGACAGGTGGAACTAACGTGGGATGGACCGAAACCATCATCTCGGAGGAGTTGACAGAGGTTAAGCCAGACTCGTCTGACTTGAACGAACTGTTCAAGAATCTGAGTCGATCGGTGAAGCGCTTTGCCTCCGAAGGTCTGCGGGAGATCATGACGAAGTATTTTAAAATTGGATAGGTGAGAGAACCGGGCTCGTGCAAAACGAGCCCTTTTTTGTGGCAAATAGGCACAAAAACCCCGCTCAGAGAGCGGGGAAGAGACTAATCGTCGTATCCATAATCAAGAGGTATGACGTAGTTGTTGAGTACGGTCGGTGATTCATCGAAGCCGTATCTCTGATAGCGGCGAAGGACGGCGTCTCTGGCTGATTGTGGGTTCTTCTCGTCTGGGGTGCAGAGGCCGTAGACACCAATCACTACCGAGGGTACCAGTTTGCGGCCGACCTTGACGGCAAATTGCTGACAAATTTGGTGGGCGTGTTGGCTCCAAAGCTCAACTTCGGCATTGTCCACGACATCGATGATGAAAAGAAAGGGCTCGTTGGGCTGAGATTCTTCAGTGCTAAGAATGGCATCCACGCGAGACCCGGAAAGGCTGGAGGAATCATTGTCGACGGGCTGAATAAAACCTAGTCTGCGAGCGGGAGGGTGTGGTTTTCGGGGGTCGATAATGCCAATTGATGAAAGACTAACCTGTCCGTCGAGTGTTTCACCTGTTTCCAGGTCGATAAGTCGATAGCCGAGACTTTGAATGGCTGTCTGAACCTGAAAATACTCTGTGCGGGTGCCAACATTGACACAGTCCTCGAAGGGAAGGGTCGGCTTTTTCCTGGTGCGTTTGGCTGATTGGGTCATGGGACCCTCCTTCTTACTGGATTTTTAGTGTTCCTTCCTTGCCGTAAATATAGCACAATTTTCGGCTTAGCCTTGAATTACCCCTTGACATTCAGAAAAGATGGTGTATAGTATACACTATCGATAGTGTCTGAATAACATTATGTTCTTTCAAACATACTACAAAAAGGAGAGCCAAAATGACTCGACCAACCGCTATTTCTAAGAATGAGGCCCTGACCCAGCTCACGGCCGAAGTGGAAAATATCTTGGCAAAGGCCATGCCGGTGATCAACGCGAAACTGATGAATTTTACGGCCGGATCAAATCGTATTGTGTACGTCAGTTCTTTGGGGTTTGATAGGATTGAATCGGACGTAAAAGCACGGGCCATAGAAGAAATCCGGAAAGAATATACGGCTCAAGGGTGGACTGTCAAGTTTACCTATGGCGATCAACGCGATAACGATAACTGGCTGACCTTTTCGTAGTTTAGGTTTACCCTACTTTACCCCGCCATCGGCGGGGTTTTCTTTGGTAAGATGAAAGCATGCCCGAAAAGACGAAACCGATGGTGTATTTTGGTGGATGGTACCAGAGAACGACTTTACACCTGACCGAGATTGCCGATTTTTTTGTCGACGGCAAAAGCAACTTACCTCTATCCAAAGAGAAGCTAACAAAGCTACACGACAACTTGGATCTTACTCAGATAAGTCGGGAAGCCGGCTACTTGGAGTATGTGAGAGCCGAAAATAAAGAGGGGATAGAGATTCATTATTACGAAGATGGGCTGTATGTCTTAAAACTATCTTCGAATAATATCGACGAGGCCAAAGAAAAATTGAAAAATTATTACGAGGAGAAGTTCGCTCCGGCAGTGGCGTATATTTTCTCACTTGGTGCGCCGACTCCGAAGGAATTGGCGAACATAAAAACTGTTCATCCGATTGCGGTGGGGATAGTAGACAAAGACCCGGAAGAATATACTCTAGAGGCCAAATACGGAGAAATTTACAGTAATATAGCCTCATCTGAACTAACGGTCAAGAAGACACCGGGTTTTATTTTTCTCATTGCCAAGCCTGAGTACAAAGATTTTGTAGAAGGGTTAGTGGAAATGCAGATATTTTTTCGTGAGTTTAAGGATCAGCTTCAGAAGTACCTGGATATCCATCGGAAACTGTGGGAAGAAATATCCGAGATCAAAGAAAGAAAGCAGATTAGAGGCAAAGAAGTTGAGAAAGTTAGATTACAGCTGGATGCTTACCAAAAGACGATCAACCTGATCAGTAGCCGAATCAACCAAATGGGTGCGTACGTGCATACCAGAGCGGATATTGCCAAAGAAATGAAGCTGACGGATCACTTGTCGAATATTTTTCAATATAAGTTCGATGTATTAACCAACACACACGGCTACATCAAAGAGATCTGGGTGATGACAAACAACTATCTTTCGGCGGCGGTGGGGGTGATCGCCGAAATCAAAGGACAGGCAACCAACAAGAGTGTTCAGAGCCTGCAATTGATCACCACTTACGGAGTGGTTGGGGGAATTATCGGCTACCTATCTCGAGAGAGTTTACCCAAAGTGACGAGTCCGGGAATGATTTATTTTGGACTTTTGATGCTCGTTACTTTCATTGTTAACCTGCTCGTGAAGACTGCCTACTCTGGAATCAGATACAAACTGAAGTTTACGGAAAGAGTGAAGAACATCTAGCGATTGACTTTTATCCCATAAGGAAGTATTATTCACCGAACCTCGTATGAGGGAACATTAAATCTTTACTATTGGGGCTATCCGGCCTCAACGCCTCCTGGAGGTGGCGAAAAATGGCAACGAATTCACAAGGGAAGATCGATTTGTGCAAGAAAAAGACCGAAACGGCCCTGCGCCTGCTGGTGCGCAACATGAAGGAGATTGAGGGTGGGGAATTGGTTTACCCGGAATTGCTCGAAATGAGCAAGGTTCTGGAAACACCCGAAGAAGTTGAACTTCAACCTCTCTTCGATCTGGCCAACGCCACGATCATGAAGGTGAACCAACACCTGCGCGCCAAATCCGAAAAGGCGGTATTGTCGCAGTTCGAACGCCTGATGCCCAAGCTGGCCCGCTATGCGGCCAAAATGGCGAACGGCGCGTCTCTGCAAAGCCGCATGGCTGTGTGCGCCGCCGACGTGGCCGTTATCGGAGAGATGGATAACCTCCAGCCCTTCTTCGTGTTCTTCGAAGAGGTTTGGGGAGAAATCAATCTCCACGAGAACGAAGTGATCGTCTACAAGATCACTCGCGCCCGCGATGGCTGGTTGGGCCGTGAAGGTGAAGTGGGCCGTTTTGCCGAGCCTTTCGGCTTGACCCGCGTGCCGAACTTGGTGTCTGCCTGGCTGACCTCAAAGCCTCAGCCCGGAGCCGACCACCGCGAGTTCAAAACCTGGCGTGACTCCGGCTATACCCTCCTGAAGGGTGAACTGGATCATCCGTGGGGCATGTGCCCCAAGTGCCACAGCAACAAGCTGATGCCCTGGCAGGATGCCAAGACCCGAGTTTGGAAGGCCAACGAGCTTTGCCGTGACTGCTACCAGGCTCAGAAGCCGGCGCAGCATGGTGGCCAAGCCGAGTCACACGTAATGGATGAGCTCCATCCCGTCGTGATTCGCCTCGATCTGACCCCCGAACAGCGGGAACAGGTGGAGTTGAGCCGGGCGGAGGAAAAAGCCCGTTTGAAGGCTTCCCAGAAAGCCAAGAAACAGGCGGCCAAGCGTGTGGCCAATGAAGACCGCGATGATGAGGATGGCGTGCGGCCCGGCAAGGGTCTGACGCAGAAAGATATTGCGGAAAATCAGAAGCTGATGGCGGAAGCGCTGGCTCGTTCCAAGTCCAATGCCGCCCCGGACAAGGTCAAAAAGGCGAGTGCCCCCCGCAATGCGGCAGAGACGTCCTCGAAAAAGGTAGTCAAAACCAAGCGCAAAGGCGGAAAGCAGTCGCAGGGCGAGTAACCCGGTTCCGATCGACATCCCCGTTCACTAACAAGTGGAGGGGGATTTTTTGTGCCTTTGAACGAGTGATTACTTGATAAACAAGATTGAGTTGTGCGAAGATGATGAAAGTATTAATTAAATGAATAACAAATAATATGGGTAGAGAAGGTGGTGAAGATGGTGGCCGGATGGGGATGAGGCGAGGAGGGAATGCGGTTCACGCAGAACCTAAGAAAAGAGAGGTACATCATGGTCACAAAACTAGTGAGGCGAAGAATACACGCCTGATCGAAAATCGTGTTAGCAATACGTTGGCAGAAGTAGAGAAACGTCCCGATAAGGCACCGGATATCAGAACTGACATAAGCTCAACCTTAAAGAGAATTGCGGCTATGGACAAGAAAGCGGTGGGAGTTCCCAGCCTGAGAGAATATGTTTTTTGGTTACAAAGAAGAATAAAGAATCTGGGAAGTAATGATCCTAATCCCAATGTTGCCAGTGAAAGCCTGATGGTGGCTTTTCGGGCTCAGGGTGCAGGTGGTCAGAATGTAAATAAAGTATATTCTTGCATTGATATTACCCACAACTTTACAGGGATTACTTTCCAGCAAGATGGAGATCGCGATCAAATTGGTAACCGAAGCGAGGCAATCAAAAGGATGAAACCACTGGTAGACGAACATCTGGGCGTCTGGCTAGAATATCTGACAGGTAACGATTCTGAAGTCGGAAAGGATATTGCGAAGGTTCTGCGAGGTGAGAAAGACAAAGCGTATCCTGAAGGTAAAAAGAACAAGAGAAAAAGGGAGGAAGTTGATAAGTTGTGTGATATTCTTGAGAGAAAGGAACTTGAAGTTTCACGTCCGTGGGACAATGCCCCTGAGGTGTTGGAAGCAATGAAAGAATTCGGCCAGCTTTAGGTTCAGAAGTGGGAGAGGAGTCAAAGAGGGATTTAAACCAAAAAAAATTCCCTCGCTCAAGTTGAGCGAGGGAATTGTCGATCTGTGCGCTTGCGCGCTGGAGAGATTACACGGTGAAGAACTTGACGCCCTTGAAGATGGCCTTCGCGGCCTTCTCGAGGTCGACAGCCTTCGCGAGGTTCGCGTTGGCGGCATTCGCTGCGGCGATGAAAGCCTGTTCGGCGACGTCGGTCGCTTTGTTGCTTTCTTCTTCGGCCTTCGCGAGGTTATCCTCGGCGCGGGCTTCGATCGCGTCGGCATCAGCGGTGGCCTTGTCGGCGGCGGCGACCATCTTGGCGAAGACGGAGCGGTCAGTGCCGAGGAAGGCGAGAAGGGTGTCGACAGTTGAGTCGATGACCGTGAGCAGGTGCTTGCGGTCCAGGAAGCGCGCGGCGGCGACCAACTGTTTGGCAGTCAGGCGCAACTTGGTCACGTCGACCTTGTTGGACAGCTGGGCATCGGTCAGGATCTTGACCGCGGCGGCGAGGCCGGCTTCGCGTTTCTGGGCGGCGGTGGCCATATCGTTCTTGTGAGCCACGCGGAACTTCTCAGCCTGGCGCATTTGCTCGAGGCCGGCATCGTTCGCCTTCTTGATCATGGCGTTGATGTCCCAGCCGTTGGGTCCGGCAATGGCGGTCAGGGCGGCGATCGTTTCGGTGCGGGAAGCATAATTGAAGATCATCAGATTTCTCCTTGTCGAAAGATGGGTGAATAGGATGGGAGATGCGCTTGGCGCTATCTCAATGTACAGTTGCAGAGTATATCACACTATGACTAGTTTGTCAACTATGGGTCTATTGACCGTCTCTTGGGCCTTTGGCAAAGGAAAAAACAAGAGTGTATATAACCCCAAATAGCCTCCTTGATGTCAAAGTATGAGGAATTATATCAGGAACCAGGAGAATTCTTTTGTCGCTTGGTAGATCACCAGGACAGTTAAAAGAGGTTATTATGGAAGTATGTTTAGAGATAGACATGAGGCCGGAGAGAAGCTAGCGAGCGTGCTAAACAAATATGCCTATGCCGGTTCGGAGTGCGTGGTACTGGCCATTCCTCGCGGTGGAGTGATTTTGGGTGCGGTGGTGGCTAAAAAGCTTGGTTGTCCATTGGATTTGGTAATTACCCGGAAGGTAGGTCACCCCGACAATTCCGAGTATGCAATTTGCGTAGTGGCAGAAGATGGACACGAGATCTGTAATGAGGAGGAAACGGGTTCAATCGACCGAACCTGGCTGGAAGCTGAGAAGAAAAAAGAGCGCGAGGAGGCCAAGAGAAGACGCCTGGTTTATTTGAAAGATAGAGTGAGGCCTTCTGTGGTCGGCAAAACGGTCATTGTGGTTGACGATGGCATTGCCACAGGCATGACGTTTATCGCCGCGTTACGAGAAGCAAGAGAGCTCAAGCCCGGCAGGCTGGTGGCGGCAGTACCGGTGATGCCGCTCGAGTTTATGGCTTGGTTGGAAGTTGAATGTGACCAAGTAGTTTGTTTAAACTCGGATCCGGAATACCGGGGATCGGTGGGAGCGTATTATGAGAACTTTCCTCAAGTTAGCGATGAAGAGGTGATTAGGGAACTAGCCCCATATACTTGACAAGAGAAAGTTATATGGGTAAAATACCACTTTGTTATACGTATTCACTTGGCCGGCACGCCGTGCCGACCGGAAGACGTTGTCCTTTTTCTTCTTAACACACAGGAGGCCAGTAGAGTTGGCGAAAGCCAAAATCAAGGCTGATCTCGTGGAAGCCGCTAGGGCTTTCATGAACAGCGATGACTTCAATACCGAAGTCATCATGGCGATGCCCGCTAACGTCGTGTACTCGTTCGAGTCCGCGATGGAAGAGGTGCTCGTCTCTACCGAAGGTTTCGCAACCTTCAAAGCTCAATGGATCGCCACCTACCGCAAGTTCGCGCGGCAGTGGGCGAAAAACGATCTCAATCGCGCTTGGGCTTTGGCCCTCAAAAGTGCGAGTGACTTCGTTGAGCGGGAGAATGAAGCCGGAAACGATGGTCAGGAAATTTTTGACCAGCGCTACCACGCCGAATTCGCGGCTCACCATGAACAGATCAAAAGCATCCGCCGTGTCGGATACGGTTTTGATCTGATTGCCGCCAAAGAGGTTGAAGGGCTCGTGAAGCTCATCACCAAATTGGAGACGGTGAAGACGGTCGTCAAGACCGTCCGTCACAAGAAACCCGGTAGTGCCGCTGAGCGCGGCAAAAACGGGACCACTCCCAAGAAGAAGGGTGGCGGTAAGAAACGCGGCGTTAAAGGCCGCAAAAACAAGTAGAAATAAAAGAAGGCCCCCGCTGTTGCGGGGGCCTTATCTTTAGAAAGGGCTGTCGGGGGAATCTTCGAGAAGCTCGGCTTCGACGGCGACTCTCGCTTCAAAACGATTGTCGCCTTCATCATAGATCACTATGTTGGTGTCGTTGCCTTTTAACTCGGTCCAGTTACGGTAACGAGGTTTATACGGCTGATCAGTCGTATCTTCATCCGAAATCACGAAAGTGTTGGGTAACTTGTCGTGAGAGAGCTTGATCTCCGGCCTTTGAGTGGTGGGGGAAAGCCTGAGTGTCACAAAGCCATTGAGAATAGGAAGTGACTGTCCCTCCTCGACCAGATGAAGTTTGTCATCCATAAGTACTTGTAGGCGCATAGCGCACCTCCTGTCTTTTTAAGGTGATTTCCGTGCTTGACACGGTTAGAGTTCTAAACCCATAATATACCATAGCTTCCGGTTTTGTGCAAATAACCTCGTCATATAGACGGGGTGTGGTGGGGTAATCCTGCATCAATGGCTAGAAGATAGGATGGCAGTGATGGCTTTGGAGATTAAGGGTGCAATATCAAGTATTGTGATACTTGGAATTTGTTTGGAGTAGTTTGACAGTGAATTGGTAATCAGAATTTGATTAAATAATGATGTATTAGTAAGTAAATTGATACCTTTAGCCGGGTAAACACAGTGAGTAACGGCCGCAAAAAGACGACGGGCGCCCATCTTTTTTAGTGCTTTGGCGGCTTCGACTAAAGTATGTCCCGTTTCGATCATGTCATCAACCAGGATAACGTTTTTACCACGAACTTCTCCGGAAACCGAACGTATTTCGGCTGTAGTATCGCTAGGACGGCTCTTAGTGATGGTAATGATCTGTTTTTCGCCAAAAACTTTGGCAAACTCTCTGGCCCGCGCTACTCCGCCACGATCCGGACTGGCAATGGCGATATCCGGAAGATCCAGACTCCGGTAATAGTCGGCCATTTGATGTATGGCTGTCAAATGAAGATTTGGGATGGTGAAGAAACTGACGTCTAAATCGCTGTGGAGGTCAAGGGTAATGATTCGAGAAGCTCCTGCATGCTTCAAGAAACCGGCGAAGAGCCGGGCGTTGATTGGCTGAAGGGCTTTTGGTTTGTCCGAACGAGAGTAGCCAAAATAGGGGATGATGGGGATAATTTTTTTGGCACCATTTATTTTGAGAGTATTAACGATGGTAAGAAGGCGTAAGAGGTTTTCGGCTGGTGCGCTAGTGTGGCCGAGAACAAAACAGATTTGATTTTTCACCGGTTCATCGAGATAGAACATAATTTCCCCGTCCACAAAACTACCCAGACGATACTGTGCGGGGCGCAAGGAAGTTTGACTGAGGATCGGTGCAACCAGGTGCTCACTCGCAGATGTTGAGAACAATAACCCTACCGACATGAGTTAATAGTAACATTTGTTACAAAAGTGTGTGAACAAAAAAAGAGGCACGCGTGTGCCTCTGAAATGAGTTATTGTTCGAAAACTTCCTGGCTTTCCGAGATATACCGGCAGACATCGCCGCGGTAGAGCACAGTATAGGGTTTCTTAGGGTTGTTTTCGCCGTAGATAGCGAAAACAAAGAGCTTAGTCGAGACATCCTGTCCTATGTAATCTGCCCAAGTCTCACCATTGAGCCAGTATCTATGCCCAACGATCATTTTTTCCGGATTGAGAACTGGGTGGTCTACTTTGCGATTTAGGATGGAACTCCAGCGGATGATCAGGGCGAGTCCTAGAACGAGAAGTGCGAGATACGCACCCAACATCGCGAAACCTTTGAGTAGGCTCATGGGTGTGGTACTGTTGGAGATCAAGGCTACAAATAGGATGAAAACAGCACTCATAATCATCCAGAGAGGAAAGGCTTTCCAGTCGTACTTTCTAGTAGGTTTTTCCATTTGACTCCTTTTGAGTAGAAACGTACACTCTCACTTGATCGAAGGATAGGGCCTTCGTATCATGCAGGTCATTTTTCTTATTTAGTCCGAGAATGTGGAACAAATAAGTTCCAGGGTGATCAAGAGTTCCAATAAAGACTGCCGGAGTTTCTCCGTTAAGCCAATATGTTTGTAAAGCCTGAAGACTGGATGGATCTGTAGAGTGATCTACCTGCCGATGGAAGATCGTGCCGGTAAACTTGATAGCAATCCACCTGCCGGCAAACATGGAGAGGCCAACTCCGAAAATAAGCCAGAAGATTCTCTCCAAAGTAACGACTCCGCCCGATAAATAATACGAGTTGAGAGTTAGACCAAAAATAAGGAAACTAAGGATGCCGTAAAGAACGATCGGCCATTTGGAATATTTAAGGGGAGACTTCATCGTCAACCTCCGTTTGATTTAAGGTACTATGGGGTTTATTTTACCACTTCCGCCAGAGGCGGAGGAGTACAAAAATCCCCGCCGACGGGCGGGGACCGGATAGAGGAGTTACTTAACGGCGATTTTCATGAAGACGATGTCGGTGGAGCCGTAGATCTTGCCCTGCCAGCCATAGGAACTGCCCATGTTCTGAAAGAAGATGTGGTTGGCCGAGACGACCGCGTTTTTGAGGGCCGACTGGTAGGACGGAAGCCAGTGGGGTTCGAAGGGAAGTTCGGGTTCGGGTCCGCCGAGATAGATTTCAGGAGTCAACTCATCCATGAGAGAGATGATCCGGTTGAATTCGAGGTCTTTAGTGCCGATGCGACTGCGATAGTTACCACCGCCGATCTCTTCCAGCTCTTCCGCCAATTTTTGATCATCGCGACCCCAGTCAAAGCAGAAGCGAGTTTGCATCTGGTTGTCCATGATGCGGATGGCGGTTCCATAGCCGAGTCGATAACGATTGGAGCCGGAGACCTTCAGCCGGAAAGGATTAGTGAAGTCGGGATTGGTGCCGAAGTGGCGGGCAAAGATGTCTTTGACTTCGTCGAACGGGATGAACTCGCTCAGACCAACGCTGAAGCCATCAAGCACCGATTGGTCTTCGGGATGGTGAGCAACACGGACAGTCCACATACTGAGGTGTGTCTCCTGACCGGGGTATTCGTTGCCACCGGGTTCGACTTCGACTGCCACACCCGGTCCTTCATGAATAGCGCCACGATTGCAGGAGAAGCCTGCATGAGGTTTCCCCAAGATGCGGGGTTCAACTTCGGCGAGAATTGCCACAACGGCCGGACGGTTTTTTGCGAGTGCCATTTGGATCTCCTTGTTTGGTTTTTAAGTTACTTTCGAGTGATTCTAACTCCATTACATCAAAATATCAAGCTTATAGGCTGGTAAAAAGAGAATCCCCGCCGATGGGCGGGGAAGCATGGGTCTTTAGTCTTGGAGAAGGGCCTGTGGGTGAATCTGCGGCATGTAGTCAAAATCGGGAACGTACTTACCAATGACATATCTAAAGTATCGGCCCTTTAAGGTTTCGATTTGGATCAGATCCAGCAGGTGGGCCACGAAGTCGACATCAATTTGGTTAAGAATGCCCAGATTGAAACGTTGTTCTATTCCGTGTGCGGCGGCCATGTTGGCATTTTCCATGACCCACTGAAGGCGTGTGAGGGTAACTTCGGTATTGGGCACCTCAAACAGCTTTTCGACGGCGGCCAGGTACTGACAGACGGCCGGAACAGTGCAGAGTAGCCGGTCAGCCTGATCTTCGGTGATACCTTCGGCAACGATGGTGGTTTCGGGAATGACTTTATAAATTGATTGGAACTGGGCCTGATTGGTGTAACCGGTCCGAGTGCGGATCTTGTAGAAACCACCGGTCATCCTGGTATATTCAAAGATAACGATGTACGAATTATCGGACATTGTTCCTCCAAAGATTGTTAGAGTTCTATCAACCTTGAATTGTAGCAGAACAAAAAAAAGCCCTCCAAATGGAGGGCGTTTAAAAGGTTTATTTGGTTTCGACTTCAACTTCGGGAGCCTTAAAGGCGGCTTGGAAGGCTTCCCAGATGTTTTTGCCGCGTCCTGTCTTGGAAATGTGGTACATCCTGTATTTCGCAGGTTGTTTTGTCTCCGCGTATCCGTAAAGGATGACACGGATGACTTGATCTTGACCGTAGATGTCAAAGGTGCATCCTCGGCGGAGCCAATAATCGATGTTGCTGGTGGACAAACTGCTGCCGGTAAGGTAGTGAGGATGAAGTTTGCCGTAGACTTCACCATAACTACGGCCGCCGGCGCGGATGTCTTCTTCCAAGTATTGAAGGGCCTCTTCAATGTTGGGAGCCTCGCCGTAAAACTCCTGACGGTTTCGAGGGTGGGAAGTGGTGAGAACGCGCAAGCCGCCACCGGAGCTGAACCCATGAATCTTGGACCCGGATTTCATGAAGTTGTGAATGGCCCGATAGGCGGGGGGATTTATAGGGGGGATGAGATATGCGTTTTACGATACGGACTTTATTTTGGTAGCCTTGTCAACCAGCTGGGTCCAAGTGAGATTCTTGGGTTGGGTAATCACGACCACGTCCATGTTACTTTCGAGATAGTCACCAAAGATGACATCTCGCTGGGCTTCAGCTTCGGTGGGGCAAGCGAACCAATCGTATTTCGACACCCACAGAAGATACTCGATCTCAATACTGGGAGCGAGGCCGGTGAAGATATCTTTGATAACGAGGTTTTTCTCGTCAAAGGTACCTGCCGTGATATGAGCGATGATGTTACCGCCTTTGCGAACTGCGTATAGGCTTTGTGTACGGCAACCGCGAGCATTATCTTGATCACGATTGGCGTTCATGCGGCCATCGCGATAAATATTGCGGGCGGTCAGAAACATCATGTCCGTGTCGGCCTTTTGTACGCGAATATCGAGACGGGGGCGATGAGGTGCCTTAAAATCGCAATAATGGCCGTAAAGTGTGGCGATAGTCGGGTATTGTATCAAGAGTCGTCCAATTCGATCTGCGGTCTGTACTTGGGGCATGTTTGTCTCCTTGGCGTTCCGCCAGAGTGTATTTCGGGAGCATTCCGCTCGCCGATTGTCAACGTACGGCCTATATTTTACAGCAAAACAGACAAAAGGGGACATTTGAATTTTTTGAACGACAATGAACCTCCCCGCACAGACTCCGCTAATCGCTCCGCATTGTACGGGGTTTCCG
>CAYHNG010000010.1:0-37694 GCA_964357975.1 uncultured Pseudomonadales bacterium
ATCTTTCTGCGGCCGGTTAAGGCCTTTCTCCTTGCGGACTTATGCGGTATTAATTGGCCTTTCGGCCAGCTATTCCCCACAAAAAGGTAGATTCCTGTCTTTCCTCACCCGTCTGCCACTGCTCCACACAAGGCCTTGCGGCCAAGTGCTTCACCGTTCGACTTGCATGCTTAAGGTACACTGCCAGCGTTCGTCCTGAACCAGGATCAAATTCTCAAAAAAAATTGAATTTTACGTCACTCTTACCACTCTTCAAACGACAAAAATTATAGAAAATAATTGAAATCAGCTCAATTATTTGCTGCTTCACTTGTTAACGAGCTCGCCTCACTGTATTCCCAGCGGTCTTGAGTATTTTAACAGCCCTCTCGAGCCTCCGCAAGAGCATCTTTTCAGATGCTTTTATGCAGGTAAAAAACCAAACCGAAATCAAAATCGGTATGGTCATTTTAGCACAATTTCATTCTCGTCACATCACTTCCCCAGCGCTCCTCTCCGACAGTACTCAAGCCGGGATACTCGTCACCGATCCCATGTAGAATTAGCCTCAAAAACCACCCCATAACTTGATTTTTACCCTCTTTTCGTATATAATACCCACAACTTTCGCCTCTTGGCGAGCACCTTGATAAATACAGGAAAGGAGTTAATGTGGACCAGCTTCGCAAAACCTTCATGCTCTGGATCGATACGAATGACCAACCTTCGGCTATTCTCCCGATGCGGCTAGCCAACGCCGCGCCTTACTTCATCAGACTTACCGGTGGTGCCAACCTTATGGCCAAGTCGGATGGAGAAAGAGGCATTAGGCTCCTCACCCAAGCTCTCAACGGTTTCGGTGGCGTCCTCATGTCCGGCGGAGCAAGAATCTTTGAACCAACCGGTTCCGGATATAAACCCTACCCTACAGTTCTGGAAGTGCCTCCAATACTTCGAAAAATAAATCGCGACATGATTACTCTGGCCATCTGTCCCAAGATGATACAAATGGAGTACTCTGATTTAGGCATCGTTGTAGATAGGGATGACAAGACTGGTTATCTTGCAGTCATGCAACCCAACCAGGACCTTTGGTTAATTCTACAGAAAAACGTAGATCAAATCACTCTGAGGTCTACGGAGTGGCAAGAATGCTTGGAACTAACGCAGGTATTTCTGGCTACCCGTAATCACTTTGGCGCTACCCTCATTTCCTACAATGGTGGTAATCAAACAAGCAAGGAGATTTCCGCCTGGTCTAACGCCAACCTCAATGTCATCCTTGTCGCCGGTAGTGGTCGTGTTACTGACGAATATTGTCAGAATCACAAATGGCTAGATGCTCACCCCTCGGTCTACATCTGCCACGATGTATGGGAAATTAGAGACAAACTGATTTCGCTCGGAGGATTACTCGGATGACGAACACTACAATATCACCTTATACGGTAGACATTGGAACTGTGAATTGGTTCGTTGGAGGTCGCATTCCTAGTCATATGTCCATTGCCTTAGGAAACGCCACTCTAAGAAGTTTCGGTCGCATCATGGGTGGTATGGACAACGATCCAACTGAGTTGTATCCCTTTTTCGAAACAGCTCTTGCTGGCATCGATGGAGGAGCCCTCTGGAGCGGTGGAACTAGATGCCTAAGATCAGACGGGACCATTCAAGATTCAGTTGCCGAAGTAGTTGCTCGAGAGGGCAAAATCCATCTCAACCTGATCACCATGGGTAGTTGTCCACGTGTGAACCGTTTTATCTTTGAAGGTGAAAGTCATTTGATGCTCGGAAACAACACCTTCATTAATCCGAGCACACAATATGTTGCTACTATTCAAAATGGTGCCGAAGACGAAGACGCTCTCGGCTGGGACGGAGACGTCCGAGCCTATCTTGAGTTCATGGCCAATGTTCGTGCCATTATGGGCTTCGGGCTTTACGGAATAGTCTGGAACGGCGGCGGCGTCACTGTTACCGAAACGCTCATGGCGTACAACGAATTCGACATACCCATCTTCATTGTTGTTGGGTCGGGTCGTCAGGCAGATGATAAACTGTCCGCCGCCAACTTCAGTGGCGAACATGTACACCACATCAGCAAACACGATCCCGCTTCTCTCCGTCAAATTCTCATCAAATATGGCCTCAGTCGTTAAACCTCAGACCTCCTCACGGGGGTCTTTTTTTATCCCTACCTCGAAAGAGATATCTCTACTACGCCAAAGATAATGCTATATTAAATTATGGCCAAAAAAGCTGCCCGCAAAACAACCAAAAGCGTTACCAAAAGTGTAAAAACCACCAAAAAGGTTAAGATCGCCCCTGCTAAGCCGGTCAAGTCATTCGTTCTCTCTACTAAGCAAGACAGCTATTTACCCCTCCTAGTTGTTATTCTGTTTGCTTCACTCATCTTCCTCTGGATAGTTTCCAAGTTCTAAAGCCCAAACCACAAAAAACCAGGTTCGTCACCTGGTTCAAATCTCAAACCATCCGTTTCCATCGTGTCATGGTGGTCATAAATTCGACCGCTTCCTCAAACGAGAGTTCTCGTCCGTCTCTTTCAAAATCAAGTTCGTGCTTTGGCGCCGACCCCTTACGAATTCTCACCTTTCCAACCAGAATCGGAAAAGGTTGCTCTTCGTTTAGATTCATTAGCATCTGGAAGTCTTCCGCGCTGTAGCTTTTTTTGCCAGGCAACGGTTCCAGATAGATTCGGCAATCACTCCTTCCTTCACCGGTCCTGATAATTCTTACGGCCACTTCGTACTGGCCATGTGGGTTTCTGGGCACAAAGAGTGCCTGGTCAACATCGTCCATTCTTGTTCCTTTCAACGTTCAGATTTTAGGTTTAGTTATTCTACACCGACAAACCCCATAATACAACACTAGGCTTCTCGTTTAGATAAAAATCGCCCCGCAACTTTGCGGGGCATAGGGATACTATTCTTCTACTTCAATTTCGACAGCGAGAGCTTCCTCAGCCCCATGTCGAGCGTCGCGACGTTTGTTCGCCGAGATAAGCCATTCCGAAACATCACTGTCATCCCGGCCATGTGTTAAGGTTCGAGTACCGCGATCCTGTCGGCGATTACGCCCGGTCTTTTCAAACTTCTTACGATTCTTATTCTTTTCTTCATCCAACGCGTCCAAGAGTCCTCCAGGTTGTTTGAAATGTCCGGAAAAGAAACAAAGAAAACGTTATATGAATCCAACAGTGCCTATTTTATCCCTATAGCAATACATTTGCAAGCTATACTATTACTCCACCACCCAAACATTCACCTTCGTGGGAATAGAAGACGGCGCTTTGGCCGGGCGCGATTCCTCGAACGGGCTTATCCAAGATCACGAGCAAACCACTCTCTATCTCCACCCCTCTGGCTCCAATCAGCTCACCCCCATGTCTGATCCTCACCAGCAAGTCATCCAACTTCCATTTTGTGCTCGATATCTTGTTTAGCCTTTCCACTTCCAACTGATCACCGGTTGCGCCATCAGCCTCCGCTACTACCAGTTCATTTCTCTCAGCATTCTTGGAGATCACATAAAATATCGGTGTCTCCCCGTCTTGAGTTTTAGATTTTTTGAGTTTTTGAGTTTTTGAGTCCATCACCCACCCGCCCCTCTGTCCAATAGTATAAAACCATACCCCATCGTGTGTTCCCACTTCATTGCCCTCCCTATCAAAAACTTTTCCCTCTTTCTTTTTAAGTCTTCTGGCTAAGAAATCCTTGACCTCCACATTCCCCACAAAACAAATCCCCTGGCTATCCTTCTTATCCGCTACCGTAAGTCCTGCCTCCTTAGCTATCTCTCTCACTTCGTTTTTCAACAAGTCTCCCAACGGGAAAAGCACATGGCCCAGCTCTTTCTGTGTCAATTTCCACAAAAAATACGTCTGGTCTTTATGTTTATCCTTCGGAATAAACAATTTCGTCATTCCGACCGTAGCAGGGGCCGCTGGTACCCGAAGGGGTAAATCTCCCTCCATCAACTTCGCGTAGTGCCCTGTTGCTATGTAATCAAATCCATTTTTCATCGCCCAATCAAGAAAAAGCCCAAACTTAATCTCACTATTACACAACACGTCTGGATTCGGCGTCCTCCCGGCTTCATATTCTTCATAAAAATACTTTATAACTCGTTGGTTATACTCTTCCGAAAAATCCAAGACTTTAAAAGGTATCTGAAGTTCCAGGCATGTCTTCAAGGACGAGGCTCTGTCCTCGTCCGCCCGACAGCCATTTTTCTTTATCCACTCCTCGCGTGTCAGACCGTCTCTCTCAATTTCACTTTTTGGAGGCCAACAATATAGGTGCACTCCAACCACGTCATAGCCTGCCTTTTTCAAAAGCAAGGCGCTCACTGCACTATCCACACCTCCTGATATTCCAACTGCAACCTTGACCTGAGCCTGCCGAACGGTTTTTTTGCGATTCACAGCCTATATTTTACCATCATCCATATTTAATCCAGCCAATACTCCACTATTTTTTTCAAACCACCAACGGGTAATGTTCTGATCGTTTTATTTTTAAGTCTAGGAACTTCGCGGTTTAACGGCACCAAAACTTTTTTTGTCTTTTCCCACCCTCTTAAAACACTTTCTCTCACTGAAATCCCCAGCTCCCCAGACTGCATGTACTTAAATGCTTTCTCGTCATCTTTTGTAGATAGTTCCAGTACGGAATGTGTGGCAGCAATAATTGCCTCAAGTCGATTTTTTAGCAGTTCTTTCTTCTTGCTAAATCGCAGACAACCTTCCTTAGTATGACTTGCTACGTAGGCTTCCACGAAACCTTGAGCCTCGCCTCGTCTCTTCTCAGATACTGTTACCAAAAGCATTTTCTGACAATATTCCACAAAATTTTCTTTCCCTCCCATCGCTATCTCCAGTTCTTTTGCTTGCCTTGATGATCTGCCAACACCCCTTACCAACCGCGAGCTTTTTGTTTCCACAAATATAGTCATATCCGCCCCTTTTCTTTCGGCCGATGCTCTCAACGATTTCCTCTCTTCACTAGAGATTAGTTCCGAGTTACCTTCTATCACTCGACTTTCAATCCTTGCCGCCATTTTCTCCACCTCAGTTTCAATCGAAACGATTTTTTCTACCATAAGAAATATTATAACTACAATCTATACACTCTGCTTCTTCGTCGCCTCTTTTATTCTAAACTCACTCTGCCCTTGTTTTTTATCTTTCAATACCTCACTTTTTCTCTCAGCACTTTTTTTCAACAGCTTTTCCTTGCTCTCACCAAACTGGTTGTGGAAACTTGGACTATAAACCGTATTCTTCTGCCTCATGAAAAAATTGTATCATATCTCACCCTCCTTTTTCCCCACTTCCACCAGCAACATTCAGTTGCGGAGCCTCCTTACCCGTTATACCCTCCTCTTTCTCTTTCGACCTCCTAAGAGCTTCCTGAACACGTCCTTCAATTTCAGCCTCTCTTTCCCTTTTTTCAGCTGCTTCTTTTTCTTCCAATTGTTTGATACGACCAGAAATACTCATAAGATATTCTATGACAAAAATCTTCAACCCACAAAGACACTACTAAACACGGTTTAACTTCTCGGCCATTAACTTGGCCGGATTAATTAATATCAACTCACCAAAGTCATAACCCTCAAGATACTTTTCTACCAATATCGGTAGTTCTGTACATCCCAACACTACCGACTCGGGTTTAGTGTTCTTGAGATTATCAAAAAAACGTTTCGCTTTTTCGATCAAGATCTCCTTACTAAAAATGTGATCAATATTCTCAGCTCCAGACACGTCAGACCCCTCTACCGCTTTTGTTCTCCAGATCAGTTCCTGCAACAAATCCTGCATATCGGTACCACCAATTGATGCTAGAGTTTTAAACTTTTTAATTCTGTCAATTTCTCTCACCAGCGGCCAAGTTCCTAGCCAAAGTGGATCTGTCTTTGTTTTCTCAATATACATGTCTACCACTTCAAAGGTTGTCAGCACTTTAAGTCCTCTGGTATCTACTTTGGGTAACCAAAGTTGAAGGGTATTACATGCGATCACCATCGTATCGGCATTTATCGCGGCACAACTATCAATCACACCTTGAAAATCCAAAGTCACTTGATCACTAGGATTTAGCTTATCCCCCAAGACTCTTGGGACAATGTTCGCAACACATCTTCGAATATGATGTCCTCCTTTATTTAATTCCGAGGCAAACAAATCTCCAGAAGCCAAATCCGGTTCAACAACTGATATTCTCATCAGTATATATTAACAAAATATCATCCCAAAATCATACTGGCTGCCACGTTAATTTCGGGAAACGCCTTCTCAAACCACTTGAACTGCGCTGTTCTGTTCACTTCCAAAATTCTCCACTGTTTACTGTCTTCGTCCCAAGCCACGTCTAGTCCGGCAAAGTCTGCCTTCAAGACCTTCACCGCCGCCAAACTTAGTCTTTCCAGTTCAGCCATTTGGTCTTTCGTAAATTTCGGTTTCACCCTGGACAGTTCTTCTTGCTGAGCCATCACTTGAAATTTGTCTTTCTGCCTGTGTTTCATCATCCCCAGCACTTTTCCGTTCAGCACCAGCACCCTGTACCATCTGCGAACTTTCAAGACAGGCTGGATCAAAACATCACCTTCACTATACTTCAGCACCAACTTATTAAGCCTTGCCATCGTCTCAGCCAACTTCACATTTTTCCCATGGGATCCAAATCTCGCTTTGACCATCACCGGAACAAATTCTCCTTTTCTTTTGGCCAAAATCTCCAAGTATCTTTTCCAACCTCTCTGACCTCTAAAAGACACAAAGGGAATCACCGGCAAGCCGGCTTCTGCTAACAGCAATCCCTGTTCCAGTTTGCCCATCAAGGGAAAAAACTTAAAGCTCTCCCCATTGATCACCCTTATATTTTTTCTACTTTCGTTTTGAGTGCTTGACCCGCCTTGCCGCGAGGCAGGTTCCTTGAGTTCTTGATTACTGGTCTGCTCCAAATACTCGAGGATCACCGACTTAACGCCTAACATCGACTCACCCCCACGTTTAGTAGCCGCTCTTGGGATGATTAAATCATAATCCTCCAATTTTTTTCCGGTCCCCAAGTCTACGATGGGCTTCCCCAACTTACTTACCCCAATCCGGACATGCTCATAATTCACCTTATCCACATCGTACCCCAGCTTTACCACCTCCTCAGCCAGTCGCCTTGGTTCGTACTCCCCTCTAAATCTAGTTAGTATCAGTACTTTCTTCATGTTTTTATTTTTAAATTTCTCTGTCTTGAGTTTTTTTGGAATTTGGTTTTACAGTACTCTAAAATTTTCCTGGCCGCATTTACTTTAGTTCTTTTCTCAAATACTTTGAATTGAGGTGCTTCATTCACTTCAATAATATAAACTTTTCCATTTTCGGTACTCCGCACCAAATCTGTTCCTGCTACTTCCACCTGAAGCACTTTTGCTGCCGTTTCCGCCGTGTTTTGCACGTCTTCCGGCAGCTCAACAGCCAACGATTTCCCCTGACTCTTGTTCAATATTAATTTTTCTTCTTTTACTTGGCGTTTAAAACCTCCAATACATTTATAGCCAACTGTCATCACCCTAAAATCACCGTCGTTTCTGATATACTCCTGTACCAAAAAGCCACGGAAAATAGGTATTTTCTTGTTAGCCAATTTTGCCTTTTCCTTTCTCCCTTCCAAGATATGTTTCAATTTTTCCAAATCATCCAGTTCTCTCACCCAAAAAGTTCCCATGCCATGCCTACCCCCGGCAGAAAGTTTAACAATTACTGGCAATTTCCAAGTCTTCAGTTCTTTTTCCAAATCTTTAAAACTTTCCACGTAGGCGGATTTTGGATACAAGACTCCGGCGTCGGCTAGTTGCCAGCTCATCACGGATTTAAATCTTCTGAGGGGGCCCTCCGAAAACAAATACTCGTCCACTACCGGCATTTTGTGTTTTTTGGCATAAAGCTGGAGCAGTTTGCTCCACTCAAGCTCGGACCCCACCGACCGGAAGTACCAGCCGTCAAAGTCTTTCATATCAATATCTCCAAAGAAGATTTTTTCTCCTACCAGCCTCAATTTTCTATATTTGACTGGCACCAGTTCAATTCCCAAAGACTGGGCCTCATCTTGAAACCTTTTTTCGCTTTCATCAAATGTCAGTCTATGTAGATATGCAATTCTCATTAAAATAATTAAATTATAAGTTCCGAAGTACCTGTCCCTAAAGAAAAAGATTGCGCAAAGCAAAAATGCCGGGTTTTTATGTACTCATAAAAATTTTTGCTGCAAGTCAGGACGGATTTTGCGCAGGCAAAATAGCGTCCGTTTTTTCGTAGGGATAGGTGCGGTAGGAACTTTAATAATGTATTCATTTTCTAATTTTTACCAGGCCGGGATCCACCACAAAATCCCTCAGATCCCTTCGCCCAATTAATAATTGTCTTCTCAAGTGTTTCCTATCCGTCACGCTGGCTCTAGTCTTTATTATTTTACCCTTCAGTTTAATCGTTAGGGCAATCAGTGTTCTTTCTTCAATACCCAAAGAGTTCTTTACCTTTTTAGTCCACAATACGTTTTCCGGTCTCAGTAGACCCAGCTCAAAAGCCATTGCTCGATCAATGGAAGTGCTTCTGGCTCCGGTATCAATTTTGGCACTTATTTCTATCATTTTCTTCTTACCATTTCGCACACCAACTTTTTCAAAAATACCCACTACCGGTTTCCCTTCACCGACAAACTGGACCCGATTGGCAAATTTGCTCGCAAAAAGGGCTTTGCCTATTTTGACCCCCTTCTCGGCATATTCCACTTCCAACCCTTCAACCCGCTCCAGTCTTCTTCTCAAACCGGTCATGTTAGCAATTTGGATCGACAAACCCGGTTGGTCATTTAGTTCCAACACCACTGGTCCCTTCTCTTCATCTATCAACATATCTACAGACAAATAGTTGAGTTTTGAGATCAGTTGAGTTTCCACTGCCATTCTCAAAATTTTATTCCAAAAAGGAACTGTTATACCATTTACTTTGGTTGTCGTATCCGGAAAATACTTGACCGGTCTATTTTTATATACTCCATGAGTTGTAATACCCGTAGCCATATCAATCCCTAACCCAATAGCTCCCTGATGCAAATTAGCTTTTCCGTTACTCTCTTCGGTTGGCAACCTCAACATGGCCATTACCGGAATATTATTGTAGACAATTACTCGTACGTCCGGAGCCCCTCCCACTGCCAATTTCTTGAATTTTGGATGAATCTTTATTCTCTCTTCAATCATCGCCTTATCCGGCAAATTGTTATGCGAGTACTTCCCTTCGGCAATATCCATTGAGTGTAACGCCAGGTCATCAATATTTATTTTCTTGTCATCCACCGTCAGGAAGATCCCATTTTCCTTTGTCGCTTTTTTAATTAGGATTATTCCCTGACCTCCAAAACCCTGTACCGGTTTGATAGCGAATCCTTCCTTAAGCTTGCTCCATTTAAAGGATCTGGCATCTTTCGCGTCGGTAATTATTCCCAGTAGTCTTGGGTGAGCCACTCCGGCCTTTTTAAGCATTTTTTTGGTCAAGAGTTTGTCATCTGCTCTCCGTCTAGCACTTTTCAGATTCAGCAACAGGTAATCGGCAGAACGTGCGTTAAGTCCCAATATGTCTGATAGTCTTGGCATTATTTCGACAACAGTTTTCTAAATCTCCAAATTTCCAATAATCTCAATCCTTTATATTTTCCAATCAATATATCCAGCGCCAAGATCAAGACGACCGCCATTTCCGGTTGGAGCAAGACCTGATTTTGAATCCACGAGATATTCATGAGTTTAAAAGCAATAAAAGCCAAGATTACCGTTTCCAATGTCATACCAAACGATGTAGTCAAGCTTCTGGTAATTTGAGCTTCGATGAATGTTTCGGCCAAAAGAACAAAGATCATTATCGGAAATATTCCCACACTCATTAATTTATCCAAACCAATCATGGGAGACATTATTAATAACCCAAGTACAGCGATGGAAACAAACCAAATCAAAATTGCCAGCTTTGGCAGGTATGGAATTCTAATTTTCTTTATCACCGTTCTTCCAAAAATTGCGGAAAGCATGACAAAAGTCAAAAGTACCAACCCCACCACTCCACCTGTTGATATAAAAGCCACCGAAAGAAGTGCCGGGATGATCATACCAAAGCCGTTTACCCCCACCACCTGCCGAGAAAATGCTACCAATGCCGCCACCATTGGGAAAAGGAATAGTAGTACCAATGTGTTTGGAGAGACTCCATCTGCCACAGCTTTCCGGATAGCCAGTTTCAAAGAGTTGGTCACCCACCAACCTTTTACCTTTTGGGTTTTTAGTAACGAAGTCAGTCGGTCTCCTTCTTCCTTGGGCACGGTTAAATCCACGTCAGACACCACCATTTCGGCCGATCCGGTCGCCGCCACCTCGATAATTGATGGAGTCTGGGCTTTTGCCGCCAATACTTTTGAAGGGAAACCCAAAATACAGACCAACGATAGGATCATTATCCTTTTTTTCATGTCCCGTATTTTACCCCATTTAGGCAACCTCCGCCACAACCAAACCCCCGCCTTTCAACGGGGGAACGAGTTTCGGTTTTTTCCATTACTTGGCCGGAGCAAAAAGGTCGTCATGCATTTCCCAAAACTTACCTTGCTCACCGGCACAGAGGGCGGCTTCTGCCGCTTTTTGTGCATTAGCGTGGAAAGAAAGAGGGAAGCTCTTATACTCCAAACTAATTTTACCTTTGTATTTTTCCATTATGGCACTTACAGTGGGAAAGGCTCGTTCACAGTAAGGGCACTCAAAATCAGTAAACTCTACCATTTTTATCTTCGCATTAGCAGGGCCACTTACGTATCCCTCAGCCAAATTCAATTTCTGCCTCTTTCCACTTTCACCCAATGTCGCGGCCACCTTATCACCAGTTCCGTCTTTCAATTCGGCATCAATCACGCTTTCAAATGAAGTCTGCGGTTGAGCACCAACCAACATAACTCCATTTATTAAAAAGCTCGGAGTCCCGCTGACACCTAGAGCCGCCCCTTCTTGTTGTTCATCATTCACTCGACCAGCCAGCTTTCCGGTATCCAAACATTCATCGAACTTGGTCGTATCCAGACCAAATTTTTTGGCTCGTGCTTTCATGCTGGCTACATCAAGCTGTCTTTCGGGAGCTTGAACTTGTGTAGGGGCGGTAGTATCCGCACCGGCCACGTTCTTCTTCAATCCCTCCACTTGAGACGATAGTCTCCCCACGTAGAAGGCCGCCGCAATTAATAACAACACCAGTATTGGTGTGTACAAGGTTGTTAAACCGGTTTTTTTATCAGACATAGAAGAATAATACCAGATAAATCCAAAAACTCTACCCCGAACCGTGGCAACCCGCCTTGCCGCGAGGCAGGTCTCACTCCATCAATCAACTACAAAATTAATTGTCTTTCCCTTAATATAAACTATTTTCTTTATCTCTCCTGCTTCTAAATATTTTTTTATCTTTTCTGATGTTTTTATCTCTTCAAGCACCTGTTCTTGATTTGCCTCAAGGTCGACCGTCACGGTTCCTCTAAGTTTCCCATTGACTTGTACCGTTAGCAGAACAGTGTCGCTTATTAAGTATTTTTCCTCTAACTCTGGCCATCTTTGGACATGGACACTAAAACCTCCACCTATTTTCGCCCACAGTTCTTCCGCCACAAATGGAGCAAAAGGAGCCAATACTCTAATTAAATTTCCCAAATCATCGGTTTCAATTTGATTATCAGGTCCGGATAGTCCGTTTACCGTTTCCATCAATCTCGCAATCACCGTATTATATTTAAACACCGGCAAGTCCCCGCTAGCTTGCTTGATTAACCTGTGAATTAGCCTCTTGCTTTCCGTATCGGTTGGATTAACTTTCCCGGCATGCATCTCGATCAAATTGTAGAATTTTTCGACAAATCTTCTCACACCGATTAGAGATCGTTCATTCCAAGCCATAGTTGCATCAAACGGACCCATAAACATCAAGTAAGTTCTTAGAGAATCGGCGCCATATTTTTCCACAAACTCGTCGGGAACGATCACATTTCCCTTACTTTTACTCATTCTGTTCCCGTCCGGACCCAAGATCACTCCGTGCGAGACTCTTTTCTTGTAAGGCTCTGTAATTGTCTTTGGAACCACACCAAGATCCCAAAGAAACTGATAAACAAATCTCGAATAAAGCAGATGAAGAGTATTATGCTCATCTCCACCAACATAGACATCAACCGGTAGCCAATACTCCATTCTCTTCTGTTCCGCCAAGACATCTACATTATGTGGATCACAATAGCGGAGGAAATACCAGTCACTTCCGGCCCAGTTAGGCATCGTATCTGTTTCCCGTCTGGCTTTCTCTCCACATTTCGGACAAATAGTCTCAACCCATTCTTTAATATTAGCTAGTGGCGACTCTCCCGTATCGGTCGGCAAATACTTCTCCACTTCCGGCAATACTACCGGCAAATCTGTCGCCGGCACAGCCACCCAACCATCTTTCTTGCAGTAAATCATGGGAATGGGCTCTCCCCAATAATGTTGTCTGGAAAAGATCCAGTCTCTCAAGTGATATGTAACAGTCTTCTCTCCTACACCCCTCCGTATCACTTCATCAATCATCTTTTCATCCGGTATATATTTATCATCAATCGGCAAGTTATATTTCAAGGCAAACTGCCCATCACGGTCGTCGTGACTCGGTACTGCCATAATCGCTCCGGTTCCGTAGCTCATCAGCACGTAGTCGGCCGTCCACACCGGCAGTTCTTTTCCGGTAACTGGGTTGATCGCAGTTAAACCGGTAAATACTCCACTTTTTTCTTTTGTCAGGTCGGTTCGTTCTATTTCGGTGATATTTTTGACACTCCGGATAAATTCTCTTACCTCTATATTATTGATTGCGCTTTCAATTACTCGTGGATGTTCGGGGGCAAGCACCAAGAAAGTCGCGCCCTCTAACGTATCCGGCCTGGAAGTAAACACCTCAATCTCACCAATCTGAGAACTGCCATCTGAGATCTGAAATCTAATCCTTGCTCCTTCCTTCTTTCCAATCCAATTAATCTGTGCCGCTTTTACCTTCTCTATAAACTCGGTATCAAGCAGTCCGTTTATGAGTCTGTCCGCGTAGTCTGTTATTTTTACCACCCACTGGGAAATAGTTCTTTTTTCTGCTTCGGTACCGCATCTTTCACACTTGCCATCAATTACTTCTTCATTGGCCAAACCAATCTTATCTTTAGGACACCAGTTTATCGGCATCTCTTTCTTCTCGGCTAGTCCTTTTTCAAACAATTTTGTGAATATCCATTGTGTCCACTTATAGTATTCCGGGGATGTTGAATTAATCTCTCTATCCCAATCAAAGGAAAATCCTAGCCGTTTCATTTGTTTGCGGAAAGTATCGGTTACCTCTTTAGTTATTTCTTGGGGTTTCCGGCCGCTTTTAATAGCATAGTTTTCAGTGGGTAACCCAAAAGCATCCCAGCCCATGGGAAACATCACATTCTTTCCTTGCATCCGCTGGAATCGAGCGTATACATCCGCCGCCGTCATGGCAAAGGCGTGTCCTACATGGAGTCCTGACCCGGAAGGATAGGGAAACTCGGTCAGCATATAAAACTTTTCCTTATCATTCTCAAAATCTATGCCCTTATAACCATCAAATTCCTCATATTTTGGAATCCACTTCTTTTCTATTTCCTTAAAGTTATAACCTGCCATAGGCATAATTCTACCACTCCAACGCCTCGTTTTTTTGAGTTTTAGAGTTTTGAAGTTTTTTCTAAGTATAATCAACTCAATGCAAACTGTGGTCGACGGCGTTCTGACAAATTACGAAGTCATCAATCCAAATCAGAAAAACATTCTTCTGATCCTTCATGGTTGGGGCTCATCCCTCAAGTTCTGGATCCCCATTGCCAAACAATTAAGCCGGGATCTACGAATCATCCTCCTCGATCTTCCCAGTTTTGGTTCTACAGCTCCCCTACCGAACGACCCCAACATCCCCGAATACACTTTATTCGTCAAAGCTTTTGCCAAAAAGTTAAAGCTCAGTCATTTCACCCTGGCGGGTCACTCATTCGGTGGTCAGGTCACACTAGATTATGCCCTCAAGTTTCCCAACGATTTAAAGTCAATTATTCTTATCTCTCCGGCAGTCGTCAGAGAAAGGTCCAAATCGGCTAAGCTCAAGATCCTTTTGGCCAAAGTTCTTCGTCCTCTCTTCTCTATCCTGCCCAAACACAGCTTCGAGCGCTTTTTGGGTTGGTATACTCCCCGTGATTACAGCAACTCAACCGAATATCAAAGACGTGTTCTCCAAAAGATTGTCGTTTACGATCTTAAACCTTTCCTCAACCAGGTCAAAGTGCCTACCGATATTATTTGGGGCAGTGAGGACTTTGTCATTCCTTATATGGGCAAATTCCTGGCCGAAAGTATTCCGGACAGTCATCTTCATGTAATTTATGGTGCCAACCATCTCATCTACCTCACTCATTCCAAGAAACTAATCGAAAATCTTAACCAAATAGTCGACAGACTTTATGCTTAACCCTATCAAAACACAGCTCACCATTCTTCAACAAGAAGGATACTCCACCGGCAGGTTTCTTAAGTGGTGGATTACTCATCCGTTCACCTATTTCGTCTCCAATAAAAAGCCCTTAGTTCTAACCCAAAAAGTCAGACGTCTCCTGGCTATCTCCTACGTCCTTTTCGGATTACTTCTTCTCCTCTCCATTGTCTATAAGTTTTTGATTGTCTTTCCCTTTTCTGCCATCCTCTTTCTCATCGAACCATTTATATTTCTCTTTGCCGCCATTCTTATCATCACCCCCTTCGAAAGAATCCATCGTCGAAGGACAATCAACCGCGTCAGAAAGGAAGTTCTGGGTAATCCGGACCTTACTGTCATCGGCATTGCCGGCTCTTTCGGCAAGACATCGGTCAAAGATTTCCTTTTCACCATTCTCTCTGGTTATCAAGAAACCCTCAAGACTCCGGAAAGTTACAATACTATCTTTGGCATTGCCAAAGTTGTCGACTTTGAATTACTCAAAAGAACCAAGTTTTTTATCTGCGAAATGGGTGCCTATATTAGAGGTGAAATTGCAGAAATCTGTCGCATGGTACCTCCCAAGTACGCCATCCTGACTGCCATAGGCACTCAGCATCTGGAGCGTTTCAAAAATCTAGAGAACACAACTTCTGCCAAGTTCGAGCTTATCAACTCCGTTCAACCCAACCACGCTCTGGTCAACTTAGATAATTCCTTTATAGCCGACAGACTCACTCTGCCCAAATATTCCGGAATCAATACCTATTCACTCTTCAATTCTCAGGCAGACTTTTTTATCAAAAAGTATTCATTTTCTTCACATGGATTGAGCTTTACCCTGGTTCACCAAGACAAAGCATACACTTACAACTCTTCTCTTTTTGGCACCAGCAATCTCTACAACCTGACTGCCGCCATTTGTATGGCTATGATGCTTAAAGTTCCGGAGCAAGTTATTTCCAAACAAGTGACCAAAATTACTTCATCTCCCCATCGTCTGGAAATAAAAAAAATCAATAAAGCCACTTTGATAGACAATGCTTTTTCCAGCAACGAGGAAGGTTTTACTACCCTGATTAACGATCTATCTAAATTACCCGGCAAGAAAGTTCTCATTACTCCCGGTATCGTCGAGCTGGGAATCCGTACCGTTGAGGTTCACCAAAAACTAGGTCAGCTATCATCTACCGTCTTCGATAAATTTATTCTTGTCGGCAAGTCCCTCCGAACTTTCAGTTTCGAACAAGGCCTATCGTCATCCCGAGCGAAGTCGAGGGATCTCACTCCATTGTCATCCTCGCGAAAGCGGGGATCCATTCCTATCACCTACATCCCCAACTCCACCAACCTCTGGCCACTTATCGAAGAACTCTCCAAAGAATTCGACTGGATCCTCTTGGAAAACGACCTTCCGGACACTTTCTAAACCTTCCCCCCCTTAAGTCCTAGGTTTGCGAACCCGGCTAAAATATTACTCTCAAAAGTATTTATCAAGCCCTTCTTACTCTCTTTTTCCTCCAAAGCAAAGTTTACCAGTCTGGTCACCAGTTCTTCAAAACTCACCCCACTGGCTTTCCAAAGATAGAAGGCAAGAGAACCCGGCATGGTATTTATTTCATTAAAATAGATCTTTCCCGTCTTCGATACCATAAAATCGATTCTGGCAATTCCCTTCCCTCCAATAGCTCGAAAATAATCTTTAGCAAACTTCTCAATTTTTTTAATTACCTCCGGCTTCACATCGGCAGGAACGAGTCTCTTTGCTCCGGCCATACCTTTTTGTTTTACCTGACCTTCGTATTTGTCTGAAAAAGACAACACCTGACTACTAGACACGGGGTGCTCAGTCATCGATACCTCATATGGCCCATTTCCCATGACTGAAATATTCACTTCAGTAAAATCACTGAGAGCTTCCTCAATTATTACCCTTCGATCATAGCAAAAGGCCACTTCCAGAGCGTCATCCAAACCCTTTTCCTTCTCTACTCGCGATAAGCCTATACTCGATCCTAGTCCAACCGGTTTCACCATTACCGGAAACTTAAGAGTCTTCTTTTCCACCCCAGACAATTTCTCTCCTTTTATTACCAATCTGTCAGCCAAGACATCGATACCAATCGATTTAGCAATAATTTTGGCTAAGTATTTATCAATCTTCACTGCACTGGCCGTCACTCCACAGCCCACATAAGGAATGCCGGACATCTCAAAAAGTCCCTGAAGTGTCCCATCCTCTCCACCCCGACCATGCACCACAGGGAAGATGACATCGGGCTGCTTCTCAGTCATTCCAAAGTTCCACAAACCTTTCTGGAGGACCCCTCGCTCTGCTTCCGGCGAGAGTATTATTTCTTTTGCACCACTGATAAGTTTCTTGTTATTTTGATACGACTTGGAATCAAGGAACTTATCATCCCCCAGATACCAGCTTCCACCCTTGCTGATATAGACTGGCATCACTTCAAAACCTGCCTTTTTCAAAGCATGCATTACCTGCCACGCCGTCACTACCGCCACATCATGTTCCGGACTCACTCCCCCATATACCACCATCACTTTTTTTGGATTCATTGTTTTATTTTAGTACACTAATATCCCTCTACCGGCAAAGAATTTTTTAAAATCCTTTTCGGATATTTCATAATTTTCTTGAGACTCACCGTATAAACCGGAAGGATTATGCAAAATCAGGGTTCTTTTTTCTTCATTAAACCCAGTAATCAACACCAAGTGCCCTCCTTTGTACTTGGGAGTGTTTTTCGCACATTTAATTGCCGGATTCACGGAAACTATAAAATGGCGCTCTTTTTTCACCTCCCTCTTTATTCTTTCTAAAGTTAAAAAGAATCTATATAACTTCGTTTTTATTTTGAACTCACTCGACAGAAATCTACAAAAGGGGCGGTAAAACAAACCATCAATTTTATTTTCACATTGTCTATATCCGCCGTATGTTTCGCATTTCTTGGCTAGCTCAACTGTCCGATAGTTTCCACCAAATTTTTTGACCAGAATCATTTTCAGACAAGCCATACCGCAAATATTCCAGCTCCAGTCTTCATACTCTTCAGGAGAGTCTGCTCCCGAATCCATCCACTTTGGATCATCTTTAGCGGCTATTTTTCCATTCAAGAAATCATTTGCCAGATCTTTTGTTTCCCATTGAGAAAAATATGGAATCTCGTGTAAAACTTTAGTCATCCACCCTTTCGATGATTGCCCCTAGTCTGGTGTAGGTTTCGAACACGTTAGGATATCTCCTCCTTAGAATATCCACTCCATGTATTTCCGTAGTTACCGGATCACACAGAGCTGCAATAAAGATAGCCTTACAAGCTTGAATCACACTGGGTGAAACAATTACTCCACCTTTGAATTTTACCGGACCCGTTACTATCACCCTCTCCGGGTCGGAGACGAATATGTCCGCCCCCATCGCATTCAGTTCTCTCACAAACTCTAATCCGGACTCATACATCCAGTTCTTCAATAGTAGCCTACCCTTAGTTTTACTGGCCAAGACTGCCATCACCGGAATCGCATCCACCGGGAATCCGGGCCAGGGTCTTGGGTAAAGTTTAGGTAGTCCTGGAGCAGCCAAAGGTACTCCCGAGTTCACTGTATCTATTACCAGTTCCCCGTTTTTACTCACAATTAAGTCCCATCCTTCTCTGTCAATTTTTATATTAAAAAGCTCAAACCAGTTGATCATTCCATTCACTATCTCAGGAATGTTTGCTCCTTTTATACGAATTTTTCCGTCAGTTACTACGGCCGCTACTATTAGACCAGCCACGTCTACGAAGTCAGGACCGGGCTCATAGACTGCACCGCCTAGTTTCTTCTTCCCCTTTATCGTCACCCTATTTGATCCTATCCCGTCAATTTCTGCCCCCATACTTTTTATCATTCTTAACAGCTCACTCACGTGAGGTTCGCAGGCGGCATCAATAATCACAAAGTCGGAATTTGTTCCGGCCGCATACATCATCAGATTTTCTGAGGCAGTTACACTTGCTTCCAGTTGCCAAATATCAAACGATTTCATCAATTTCTTGGGTGCGGTAAACTTTACATAACCTTCTACATACTCAAATTTCACTCCGGCTTTCTTAAAGGAATCTAGGTGTGCAGAAATCGACCGCATTCCCAAGTCACAACCACCGGGTAAGGGGATCTCCGCCACCCCAAACCGAGCAAGAAGTGGACCGGCAAACATTAAAGAGGCTCTAAACTGACCGCCTAGTGTTTGATCCACCCTATACCGCTTTACCCCGGAACAGTTTATCTTTATTTCTCCTTCCACGCTTTGATCAACTTCTGCACCCAACAGTTTGAGGATCTGCAAAATCTTCACCACATCACTAGTTCCCGGCACATTTTTGTACGTTATCGTTTCATTGGTCAGAATTGAGGCCGGTAACACCGCTACCAACGAATTCTTATTTGGTATCGGAGTTACCGTTCCCTCCAGTTTTCTACCACCCGTGATTCTCAAAACACCGTTCATGCTTACATTATCTCACGCTTAACATTTTGCTAAAATAAGCCTGTGAACTCAAAAGCCGGCACCGCTCTTAGAAACATAGCCAGAGACTACTCCCAGGTTTTATCCACGCCATTCCTACCTCAAGCTAGGATCAATTTTATTAAGTCATTCTTAAAAGACACTCCTTTTGAGATCATCGAGACTGATTACTCGCTTATCGTAAAAGTTACTGGATTATCCTCACGCAAACTTGTCTTGATGTCTCATCTTGACCACCCAGGAATAATTATCAAAAACAGACACGAAGGCATTTGTTTAGGATCGCTTTTTCCTGATCGTCTCAAAAAAATCATATCCAAACACGGCTTCATTCCTTTAGATATCTATTCACCAAACAGCGTTTTTCTCACTCAAGGAAAGTTAGTTGATCTAAAAGGTAAGTATTCGCAAAAGGCAGTTCTTGATATCCCCATAAATGTTCCCCCCAACTCCTCCGCCTACTATCAGATAGGGACTTTTCGTGAAGACAAAGACTTCCTGTATCTCTACGCTGCAGACAACGACATCCCCACAGTCTGCTTGCTCCATCTACTTCAAAATCTCAAAGTTAAACCGACCTTCACTCTCTATTTCGTCTTAACTTTTTACGAGGAAGTCCACCAAATTAGTTCCTTTTGTCTAGCCAGAAGCAACTCGCTCAACCTCAATCAACACGACCTCATCTTAAATCTAGAGTGTAAAAAAGTTGATAATAACCCTTTCAATCCTCCAAAAAATCTGTTGGACTATGACTCGGGTGTAATTCTCCAACCCAACGAAAAAGACTGCCTGTACGGTTATCAATTTACATCACCCAACCTTCTTGAACGACTAGTTATCAGCGTTTGCAAAAAGAACGAAATTCCTTTGCAATATGGTTTGGGTATGGGTTCAAGCGATGCCAGGCCGTTCTCCAACTTTAAGATCACCCCCAATCTCTGCACTTTAGAAGTACCCAACCGTTTCAAACACAACTGTGATGAAAAGGGGAATATTGTTTTGGAAAAAGTCTACCAACAGGATTTGTTAACTATGTATCACATTATTTTCACTTTGGTTTCCTCCAAACACACACGTATTTCTGGTTTATCAAATTCAAAAAATATTTTTCTATCTGATCAGTTCAAAAACAATGATTTGGTCACAGACACAAGAGCCATGTCTAGAAAAATTCTACTGAACTATCGTCTCGATCTGGCCAACAAAATAAAAATTATGACCAAACAGTACTACCCTACGAACGTTTTTTTCTCAGTCCTTGATATCCTCATGAATCTTGTTTCATACCCATACTACTTCTTACTTAATTTTCTCAAAATCTCCTAAATATATAATCTCATCTTCCAGGTCCAACCCAATCGCCTCCTTGGCTCTTTTGACGATCTCATCTCTCACGGCCAGATAGTCTTTTGCCGTCGCCTCGCCGGAATTTACAATGAAGTTATGATGGTCAGGAGAGATCATGGCCCCTCCGACTTTGTATCCGGTCATATTTAATATGTGTTCAATGATGTACTCAGTTGCCGTCGTCGGATAGCCAAGAATTTCTCGGTCTTTTTCCGAAATATTTTTAAAAACACACCCGGCCGAGTTAAAAGGTTGACAAGACTTTCTTTTGCTCCATTCTCCAGCTACACCTTTTGCTTTTTCCACGTTCCCCTTCCTCAAATTTAAAACTACTTCCAAAACAATTTCCTCCGATTGGTGGAGCCTGGAAGCATCGTATTCAAATCGCATACTTTTAGCAGGGATTTTCAACACATCACCGTGTTTTGTTAACACCACCACGTCTTTAACTATTTCCGAAAAAACGTGGCTACCTCCATGAATATTATTAAATATTGCTCCGCCCACAGTACCCGGGATTCTGGCATACCACTGTAGTCCGGTAATGCCCTCGTCAAAGAGTTTATGCATCGCCATCTGTAAATTCACGCCACTGCCAATCAACACCTCTACGGCAGGAAACTCGTCTTCATCATAGTCCAAATCGGAAAAATCATATTTCATTGTTCCGTCATTTGACCCCACCCAACGTGAGTCGATCGGAATCACCTTGTTTCTTCGAATACCCAAAAACCCTTTTTCACGAATTTCAATATTTCCTCCAATATTTTTTATCGTCAACCCCCTCACCCCTTTATCGGAAACCAAAACGTTACTTCCTCCCCCAATTATCGTTACCGGCACCTCAAAACTTCTGGCTAGTCTAACAGCCTTTATTAACTCTCCGGAATTTTTGGCCTCAAAAAAAAGATCGGCTGGTCCTCCGATCCTTAGTGTTGTGTGAAAAGTTAGGGGTTCGTTCGTTTTAACCCTATCGGGACCCAAGCTCTTTTCCAATCCTTCATAATTACTCAAGCCATATCATTCTACCACCCTCTTGATTGTATAATTGTGACTACATGGAACGAACACTGGTTAAAGACACCATCAATAAAGTCGGTCAGACAGTCACCCTCAAAGGTTGGGTTAATACCAAACGCGATCACAGCAAAATCGTTTTTGTCGACCTTCGTGATCGCACCGGACTAATTCAAATTGTCGGTACAGGAGAACTCTTAGGTTCGCTAAAGCTCGAAGATGTAGTTAGTCTCAAAGGCCTAGTCAAAGCCCGTCCCGAAAAAATGATTAATCCGGAACTTGCCACCGGCACAGTCGAAATAGAGGCTCTCGACCTTACTGTTTTATCTCACTCGGCCGAACTTCCTATCGATATGAGTAAGGAGACTTTAGAGGTTGAGCTGCCTACGCTCCTGGATTATCGCGCCCTCTCTTTCCGTCATCCAAAGATTCAAGCCATCTTCAAAGTTCAGGCAGTTGTCATTGATGCTTTTCGAAAAGCTCTTATGGCCAAAGATTTTTTAGAATTTCAAGCTCCCTCCATTATCAATGCCGTACCCGAAGGAGGTTCCGAAGTTTTCAAGGTGGATTACTTCGACCACCAAGCCTATCTCTCCCAAAGTCCTCAGCTCTACAAGTCTCTTCTTACCACTGCCTTCGAAAGAGTTTTTAGTGTTAATCAAATCTTTCGCGCCGAGCCATCAGCCACCACCCGACATCTTACCGAAGTGACTTCTTTAGACGCTGAGTTCAACTTCATCGACTCTGTCGAGGAAGTTCTTGATATGGAAGAATATGTTGTTCGTTTTATCTTCAAAGAAGTCGAAGAGCGATGCGCAAAAGAGTTAGCTCTATTTGATGCCACTACTCCTCTAATGTCCGAGAAGTTTCCCATCATCAAACTTCGTGATGCCCAAGAAATAATATTCCAGAGAACCGGCCGTGACTGTCGCACCGAAAAAGACCTTGCTCCAGACGATGAACGTGAGATCTGCGCGTGGGCCAAAGAAGAGAAGGGTTCTGATCTGGTTTTTGTCTCCCACTTTCTTACCAAGAAGAAACCCTTCTATGTCTATCCGGACCCAGCCAATCCTGAATATGCCTTTAGTATCGATCTGCTTTGCCGCGGAGTCGAATGGTCTTCCGGTGGCCAACGTTTACATGATTACGAGAGTATCCTCAAAAATGTTCACGAATGGGGATTGAAAGAAGAAGAGGTCGCACTTTACTTGCAAGCGTTCAAATTCGGTTCACCTCCTTTAGGTGGTTTTGCACTTGGCGCCGAACGTATCACCATGTACATCTTAGGTCTCAAAAACGTTCGTGAAGCTTCTATGTTCCCCCGCGATATGGAGCGCATCGATGTCCGTCTCTCCACCACCAAACAATAATCAAATGACAAATACCAACTCCCAAGTCACCATCGAAAAGATTATTTCTCTAGCCAAGCGGCGTGGCTTCGTCTTCCCCGGCTCCGAGATCTATGGCGGTCTAGCAAACACCTTCGATTTTGGTCCTCTGGGTACCGAATTAAAACGCAATCTCGCCAATCACTGGTGGAAAACTTTTGTTACCGACCGCTCCGACATGTTTGGTCTGGACACCTCCATTCTCATGAGCCCCAAAGTCTGGGAGGCTTCCGGCCATACGCAGAACTTCACCAATGTCATGATCGACTGCCTCACCTGCCATTATCGTACTAGAGCCGATCACCTAATTGAAGAAAAAGTGGAAGACGTCGGCAACGTCGAAGGCAAACCTCTCGAGGAACTGGACAAAATCATCAAAGAAAACGAAATCGAATGCCCAAAGTGTGCCAGCCAAAATTGGACCAAAACCAGAAACTTCAATCAACTATTTGAAACTCAAATTGGTATCATCACCGAAGGTAAAAACACTGCTTACCTCAGAGGAGAACTCGCTCAAGGGATGTTTGTCGATTTCAAGCAAGTTCTCGATTCAATTCATCCTAAACTTCCTTTTGGTCTGGCTCAGTCCGGCAAAGCCTTTAGAAACGAAATCACCATGGGCAAGTTTACCTTTAGAACACTGGAGTTCGACCTGGCCGAGTTTGAATATTTTGTGAAGCCGGAGGAATGGGAAACTCATTTTGAATACTGGAAGAAAGAAATGTACGCTTACGCTCTATCTGTCGGCATCCCCGCCGAAAAACTTCGTTGGAGATCTCACTCCAAAGAAGAGCTTAGTCACTATAGCTCCCGCACCGAAGATCTTGAATATGAATTCCCTTGGGGTTTCAAGGAAATGTTCGGTCTGGCTTATCGTACCGACTTTGACCTCAAAAATCATATTGAAAAATCCGGTGTCGATCTTCGTTACACCGATCCATATACTCAAGAAAAGTCCATCCCTCATGTTATCGAGCCCACCTTTGGTCTTTCTCGCCTTCTCACTATTATTATGATGAACGCCTATTACGAAGATGTCGAGAAAAAGCGCGTTGTGATGAAATTCCCCAAAGTCTTAGCTCCATACAAGGTAGCCGTTTTCCCCTTGGTAGGGAACAAAGAAGAAATAAGTGCCAAAGCCAAAGAAGTCTTTAATCTTCTCAAAGGTCAGGTAAACACCACCTTAGACGAAAGAGGTAACATCGGCAAACGTTACTTCACTCAAGATGAAATCGGTACTTTCTACTGTGTCACAGTCGACTATCAAACCCTAGAGGACAACACGGTGACAGTAAGGGACCGCGACACCATGACTCAGGAACGTATTGCCATCGAGAAGCTCCCCAATTTCCTACTTGAACATCTATCTTAGCCGTGTTACACTATAAGACGATGAATTTAACTTTTGCCAAATCATATCATCACAACTTTCTCTTTTTAGGGAGAGGGTTGTCTTGATTTCTTGTCAAAACTGAAGCTAACCCCCTCCCTATAAGGAGGGGTTTTTGTATCCCCATACCCAAATGCAAAAGCCGGTACTTTGACAAGGAGTTGTTATGCGTAGATTGTTGGATTATTTTTCGAAGGGAATCACTTCTCAGACGCTTCAAACCGTCGGCATGGAGGTAGAAACTCAGTTTGTCACAGCGACAGGTGAGCCCATCTCGGTGGAAACCTCTCAAGCCATCCTTCGCAGACTGGTAGAGAAACTACGTGGATGGAAAATCAGTAAAACCAAAGGGCAGCTAATTACAGAACTCATCGGAGATACGGGCGCCGTTCTTTCCTACGAACTCGGCCGTCACAACATTGAGTTATCCAGCGCTCCGTTACCCATCTCAGATATACCCTCTTTACCCCAGATTGCGTTATGGAATCTTTACTACTACGCTGCAGAGTTCGGTGCCTATCCATACTTTGCGCCACTCTTGCCTGGTTCAGAAGACCTGCTCGTCATCCCCGACGAACGCGACGCTAACTGGCTCACACTCGACGGACGTGAAGCCCTTGCCCCACTGGCACGAACCTCATCTGTTCAGTTCACAATATCGGTGTCATCCGTTGACGCTATCTCAATTCTAAACGGTCTAGGTTCGAACCTTGACAAGTTTTTACAGAACTACCCTCAAGACCTAGTTTGGAAACAATATATAGCAGACTCCAAAGCCAACTACCGTTCCGATCGCTATGGCGGACCATTGATTTTTGCCAATCTCGACAACTACTGTGAGTTGCTTGGTAGACACAGTGTTATTCAGGGCACTCAGCTCGTTCCTCTTTCTCAGGCGAAGAGCCTGGATATTCCACTCTATTTGAGAAGTGTCTGGTGGCATTTCAGACTCAAGCGCTACGGCAACAGTTTATGCATCGAGGTTCGACCATTACCGAGATTAGACGACAAACACTTTGAAGATCAATTCAAACAGGTTGTGAATATCTTCAAGTGGTATGGATCCAGACAACCCAACTACTTCTACGGAAGTGGTTGGGAACACTAATTCGTTCTACCGCACCAGCAATGGTGCGGTTTTTCTGTACTCAGTCCGCCTATGGCGGATCAAGCCAGTCCCAGATACCTCCTCATTCCTTCATAAAAAGTCATGACCGAATCAAGGTCCACCCACTCATCGGCAGAATGAATCTCCCCTCCTAGTGGTTTGTGCATCAGTACAGGGCACTTCAATTGAGCAAAGTGTCGGGCATCGGAGGCACCATATGTTTGTTTCACGGCTATCCTCTTTCCAAAGGTTTCTTCCATCACCCCAATATATTTTTTTACCTCTGGCTCATTGACATCGGTGAACGTCGGCAGACCTGTTGAAAGTTTCGAAACTTCAACTTCTAGTCCCAATTCTCTGATCTTCCCCTCCACCGCTGCAACAATATTATCTATCGAATCAGTCTCAGGATATCTAAAGTCTATTTTCATTTCGGCTTCAGGACATACTTGATTAGTCGAAGTTCCGCCACTAATTGTGCCAAAGTTCATGGTTGTCTTCCAGCTTTCGGTTAGATTATTTTCTCCATATATTTTCAGTAACTCAGCTCCCAACTTCAAGAGAGGATCAATCGCATTCTTTCCCAACCACGGCCTCGAAGCGTGGGCAGGCATTCCTTTTGTAACTAGTTTTAGTTGACAAACCCCCTTTGCTTTATCTACAAAGTTTAGATTTTCACCTCCATCGGGAACTATTAATACTTTTGGCGAAAAACCTCTCTCTGCCACGACTTTTGCCCCCTCCAATCCCCCAACCTCCTCATCGGTGGAAATCATTAGACAAAAATCCACTCCCTTTTCCTTCGCTTCATTCAATAGAGCGATACCCAACGGAATTGAAAACTTCATGTCACATGTACCCCGTCCGATGGCTTTTCCATCTTCAATTTTCATTTCAAACTGATCATCTCTTCCGGCCACCACGTCCATGTGCACCATATAGCAATATTGCGGAGAATCGCTTTTTCTCACTGAGGCCATCAAGACTTCAGCTTTGCCATTGTGAATCCTTTGAACATCTATCTCTTCGCCTATTAACTCTTGAACATAGTCCAACGCCCTCGAGTTCTCCATTATTTCACTGGATAGCGTCTTCATCGCCACCAAATCCCTCAATTGTTTTATAAAGTCTTCTTTAGTCATTTTGTTTAATTAATTTAATAGCGTCTTTTAAAAACACTGTTTTTTGTTCCCCAGACTTCATGTTTTTTATCGACACTTTTTTAGCTTGAATTTCATCAGCTCCAATTATTACTACAAAGGGAATCCCCTTTTTGTTTGCATATTTCAACTGTTTATCCAGTTTTGCCTCCTTGCTGGGATAAATTTCAGACTCTATCCCCTCCTCTCTTAGTTTCTTCACCGTATCCACTCCGGAAACAAAGTACTCTCCCCCCATCACACAAACCATCGCTCTTGTCACGGTTGTGAATTCCGGAATTAATCCAAGCTCTTGGCACGCCTCTAACGTTCTGTCAAATCCTAATCCAAAACCGGTACCGGGTATTTTCACTCCGGCAATTTTCTCCACCAAATCGTCATACCGCTCTCCCCCCAGTACCGATCCACTTTCAATATCATTAATTTTTACTTCCCAAATCGGACCGGTTGAATATGAAAACGATCTGGACAGAGTTGGCTCAAATTTGTACCAGCTTTCATCAAAGCCCAGTACGCTCAAGTAGTTAAAAATATTCAGTATTTTTTCGTTTGGTCTTAGCTCTCGAACCTCCTTCAAGTACTTGATTGCCAGATCTTTTTCAATTCCTTTGTCTTCCATGTCCCCAATCACCCCCGACTCTCCGATTTTTTCTAATTTATCAATTGCCACTATCGCTTTGTACGGGATATCTGCCAGCAACTCTCTATCGTTTACGGACACACAAGCATTCTTAAACCCTAATCTTCTGTATATATCCAAAGACAATCCAATAACCTCAGCATCGGCCAGGTAAGAACTCTCCCCAAAAATATCTGCATCACACTGTACGAATTCTCTGTATCTACCTTTCTGTGGTTTTTCGGCTCTAAAAGCCGGTTGAATTTGATATCTTCTGAAAGGCATGGGTAGCTGCTGTGAATACTGACCAACCACTCTGCAAGTTGGTACTGTTTGGTCGTATCTCAAAGCCACATCCCGCCCCGCATTGTCCTTGAACTTGAAAAATAACTGCTCCTCTTCTCCAATTTTTCCTTCAAAAAGTTCCAGCGGCTCAAGAGTTGGTGTTTCCATAGGGTCAAATCCCCATAGCTCAAATGTCTCTTCTATTTTTCTTTTTAGCCATTGTCGCTCTGAAGCTTCTTTTGGTAAAAAGTCCCGGAATCCTTTTAGTGTTTGTATATTTGTCATTTTATTTATATATTTAAATCTATTTAATAATACCTCCTGCAATCTCCAAAAACGAAAAAACCTCGCTCAGGAGGTCTTTAAAAGTTACTTTTGAGTAAATCCGTTAAACCCTCCCGATAATTGGGTTCCAGTGGGCATGATGATAGGCACAAACAAACTTACTCATGAAGGTATTTTATCATAGCTACTCAAATTTTCATCGTTATAGGCACAATTTTAGGTTTAACAAGCTTCGCATAATCTTCAGACTTCATAGCGACCGAAAATCGCCTATCACCGGCATTAAAAATCATTTTCTCGTTATCAAGTAGCTTCGGATCAACAATCATTTCCAACCCAAACAGATTTCCAAATGGTGGTACTCCCCCCGGCTGTACTCCTCCGGTAATCTTTTCTACCTCCTCTTCGGATGCAAAACGTATGTCTTTCGCTCCAAAACAATCTTTCACCTTTCTCTCGTCAAATCTTAAGTTTGCCGGAACCACTAGCATCACAAATACCTTGTCGGACTCCGTTTTTTTAATGCGTACGATCATCGCCTTTGCTCCCTGATCCAAAGAGTAACCCGTTCGAACATTAGCCGCCTCTTCACTAGTTCTTACTGGCTCATGCTCAAACGATTCAAACCAATACTGATTTTCTTTAAGAAGGGAAACGATCTTATTTACGACAGGGTGATATTCCATGAATGGTTATTTCACCAATTTCAAATACTTTCTTTTTCCGATCCTCACCACATTCTCTCCCTGATCAAGAGCCAGTTCGGCCTCTCCGTTAACCCGTTTCTCATTCAGATAGATTGCTCCTTCCTTCAATAGAGTCTTAAACTCGGTATTACTGGATACCAGGCCATTAGATAGAGCATAAGCAGCGAGAGACGCTTCGGAACCCAGTACCGGCACCGCGAAATCCACTTTTATTACCGGTGTATCTTCCCCAGCCACTTTCTCGACTACTGTTTTTCTAAAGTGTTCTTCCGCCATAGCTACCGAATCTACACCGTGCAGTTCCTGCACAATTATCTTAGCCAGCTCTTTTTTGAGATTCATCGGATTTTCCCCCGTCTCCAGTCTCGCTTTTGCTTCATCAATCACCTGTTGTGAAGCATTTGTTCCCATCAGGTAGTATGCGAGTAACACGTCGTCCGCAATCGACATTATCTTTCCATATATCTCCTCAGGAGAATCTTCAATCCAAATTGCGTTACCCCAAGATTTACTCATCTTTCGTCCATCGGTTCCGGGTAGGAATCCATTGGCCAAAACAAACGACTCTTTCCCTCTCAGATTTTTCTGTAGCGTTCTTCCTGCCTGCATATTAAATGTTTGATCTGTCCCACCCAGCTGGATATCGGTGTCCATAAAGTAGCTGTCATAGCCTTGCATGATGGGATATAGCACTTCAGGCAAGCTTACCGGTTTCCCTTCAGACAGTCTTATTTTGATCAATTCTCGGCTGATGAAATCGTTCAGAGAAAACTGTCTCGTTAGTTTCAGTACATCACCAAAATTCAATTTACTGAGCCATTCACTGTTATGATGCACCTGAACTTTAGTAAAATCCAAGAGCTTCGCCGCCTGCTTTTTGTAGGTCTGAAAATTTTCTTCAATTTGTTCGTCAGTTAAAATCGGTCTTTCCGTTTCCTTGTCGGACGTATCTCCTACTTTTGCAGTAAAGTCACCGATCAAAAAAGTCACGTTATGTCCCAGATCGGCCAAGATTTGCAGTTTCCGCAGAGGAAAAGCATGCCCCAAATGGATTCTAGTCGCTGTCGGATCAATCCCCAGGTAGACATTCAGCTTCTTTCCCGAATACAACAACTTTTCCAGCTCATCTCGGCTGGGAATAATATTCTCGACTCCCCGAGTCAAAAAACTCTCAATTAATTCTTTCTTACTTGCTTCATCCATGTTCATATTCTATCATCCGTAACGAACAACTTATCTTTTCCACACAGACGGGGATCCAATCAGTTCTGAATTATTTAATAACCAGGATATTTTTCACCTCCAATAGTTTCCTTGATATATTTCTCCGGGTCAAACTCAATTGCAAAAGCTTCACTAAGTATTAGTTTGGCTATATAAGCATTGCCAAGCTGATTGGGATGAATTTGATCGATTTCCCCTTCTTTAATATCTTCTTCAGGAATTTCTTCAGATCTAAAAGTATAGAATCTTTCCAGAGAATACTTCTTGAACCTATCAAACATATCTATTTTCTGCAAGCCATCTCTATCAACTACTTTCATTGTTTCGTCAGCAAAGGGGCTATATGCTCGATTCTTTTTTTCACTACCGGAATACACAGAAGTACACCACACTACTGAAGCCCCTGTGTTAATAATCTCACCCACGATTTTTTGTATGTTATTTCCACTTTCTCCTGCACTTACTCCTAGTATAGGGTCATTACCACCCATCATCCCGATTACCAAATTAGGCTTTATTGCCAAAACTTCTGGCAATTTACCTAAAACGTCTCTCGTTGTTGCACCGTCAAACCCAAAATTAAACCCTCTTATTCCCCAGCTGGCTATTCGCCAATTTTCCACCATGTCACATAGCTTATCTTGCAAAACGTAAATTACAATATCCCTCCAATTGGGATGCACCCATTCACAACTCGTAATAGAGTCTCCAACAAATGCGACATAATACTTTCCCGTTTTCTCCAAAATGTTTTTTATCTCATTTAGACTTTTCATTTATTGTTATGACTTCTCCCCCTCCTCTTTGATAATCTTTTCTGAAAATTCGGATAGAGACATCGACCCTAGATCTTTTTGACCTCTGGCTCTCACAGACACTTGTCCACTTTCCGCTTCTTTTTCTCCTAATATGAGCATATATGGCACCTTTGATGCTTCCGCATTTCGGATTTTCTTGCCGAGAGAATCAGCCTCAATGTTCAATTCTATCCTCAGCCCAGCCTCTTTCAGTGTCTTTGTTATCTTCTCTGCATACTCCATCACCTTCTCGGATATCGGCAGGACCGTTACTTGAATAGGAGAAAGCCACACGGGAAATGACCCCGCATAATGCTCGATTAGTATCATCATGGCTCTCTCAGCCGAACCAAGAATTGCTCGGTGCAACATCACGGGGTGTTTCAACTCTCCCTTTCGGTCTGTATATGAAAGATTGAATCTTTCGGGCATCACGTAGTCAATTTGCAGAGTGGACAACTGCCATTCCCTTCCCAAAGCATCTGTCGCCACCAAGTCCATCTTTGGTGCATAAAAAGCCGCCTCTCCCGGCCCATCGTAATATGGAATTCCATTTCTTTCCATAATCTCTACAGCCCATTTTTCGACTTTATCCCAGACAGCCGGATCCCCTAAATACTTTTCCGGATGCTCTACGTCTCTGGTCGACAATCTATATTTGTACTTAAAGCCAAAAGTATCCATGATCTTTTTGGTCATCTGCAAGGCAGTATCTATCTCAGCATCCACCTGATCCTCTCGGCAAAAGATATGGCAATCATCTTGAGAAAAAGATCTCACTCGGCCAAGACCAGAAAGTTCCCCCGGTTTTTCGTCCCGGTAGAGCATGGCAAAGTCAGTCAGTCGCAAGGGTAGATCGCGGTAGCTTCTTGGCTGGGCCGCGTAAATCTGGGTATGTTGCGGGCAGTTCATAGGTTTCAGGAACATTTCCTCATCGGAATAATTGGACACCACCCGAAACATATCACCTTTATATTTATCGTAATGACCGGAAGTCTTGAATAGATCAGCTTTCGCAATTTGCGGTGTCCATACTTGAAAATAGTCTTGGGCAGATTGAACAGTTTCTACGTACTCCGTTAGTTTCCTGCGGATAAATGCCCCTTTTGGAGAGTATAGGGGTAGCCCGCTTCCCACCAAATCCGAAAACGAAAACAGATCCATCTCTTTACCGAGTTTTCGGTGATCTCTTTTTTTGGCTTCTTCCTGTTGCCACATATATTTATCCAGTTCCTCTTGGGTCTCATAAGCCGTTCCGTAAATCCTCGTCAACATTTTGTTTTTCTCATCTCCATGCCAATAAGCCCCAGCGATAGACAAAAGCTTAAGAAAACCAATCTCGGAAACAGAATCCATGTGTGGTCCGGAACAAAGATCTTCGTCAATCACTTTTCCGTTTGGCAAAGTCATTTGATAAGTTGAGAATTTTTCTCCTCTCCCGGCAATTTCTTCCACCCACTCCATCTTGTATGGATTCCCAGCAAAGAGTTTCCTGGCCTCTCCTGCATCCATCTCCCGTCGCACCATCTTCGACCCGGATTTTATTATTCTGGTCATTTCTTTCTCAATCGCCGGAAAGTCTGCTTCCGTCACCTTTTCGTCCAGATCAAAGTCAAAGTAAAATCCCTCATCCGTCGCCGGCCCCATCGCCTTCTTCAGCTCCGGATATAGCTTCTGCATCGCTGTGTGTAGCACATGCTCGGCAGTATGGCGGAGTTTCAGCATTTTCTGCTTCTTCTCATCCATTTTTATATATTTATCATCCAGTTTTTTCGACATGTTTTTATGTATTAATAAAGAATTAAAATCGATATAGGTGCAGAAGGGCAAGCAAAATGTCGCGCGGAGCGGATCCGCACCCGTATTCGGGGGACGGAGGTCGAGCACGTTATTTTGCGCACTTCGAACCAAACGATTTTAATTTACAAACAAAAAACTACCTTCTTGCAGGAACCCTTGTGGGGTGGTTCCATCCTGCTTGCGGTAGCCTCTTAATTAGAGCGTTGGTGCCCCTGACCTGTTCCTCCGGGTTGGTAATCCATCACCGAAACAATTCACTTCTGCATATATTCTATCACCCCTGATCCATTTCTTTTTCAATATCCACCACCTTAGGCTCTCTTGCCCCAAACTCTACTATAGATTCTTTTTTTTCTTCGGCTTTTTCCGTTGACTTTCCTAAATCAATCCATATCGTGAACAAGACTTGGGGATATAATGGCGAGCTTTGACCACCAGTGATTTCTAATATCAAACCAGATTTGTCTTTACAAAACAACCTTTCTCCTTCCATGTCCAACTCCTTGAATGCAGAGGCAATATCTCTTGGCGTTCTCACCACCCTACCCATCCATCTTTGTAACGCCTCATTTGATTCAGTTTTTTCTGGCATTTTTCAATTATTTCTTAGTTCTGAGTGGTGGGAATAATACGCCCTCGCGTCCGGAAATATCCTCTAGGAACCAGAAAAACCTCTCCGAGTGACCCCAACCTGAAGTGGGTGGCATGCCATACTCCAGCATCTCCACAAAGTCGGTGTCCAGCATCTGCGCTTCTTCATCCCCCGCCTCTCTCTGTGCCTGCTGTTCTTCAAATCTTGCTTTCTGGTCCTCTGGGTCGTTCAGCTCGGTATAGCCGTTTCCCAATTCGGATCCGGCAATGATGACATGGAATCTTTCGGTCAGTTCCGGGTTTTCTGGCTTACTCTTGGCTAGTGGTGACATAAACTTCGGTTCGTTTATTAGGTAGGCCGGTCCGGCAATGGTTTTCCGAATTATCTTCCAGCAGTTATCTATTAACCGACTTCTGTTTATCGCTCCGGTCAGGACCACCCCACTCTTTTTTACCACCGCCAACATTTCTTCGTTGGTCGACTTAAAGATATCTATTCCCAGCTTCTCTTTAATTATTGCTACATAATCAATCTCTGTCCATTCGTGCGCCAGATCATACTCCATCCCCCGGCTGACGAACTTTGTTTTTCCGTAAACTTCTGTCGCAATATATCGGAAGAGCTCTTTCACGAGTTCCATATTGTCCCGGTAATCGGCATACGCCCAGTACCACTCACACTGGTAATACTCCGGTAAATGTTCATCGTCCATCCCTTCATTGCGGAAGTTCGGCCCAATGGTATATATCTTTTCATACCCCGCTCCAATTAATCTTTTTTGATAAAGTTCGGTCGAGATTCTCAAAAAGAAGTCTTGGTCAATGGCGTTCATGTGAGTTACAAAGGGTTTGGCGTCAGCTCCCCCGGTAACACTTTCTAACACCGGCGTCTCCACTTCCATAAAACCTTTATTTTTCAAGAAACTTCTTGTTACCTCCCAAAATTTGGCCTTCCTTTCAAATCTTCGTATTTTTCCCTGATCCATCAACAAATCAAGATATCTTTTCCGAAAAGCCTCATCAGGGTCTACAATCCCCGCCCATTTGTCTGGTAGGGGCAGTCTGGACTTCGTCAGGAGTTTAATTTCTTTAACTTGGAGAGATACTTCCCCCGTCCGGGTTTTTACCACGGCACCCGAAGCCTGGATGATGTCACCAATGTCCAAAAGTTCCAAGTCTTCAAACCCGATTGCTTGTTTTTCTTTGTCGGTGGGATCCATCGTATCTGAACAGATAAACAGCTGGATCCTCCCGGTCTGATCTTGGATCTGCCCAAAAATAAGTTTTCCGTGCTCGCGCCAGGCCATAATTCTTCCGGACAGTGTCATCTCTTTACCGTCGTATTTTTCAAAATTCTCAACCACTTCACGATTTCTAGCCTCTTTCTCAGACCTCGCCGGATATAGTTCGATCCCCATCAGTTTCAGGGTTTCCACTTTCTTTTCCCGTTCCTTCAATATCTCTTCCAACCTACTTGCCATAGGTTCAATTCTAACATTGATGCTCTGTCTTGACACGGCCAAACGACAATGATAAACTATAGGATTCAAATCACCTTTAAATTGGAGGCTACTATGCGCATGATGCTCATCAAGGGACGCTTGCCAGGACTGTTGCGTTCCCTATCCCTGTCTCGTCCCAACAGTGAAGTTATGGTCACTGTAAGTAAGGTCAATTATCTCTCGCCAGATACGATCGAGTCGGACGTTTTTCACTTGAACCACCCCGATTTACCCCTCAAACCATTTTTCCCCAATGACGCTGGTTTTTTTGAAGGGTGTACGGCGTGCGAGGCAACCAAAGTAGATGGTGAAATGTTCATCGTCACTGTCGTTGCCGAAGACAAAAAAGACGCCAAAATGATCGCGATTCACGTCATATCTTTCATTGCCGAACTGGCACAATAATCAATACACCCCGCTACGGCGGGGTTTTTGTTTACACGAGACCATTATTTGTGATATGCTCCGTCCAAAGACACTTTGACATCTATCGGAGGAAAATTGGATCTCCCATCCATCAAAGATTACCTCTTGGTTTACATATTTGGAGAGTTCGATCACCATCTGATTAACGATCAACTTAATGACCCATACTTGCACGTGAGTCTCATTACAAGTTCTGAAATAAATCCTCATCGGGACAGCTTTGGATTTTATCTCAAGAAGAAGGACCGGTCTGCTATCCACACTGCCTTTACCACCGCCAACATGGCAGCGGCGCTGGTTCTTGAAGGTAAATACCTCCTCCAGAAACCCTCAGTGGCCCAGCCCATCGAAGATACCATTGGTTACACAAAAGGTATCAGTGTCGGTAAAAATCAGAGCATTATCATCACCGTAATTGCCCGAGATCCTGAAGATGCCAAATTTGTAAGTCGATTGATCACCAACAAAATCCTTGCCTTTGCTGGCAAGTGATTCTTTCTACCCCGCATGACAGCGGGGATTTTCTTGACCTGACCATTCTATCGTGTTACGCTATGAGTCAGCTCACCTTGACATTGTGGAGGTCCCATGATCATAACTTTCTCGTTTTTATTAGTTACGATTCTTCTGTTACAGTTCCTATCACGCTTCAGCGTTCCCGCATGGCTTAAGCCGGTGATCAGGTTATTATTCCGCGCCAATAATCACCATGAACCGGAATATTGGTATTTGAGTCTTTCGACTTTAATGCTTTTACTATCCTTGGTTATGGTTTATACCGTATGGTCAAATGGCTTGTTCCTCACCATGGCCATCATCACAACCGCTTTGGTTCTCAAAAAATTTATCGGCGCAATCATCTACTTCCGTAAGGCATCATCTCTAAAGTACAAGTAATTGTTCCACCCGCTCAACAAGCGGGTTTTTTCGTACTCGATCCGCCTTTGGCGGACTACATTCTTTCCACTGTGTCGATTCCTAAAAGTTCCAGCCCACTTTTTATCACTAGTCCCGTCACTGCCACGAGTAGCAATCTCAGGTTTTCTTCTGGCACCCCAACCACTCTATTCCGGTCATAAAATCCGTTAAATTTTTGCGCTAGCTCGAATAAAGTTTGGCAGACCAGGTGTGGGGCATAGTTTCTGGCCGCCGATTCGACCATTTCTCCTTCACCAATCCGCAAAACCAACCACCTGACTAGCGACCTTTCGTCCTCATTGAGTTCTTGCCTGTCCGCCTTTGGCGGAAGTTTTGAGTTCTTGAGTTCTTTGGTCTTGATACCCGCCTTCTCCAATATCCCCTTAGTCCTCACATAAACGTATTGTAAATATGGTCCACTGTTCCCCTCCATATTAAGAGCCTCCTCCCACTTAAATTCGTAGTTAGACTCTGGCGATCTTCTAAGCTCGTTATATTTAATTGCTCCGATTCCGATTTTTTCGGAAACTTCTTTCGTGATTTGTTCTTTTGCCACCAGTCCCGCTTCCTCGCCAGCCTTAAAAATCAAATCTTCCAGATGGATATTCGTACCCTTTCTGGTACTCATTTTTTCCCCACCCACAGTCATCATTCCATGCGCTACATGTTTAAACTCTACCGATCTAGTCTCCTCCCAAAGCTTTCTCACTATTTCAAATACTTGTTTAAAGTGAAGTGTTTGCTCTGCGCCCACTTCGTAAATATAAAGGTCTGATTTTAGATCAACATCGTCCATTCTTTTTCTTATCGTCGCCAAATCTCTTGTGATGTAAGTAGTGGTCCCATTACTTTTTCGGATCATAGCCGGCGGCATATATTCGATTCCGTCTTTTTCAAACTTCACAATAATGGCGCCACCCTCCCCCTTTTCCGCCACGCCGGAATCCAATGCCTCTTCAATTATCCCCGGCATCATTGTTTCATAAACACTTTCCCCGTATTGGTGATCAAAACTCACCCCCAGTTGTTTGTATATTTGTGCAAACTCTCTCATTGAAGTGGTAATACACTCCTGCCATATCTTTCTGGCGGAAAGATCCCCATTTTCCAATCTGGCAAAGGCATCTCGGGCCTTTTCTTTTAATTCCGGATTATCTTTTATCCGCTCATTAAACTCTACATATAAATTTTCTAGATCAGCCACAGTCATCCTCGAAACGTCTAGCCCTTTTTCTTCCACTACTGCCACAATCATGCCAAACTGGGTTCCCCAGTCACCCAGATGATTATCATTAGTTACCTCTGCTCCAGAGTGCTGGTAAATATTCATCAACGCTTGTCCAATAATCGTCGATCGCAGATGTCCCACCGAAAATCTCTTGGCAATATTCGGTGAAGAATAATCTAATAGAACTTTTTTTCCGCTCATAAAATCGTCATCCAAACAATGGTTTTCTTTTTGAAGCATTTCCTCCAGTCTATTTATCAATACCGCACCCTTAATCCAAAAGTTTATAAAGCCCGGCCCCGCTACCTCAATTTTTTCAACCACCTCCATCAACTTTTCATCTTTTTCTAGTTTCACTATAATTTCGGCCGCTAACTCTTTGGGGTTTTTCCCCAGCTCTTTTGACATCACCATCGCCACGTTTGTGGCATAATCCCCCATCTTTTCATCTCCCGGATGCTCCACCGAAAAATTTTGTATTCCCACCACCCCCTCAATCGCTTTTAGAATTATTTCTTTGATTTTCATATACTTTAAAACCCCTCACTCAAGCTAAGACTAATCTTAACTCAAGTCAGGGGTCTTCAGACGGCCTGTCGGCCGGGAGGACGATACCACCCTTCATTTAGCTCTTTGTGCTGTATCGGGCTACCCCGGCGGCATTTCCTCCGCTGGCTCAGGGACGCGACTCCCTTCAAAGCTGGATATATTCTAACATGTCACAAAAATGACGTCCTCCCCGTGTCGGCCTTCGGCCTTCACACGGGGTTTCCTTGTT
>CAYHNG010000011.1:0-36874 GCA_964357975.1 uncultured Pseudomonadales bacterium
GTTTGACTATATTTATCTTAGCAAGTTCTGCCAGACTTTCCACATGTGGTCCGCCACAGAGTTCTTTGGAGAAGAAATTCTTCCGATCACCTATGGTATAAACCGTCACCAGTTCGGGATATTTTTGGCCGAAAAAGGCCAGAGCACCCTGTGACAAAGCCTGGTCCTTGGAAAGTTCTGCTCTGGTGACCGATAACTTGTTGGAGATTTTTTCATTGATTAAATCTTGGACTCCTTTGATTTGGTCATCGGACAATTTTTCCGGATGAGAAAAATCAAATCTAAGACGTTCGGCAGTAATGTTGCTGCCTTTTTGCTGGACATGGTTGCCTAATATTTGTCTCAAGGCCGCGTGCAAGAGGTGGGTGGCGGTGTGATAGGCGGTAACGACATCGGAGTGGTCGGCAAGACCTCCCTTGAACATGCCCACCGAAGCAGTACGACTAAGCTCTTTATGTTTTTCAAACTCTTTTTGAAACTGCTGAATATCCACTTGTTTGCCCATTTGGGAGAGAATCTCGGCCGTAACCTCCAGAGGGAAACCGTAGTTCTGGTAGAGATCGAAGGCAAACTTGCCGTCTACTTGAGGATTCTTTTGGAGTTCTTTGAGACCTCGATCCAGTGAATGGCTAAACTTGGAGATTTCGACGGTGATGGTGTTTTGAATCAAAGGATAGTCTTCAGAATTAAAATAGAGATCACCATAAAACTGAGTTATCGCTCTGACGATATCCGGAAGTTTGACGATAGATTCGCGATTATCGGTTAAAAAGTAAAGCTTGATGGCGGCACGTCGAAGAAGCCGGCGAAGCACATAGCCTTGCCCTTTATTACTGGGGAAAATACCATCTTTGATGAGAAAAGAAGCGGCAGTAAGGTGATCGGCAATGACGCGCATGGACGGGCGATGCTCCTCAATTGAGTAGGCATGCTCGGAGATTTTTTCGATCTCTTTGATCACCGGCGCCAGTGAAGAAATATTAAACATGTCCGGATCGTCTCGGACAGCGGCCTCGAGACGGGTGAGGCCCCCGCCGAAATCAATATTTTTTTGAGGAAGTTCTTTGAGAGAACCATCGGCCTGTTTGACATACTGCATAAAAACGTTGTTTCCGATCTCTACAAAACGACCACAGTCGCAGTTGATGTGACAGGGCTCATTTTTCCACTGGGAATTTTCGTGGAGCTTTCGTTCCGCACCAAAATCAAAGAATACTTCACTATCCGGCCCTCCCGGTTCACCTGTGGGCATTTGATCTGGGCTCCCGGCGCGAGACCACCAGTTCTTATTGGCAGGGTATGGGAAAATGCGCTGACCTTCTTTGGCTTGGATGCCGACTTTGGCAAAGAGATTTTTCCATATCATAATGGCATCATCATCTTTGTCGACTCCAGAACCGCCGGAAAAAACAGAAACATACAAACGATGAGGGTCAAGACCGAGTCCCAATTTTTTGTCGGTTAAAAAAGCAAAAAAATACGCGAGTTGTTCTTTCTTAAAATAATCACCGAGTGACCAATTACCCAGCATTTCGAAAAAAGTGGTGTGACGATTGTCCCCGACTTCGTCGATATCTTGAGAACGGAAACATTTTTGGGAATCAACAAGTCTGGTGCCAAGTGGGTGTTTTTGTCCGAGTAAATAGGGCATCATGGGTTGCATGCCGGAAGAGGTGAAAAGAGTAGTGGCGTCGCCTTCCAAGACAAGCGGGCTAGAAGGAAGGATTTTGTGCCCCTTCGATTCCATAAAGTCGAAGTATTTTTGGCGTATGTCGTGTATGGTCATGTTCAGACAAATTATAGCGCAAGTGATCGCGACAAAAAAAGCGCCCCGATTTCTCGGGACGCTGGATGAAGTGACACTGGCTAATAGACTTGAATAATCTGGCCGGTCGGGGCGCCGCAATGGGGGCAAACTTCGGGCTTTTCTTTGAACCCGGCGCCGCAGTAGTCACAGGCCAAGACAATGTCATTGGCTCCAGATCCGGCGAGACGCTTGCTGTTCTCAAGAATAACATCGACCGAAACATTGAGTATTTCCGCTACAGCAGAAATCAGCCGGAGGCGGAATTGCTGAACGTATTCGACAATGGTCGAATCCTCGATGTTGACCGCATAGACGATACCACTGGTGCCGTCCGAATTCGCCAGAGAGAAAGAGACGTATCTTCGGCTAGGCTCAACGGACTCTGAGGAAAATTGCCGACCAACAAAGAGCTTCGCTGAATAGCCGTAGTGAGCAGGGCCAGCCTCGAGGGCGAACGCTTCGGAGTCAGCCACCCAGACCGCATCTTTGACGAGTTGATCACCCAACTCTTGAGTGACACGTTCAAACCCCTCAATGAGCTTGACACCTTGTATTGGTACGGGAAGATAAACAGACAGACTGAATTTCATGGGGCCTCCTTTGTCTATAAGATGTAAAAGAATGAACGAAAGTTTTCGTAACTGAGTGTAGCATAACTATGCCGAAAAATCAACTATAGGTCTGTTTTGAGACTAAAGAAAAGCGCCCTGTGGTTAAGGGCGCTGAGACTGAGTGAACTAGAGGGAGATACCGTTTCCGGCAAAAAACCCGAGAGCTTCGTCATAGTAAGTGATGCCGGGCCGGAGGCCACGTTTCTGCATAAGTTTCTGAACGACATCACGCAGAGACATTTCGGTATGGGCAATGACGGGGCTGAAGTGGTCCAACTCTACGCCCCGATACTGCGACTTGAGACCATTCAAGGCTTTGAGCCTGGTAGAGAGAATACAAAAGCCTTGAACTTCTTGAGCCGTATCGTAAAAGACATCTGCCCGACCTCGGACGTGGTACTGAGCGAAGTGTTGAATCCGAAGCGAAGGAACGGCTTCCCAGGCCAGTTCCCGTCCGGTGTATTCGAAGACCGCGAAAGAGGGATCACTGTAGTGTCCCCCGTCGATGGTGTAGGCACCGGTCCGACAGGCGTAATCCACGAAGCAAAAGGCTGTATGGTAATCGCATGTCTCAATGAGCCGAAGAGCCTCTTTGACAATAGACAGGTGAGCTGCCTGCGGAGATTTGAACAGAGGTAAGCCATGCGAGTACCAAGCGACAACCGAACGCCGTACCGACGGTTCAAGATTGGCTTTGGCAAAGCACTCGGACTCGACGAGATCCCGGCTGAGGCCCGACATGAATTGGTCCAAGCTCATCCACCTTTCGGAGTAGCAGGGAACCTTAGACTCCAGCTCTTCTTCGGGAAGAGTAACTTCGGCGATTGGGTACGACAACGGAGCGTGGACATAATAGACTTGTCCGGAAGACAGATATTTAATCCACATGGCTGGGTTGGTCATGGGATGGCTGACTCTTGAGACCAGGAAGCCCTGCCCGGCTTTTTCCGGATAGGGATTAAAAGCGCTCAATTTGATCAAGAGATCGTTTTTCGAAGTGTGAATATCGAACTTGGGTATCATAGAGACAACAGTTGTCATGATTACTCCTTTTGAACTTTTTCAGGTGCAAGGCGAATTTCCGGATAATTGTACCCGTTCAGGTAGCAAAAAGCAAGTTATGGGGTGATTCCTGAAGCTATAGCTGGGGTTTGAAAGGCTCGGGGCGGGTAGGGCGAATGTGAGGGGCTGGAGGGGGAGGCGCCTCGCCTAAGGAGTTGCTAAAAGAAGCATTATCGGAGAACCCTAGCGGTGCTGGCTCGTTTAAGGTCGTGTGATGAGGAGTTTCTTCAACGGGAATGACTGGGATTCTGGGCGCACTTTGAGGGACACGAACGGGTGGAGTTTTGTACTTGTCCGGAATCGCATCGATAGCTTTCTTGATTATCTTTCGTCCTTCTTCGGTACCAAAAAGGAGGGCAGCCACAACTCCAAAAGCCACTCCGACGGTAAAAGTGGAGAAGGCACCTTCGTGGCCGGTTTTTTCAGAGGGTGTTGTCATAGATTTCCTCGCCTTCCGGCCTACTTTTTGCTTTGCCAAAAAAGCCAGAGACCGTCTCAATTATTTTACCGCTTTCTTTAAAACCCTCCAAAATAGCAAATAGACCGATGGCCGGCTGGGAGATTTTTTCGATAACATCCGAAGTGGTATCAATGGCTTGATTGACTTTGGTCAGAGAATAACGCAGCTCTTTGAGAATGAGGATTAGCTGAACACCGATGATGAGGGCAACAGAAGTTAAAAGAACTGTAGAAATCAAAGACACAATTTGAGGAAGGGTCATAAGTCTATGATATCAGATTTCAGATCTCAGTTCTCGGATTTCAGTTAAGATGAAAGGGTGGAAAGTGATAATAGTTTCGAAAAGTTGAAGGTTTGGCAGCTGTCACACAGATTAGTTTTAGAAATATTGACGAGAAAATTTCCATCTGAAGAAAAATTCTCTCTCACAGATCAAATTAGACGTTCTGCCAGTTCGGTTCCAACGAACATTGCCGAAGGAAATGAAAGAAAAACAAAAAAGGAATTTATACAATTTTTATATACTTCAAAGGGATCTCTCGCTGAAACAAAATATCACCTATTGCTGGCACGTGATTTAGGATACATGACTAATGAGGAATATCTTTCCTTGCAAAGAAATGCTATAGAAATAAGCAAAATGATTTCTGCTTTGATTACATATCTGAATAAATCTGAGAGCTGATATCTGAAATCTGAGATCTTCTATTATTTAGAAATAATAGTGATCGGTATTTTTTTGGATATCGCTCTGCCAAAACGGTTAACCGCTTTGATGTCTAAAATGGTTTCTCCGACAGGTAGGTTGATCCTAGCAAGGAAATGGCCGGAAATGTCCGGCCTGACCTGAGTATCTTCGTTAATTGTTACCGAAGCGTCAATTGCAGTGTCTCCTTCAATTTCAATAGGGGAAACGAGTACCGAAGCGTTGGTCGGACGAGATATCTCAAGTCTGGGAGGTGTAAGAATCGTGCGGAATTGAAAAACTAAATAGATAATAAAAACAAGGCCGCCAAGTAAGAACGGCAGTAACTGAATAGACAAACCGGAGGAAAATCTCTGTCTGTAAGTTTTGGCCACTTTCTCTCGCTCCGGTTGACGGAAATCCCGGCGGAAAATGGCCACCAACTCGTCCGAGTCTAAATATAGTCTTTGACTAAGATTACGAATAAAGCCTTTGGCAAAGGTTTCGGAAGGGAGATTGGTATAGACATCAGATTCCAAAGCGATAATGTATTTGGAATCAATTTTGGTTAGATGCGAAAGCTGATCAATAGAGAGATTTCTTTTTTGTCTTTCGGAACGAATGATTTGACCAACGGTCTTCATAGTTTAGGAGTTATCGTCACTTTCGGGGAAAACCTCATTCAGACTACCGACGATGACTTCTCGAGGCTTATTGCCTTCAGCATGAGCTAGGACTCCGGCTGTTTCCAGCTGGTCGAGTATGCGGGCCGCTCTTGCATAGCCAACTTCCAAACGTCGTTGGAGAAGAGAAGCTGACCCTTTTCCCTCAGCAATACAAAGGTGGGCTGCTTCTTCAAATTTTTCATCAACCGGGCCTAGATTGAGACCACCCGAAGAAAGAGTGCTCTTACCCCCCTTATCTTTGGTAATTGTTTCATCCAACTGAGCAGTAACCCCGGAACTTTTAATGAAATCTATAAGATTTTTTATTTCTTTATCGGAGACAAATGCACCTTGAATACGTTTGGGTTTGGCTGTGTCAGGAGGGATATAAAGCATGTCGCCTTTGCCCAAAAGCTTTTCGGCACCAGGTGTATCGATGATGACACGAGAATCAATCATAGATGTAACCTGGAAGGCGATCCTCGCCGGAATATTGGCTTTGATTAGGCCGGTAAGAACATTTACGGAAGGCCGTTGTGTGGCCAGAATGAGGTGAATGCCGACGGCTCGAGCCATTTGGGCAATACGAACAATAGCTTCTTCAACTTCACCGGCATTTTTGGACATCATGATGTCGGCCATTTCATCGACAATGATAATAATGTAAGGCATGGCCTGGAAGCCACTAAGCTCGTTGTAACCGCCAATATTCTTAACACCCATTTCCTCAAAAAGGCGGTAACGCCTTTCCATTTCGGCGGTCGCCCACTTGAGGGCATTAACCACTTTGCCGACGTCAGTAATCACGGGGGTAAGCAGGTGAGGAATGTCGTTGTAAGGTGTCAGCTCAACACGTTTGGGGTCAACCATAATAAATTTGACCTCTTCCGGAGAAGCACGAAACAGAATTGAAGAAATTATGGCATTGATCAAGACAGATTTACCGGAACCGGTAGTACCGGCGATCAGTAAATGAGGCATTTTGTTGATATCGGCAACCACGGGTAGCCCGGAGACATCCAGACCAAGCGAAAAAGACGTCTTCGAACGACTCTCCTGCATTGCTTTATCGGTGAGCATCTCACGAAGAGAGACAAACTCCAAAGACCGGTTGGGGATTTCAATACCAACCAGGTCTCGGCCCGGAATAGGAGCTTCGATACGAATTTGTCCTTGAGGGGCAGCCAAAGCCAAAGCCAAGTCAGATTGGAGGGCACTAATCTTGGAGAGCTTGGTACCGGCTGTAATAGTAAGAGCATATTGGGTGACGGCTGGACCCTGATGAACTTCGGTAACTTTGGCCTGGATTGCAAATGAACCCAACGTATTTTGGATGGTCTCGATATTTTTTTTGATATCACCCCTATCGGCCTTTCCTATTTTTTGGTCTGAAAGAAGGTTGATTGGAGGGAAGTGCCAAACTCCGGAGGTAGCACCATCGGGAAGTTTTTTTACTTCAACGGCAGTTTGGATAGAACGATTGACAAGATGTTCCTTGCCAATGATTTTAATTGGAGCGGCGGCGGTAGGCAGAACCGAATTATGGCTGATCTTCGACTCGTCACCACCAGTAATTTTGACAGTGTTTGATTTACTCAAAAACACTGGGGAGCCTCCTTTGATAGGCAGATTTTTCAGTTTACCAAATGCTCCAGCGATGCTGCTATAGAAGTTCTGGATCAGAACCAACAAATCTTCAATCGAAGTCTCAAAAAGAATAAAAAGACCGATGACCACACCAACAAAATAAAAGAGGATGGTGCCGGGAAGAGAAATAAGGGAAACAACCGATTCTTTGAGACCAGCTCCAACACTGCCGGCGCCAAACAAACCATCCAGAGAGATCATGGTGATGACACTGCCCAGAAGTACGTTGGTTGAAGCGATGGGAAGTTTGACGTGGGTAATAATCAAACCGCCGACGATAAAGATAAAGGGTAGAAAAAGGAGAGGCCAGCCAAACCACTGACTACCCATTTCATTTATTTTGGAGAGGACGACGCCTTGCTGAGAAAAAGAAATGGCAATAAGGACACCAATGCCCATGAGGACAATGGCAAAAATTGAATTTAGGGTATCTTTTTTTAGATTCAGCTTATATGGTTTGGAGCGGCGTCCTTTTTTACGAGCCATAGGTAATCTTAGTATAGCTTATACCTCGATGACGATGGCGATGACCATGGGGCGACGTTGAGTGTGTTCGAAGGCGAATTTTTCCAGCTCTCCTTCGATTTTCTTTCGGATGAAGCCCCAATCGGTAGCGATTCCTTTGACGTCTTTAAGGCAGGCAAGTACGTGTCTTCTAGCATCACGAATGAGATCTTGCGATTCTTTTTGATAGACAAAGCCTCGAGAAATAATTTCGATATCTCCGGCCACTTGAGAGTTGTCCCGCCTAATGGGCACAATAGCCAGAAGAATGCCGTCTTCGGACATGACCTGACGATCACGAAGGACAACAGTACCCACATCTCCAATACCCAAACCATCGACATAGATATTCTTGGTTTCAAACTTGGGACCTTCTTTAACGACACGGTCTTCGAGGATGACCGACTGTCCTTCTGGAAGAACGATGACCCTTTCTTGGTCAAAGTTGATATCGCCGGCTAATTTCTTATAAAGCATCATGTGACGAATATCTCCACCAATGGGGATAATATATTTTGGTCGGACCAGCTGAGCCAGCAAGGCGATATCGCCACGATAACCATGTCCGGAAACATGGAGATGCTCGGAAGTACCGGAATAAGTAACGTCGATGCCATTTTTGTAGAGAGTATCCATGAGATCAAAAATGTCGGCGTCATTGCCGGTACCCGGAATAGCGTTGGAACTGATGATGACTTTGTCGCCTTTTTTGAGACGCGCGAGACGATGTTCATTGTTGGCTAAGCGGTGCATGGCCGAACCGGACTGCCCTTGTGAACCGGAAACAATAATGGCAACCTGGTTGGCCGGCAGAGTGGCAATCTGTTGAGGCTTGATGAGGACTCCGGCGGGAATTTTGATAAAACCGGTTTTGATGGCGGCCTCCAAATTTTGTTCGACTGATCGACCAATGATGGCGACGCGGCGATGATATTTAATACATGACTCAATGGCCATTTGGAAACGGGAAATTGAGGAGGACATACCGGTGAAGATTAATTTACCTTGTGTATCGCGAATTTCGTTGTCGATAGCTTTCTTCAAAGATCTTTCAGAGGGACAAAAACCTTCTTTTTCGATACCGAGACAATCAGTAAGCATAAGATCGACGCCGTTTCTACCGGCAATGGCCATTGAAGCCATATCCGGAGGAAGATTATCTACCGGAGTGAGATCGAATTTGAAATCAGCACCATGATAGACGGTACCGGCGGGAGTCTTGATGAGTAAATGGAAACAGTTGGGAACGGAGTGGGTAGAGTGAATAAACTCGACATGGAAAGCCCCTAGATCAAGAGTGTTACCTTCGACAGGCGTCATCTTGTTGGGAATACCAAATTCGCGAACTCTGACTTCGGCCATGGCAATAGCGAGCTTTCCACCAAAAACTTCAACATCTTTGAGACGAGGAAGAATATAGGGCAGGCCACCGATGTGATCCATGTGAGGATGGGTAAGAATAATACCGTGAAGGTGTTTACCTGGCTTTTCCAGATAACTGATATCGGGAATGACGGAATCGACACCAAGATCACTGCTGGAGGGGAAACCCATACCGCAGTCAACCACAATTTGGTCATCACCAAATTCGTAGACATACATATTTTTGGTGACACCACCAACACCACCGAGAGGAATCAACTTAAGTTGAGACATAATTTTTTATAATTTATTTTCCTAAATAATATTGTAGCTTACCGGAATCCGATAAGTTGGGCGCGGAAAAAACGCCAAATAATCCTAAATTACGGGGTAAGTTTCTCAGACAGGCGGGATAAAAAATCTACTGACTCTTTCTCGGCTTACAGATCCCTATCGACAACGTTTCCGTGGACTGGGGAGATTATAACACAATGATACAATTAGGGGCAATTTGAAATCAAAACGGTGCCTGAGGAGGCCAAGATGATGACGGCTGCGGTGATTGTAATCATTGTGTCTCTGGTCATGCTGATAGTTGGTGGGGTCCTCGCTTATTTATGGGGGGCTGGCGAGGGAGTTATTGCGTATGTCGTGCTCTTTTTGCTATCACAGGTCTCTTGGATCTTGGTGTTAGTTGTGGTGGTAGCATTCCTGATTCTGGGGACAGACAAAATGAAGGCAGGGGTATGGGCTTTTGCTATCTACTGGCTTATCTCTTTCGTGCTTGGTCTGCTCATTTTGATGCCTTATCTACAGGTCACCTTTTTCCAGATCTAGTACCGTCATCCCCGCCGACAGGCGGGGATTTTTGTGACCTTTACAAACTGAGCTAGACGAGTAAACTGGAAAGGAAGTGAAAAGGACAAAACAAGAAATAATGAAGGAGGGGGCTGGAGGCAAGAAACGAGAGAGGGTCGTAAGAATATTTAATTGTTCGGAGGATGTGTGGCCTTTCATTGAAGCTTATGGCGACAAAAAACTGCAAAAATGGGAAATAAATGAGAACGCCAACTTGTCGGACAAGGATCTCTTTTCGATGGCGGAAGAATTTGAGTTTACTTTTATTACCCCAAAGTCCATTGATCCCCTTTTTGTTGAATATTACAAAAGACTATGTGCTGTGAGGGATCTGGAAATACTGGTACCGGCAAAACATACGGGTTTGCTTTGTGAAGATGTGATGAAGGATAAGATGGCGATGAAGAGACTTCTTCAATTGGGTAAAGAGTACAAAAGATTGAATCTCACGGCCTACTCGACAACGCCATATTTTTTGAAGCTGGTGGAAATGTTGAGAAAGGAAGGAGTCGAAGTGCGAACCTCCGAAGCACCGGAAAAGACAAATGCTTGGACAGTCAACTTTTACGGTAGTAAGTCCGGCATCCGGCAACTAACTCAAATAAATGGAGCAATCAGGGCGGATCTGAAGATGCCAGATGGGGTGGTTAGTTCTGGAATAATTGATACGGCCGGAATTGCCGCCAACAAATATATCAAGGAAGGCGGGGTGGTGATCAAAACTAACAAAGGACACTCCGGCGCCGGTGTCCTGATTTTTCAAAAAGGAGAATTGCCAAAAAGGTTTACCGAATGTGAGAGAAAAATAGTAGAGATAATGAATAAAGATGCCTATTGGGAGAAATTCCCAATTGTGGTGGAGTCACTCGTTGTCCCCAATCCAAGAATTGGTGGAGGATTTCCCAATGCCGAGTTTTTTATCCGGCAGGATGGGGAGGTGGAGTTTCTGTATTACTGTGGCATGAGAGTAAATAGTAAAGGCGAGTTCTGTGGAGTAGAAATTGGCGAAGATGTATTGCCTAAAAGGGTGGCATCGAGAGTGACGGATATCGGATATTTAATTGGAGAGCAATTTTCTAAGGACGGATATCGAGGATATTTTGATGTAGATTATATCGCGGCAAAAGGCGGTGATATCTTTGTCAGCGAATCGAATGTGAGGGTTACCGGAGGAACACATGTGTACGAAGCTGGGAAAGAGCTTGTTGGGAGAAACTTTACGAAGAAAAGTTTTGTGGTGTCCAATAATATGTATAACATCCCACCAAAAAAGTTTACATTCAAGAAACTACATAGACTTATGGAACCAATTTTGTTTTCCAGAAAAACCAAAGAGGGTCTTGTTATTTGCTCATCAAATTTGCTGCCCGACGGATACCTGTCTTACATAGTTTTTGGAAAGAACAAGAAAAGAGCGGAGAGGATTGAGGTGGAGATGAAAAAGCTTTTAGCTAAACCTCTATAACTGTCCCGCCTCATCTGAGCTTGTTACAAGATCATCTGAGGCAATCGGAGATATTTTTAGCATATTGTTAACAAAAATCTCCTGAAGGAATTTTTTGTTAACTAGAAAATATCTCCTTACCATTTAGGCAAGAAGGACTTGATGTTGTCCGGAGTTAGATAGACCGTTTTGGCTTGACCGGTGACGACCATCATGGCGACCTTGCGAACAACTCCTTCAATAGTACGGTTTAGGGTACGGATACCGGCGTCGTAGCCGAGAGGACGAATAATGTTTGGCCAGAGGGTGGGGTCGATCGTAATGGTGGCCGGATCCATGCCTGCTGCTTCGAGGGCTTTGGGAAATAAATAACTCTGGGCGATATGCATTTTTTCCTCATCAGTATACGAAGGCATCATAATGGGCTCGAGACGGTCCATCACAGCAGTAGCCAAGTTGCCGGTGTTGTTAGCGGTGGCGATAAACATAACTTCGGAGAGATCGACCGGATAGTCGATAAAATGATCCAAGAAGCGATTGTTCTGGCTAGGATCAAGTAACTCGACCAAGACACCCATGATATCCATACGAGCTTCTTCGGTCACGCGGTCAATTTCATCCAGCAGGATAATGGGGTTTTTTACTCCGGAATCACAAAGAGCGCGAGCGACGTAACCAGGCTCAGCTTCGATATGCAGACGAGACTCACCACGTAAGTCTCTTGCCGACCCTAAACCTCCAAAGGGAATACGCGCAATGGGCCGACCAAGTGCCTCTGATAAAGCGTAGGCAAAGGTAGTTTTTCCGGTACCGACGAGACCAACTAGACAGATGATGGGGGCACGGGCGGCGCCAAGATTGCGGCTGGCACGGAGCTTCAGAACCGACATGTATTCGATAATTCTTTCTTTGACCGAATCCATACCATAGTGACTCTTGTCCATTGTTTCTTTAATGGCCACTAAATCGATGGGGCGATCAACCCGTTTGACCCAAGGAATTTTGATGATCCAATCGATATAATGGGAAACTTTTTCGAACTCTTCGGAATAGAAGCCTTGAGTGAACATGCGCTCCAAGCGGGCGACCATGTCGAGAGCTTTTTCTTTCAATTCGGGGGGCATCTCAACGCCCTCAAGTTTTTTGTTCAGTAAATCAAGATCGCGTCTCGCGACTGAATTAGCGTCCGTTGTTGGGGCAGGGTTATCCATCTAGATTCATTCTATCAAAAAAACCGCCCCCGAAGGAGCGGCGAGGAGAAAGGATTATTACTCGAATATGGATAAGGAAATTCCAAACAACCAACATACAACCACAGCGAGTAACCAACCCCACACCTCAAGAAAACGGTCGTGAGTGGAGTAGTTAATGGTCACCTTCAAGGGGTTCGCGGATGAGAGAGTGACGTCGACATAGGAAACTTCGACTATTGTGTATTTGCCCCAGGAGATTGGTCCCTCAAAAGATTGCGACTCCCAACTACTGTATTCGAACAACTTTATCTGCGATACGTATTGTGTCCCCTTTGAGTCCTGGAACACAAAGACGCCGGAATTGCTGATGTAGTGGTTCTCTATCTTGGCATCAACCTTCTCTGTCTGAGCCTTTGTCAGTGACGCGATTTCAAAGGTACTACCTTCATCGCGCAGGGCGAATTCGATATTGTAACCCGTAAGGGTTTCCTGCCTGCCCACCGTCATTAGCAATACAGCAACGACGGCAGCAATCACCGTCACAATAACCGCACTCACGATATTTACAGGATTGAGCTTGAGTTTCAATTTGACCTCCGAGAGTATAAAAATAGACCGAGAATTAAAGTACTCAGTCTATTTTATACTATAAGACTATCGGTGTCAATATTAGCGGGTGTCGCGGAACTTGCTGAAGGAAGGTCGGCCGCCTGGACGACCTCCGCGGTCACCGCCTCGACCACCACCGCCAAAACCTCGTCCGCCGGAGGGTTGTCCTCCGCCGAAACCGGATCCACCGGCAGGTCGCTCGGCGCGGATAGGGGCTTCACCTTCTTGTAGCATGGTGAGATTGACTCTACCCATAGAATCGATTTCGTAGCAGCGAACCGTGACCCTGTCCCCCATCTTCATGGACCTAAAGGCCTCAGGACTGACTTGGCTAACGTGAACCAAACCATCTTTACCGGGAATAACATTTACAAAAGCGCCAAAAGCTTCAATACGAACAACTGTTCCTTCATAGGTTTTGCCCACTTCGACTTCGGCGACCATGGAGTCGATGAAAGCAATAGCACCATCGACTTTGGCCTGATCTTTGCCGGTAACGGTAACCGAGCCATCCTCCTGGATATCGATTTCACATTCAAAATCTTCTTGAATTTGACGGATCATTTTTCCACCCGGTCCAATAATTTCACCGATCTTTAACTGAGGTACTTTGGTAGAGGTAATTCTGGGGGCATATTGAGAAAGTTTGGGACGAGGAGCGGAAAGGGTTTCGTTCATAATATCCAGTAGTTTGAGACGACCGCGTTTGGCTTGTTCCAAAGCTTTTACCAAGATATCGGCATTGACTCCGGTAACTTTGATATCCATTTGTAATGCGGTAATGCCGTCTGCTGTTCCAGCGACCTTGAAGTCCATATCTCCAAGATGATCTTCCAAACCACTGATGTCGGTCAAAGTAACATATTTATCTCCTTGAGTGATAAGACCCATGGCGACTCCGGCAACAGGTTTTTTGAGGGGCACACCTGCATCCATCAGAGATAAAGTAGATCCACAGACTGAAGCTTGAGAAGTAGAACCATTGCTGGACATGACTTCGGAAACGACGCGAATGGTGTAAGGAAATACGTCGGTAGAGGGAAGCATGGGGAAAATAGCTCTCTCAGCCAAAGCACCGTGTCCGATTTCTCGACGACCGGTACCGGGTCTGCCTACTTCACCGGAAGCATAGCCCGGCATATTGTAGTGATGCATATAACGCTTGGTAGATTCACCTTTCATGCCATCGATTAACTGTTCTCTGGCGGGAGACGCGAGCGTGACAACAGAAAGAACGTGAGTCAGTCCTCTCTGGAAAAAGGCAGAGCCATGAGTACGAGGAAGCAGGCCTACCTCAATATTGATTTGGCGAATTTCCTCGATTTCTCGACCATCCGGACGGTGTCCCTTTTCCAAAATACCGGCTCTAGCCAGATCTCGAAGTAGGCCATCGGCGACTTCATTAATCTGATTGGGGTCAACCTCGGGGTGAGAAGCGGCAATGGCAGAGGTATATTCGGACATTTGAGTGCCGGTTTTTTTGGCTTCATTGACGAGAATCTCATCGATGTTTTTGATTTCATCTTTAACAAGTTTGACGACAGCCGAATCAATCTCCGAAAAAACTAGGGTACGCTTTTTCTTACCGATTTCTTTGGCGAATTTTTCGATGGCGTCACAGATTACATCGACATTTTCCTGGGCGAATTTTAGAGCACCAATCATTTTTTCTTCAGATACCTCGCTAGCCCCTGCTTCGACCATACTGATACCACCTTTGGGACCGGATACGACCAGGTCCAGTGGAGAAAGAGCTTTCTGATCTGATGTTGGGTTTACAACAAATTTACCGTCTGGGGTCATACCAATTCTCACGGCTCCTACGGGACCGGCCCAAGGGTAGTCGGAAATGGAGACGGCGGCAGAAGCGGCGATCACAGCTAAAATTTCCGGCTCTTCCTGACCATCAATGGATAGAGGAGACGCCATGATCTGAACTTCATTACGACTGCGCTGATCAAATAAAGGGCGGAGCGAACGGTCAATAACCCGACCAGTAAGAATCTCGTTTTCGGAAGGCCTGCCTTCACGTTTGATAAAGCGACTGGAGCTGATAACACCTCCGGCGTATAACTTCTCCTGATAATCTAGGGAAAGAGGAAAATAATCGATACCTTCTTTGACTTTCTTGGAAGCTACGACGGCGGCGTTGACTATGGTATCGCCACAGCGAACCGTGACAGATCCCGAAGCTTGGGCGCCGAAGCGGCCGGTTTCAATAGTAATGGTTTTACCATCGAGAACAATGGTGGTGGATGGATAGGTCATATCCGGTTTCCTTTCTATATATGTGCGCTCCACCGCAGGTCTTGAGAAGAAAACAGAAAGAACCAAACAGATTTTCTCTATTTACTCCTCAAATGACTATGTTCCCCGCCTAAGCAGAGTAACATATTTAGTCGGCCGAGCGCAGCTGGCTAGTAATTTTAAGAGACTTAGCAATTTCCAAATAATCTTTGGGGTTGGACTTACTCAAATAATTGAGTAAACGACGACGTTTACTGATGATCTTGAGGAGCCCACGTCGGGAGTGGTTATCCTTCTTGTGAACCTTGAGGTGGTTGGTTAATTCCTCAATTTGAGTGCTCAGAAGAGCAATCTGGACGCGAGGAGAGCCGGTGTCTTTGGGACTGGCGGCGAACTTCTTAATGATGTCTATTTTGGTGTCAGGTTTTAGAGCCATATCAAGTTGGTATTGTACCAGAAGTGGGTGGTTTTGTCAGCAGGCACAACCATTCCTGTCTACAGGTCGGTGGCCCGGAAGATTTTGGGTTTGGTCCAGTCTTGAGGAACTGGATCGGTGGAAAAATTTTCCTGATCAGAAGGAGAATATTCTTCCTGAGGAAGAGGAACTTCCTCTTGACCAATGGGTAAATCTTCATCTATATCACTATCCTCCTCCGGCATAGAGGGGGCCTCAAAGAAGGCTGGCTGAGCAAAACTAGGGACAAAAGCCTGTTGATTTGGCAAACGAGCTCCGTGACGCATGAGGAAGGCAATAGTGGAAAAAGTATCCGCAGTCATGCGAGGACTAGTAAGGTTTTTGGTCTCCTCGTAGATGGTGCTGAGAAGGTTTTTTCCAGCTTCTGAAGTAGGTTTTATTCCCGACTTTTCTAACAGCTTAGAGATGAGTTCGGAGAAGGAGCCCGTTGTTTGATGGAGAAGACTGTTGGTAAACTGGACCGGCTTTGGAGAGGTGTTCAGACTGAGGATCTTGGCTTCGTCTAAGAATTTTTTCTCGTCGGCATAGATTTTTCCCAGTTCTTCGAGCGACCCTATTCCAAGTGTAATAACCAGGTCAGCGGAAGCACCAGAGTAGGAATATTTGACATTACTAACATCGGGAACCGGTGAGTTGGCTTTCGGTTTGATCATGAGATAAAACTTTCCGTCAGGACGAACATCATAATCTACTTTTTCCAAGTCATCTTCGTGATAATTAAAGGAGATTACAAGGTTTCTAGCTCCAATACTATCGACGATTTCACGAGCACCATGAAGATTCGAAGCAACTTGTAACTCGCTGCCACAACCAATTTGGCTTTTTTTACCCAATGACTTAAGTGATAGATGGAGACTGAGGCCAGCAGAAACCAGGTCAACAGATGGGTCGGGGGGGAGAATAACGATTATGGAGTTAGCGGATTCGAGGAGTTTTTTGGCAGAAGAGAATTGATTTTGATCTTCCATAATTAGGCCTCTATAGTAGTTGCCGTCATTATATCACCGGGTTTAAATTCAATTGGAGGAATAAGGGTAAGGCCAAACTCCTGGTCCTTTTTGACCTCCAAGACCTCTGCTTTATTAGCTTGTAAGGAAGAAATTTTGGAGTTTTGAATTTTGTCAGTAATTTTGATTTTTCCTGAAATGACAACACAACCATAAACGATTGTTCCTCCAAAATTAAACACCTTTAGGACAGTTGCTTGACCAGTTTCAATTATTTTTGGTCCTTGAGCAATAGTCTTTTTCTCTTGAAGGTCCTTTAAATAATCAAAGAGCTGATAAATAATCCGAAAATTGGTAAATTTAACTTTTTCGATCTCGGCCAGTTTGGTGACAGAGCCTGAAATGCGAACGTTGAAGCCAAGTATCTCGGCGTTGGCGGAAGTTGCAGTTTGGATATCTGTGTCGGAGACGTTACCCACGGAGGCGTAAATGATATTTGCCTGATCTTTTATCGAATCCAATATCGCCTCCAAAGAACCCTGAACGTCGGCTTTTAGAAGAATGGTTGGTTTTTCGGAACTATCCTGGATTGCAACTTCGCCTTCGGCTTCTTCCGCCAAAGGATCGACAAGCGACAACGAAGATGTGGGGGTTGTACCGGTGGAGGGGGAAGTCGTGGGACTGTCGGTAAGAATGTCGCCGACACTAGGGACATCGGAGAGACCAATGACTTGAAAGGGGGTAGAGGGTGTAGCCTCCAAGATGGCCTTTCCGTTGTAGTCGATCATAGATCTGATCTTGCCGATGTTTTTTTTGAACAAAAACAGAGCATCGTTTTTTTTGAATGTTCCTTTTTTGACCAAGAGAGTGGCTAGTGGTCCTATTTGGGGATGGAGCGAAGACTCAATCACTAAAGCAGTAACCGGTGTTTCGTGAGAGTTATCCTTGAGCTCTTCCAGCTCAGCCAGTAGAAGAATGATCTCCAGAAGATCGTCGACGCCGGAACCGGTCTTGGCAGAAATATTTACCAAGGGAACGTTCCCTCCGTAGCCTTCGACATAGACACCATTGTTCGCCAGGTCGGTCTTGACTCTGTCCGGGTTAACACCGGGAAGATCTACCTTGTTGACCGCGACCACAAAGGGAGTGCCGGCCGACTTGATGTGTTCAATCGATTCAATGGTTTGGGGCATGACCGAGTCGTCTGCGGCAACTAGGAGAATAGCCACATCCGCGGCTTGGCCGCCACGATGACGCATGGCCGAAAAGGCGGCATGGCCTGGCGTGTCGATAAAGGTGATTTTTTTACCCTTGTACTCAATCTGATATGCTCCAATCGCTTGGGTAATACCTCCAATTTCACCCGCCGCCACTTCGGCGTGTCGTATACGATCCAACAAAGAGGTTTTACCGTGGTCAACGTGTCCGAGAATAGTAACCACCGGCGGTCTGGTGGCCGAAATGTTTTCTGGCATAGGATTTAATTAGCTTTTATATGAGGCGAGCTGGACCTTGATCTTCTCAAGTGTCTTGGGGCCGATGCCTTTGACAGAGTCCAATTTGTCTTCCGTAAGATCTTCAATGTGAGTCAGGCCGGCTTCGACCAGAATGTTTCTGGCCTTTGTTTCCAGATCCAATTGATCAATTTCATATTCTTCTGCGCCTGTAGCGACAATGGCTGTTTCTGGTGAGGCGGTTTCCGAAACGATACGTAACTTGCTGCCGGTAAGTTTGGCTGCAAGTTTGACGTTTTGGCCGCCTCGTCCAATAGCGAGAGAAAGCTGATCGGAAGGGACCGTTACGGTTGTTTCACCAGATCGGGTATCGAAAGAGATGTTAAGACCGTCGGCGGGAGCTAAAGCGGACTTAATAAATTTATCTTTATCTTCGGCATATTGGATAATATCGATCTTTTCGTTGTTAAGGTCGTTGATGACGGCTTGAACACGAACCCCCTTCTGACCAACGCAAGAACCAACTGGGTCAACACCGGCCTGAGTGGACTCAACGGCGACTTTGGAACGGGAACCGGGTTCTCGGGCGATAGCTCTGATGACAACAGCTCCGGAATTAACTTCGGGGACTTCTCTTTGGAAAAGGCCGGACAGTAGACGATCGTCGGCACGAGAAACAATAATCTGCTTGCCCTTAATGGTTTCGGAAATTTCTTTAAGATAGACGCTGAGACGAGAATTGAGTCGATAGAATTCAGTGTGCACCTGTTCTTCCGGAGGCATGACGGCCTGACCGCGACCCAGATCGATGACTACATTCCGACCATCCATTCTCTGAACCATACCGGTCATAACTTCACCAATGTGCTCTTGGTAATCGGCCAAAACGGAGTCGCGTTCGGCTTCTCTAATGGTTTGGAGGATAACTTGTTTGGCAGCTTGGGCGGCGATACGGCCGAAGCCGGGAGGGGTAATTTCTTTGAGATCTTTCTTTTTGGCATCCTCTTTGCCCACAAAAAGCCTGAACTGGCCGTTCTCCGAGTCGACATCGGCAGTAATAACGAGCTCGTCTTCCTCAAATTTGAGGGCTTGTTCCGGATAGTCTTTTTTGAACGAGGCGACTAAGGCTCCATTGATAGCATTGAGAACCGTCTCGGGAGCGATGCCCCGTTCAGAACAGATCTGGTTGATGGCGGCGGCAAATTCGGTTCTGGCAGTGAGTGTTTGTGTATCCATTGTTATTTATATTATATTTGTTATTTGTTTTTAGTAAGAGCTTGCTCGTCTTCTCTTCAATAATAAATAGTATTTATTGAAGTATCCAGACTGCGCTTCCTCTTATAATCGCTAATAACTTCGTTATTATGCTCGATTATAAAAAGAGCGACCCGAGCCGCTCAACCAGAAAACCACAATCCGAAGGTGATTATATCGCATTTGCCAAAAAAAATCTCGGCCGCGTGGAGCTGAGATTGGGAGGTCATTTTGTTAGCCCAAAAGAGAGGCACTTGAGGTGTAGAATGTGGGACATGGAAAAGGAAAATCTAGTCTATTTGATCTCTCCGGTTCGCCAAGTGACCACGGAACAAGCGGAGACCATTGCGGGGTATGCGGAAAGCCTAAAAAGGAACGGAGTCAGACTCTTTAACCCGGTAGTAGATGCTCCCCAACAGGACGAGACCGGCTACAACATTGTGATGGCCGAGCGAGAATTTATGTATCAAGCTGCTTGCCATGGAGGAAGAGTGGATATCTTGTGGAACGCAGGCGGAACACCATCCGAAGGTTCAAGGGTTGATTTGGGGATGGCGATTGCTCTGGGATTGGAATTTAACTTGGTAGGTGTTTTTAACGAAGATCTGCCCACAGGAACACAACTTGGACTGCAAATAATAAAGGAAATCTCGGATCGGAATATTTCGCGATCACCATTGCTCAGGGAAATTTTTACGACTTTAGACGATCTAACCTGGTCAAACAAAATCACCATTGATTGGGATATGGAAATGCTGACGTCGGAACAGGAGTGGCAAAGAATCTATCTGGGGCTGGCTTTGGGGTGCATCGCACAGAACCCAAACATCAATATTAAAATGGGAAAGCTGGCAGGGGAGGATCCGATAAATAAAAAGAGTTATGTGAAAGTGATCAAGGAAATAGAAAAGAGACAGAGGGTGGAGTGAGATCTCTCGACTCACATTGCTCGCTCGAGATGACAACGTCCGTCATTCCGACCGAATAGAATGAGTGGAGGAATCTCACTCCATTATTGTGATGACATTAGGATAACTCTTCGAATTTCTTAAGGAGATCCTTTTGTCTGCCCGAGAGACGTGAAGGCAGTTTAATGACAAAGCGGATATACAGATCACCATGTCGATTGGATTGAAGATGTTTAATACCCTTTCCGGTCAACCGGACAACCGATTCCGGCTGGGTACCGGCACGGATTCTGAGTTTGAGGTCTCCGTTGAGAGTAGGGGCTTCGGTTTCTCCACCTAAAATGGCCAGAGTGAAAGGAATTTCGTGGTTAACAATAACATCATCACCTTCCCGCTTGAACACTTTGCTGGGCTTAATTTCAAAACTAACGTCAAATTCGCTGTAACGGATGCGGTTGCCCTCATCGATACCGGCGGGAACCTTGACAGTATATTGTTTGCCCTGATGAACGATGGTTCTCTCGACCCCACTGACCGCTTCCATAAAATCCAACTTCAATGAGTAATGAGGTTTGGCCTGCCGTCTTCCGGCAGAGGCACCCCCACCAAAGAAGGAACTAAAAATATCAAAGGGGTCAGAGAATCCTCCTTGTCCACCAAAAAGATCTTCAAAGTTGATATTTCCACCGGTAGAGTAGTACCCGGCAAAAGGATTTCCTGAGGCCCCTCCATGCGGATTAAAGCCGGTGCCTCCGCCAAAAGCAGCATGACCAAACTGGTCGTGTTTGGCCTTCTTTTCCGGGCTACTGAGAATTTCATAGGCCTCGTTGATTTCTTTGAATTTTTCGGCGGCGTCTTTCTCCTTGTTTCGATCCGGATGCCACTTGAGGGCTAACTTCCTGTAGGCAGATTTAATCTCCGCGGCGGTGGCGGACTTTGATACTCCGAGAATGTCATAAAAATCTCGTGTGGTGGCCATAGATAACAGTCTATTTTAACAAAAAATAAGCAGAATGTCATTCCGAGTGCTAATTTGACTATCAAGATGTATAAAAACAATTGACCCCGTAGAGACGGGGTCACACTATTAGGCAAGAATGTTGAGGTTGCGGTCGACTGAGGCGGCGCTGAATTTCGAACCCAGGACGACGTGTTCGTCCTGGACGAAAAGTTTCCAGACGCGGCCGTTTAACAAAATGCGGCCAAGATAGAGTTGGGCGGGTAAGGCCGGTGAGTTTGCCTCCCCAACAGGATCAAGCTGATTGTCGAGTATCAGGCCCTCAGCGAAAGCCAGAAAGGCAACGTCGTAGCCAATCACGATGGCGTCGAAACAATCTTCATAGCCTTTGGCCATGTCTTCGGTAAGCATGGTTTCCAGAAGCGATTTGGCGTTCCCGGCCAGGCGGATATCGGCCGTGAGTTCCGGTCCAAACATGGACATACCGTACCATTCTTCGGGAGAAACGTTGAAGGATTCTCTGAATCCGGCAACAAGTTCAACACCCTCTCGTTCCAACAGAGCAAAGATGGTGTGGCCAAACTCAAGCTTGACGGCCGCTTTCTTTAGATCATCGGGGAATTCAAAAGCTTCGTCGGACATAAGACCTCCATGTCAAAGTGAGATGGAGGTATTATATCCGATAATCTACAATTATTCGACCACTTCGCCTTCTTCTGCCGATTTGGTGTCTGTTTTGGCTTCAGTGGCGTCACCTTCGGTTTTGGGCTCCTCGGCCGGCTTGTCTTTTTCAGCGGCTGCTTTGTAGAGGGCTTCGGCGTGTTTTTGGACCAGCTCCGTTGAGGTCTTCAGCTTGGCATCGAGAGATTCGATGGTGGCCGACTCGTTTTTGACTTCTTTTTCAAGTTCGTCAAGGGATTCGGTCATCTCTTTGGAGGCGTCTGAACCAAACTTATCACCGGCATCTTTTATAACTTTTCTGGTTTGAATGATCAAAGTGTCGGCTTCGTTTCGCTTGTCCACCAGTTCTTTCTTTTTTTTGTCTTCTTCGGCGTACTTCTGAGCATCTTGCTTCATTTTTTCCACCTCGTCGTCAGAGAGATTCGTGGCGTTTTTGATGGTGATCTTTTGCTCTTTTCCGGTGGCTTTGTCTTTGGCCGAAACATTCAGAATTCCGTTGGCATCGATGTCAAAAGTCACTTCGATCTGAGGAATACCGCGAGGTGCCGCCGGGATACCATCCAGAACAAAACTGCCAAGTGTTTTATTGTCGGAAGCCATCGGGCGTTCTCCCTGAAGGATGTGAACCTCGACTTGGGGCTGATTGTCGGAAGCCGTGGAAAAGACTTGAGACTTACTGCTAGGAACGGTGGTGTTTCTTTCTATCAGAGGAGTCATAACGCCACCCATGGTCTCAATACCTAGTGTTAAAGGAGTGACGTCGAGCAATAGAATATCTTTGACATCTCCGGAGATAACTCCACCTTGAATGGCGGCACCGAGAGCAACAGCTTCATCAGGGTTAACCGATTTGTTCGGCTCTTTGCCGAAGAAATCTTTAACTACTTGCTGCACCTTGGGCATACGGGTCATGCCACCGACGAGAATGATCTCGGCGATTTGAGATTTCTCAATCTTGGCATCAGACAAAGCTTTTTTGCAGGGATCGATGGTTTTCTGAATCAGGTCATCAACCAACTCTTCCAGTTTAGCCCGAGAGATTTTCATAGTCAGATGAAGAGGTTGGCCATCTTTTTGAGTGATAAAGGGTTGATTGATCTCCGTCTCGGTGGCGCTGGATAACTCAATCTTGGCTTTTTCGGCGGCATCCTTAATTCTTTGAAGCGCTTGTTTATCTAGAGAAAGATCTACACCCGATTCTTTCTTGAATTCGGCCACGATGAAGTCGATTAACCGACGGTCAAAGTCGTCTCCGCCCAGAAAGGTATCACCATTGGTAGACTTGACCTCAAAAACGCCATCACCCAATTCAAGAATGGAAACGTCAAAGGTACCTCCTCCAAGATCATAAACAACAATGGTCTCGTTCTTACCTTTGTCCAAGCCGTAGGCCAGAGCCGCTGCGGTGGGTTCGTTAACGATTCGCTGAACATTTAATCCGGCGATCTCACCCGCCTGTTTGGTAGCTTGGCGTTGGGAGTCATCGAAATAAGCGGGAACAGTGATGACGGCATCAGTCACCGTCTGACCGAGATAGGCCTCGGCATCGGCTTTGGCCTTTTGAAGAATCTTGGCGGAAATTTCTTGAGGAGTGAAGGTCTTGCCACCCAGATTGATGACCGCCGAGCCACCCTGCCCTTCGGCAATGTCGAAAGGCGCTATTTCTTTGGTCTTTTGAGCTTGTTTACCAGTAAACTTTTGGCCCATGAGTCTTTTAACCGAGAAAATAGTGTTGCTGGAGTTGAGCACCATCTGACGTTTGGCTACATCACCCACCAAACCTTTGATAGGTTCGACAATAGAGGGAAATGTATTGCGTCCCTCAGCGGAGGGAATAATTTTAGCAGTGCCCCCCTCCATGACGGCAACGGCTGAGTTGGTGGTTCCGAGATCGATACCGATTATTTTGGACATATTATTTTTTGATTTTTAATTAATTTGTAAGAGCTTGCTCGTCATCCTTTCGATAATATTATTATCGAAATGTTATTCCTGCGCTTCCTCTTATATTCGCTCATAACTTCGTTATGATGCTTGAATATAAAACGCTAGTAAGGTTTATGTTTCATTGTTATTAATAATTCCAGAACCAACCTTCACTTTGGCCGGACGAAGGACTTTATCAAAAAGATAGAAACCGGGAGAAATTGTTTCGACCACTTTATTCTTATCTCCGGGAACAACTTCGGTGCAATCCATAATAATGGGGTCAAATTCCTGATTCTCCGACTTGATTTCAGTCAGCCCTTCCTGCGAAAGGGTCGATTTAAATTGATCGATCACTATTTGTAGTCCGCGATCCTTAAGATGCGACTGGGCCATCACCAAAGAATCCAGATTAAGAAGAAGTTTCTCAATCAGAGAGGCTGAAGCCATTTTGATGATATTAACCTGTTGTTCTTTGTGGCGCCGCTCCTGATTTTGGTAATCGGCCAAGACTCTCTTATATTTTTCTTCGGTAGCCTCAAACTGCTCCTGAATTTCTGCGAGCCTCTTTTGTAGAACGTCTAGTTCATTAAGAGTCTTTGTTTTTTTTACCATTCTTGAGCAATTTGATTAACTAAGTTGGCGACATAACGGACGAAGGGAATGTTCCGGTCGTATTCCTGGCGACTGGAACCAATGATGCCGAGACTGCCTCGTTTACCGCCTATATGGATATCGGCAAAGACACAGCTTACGGGCTGAAGTAGAGTTACCCCAAGCTCATCACCAACCAAGATATGAATTGGAGAGTTGCCCGAGGCCCGGCCAAAGATATCCATCAGCCGCTGTTGTTGATCCAGAAGATAAAAAATTTCTCGGGTGATATCAAGATGATTTTCAAATTCAATCGAGTTAAAGAGGTTGGCATAGCCGGAATGATAAGTTAACCCCTCGTCGGTAGCGGCGACACAGAGAGCTTTGGTTCTTTCGGCCAGAACTTTGGTGGCCTCACGCATCAGATCATCCCGATTGTAACGATGATCCCAGACGCGCGACTTAACATTGACTTCTTCGGCTACGGAAAGATCCTTTTCTTTCATCAAGTCGTTAACGTAGAACTTGATAGCCATGGGAGTTGGAACTCGGCCGGAGGAAGCATGTGGCTGTGAAAGGAAGCCTTTTTTCTCCAAGTCGGCCATTTCGTTTCTAAGAGTGGCTGGAGAAACACCCAAGCGATATTTATTTTCCAGAGTGACCGATCCAACCGGTTCGGCGGTGAGAGTAAACTCCTCGACAATGGTTTTGATGATATGAATTTGACGGTCGGTTAAGTCCATTAGCAGAATGATAGCATGAGTGATAATTAGCAGTCAAGTGAGTTGAGAAAACTAGTCTAAATGGGGTAAAGTTAAAGAAATGGCTACCAGAAAAGAATTATTTAGAGGACTGATACCGCTAATCGTCGGGCTTCTCGTGGTCATCTTGGTGGTAGTGGCTTTGCCTTCAGCCTTACAGTATGTTGGCAAGGCGTCAGGTGTACCGGCGAACTTGATCTTTAACTATGAAGGAGTTTTGGGGAAAATGCCTGAGCCGTGGAGAAATTTGGGTCAAGGAGGCGAAGAACCAAAGGAAATGTTAGCACCGGTAGCTGCTGCCATAAAAGCACTCCAACCTGAATATATTCGACTTGATCATATTTATGATGCGTTTAAAGTAGTGGGGCGCACCGACGGAAAACTGACATACGACTGGACGGGTCTCGACAAGGCCGTGGAGGTAATTCTATCGACGGGAGCCAAACCATTCCTGTCCCTATCTTATATGCCGGACGCTATCTCAACCGGTGACATGGTGTCTCCGGCTAAAGATTGGGGAGAGTGGGGACAGGTGGTGCAAGAAACCATAGAACATTACAGTGGAAGAAGTCAAAAAAACATCAATGGCGTGATTTACGAAGTTTGGAACGAACCGGACCTATTTGGAGGATACAAAACTTACGGTGAGAAAAATTATTTTGATATGTACACGGCGGCGGCGAGGGCGGCAGGCAGAGTTCGTGGGGCAAATCAGTTCGAAATCGGCGGACCGGCCACCACCGGACTATATCAAAATTGGGAAGAAAGATTAATAAAATATGTAGACGAGAATAATTTGAGAATGGATTTTCTCAGCTGGCACCGTTATTCCTATGACTTGGAGCAGTATGAAAGAGACGCCAAACAAGCCAGAAAATGGGCAGAGAATATCCCGACACTAGTCAATCTCAAATTTTATGTAACGGAGTGGGGACACAATAGTGAGGTTGATCCCGGTTATGATGGAAGGTTCGGCGCCATTCATACGTTGGCCGGAGCACGAGCCATGATGGGGGCAATCGATAGGGCTATTCTTTTTGAAATCAAAGACGGACCGGGTGCGGAAAAATACTGGGGTCGGTGGGGAATTCTGACTCATGAGAAATTTGGAACTCCGGAGAAAAAACCAAGATACTATGCCATGCAATTTTTGAACAACTTGGGACCTTATAGAACCAGTGTTTCGGGAGAAGGGTCGTGGGTAAAGAGTATCGCCTCGACCGATGATCAGGGGAACTTAAAAATCATGGTGGTAAATTACGATCCAAAAGGAGCGCATTCCGAATCGGTACCTATGACGTTTGAAAATCTACCTAAAGGAAACTTTAAGATTACCAGAACAGAGTTTATGGGCAGTAGCCGAACATTAAACGTGGCCACAACTTCGGCAACCTGGAAAACATCCGAGTTTTTTACTCCCAATTCCGCAGCTGTGTTTACGGTGGAGTTTTAGATTCTGACAAATGGCGCACTCTAAGAAATTACGCTCTATTATCAAATCGCGCAAGGAACTAACATCGGATGAGTTGGAAACGATTAATCTTTATCGAAAAAAAGAGTTTGGGTCCAATAAAGAGACGAAATCAGAATCGGACCAAGAATACAGGAGCTTCAAATATTTTTTGATTAAGGCTGGGGGAAATATTTTATCCTTCGGAATGATGCGAACTACAGACATAGAATTTCGACAAAAGATATATTCCACACTTGAATTTATATCAGTAGTATCAGTCAAAAAAAGAGAGGGCTATGGATCTTTATTGATAGAGCAAATGAAAAAGTATGCTGAAGGGGAAGGAAAACATTAATTGGTTTTTGTACTTCTGACCTGATAACTTTCTATCTTAAAAACGGCTTTGAAACGACAATGGGTTCGCCGAACAGATTCATGTTTAACAAAGACAGACTATCTTTCCCGGGAGAGACGCCAGGAGAAGCAGTTTACGTTGGGAGTAAAGATGGCCTAATTGAGGAGATGGCTAACTTTCCACAAGAAACAGCTCACATTTTCCGGCATGGAAGCAAAAAACACCCCGATGAAGGGGTGTTGAGAATTATTACCGTTTCCAGAAAATCCGTAGCTTGTTTTCGTGTACCACGAAGCAGAAAGCGACCATTTTTAAGTCCGGTTGGAAACCGTACTTTTGGCAGGCAAGCTTGAACTGTTCCAGAGTAAACCCGGGCCGTTGAGTAGTTGGGGTATTGAGAATCCAATCGTTGATCGCCTCGTCATTTTTTTTCAAAGTCTCCAGCCAGAGAGCGGGAAAGTCCTGGCCTTCTTCCAGCTCTTGCAGACGCTTCCAGGCGTAAGATAGCCAGTTTTGGAAACCGGCCGGTTCGCGCCATATTCCGGCTTTACAGCCTGACAGTTCGAGCAAGGTCCAGTCGATGCGTCTTTTCAGGGAATTAAGGCAACATATATCAAACACTTGAAGTACCCGGTGATCACGGTCATGGCAGGTCCGAGGACAAACAAGTTTGTTTTCACGGTTCCACTGGGCAAAAGCCAGATACTGGGTGAGATACTCGACCGGGGTGAAAGTGACATTTTGATCCGGGGTAAAGGGGTTTCGAGACTGATACATGGATTACTCCTTTGGTAAAGAACAGGGTGGAAACGAATTTATGGTGTATTATAGCGCAGACTATGGCCAGGACAGAACAAGGCTCGACTTCCATAATGCTTTCGGAAAAAAATCCATTCGATTTGACGATGAAGAATGGCGAAGGTGTCCACCGGCTGTCAATTGAAGAACCTTTGTGGTTTGGACAGGGAGCAAACGAAGAAACTCAAGAGCTGATGAGATCGATGATGGCAGCACACTTACTGGGTCCGGTAATGCCTGAAAAAATACACACCAATTTTGATTTCCATTTTCCGGAACTATTACGCGAACTGTACGAGTATTACGGGAAGAAGATGCCCAAAATTCTCAAACTGAGCGAGCGGGTAAAACCGGAAATTAGAAACCCGGAAGTAGTTCAGGAAAAATTTGGACAGGCCAGTTCTCATTCGGGCGGCTTGGACTCGGTCTATCGAATTGCCAAGTTGTTGGAGAAAGGCGAAACACCTCTGGCGGTACATCTTAAAAATTTAAATGCCAAAGGAAATTATCGGGAAGCAGTCGCCAGCGAAGAACAGTGTCGAGATTGGCAGGTACCATATTTATCTGTAAAGCTGAGAAATAGCTCGGGAAGTTCCGGATTTGATACTATGAGAACAAGAGACCTGCTTCTGGCCCTGACGGTGGCAGTGGCATCTGCACCCAATAAAACAGAGACAGTACTAATTGAAGGAGACATGGGAACCGATCGGAGTAAATATCACTTTAGCGAATAGACCGACGTTTGGAAATGGTTTAATAAGCTTTTGAAAGATACCGGCCTGGATGTAGAAGTTGTCGGAGTGGATCCGGGTGACATCGAAACAATCGGGGAAATTATTGGATTAGAAAAGAAGTTGGGAATTTCGATATTGCCAATGGTCCAGAACTGTTTTTCAGCCTCTTTTCAGGTCGGAAACAATCGAAGAAAATGGGAGAGAGAAACTCCTGTGATAGCGGAACAGAGCTCATATCATTGGTGTGGTAGTTGCTTAAAATGCCGGAGAATGACTCTGGGAAGATTGTTCTACAACGATCCAAGATTTAAAAATGTTTCCCAAAAGGAACTGGCGTACTTTGTGCGAGACACATACGACTGGATGAAAAAATATCCCCATAGCGGAGACCTGATTTCGGAAAATTTTTTGGTCCATTTGGCCGCGCTTGCTGGATGATCCTCCATAGGCGGATTGCGATTACGCAAAAAAACACCCCGATGAAGGGGTGTTGGTTGATTACAGTCTCAGACGGCGGACCGCTTCGGTAACTCTTCGAGGTCCGTATTCGGCGGCAAGAAATTTCAGGGCAAGTTGATGGTCACCCTGACAGACGGCCAGGATCCTTTCGGCAGAATCAAAGTATTCCTGGGAAAGGGCCACCATATCCCACCTGACCCTCAGACGAGGTCCAGCGGTCCTGGTGATACCACCAACTGCAACCATCGGTGTGGTTGAAGTTGCGCTTCAGTTCGTGCAGCAATTCGGCCAGCTTTTGAGCGTCGGTCAAAACTTTTTTGGGCATGATTACTCCTATATAAAAGATCAAAGATTAGGCTATGGGGTATTATACCACTAGGACTTGGCGATGGCCAGGAAAGCCTCCTGAGGCACGGAGACTTTGCCAAACTGTTTCATACGAGCCTTACCCTTCTTCTGTTTGTTGAGGAGCTTGAGATTGCGGGTAAAGTCCCCACCGTGAAGCTTGGCATCGACATCTTTGCGGTAGGCCTTGATAGTCTCCCGAGCGACGATCTGACCCCCAATAGCTACCTGGATGGGAATTTCGAACTGCTGTCTTGGGATGGCCTCCTTCAGCTTCTCGGAAATCTTTTTGCCTTTGTAATAGGCTTTTTCTTTTACGGTAATTACACTCATGGGAGCAAAGAGCTCATGGTTAAGGAGCACGTCCAGCTTGACCAGTTCGGCCTCCTGCCAGCCGGCGAGCTCATAGTTCATAGAAGCGAACCCCTGCGAGACACTCTTGAGACTGTCGTGAAGGGTGGTGATAACTTCGATAAGGGGCAGAAAATAATCAATCTCGACCAGCTCATCAAGATAAGAAACATTGACAAGGCTACCACGGAGCTCCTGACAGAGTTCCATAACAGCTCCAACATAAGGAGAGGTAACGACAATGTTGACGGCGGCCATTGGTTCAAAACCTTGAGAAATGATGGCCGGATCGGGAAAGTCTGAAGGAGAACTAAAGATTTTTTCTTCGCCCGATCGAATCTTGACTTTATACTCCACCGAAGGAGAGACGGAGATCACCGGAAGCCCAAATTCTCTTTCGAGTCTTTCCCCAACTACCTCAGAATGGAGCATACCCAGGAAACCAACCTTGACACCCTGTCCGAGTATAGGTGAGTTGATACCCTGTGTGGTGAGGGAAGAGTCATTCAACTTTAATTTTTCCAAAGCATCGATCAAATCACGATACTGGGAACCTTCCGCCGGATAAAAATCCAAGAAAACGTTGGGGTGGATTTTTCTAAAGCCGGGTATTGGGGAAACTAATTTGCTTTGAGTAGCCAGACAGAGCGTATCTCCGACCAAAACATTGCGGATGTCTTTTAAACCGGTAATAATGTAGCCGACATTGCCGGCGGTCAGAATTTTTTTCTCTGTTCTACCGGGTGAAAAGATGCCGATTTCCGAAGCGATTAACGATTGGCCGGAGCTGAGAAACATCATCTTGTCACCCGAATTCAAGTTGCCGGAGATAATTTTGACAAAGGCAATGACTCCCAAGTGAGTGTCGAAAGTCGAGTTGAAAACCAGGGCGTGAAGAGGGGCGATGGAGTGAGATCCTTCAACTTCGCTCGGGATAACGAATTGAGGACCGGGGAGGTCGGAGATGATGTGACTTAAAAGGGTTTCGACTCCCTCACCGGTTTTGGCGGAGACCAAAAGTGGCTCATCATGGATGTTGAGTAATTGTTTGACTTGTCGGGAAGCGGCTTGAACTTCGGCCAACGGTGCGTCAATTTTATTGATGACCGGAATAATTGAGAGTCCTAAATTTTTGGCTAATCTCAGATTGGCGACGGTTTGCGCCTGAACACCTTTGGTGGCATCTACCAGTAGTATGGCCCCCTCGCAAGCTTGAAGGGCTCGTTCAACTTCGTAATTAAAATCCACGTGACCGGGAGTGTCGATGAGATTTAGAGTGTAACCCTGATAATTCATAGAGACGGGGGCCAGTTTGATAGTAATTCCCCGCTCTCTTTCAATAGGATTGCTGTCCAAGAGCTGCGGAGTGATTTTGTCAGCCTGGACCGTACCGGTAATTTCCAGCAGACGATCGGCCAGCGTAGATTTGCCGGCGTCAATATGAGCAATAATCGAAAAGTTTCTTATTTGACTAGACATAACTTAAATGCTATTTGGGGTGGTTTCGAGAACCTCGTCGCTACTGGCCAGTATTTTACGCCAATTACCGATCTTTTTCAGAATATCCAAAACATCTTGGAGTTCCTCAATATCGAAGAGCCAGCAAAAGAAGAGGTAAACCGAAAAACCGACGGCACTAACAACCAAGGTCAGAGTAATGAGAGGAACGGTTCGAGTAGTATCAAAAACCAGCTGATCGAGAAGCCGCATAGGCACCCACAAAGAAATACCGGTAAACAAACCGACAAAAAGCATCTTAACCATTCTGACTGAAATACCTAAAGGGCCAATTTTTCGACGAACGGCCCAGTAAGAGAGTACAAAGTCCAAAAGGTTCCCGATCGACATGGCGAGAGTAATACCCGCGACATCCCTTTCGGTCACATAACCCAAGAGATAGGCCGTGCTCACAAAAACCAACATGGTGATAAGACCAATAATTAATGGAGTTTTGGTGTCTTTTAGGGCGTGAAGCGATCTGGTTAAAGTGTTGGTGACCGCTTGAGGAGCAATAGCCAGACTAAGAAAGGCAAGTGCCTTACCGGTGAGGAGTGTTGCTTCCCAAGGGAAGTTCTTGGCTCCAAAGGCGAGACGTACCAAAGGGATCCTTAGTACCAGAACAAGCACACTGGCAGGCAGAGCAAAGAAAAATATTTGAAGAATAGATTTGCTGAGAGTCGCTTTAAACTTGGCTTTGTCTTCGGAGAGTGCTTCTTGAGCCAGAGTGGGAAATGAGGCCTGGCTGAGCGAAACTCCAAATAAGGAGATAGGAAGAACGTAGAGCTGGCGAGCAAAGTTGAAGATCGAGAGCGATCCGGCGGCCAAAAGAGAAGCCAGATTGACGGCTACCCAACGCTCGATTTGATCTAGACCCAAAGACAAAGCTCTGGGGGGCATGAGTTTGAGCATAGACAATACTCCTGGATGACGGGGATTCCAGATAATTTTGGGCCAGTAGCCAAGCGCTCCGGCAGTAGGAAGCTGAATGGCCATATGAAGGAAAGCACCAAAAACCACACCAATGGCAGCCGAGTAAATACCATATCGAGAAGAAAGAAAAAAGACACCGGAAATGGTTCCTAGATTGTAGAGCAGAGGGGCGATGGCTGGGATCAAAAAGCGGCGCTGCGACTGTAAAACGCCGGTGAGGAAAGCCGATACAGCAAAAAGAATCTGGGCGAGAGACATGAGACGAATGAGATTAGCCATCAGATCGAGCTTTTCCGGAGAGAAGTGAGCCAAAAGACCGGCGAGAGGTCGGGCAAAAATGACGATCACGAGAGAAAAGAGAAAAAGGAAAAAACCAATAGAAGTGAGGGCAGTGTTGGCCAATCTATTGGCGGCTTCTTTGGATTGGTCGCAGTATTCCTGATATACAGGAATAAAGGCGGCGGAGACGGCACCCACAACCAAAAGCTGAAAAACGGTATCAGGAATAACAAAGGCGGCAAAATAGACATCGAGGTCCGCCTCCATACCGCCAAAAAACCGAGCGGCGAGAAGGTGGTTGCGGATCAAACCGAGAAGAGCTGATCCCAAATAAGAAACACCAATGATGGCCGCAGCGGAAAGAATGCTGTTGCTCTTCCGATTAAAGAATTCTTGTGACTTTGAAATTATCCGGTTAACCACTTAGCTATTTTAGTTCAGGAAACGCAGATGCGCCAGAAGCAGAAGGTCATGATAAAATAAGCACATGCCTATAACCAAATCCGCAATCAAGAAACTTAGAGCCGACAAAAAGAAGGCCACGTTTAACAGAGCCACCAAGACTAAGGCGAAGACCGCTGTGGACGAATTCAAGAAGTTATTGTCGCTTGAGTCTTTAAGCAAAGCCTTTTCGGCCGTGGATCGCGCTGCCAAAAAGGGAGTGATTAAGGGCGGCAAGGCCGACAGAATTAAAGCCAGACTAGCCAAAAAGATCACCAAATAAGGAATCGTTGGTTGCCAGATCATGACGAGGCAGAGAATCTTTGTATTTGCGATTTCAATTTGATAAACTGGAGGTGTGGCTGCCCAACAAGGTGTTTTTCATATTAATTTATTGCCTAAAGATAGCTTTAGTTATTCCGCTTTGGGCAAATTTCTGACGTGGGCAACTACTTCCGGGAGGGTATTGGTAGTTTTGACGGAGTTTGTCGTACTGCTGGCCTTCGGCTCTCGTTTCTATTTCGATAAGAAGGTAAATGATTTGAAGGAAGAAGTGGACCAAAAACAAGTTCAAATTCAAGCGTTTGCGGATACTGAAAGAACCATCCGAACGATCTTAAATAAACAAACCCCTATCAATAATTATTTGACAAAAAATATAGCTTTCGGTGAAATGTATGACGAGCTTGGCCGAATAATGCCCACCGGAGTCAAATTGGAAAAATTGACACTAGACAGTACCGGAATGAGTCTGGTCGGAGAGTCGGACTCGGAGCTGGGATTTGGTCAGCTGCTGCAAGGCCTAAAAAGGTTTCAAGGTGTAACTCGCCTTGCAATGAAAGAAACCAACTTCGATCAAAGTACAGGAACAGTCAAATTTAATATTCAGACTACGTTTAAATAATGGCTTTAATAAACAACGAGAAATATTCTCTTTTCTATCAGAGGATTAGCCTTGTTTACCAAAGGCCCGAAATTAAGGCATCTCTGGAAGTAATTCTTTCGGTATTCACGGTGACACTACTGATTTTTGCGGCCATTAGGCCCACTTTAGCCAATGTGGCTTCATTACAGAAAAAAGTGGAGGATCTGGAATCCGTGAATAAAAAAGCCGACAACAAGATTGCTCAAGTGTTTGCGGCCCAAACAGATATTAATAATTATCAAGATAAACTACACCTGTTCGATGAGGCAATACCGAACGAGTTTGCTTATCACGATATGGCGGGGAGGATTGAGATCTTAGCCAAGAAAAACGGTCTGACGGTACAAACCATTACCATGCCCGGAACAAGGCTGTTTGGGACGGGAAAAGGATTCGGCGAATGGTCAATGAAAATAGTTTCCAAGAATCAGAACAATATTATTCAAAGCGGAGTTTCATTTGTAGTGACGGGAGAGCCCTTGAGTATTGAAAATTTCCTCAAGGAAATGGAAAATCTGGACCGGCTGACTTTCTTAAACAGTGTCACCTTAACGACCGAACCAACAACGACTAAAGGGGTCCTAACCGTGAAAGCGACCGGTCAAATTTATTTTTATTTTTATGCAGAGACATGAAACCTAGAAAGACTCTTTCGGTTTATGTATTATTGATAGGTATCATGGGGTTATCTATCGTGGGTGGAATATTGGCGTTTCAAATATTTTCGGCCGCCACAAAAACACAGTTAACACCGGAACAAATCGAAACTATTAAACCAATTGATGGAACTATTGACCCAAAAGTGATTGACAATCTGGAAAAGAGAACGCTAGTGACCGAAGAGGAAATTGGCGGACTCAGCTTAACCGCACCGGTATTGCCGGAGCCCACCGGTCCTCTGTTAGCAACCGAATCGGGTCAGACCAATATACAGCAATAAAATGGCAACAAAAGGACTAATGTCCAAACGAATACCAACGATGCTGGGAATTATTATTCTCATTGTTGGTTTGGTGGCCGGAGTGATTTTGGTGAACATGAGACAAGGTCTGGAATCGAAAGCCGGTCCATCGGAAAGCCCAAAAAATCTTAAAATTTCGAACCTTAACTCTTCTACTTTTAGTGTGAGTTGGACAACAGACACACCCCTGACAGGTTTGATCAAATATTCCGAAGACCCGGCAAAAATTGTGACACCGGCTGGAGATGTCCGGGATCAAATTTCCGGTACTTCCCAGAGTTATAACAGTCATACGGTCAATGTATCCGGTCTTTCGCCGAGCACCACCTATTACTTCTTAATTGTTTCGGGGTCGGGTACTTACGACGATAACGGAAAACCTTTTCAAGTCAGAACCAACACCCAAGCAATTGCCCCACCTGAAGACATCATTTTTGGAAAAGTGGTCCGCGATAACGGAGACCCCGTCAGCGGAGGAATTGTTTTTGTGGAGGCCGAAAGAGGACAAGCATTGTCGACGATCACCAAAACAGATGGCACCTGGAGGCTCAACTTGGCTAGTTCACGCGACAAGGACGGAAAAGTCTTGACCTATGATGCGGAAAAAACTCTTTTATCTATTTTTGTCCGGGCAGGGAGCACCGGAACAGCTACAGCCCTAACCGATACGAGTAAAGACAAACCGGTACCGGATATTGTTTTGGGAAAGAATCAAAGTTTTTCGGACACAGGCAGACTATTGTCCGGTTTGGAGGAAGCAACCCCTAGTGCCCAAACGGGGGAAGGTTTCCAACTTGAAACAGTCCAACTAAATTTGTCCGAGCAGCTGGAGGCAACGGCGGCGGTGAAAATTCTAAATCCGGCAACCAATGGAGAGATCATCGCGACAGACAAACCCGAACTAAGAGGCAAGGCCCCGAGTGGTTCAGTAATCAAACTGACTTTGTTTTCGGTGGAGATGGTACAGATAGTACAAGCGGATACCGATGGCAATTGGACCTGGACTCCTCCACAGAAACTAGATCCGGGTCTGCATACTCTGACCGTAGAGTTTACGGATGCGGCCAACCAAGTCCAGAAAATCGTGAGGACATTTACCATACTGCTAAGCAATCAGCCGGCCTTCACGGCCACCCCTTCGGCGACACCGACGGGTTTGATTGGTATTTCACCGTCACCCACTCCGGCAACGTCCATGCCGGAAACCAGTACGGAAACCCTCACTAATTCTGGTGGAATTACATCTACGTTAGGCTTTGCCATACTTGGAATTATCATGCTTCTTATCGGAAGTCTGACCAAAAAATGGACGAGATAAAAAAACATGTTGACGCTGACAAAAATAGTGGATATAGTGAAAGGAGGTCCAGGTTTATTGGACCGTAATATATAGAGATGGACCCACAAAATCCTTTGAACCAACCTTCGAGTCAGTCATTATCTCCGGACCCAATCACTCCAGATCCAATATTGACTCCGCCTCCTTCTTCTTTTGCTTCTCCCCTTCCTGTTGCTCCTTTTACTCCGGAGAATATTACACCTGTCTCTGAGCCGATAGCTCCCGTGACTACGACGACGACTACTACCCCATCCGAAACGACGACATCGACGACGGTGATGCCATCAGTTTCTGCCCCTGACACGACGGCTCCAGTAACTACGACCCAGCCAACAGCTTCGCAGTTTGGCGGGCAGGCGATAACAACGACCACAACGACTGTTCCCGCACCAGCGCCGGAAGTACAAGCGGAAGCCCAGTGGCCGGAACAGAAACCGAAGAGAAAAGCACCTCAGATATTACTGGGAATCTTAGCGCTCTTTTTGGTCGTCGGCGCGGCAGTAGGAGCTTATTTTGTGTCAAGTAGAGTTTCTGAACAACAAGCCATCGCCCCGACAGCACCGAAAAGCAAACCAAAGGCAGGTGGAGGTTGTGATGTAAGCCTTAGCGGTAAATGTGGTCTAGAGGGTGGGTGTAGCGAAGGTGATCGGTGTAAACTAATAATAGACAGTACGAATTATGGTTGCGTTACTGACAACGGATGCAAAGAACTTGATACCTGTAAGGCGGGACAGGATTGTTATGGTGCTCCGTTTTCTGGAGGCAAGGCCTGTCAAATGCAAGGCGCACCCAGCGACACAAATTGGTGTTGCCCTATTGGTCAAATAATACAAATTACTAACGGAGTTCCAAGTTGTACTGGGAACGGGGGTGGTGGAGGTGGTGGAGGAGG
>CAYHNG010000012.1:0-7359 GCA_964357975.1 uncultured Pseudomonadales bacterium
AAACAAGGAAACCCCGTGTGAAGGCCGAAGGCCGACACGGGGAGGACGTCATTTGTTTGTGTTTTAAGGGAGAATAAAATACCGTGTAAAATGGTTTTAATGCCCGCACCTTTGGGAGGTATTGGCCAGCAAGTGGTCGACAATTTATTCGAACTAGGTAAGAGTTCGGTTCAATCCGCCGTAAAGGCGGGTGGTGATATTGTGGGTGAGACGATTGAGCAAATAACCGGTGCACCAAGCGGTGTTGGCGCTCCGCCGGCCGATAAAGTTCAAGAACCACAAAATCAAATAACACAAGAGAAGGCTGTTAAAGAACAAAAAGATAAGCAGAGGTACAACCAGGTTTTGGGTGAGCTGGAACAATATCGACAGAGAAAACAACAGCTAGATGCGCAGATTGCTCTAGAAAATAACCAGAAAGAACAAGAGAAAGCCCAGAAAGAAGCGGGAGAAAAACAAAAAAAAGAAAGTTTCGTACAGAGTCTTTTAAAGAAAGTGGGGGCTGGGGCACACGGGGAAACGGCGAAGCAGAAGGAGTAGGATAGATTTCAGAGACCTGAGATCTTGTTGTTTTGGATTACGTGGGTGATGCCGAGAGAACGAAGGGACTCGACGATTGGTGGAGTCAAACCATATGCGTTAATTTTTTGGACAAGATCAATCCAGCGGTTGGTAGCAAAGCCGGAGAAACCACCAAAGCGACGATGCTTATGAAACAGGGTATAAAGCGAACGAATGGATTCGATTTCATGGTCCGGCATATTCCAGAGTTTGACAGGAAGTTCCAGGATGACTGCGTCCGGATGAAGATTCGTGACCTCTTGATATACGGGATGCATGTTGATGTTTACCGGATAGCTTTTGAGAGGTAAGTCGGCCTCAACAAATAACAATGAGAGGGTTAGAAGAATAAATATTAGTTTGGTTTTGGGTTTAAGTTTTCCGAAAATTGGTTTAAGTTGGAACCCTATGATGATGACGACCGAAATCAAGGCCAAGACTATAAACCGACTGGGGGTACGGAAACCGGTAAATCCGGGGAAGAGATAGTAGAAAAGGGCGTAGGGTAGAGGAATGGGAAAACCAAAAAGACGTAAGTTTTGGCCAAAAATTTTTAAGACAGGGCCAAGTGACATAACTAGTGAAAAAATTAGAACCAATATCCATGCTCCTTGATCACTTTTCATCGTCACCCATTTTGAAAAACGGACTGCTCTCCGCCCGGCGGCGGGGCCATCCTGTCTTGCCGCGAAAAATCCTCTGAGTACAGAGAAACCGTGCTTTTTCGCATTGCGCAATCTTTTCAAAATTGGTGGACGACTTTGTGATCTATGGTGGTAGACGATTTGGGAGGAAAGAAGAGAAATTGCCAGCAGGATTATTACTGTCCAGCTGTGGTAAAAGGTGAAGATTTGGTCCAGACCGAGTGAGAAGTGGGCCGCGTCACGGATAGGGCGGGTGGCTTCTGGTAGAGAAGTGTGGAGTTGATAGTAGGGAAGTAGAAGGAAGATCCAGAGGGGGACAAAAGGCAGAGAAGATATCAAGATTTGAAACAAAAAATGTCGTCGTTTCGAACTGCGCAAAAAGCCGTGCTCGACCTCCTTCCCCAGAATACTGGGGTGGATCCGCTCCGCGCGGCTTTTTGCTGGCACTTCTGCAACGTCTGTAACATTTTTTGTACTCCTAAATTTTATGGCGTGGGCAATCACTATTAAAATGCAGGTAAAAAAGATGAGATATGCGGGGAGGATGCTTTCGGCAATTTGGGCAGTAACGGATAAATAGAATAAGAGTAATAAGCTCGTCCGATTTTCATTTAAATATCTGGTAAAAAAATAGATCGAGAGACAAAGTGGCCAGAGAGAGAATATTTGTAAATGTGGAAGATAGGAGAGGTGAAAACCGGAAAAGTTAAAAAGAATGACTGTCAGTGCTGTGATCCAGTGATCTTTGAAAAAATAACCGAACAACAGATACGAAGAAATGATGGTGAGAGCGAAGTTAAGAACCAAAGCGAGATTGAAGATCGCAATAGGAGAGTTGGTAAACAGCCGAAAGGGGAGGGTCAAAACCGCTGAAGTCAGAAAAAGATCCGAGTAGGCTAGAGTGCTTTGGTCCGGGGCGAAGAAAGTGCCGTAGTGGAGTGGCCTGTGTTCAAGAATGTTCTCTTGGACTTGGCCGATGATGTAAGCAATCAGGCGCGTGTCGTTGTTATCCGGTAGGGTATCTTGGGGATAGATAAAGGCAGAGGGGTAGATAAACATGGTGGCAAGGATGGAGATGAGAATGATCGTGAGCCAGCGTTTCATGGCTAAGAGTATACAGTAGAGCCTGTTTTAGGTTTGTGCCTGAATAGTCTCATAATGTTGACTTTTGCTATGGGAAATGGTATAAAACACACACAAATATACTTTGAATTGCTGGAGGTCAGAATGGCTTACGAGATCTATGATCTGAGAATCAAGGCTCTACACGAACTGAATAAGATTGGTTCGGACGGAAGGGAGGCTTTCTTAAGTGGCCTATTGTCAGGGCTGAAGGTGCAAGACTACCTGATGATGAAGTACGGATCCACGACATATAATCCGGAAATTGCGCATTTCATCCTGGATCGTCACGCCCAACCGCTTCCGGACATCATCGAGGAATACAACAGTGCGTCGGCACACAAGATGAAACTGACCTTTGCAAGTTTCGTGGGCGAAGCCCAGCGCCAGAGCCGGTTCTCGGAACATTACTACACCGGTTTGTGGATGGGCATGCAGTACGTCGCCTCTTTGTACTCTGCGTTTGACTACGAGGATGAATCCCCGACTCAGACAAAAGTGCGAGCTCACCATAGTTTGGCATGTGTACTGGAATGGGTAAATGAGGCGTTGAATTTACGTTCACATGTTCACTCGCAGTAAGGTTTCCGACCCCGATGTTAAAATCGGGGTCTTTTTTGTGGTATATTTGCTATTACATTTTCAAACCAGGTTCGGAAGCGTGCGCCGGACCGTTATGGGCGGTGTCTGTGGAAGCAGGCAAAACATCGACGGGGTCCGCCGTAACCGGATAAATTGAGTAGAGTTGAGGTGGAAACTGTCGCCAAAGGCGACCCGCAACAAATATTTATTATTTGTTGCCAAATGAAATCAATTGTCAAAGCGTTAGAGAAAATATCCAACAAAAAATTGTTGGTTGTTTTTCCGCATCCGGATGATGAATCAGTCATGGCCGGAGGCATAATTCAAAGAGCAATAAAAATGGGATTCGAGGTTACGGTCCTGACATTGACAGAGGGCGATAGAGGCAAAATATATGTAAACGGGAAAGGACGTAGCACAGCCGAAATCCGCCGCCAAGAGATGGCTGAAGCCATGAGTCGATTAGGTGTAATAGATTGGGTTATGTGGAAATTCGATGATGGCAAACTGAGATTTCGACATAAATGGAGGGAAAGACTGGGTAAATTTATCGAAGAAACTAAGCCGAGTGTCATGGTCTCGTATGATCTGTCGGGAGTTTCCGGACACCCGGATCATATCGTCGTGGCACGGGAGATAAGGCAGCTCCTCAAGATGAAACCTGAAGTGACCTTGTATTGGGTGTCTTTTGAAAAGGAGACGAGGAAAAGGGTGGTGGACGCACGGGTGGATAAGTATTTAAGTCAGCCGGAATATATTTTGGACCTAAGTTTGTCTGAGTCTATTCGGAAGTGGAGATCGGTTTTTGCCCATAAAAGTCAAAATTTGAAAGGATTTTTGGGATCTAGCTGGTGGGTCTTGGCCATCAAGGCCAGACAAGAATGGTATTCAGAACCCGATATCCGAAAAAGATATCGGTATGGCTTTGTTAAGTTTAAAGTTTGATTTTGAGTTAAAATTGACTGATGTTGAAGATTTTTAATTCGTTTTCAAAGAGAGTGGAAGAATTTAGCCCCATTCATGGTAATGAAGTTGGCATGTATGCCTGTGGTCCAACGGTCTATGATTATCCTCATATTGGGCATGGCCGAAAATATCTAAACGACGATATTTTGAAGAGGGTTTTGGAGGTAGTTGAGGGCTATAAAGTAACTCATGTCCAGAATATTACCGACGTCGGGCACCTGGTTTCCGACGCCGATGAAGGTGAGGATAAGTTGGAAAAGGGTGCGCAGAAAACGGGTAAGACGGTTTGGGAGGTGGCGCAGGAATATACAGATTACTTTGTAAAAGAGATGGATTCTCTCAATATTATTCGACCGGATGTCGAGTGCAAGGCAACTGACCACATTCCGGAACAGATTGAGCTGATCAAAAAAATAATGGAAAACGGTTATGGTTATGACACCCCCGAAGCGGTGTACTTTGATGTATCCAAGTTTGCCGACTACGGAAAACTATTTGGGCAGTCCTTGGAGGAAAAGCTGGTGGGAGGACGTGACGAAGTGGTTACCGAGACCAGCAAAAAGCATCCGGCAGATTTTGCCTTGTGGTTTAAGAGAGTGGGTAAATTCTCCGACCATGTAATGCACTGGGAGAGCCCGTGGGGAGACGGTTTCCCCGGCTGGCATATTGAGTGTAGTGCTATGAGTATGAAGTATCTGGGGGAGCAGTTTGATATTCATACCGGCGGAGAAGATCATCTGTCGATACATCATCCAAATGAAATTGCTCAGAGCGAGGCGGCTACCGGCAAAAAACCGTTTGTGAAGTATTGGTTCCATAGTTTGTTTTTGGCAGTTGATGGCAAAAAAATGAGTAAGAGTTTGGGAAATGTTTACAAAGTGGCCGATATTGTTGAAAGGGGTTTTTCCCCGATGGCCTTACGTTACTACTATCTGTCAGCACACTACCGAAAACAAATGAACTTTTCTTGGGAGGGGATGGAGGGGGTTGCTAATTCATATAAGAAGCTCAAGAAAGAATTTTTGGCCCTCCGAGTTGAGGGTGGTCAGGAGAAAAACATTTTTGGAGACAAGGCGGAAGTGGAGCTATCGGGTAGGGAGGCTTTTTTCCGAGATGAGTTTGTCCATGCTGTCGAGGATGATCTTAATATGTCGGCGGCATTGGCTGTCGCACGCGCAGTGTTAAAAGACGAGAAACTTAATTCCTTTGAAAAAAGGAGACTGGTGGAGAATTTTGACAAAGTTTTTGGTCTTAAACTTGCTGAACGAGACGAAGTCCCGGCTGATATACCTGCTGAAGTAATGGAGATGGTAAATAAACGAGAAGAGATGAGAAAAACCAAACAGTGGGCCGAGTCCGATGCTCTTCGCAAAGAAATCGAAGCAAAAGGCTTCAAGGTGTCTGACTTTTTTGATGGAGTGACGGTGGAGAAGGTGTAGAATTGGTCTATATGGAAATACCAGTAATCGTAGCTATTTTGACGGTGTTATTTGCCAGTCTGAAGATTGTTCAGGAGTACGAAAGAGGGGTTATTTTCTTCTTGGGAAGGTGTACAGGTGTTCGTGGTCCTGGCCTTATTATCTTGATTCCTTTTCTGGAGGTAATGCGGAAAGTGCAGCTGAGAACGATCACCATGGGCATTCCTTCACAAAAAATAATTACGAAGGATAATGTGTCGATTGATATAGCCGCCGTGGCGTATTATCATCTGGTTGATCCAAAGAAATCGGTGATCGCGATTGACGATGTTTATTCGGCAGTAAATCAAATTTCTCAGACTACTGTCAGAAATGTGGTGGGACAGTTTACCCTTGATCAACTTTTATCCCAAACCACGGAGATCAATAAGCAAATTCAGAAAGTAATTGATACTCATACCGAGCCGTGGGGTGCTCAGGTAACAGCGGTGGAAATAAAAGATATTGCTTTGCCGGATAATATGCAAAGAGCGATGGCCAAAGAGGCAGAGGCAGAGCGTGAACGAAGAGCTAAGGTGGTAGCGGCTGAAGGAGAGTATCAATCGGCTCAGAAGTTGGCCGAGGCGGCGGATGTCATTTCAAAGCACCCAGTGGCACTTCAGCTGAGAACCTTGCAAACGATGGCCGAGATTTCGGTAGAAAAGAATTCGACGATCATTTTCCCGGCCCAGTTTATGACCACTGTTCAGGAAGCATTCAAGATGATATCTGGAGAAAGTAAGAAATAGCAGTATGGTGGTATGGTAGACTGAAATATGAGTTCCAGATTGATTTTGGTAACCGTGATGGTGAGTGTTGTCGCACTTTCCGGGTGGCAGGTTTATGGTCTGATGTCCAGAAAATTTGCCTCAGAAGATCCGGAAGTCTTAGCGGCGACAACAACGAAGACATTGGAAGAAAGAGTTGCTTCGCTCGAAAGCCGGGTGCTGACTCTGGAAAGAAACGCGGGTTTGGTAAAGCCGAAGTCTACGGGGAAGATCAAAGAACAGTTTGTTCAGTTGGCGGGAGGGTCAATAAACACAGTAAGCTGGGAAAAAATTCAGGGGACAGAGTTTTCTTTCGACGCGGCCCTATACGGGACTTACGTGGAAGTATCTTGGGAAGGATGGATTGATAATGGTAATGGTTCGGTTAGAATTTATGATGACACCAACCACCGAGCGGTAGATAACAGTGAAATATCAGTGGATAGCGGGGTAAAGTCCAGCTTCTATTCAAAACCAATGTCGATTTGGAGAGGTCTTAATCAATATCACATTGAAGGAAAGAATCCTTTAGGAATGTTGACCATATCTTCTCCTCGACTAAAAATTGTGACCAGATAACAAAAACCCCGCTAAGAAGCGGGGAGAGGGGGGTTTTAGTACAGGAGGAAGAAATAGTAACCTAGCAGGCCAAATGTGTAGCCGGCAATTGCCGAGGCTATTAAAAAAACAACAAACTCACTTGGTAAGAATTCGGGGCTTATTTTGTCGGCTTTTAGGTAGAAGAAAATTGATAGGGCATATCCAACAACTGAAGTAATGACTTTAAAAATTAGTTTTGCGGTAGGTCCAACTATGACCCAAGAGACCAAAACCATCAATAGCCAGATAACGACAAAAATAATCCCATAAATTTTTGTGTCATCTTTATCGAACAGTTTCCCTACAAGGGTTAGTGGTGAAGAAAGTAAATTGAAAATCACGGTAGACTCCTTAAGCCAAGACTGAGTTAATGAACAAGGAGATTATACACATTTGGTATTCTGGGAAAGTGGCGGACTAAGGTTGAAAAACCCCGCTAAGAAGCGGGGTGGGTAAATTAGCGGCAGGTCCAGTGAAGAGCTTGTCCGCAGTTGGGGCAGGTGCTAGCGTGGGCGCCGTGATCCAGTGGCTTTTTGCAGTTCGGACAAGGTCCATTTCCCATCACGTCGACGGGTGAGTTGTTGGTAGTGAAGGGGAAGGGGGGCTTGGGGGGCAAGGTCACGGGAGCGTAGATTTTCTTGCCACAGACAGAGCAGAAGT
>CAYHNG010000012.1:7369-27140 GCA_964357975.1 uncultured Pseudomonadales bacterium
GGGGCGGGCGGGGGCGTCTTCAGCCTGGGCTTTTTCCCCCGCCCCGCCCCCCCCATCCCCCCCGGGGGGGGGGGGGGTGGGGGGTGGCGGGCGGGGGGGGGGGGGGGGGGGGCCCAAGGTCACGGGAGCGTAGATTTTCTTGCCACAGACAGAGCAGAAGTTGCCGTGTTCCTCCGGGTGATCGGGGCAGTAGCCCAGCTCGCTGGCCAGGACGGCGTCGAGACGGTCAGCAACTTCCTGGAGGTGGGTTTCAGGCAATATCATGACGGTGAAACCAAGTGCTTTCAAATTTGCAAGTTGGGGTGGGCTGGTTTCCAAAAAGCCATTGAACTCGAGAACAATACCGTTCGGCAAGAGAATCTTGTGTTTATCCGTATCTTCGGGCATGGTATAGCTGACCCAATTCCAGACGAAAGTAACCTTTTTCTTAGCCATATTAGTGTGCCTCCTTCAAGGGTAGATTGCCCTATATTATACCACTAGGTTTCACGGTAGTGACAGCCGATGGAACTGGTATTGGCGTAAGCCGCTTTGGCGACAATCAAAGCTACCAGAGCAATGTTTCTTAGGCCGAGCAGTTCGTCGGAAAGACTGGCTTCACGGTAGAATTTGTTGATTGTGTTTTCCATTTGGGTAAGGTCCGTAATGGCTCTTTCAAGGGTGTGTTTCTTGCGGACGAGCCCCACCATATTCCACATAATGTTTTTAATAGTACTAACATCGGCGGCAATGAGGGCCGGATCGGCGGGATATTTTTCGAAGTAGTTCCAGGTAGGGACGTGTGAGGAAAGGTCTGTGGATTGCGATTTCTCCGCTCCGGTCGAAATGACGGAGGAGATGATGTGTGCGGCACGACTACCAAAAACTAGACCTTCAAGGAGTGAAGTACTGGCCAGACGGTTGGCGCCATGCAGACCGGTGCAAGCCACTTCGCCCACGGCATAAAGGTTCTGAATTGAAGTACGTCCATATAAATCGGTAAGAATACCTCCACACATGTAATGCGCGGCGGGGGAGACGGGTACCAGATCCTTGGTAATGTCGATGCCATATTTGAGACACGTTTCATGAATCATGGGAAAGTGAGTAAGAATTTCTTCTTTGGGAATATATGTCTTCAGATCGAGGTAAACATTGGTAGTGCCGGTTTCCAGCATTTCGGTAAAGATGGCCCGAGAGACTTTGTCACGGGTGGTCAAATCTGGTTTGGTTAGATCGGGATAATATTTTTGCATAAAAGGAACCCCGAGCTTGTTGGTCAGTCTGGCTCCTTGTCCACGGACAGCTTCGCTAATTAGGAAGGGGGGAGCATTGGGTGTCTTTAGCGCGGTGGGGTGGAATTGCTCAAACTCCATATTTAGCAGGCGGGCTCCGGCACGGTAGGCCATAGCCACACCATCTCCTCTGGCTCCTTTGGGGTTAGTGGTAAAGGCGAAAATTTGCCCATTTCCTCCGGTAGCCAGAATTGTCTGGGTGGCAATAATTCTGGAAATTTTACCATCTGTTTGATCGAAGACATAAGCTCCGACGCAAGTATCCTGAGCGTACTTATCGGCCCATTTGATGGTTTGGTGACTGGTGGTAAGGAGATCGACGGCAGTGAGACTTTTAAGTACGGTAATATTTTTGTTTTTCTGGAGAGCTGAGGTTAAATGTTCTTGGATAGATCTGCCGGTGAAGTCGGCCACTTTGGCAACTCTTGGTACCTGGTGGCCACCTTCGAGAGCATAAGCCAGTTGGCCACCAGATTCTTTGTCAAAAGGGATTTCGGCCAAATCAGATAAGATTCTTTTGACTAAGATTGGTCCTTCATCTGCCAATACTTGAGCGGCTTCAGGCAAACCGATACCGTCACCTGACTTAAGGATGTCTGTGACGAGATTCGGTCCACCTTTAGCAATAATGCCACCTTGCGCGTAGTTAGTATTAGATTCGTTTGGCGTGTCCGACCTGGTTAGGACAACAATCTTTGTATTTGGACTCTTTTTGGATAATTCAAGGGCCGCAGTTGCACCAGCAAGGCCGGAACCGATAATTAGGACATCAGTTGTAAATAATTCTTGTTTCATTTGATGGCAATCATGCGTCTAATTGGTAATTCGGCTTTTTTTCGAAGATCTTCCGGAACGGTAATTTCGTACTGCATTTTTTCTAAGGCCTCAATAACTGTTTCCAAATTGTTTTGCGCCATGTGCGGACATCTTTTTTGAATGGAACAGATTTGCAAGACATTTTTGTGTTGAGCCGCTAATATCTCGACCATGGCACATTCGGTAAAGAAAGCCACTTGTTTATCTTGGACATCGGGGGAGGTGACGTTTTTGATCATTTCTCCAGTTGATCCGGCAAAATCTACTTTTTTGACTACTTCCGGAGGACATTCGGGATGGGCCATGATATAGACTCCTGGGAAATCGTGACGAAGTCCGTCGACATCTTCAGGAGTAAACTTCTCGTGAACTTCGCATTTGCCTTCCCAGCCGATAAATACGGGAGTACCTGGTGCGAAGTGCTTAGTGCGAAGTGCTAATTCTTTATTTATTGTGGCGGCGTCGGCGGACATGTTGGGGAAGAAGATGTCGGCACCCATTTCACGGGCGACGTTTTGAGCCAAGAATTTGTCAGGGAGGAAAATGACTTTATCGGTCTTCCACTCTTTCATGGCCCATTTGACGACCTTGCTGGCGTTGCCGGAAGCACAGCAGATATCGACTTCAGATTTGGTATCGGCATCGGTGTTGACGTAGGCGACGACAGGAACACCAGGAAACATTTTTTTGAGTTTGCGGACGTCGGCGCCGGTAATACTGGCGGCCAATGAACAGCCTGCCTTAAGAGAGGGGATTAGCACGGTCTTTTTGGGATTCAAGACTTTGGCGGTTTCGGCCATGAACTTCACTCCCAAGAAGAGAATAATATCGGCTTCGGTCTCTCCGGCTTTGCGAGAAAGCTCCAGAGAGTCACCTCGAATCCCTATGACTTCATCACATTGAAGATCCCAGCTCATGTAGTTGTGTTTGAGAATAACCGCATTTTTCTCTCTGACCAGACGATTTAGTTTTTCAACTTGGCCAGCTTTAATCATCAGCTCGAAATCGGGTGAGTATGGAGAATATTTTTCCTTAAATAGTTTGTAGATTTCTTGTTGGGTGAGAAGTGGGGGGTTTTTGGTCATGTTTATTTATTAAAACTAATATGCAAAGAAATATCAAAAGCTTCGACTGAATGAGTGAGCGAGCCTACGGAAATATATTCAACTCCAGTCTGGGCTACTTTTTTGATTCTCTCAAGAGTCATATTTCCCGATGCCTCGAGGGGTATTTTGACCCCGGTGTGTTTAACAAACTCATCTCTAACTCTGACGGCTTCTCTGGTTTCGTCGTTATTCATATTGTCCAGTAAGATTCTGTCAGGAATATTAACGAGAGCTGAGATGAGTTCTGCTTGATTTCTAACCTCCACCTCTAGCGGAATGCGGGGATATTTTTCCCTGAAAATTTGAATGGCTTGGGCAATGTCGCCATTGAGAATATCGATGTGATTATTCTTAATCAGACCCATTTCACTAAGGTTGGCCCTGTGATTAGTACCCCCTCCATTCCTGACGGCTTGTTTGTCTAGTTCGCCGTATCCGGGAAGAATCTTGCGGGTGTCTAATATGGTGGCACCGGTGCCGGCCGTCTCGGTGACAAACTTCCTAGTTTTGGTAGCAATACCACTCATGCGACGAAGAAACTCAAGGGCATTTCTTTCTCCGGTGAGAAGACTTCTGGCGGGTCCGGTAACGGTAGCCAAGATATCTCCTCGTTTGACAAGGTCTCCATCTTGGAGGAGGGGAGTGAACTTAATTTCCGGGTTAACCATTTCAAAGACGATCCTGGCAACTTCTAGACCGGACAGAACTCCTTCGTCTGCTTTAACAATAAATCCTGCTGAAGCTTGGCGCTCCTTTTCGATTAAAGCGAGTGAAGTGACATCTCCAAGTGGACCTCCATCTAGTTGTAATGCGTCATAGAGGCGCTTTCTAAGTCCTATGGAGTATTCCGGTACTTGCATTGTCTCAATCATAGTGTTATCATAACACTAACTAGCAGGTTGTCAAGGGGTAATCCGTCGATGCGTACGTACCTGCTAAAATATAGGATAGAACACTAAAAATCTTGTTACAAGGCTAAAGGAGGCTAAATTGTCGAAAATTCCGTTCACGGGTGTGATAAAAATTTTGGACGAAAAGGAACTCTGGAAATTCGAGGTACCCAACTCTTCCATCTATTTTAGGATCATTCTGCGCACCGTTGAAAAACAAAAAATTGATGGGACGATGGATAAACCTAGAAAGTTCATCGTGTTTGACAGAGGAAACTCAGTTTGTGCCCTGATTCTAGTTCGAGGTAAACCCAACAAGTTTATTCTGGTGCGACAATATCGTGGGGGGAGTAACTCCTACGATTGGGAATTGCCGGCCGGTATGCGAGATGGGAACGAGGATGCTATGAAGGCGGTCCAGCGTGAGGTTATGGAGGAGACGGGTTTTCAAGGAGGTCTAATTTTCAAATCTCTTAAGCTCAAACTCTCACCAGGCGCCGCGTCGGAACGCTCCGATGTCTTTTATGTTGAAACGAGCATGGAAGCTCGTACGGGTAAGGGAGGAGGCAGGATTGAAGAGTGGGAGGATATCGAAGTGGCCTTTGTACCCGTTAAAGAGGCTATCCAGATGGTTCTCAGGGGAGAAATAACGTCGGCCACCGCTGTGGCCGCCATTCTGTGGTACGCGGCAGAATATTCGAAAATATAAGTTGGTTCCAGGTCTGAGACAATCCGTCAAAGGCCTGGTTTTTTGTGTCTATTCCAGAGTAAAATATCCTTGAGATCTTTGAAAAAGGAGGTGTGAAGTTTGAGGCCCCCCGATAGTGTGGATTCTGATGCACGTGGTAAAGAATCGTGTAATACTGTCAGCCGTGTCTTTATGGAGCGAACTTGGGTGATAGGTCTACGTGAAACCGAACCGAATAGCAAAGACGATGTAAATGGATATGACATGTTCGTCAACGTCAATGGTTCCTTTTTGAAAGCGATTAAAATGAACGGTCGTCATCAAGATTTACCGGTACAGATAAAGTCTTCTTACCGAAGAATAAAGGCTTTTGTTCGCAAGTACTCTAAACAGACCAGATTTTTTAACGCGATCGAGAAACATCATCAATTTGTCCTTTGTGGAATGTATGACAAAGACCTGATTCTTGCGGATATCGTTGGGCAAGTAGTGGCTCATACTTCAGAGTTTGGTATGAGTGAGAAAGAAACCCTGAATTGTTTCAATAGTTTTGGCGATAAAGAAGCGGTGGGGGCGTATAAACGAAATAAATCCCAGTTGTTGAATTTTTGGTACAGCTCTCGACTACCTCCAAAATAACTAATATGGTTGACCTGTCGATCCCGTCTTAATTGGCGGGATTTTATTTGACTGTGTATCCTCAGGTATACTTATACTTACATAAATGAAACAAAATTTTAAGTCTACTTTGCGAATCGCCGTGGGAGTATTTTTTATTGTCTTCGGTGTAGCCGGGATGATTCTGCCGATTCTACCCGGATGGTGGGTGGCACTTATTGGTTTGCAGTTACTTGGTTGGACTATGGTGATTGATCGGCACAAACCCTGGCGAGAAATCATTCGGTTCAAACACAAGTCTCAAAATCCCGATTGAGTTAAGGTAAAATATACGCATGGGATTAAAGATTGGAATTGTGGGGTTACCAAATGTGGGGAAGTCGACCCTTTTTAATGCGCTGTTAAAAAGACAGCAGGCTTTGGTGGCCAATTATCCATTCGCCACAATTGAACCTAATGTAGGAGTTGTGGAAGTACCGGATGAAAGGTTGAAAGTGCTTGCCGAAATATCCAACAGTGTCAAGATAGTGCCAGCGACGGTGGAGTTTGTGGATATAGCCGGCCTGGTGGCGGGGGCTGCAACCGGAGCTGGTTTGGGTAACAAATTTCTGACTCACATTCGCGATGTGGATGTAATTCTTCAAGTTTTAAGAGACTTCAAAGATACTGAAATTGTTAAAGAGGGGAGTGTGGACCCAAAAACCGACTATGGTGTAATCGAGACCGAACTGATTCTCAAAGATCTGGAAACGGTAAGCAAGGCTTTGGAAAGTAAAGACATTAAACAAAAAGGGTCCGAAAAGAATAGGGGAGTGGTGGAGAAACTTTTTGAAGGATTAAACGCTGGACGACCTGCGAGGATAATTCTTGCAGGTGAAGAGATTGAGTTGGCGAGGGATTTGTGTTTGTTGACGATGAAGAAGGAGATCAGGGTCTTTAATGTTAGTGAGGATGATCCAAGACTTAAGGGAGCTTCCGATGAGCTATACATATGTGCGAAGGTGGAGTCAGAGCTATCTAGTTTGTCCGAAGAGGATGCTAAGGCATACATGACTGATCTGGGAATTAAGGAGTCGGGGTTGGATAAGCTGATAAAACGGGCTTATGAAACGCTGGGTCTAATTAGCTTCCTGACTACCGGAATTACCGAAAGCCGAGCATGGACCATAGCGCGCGGTACTAAGGCGCCTCAGGCAGCCGCAGTGATCCATACTGACTTTGAAAAGAAGTTTATCAAGGCTAAAGTATGTTTCTATACGGAGTTCGTGGCTAACGGAGGGTGGAAAGAGGCCTCAGAAAAGGGGAGGGTCCGTTTTGAAGGGAAAGAGTACGAAATGAAAGACGGGGACGTGGTGGAGTTCATGGTTGGAACGTAGATAGCAAAAAAATCCCACCTGGTGAGGTGGGACAAAACAAGATTATGCCTTTTTGTAGGCGTACCATCGATCTTCGAGTTGGATATAAACCAGAACGAGGCGATTGGCCGGATCATCAAATATCGTAAAGGCCAAAGCTTTCTCCTCTTTTGGGTTGTTCAAGTAGAAGAAATTTGATTCGTCTGCAGACCAGTAGGATTCGACCCGGCCATCTTCAGAGGATAAAGAAACGCATACCGGGAATGGCAAAGTGCTTACCTGATACTTTTCAAGCCGTTTGCGTAGGTCGTTTCTACTAAACAAGAACTTAAACAATACCCAAAATGGGATGATACTAGCCAGTACCAAAAGAGGTACCAAATAGTAAATTTGCCAGACAAAGGCGCTAAGTGTGGCTAGAACAACGATGAGAAACAGGGCAAGGACGCTAGTGGTCAAAATTTTCAAGGTGGCCTCCGAAGATGGTTTGTTGATTTAGGGTATATTACAGCTATAGGTTCTTTGTGTCAAGAATTACTCAAGGAGCAAGAACGGCTGGTTTGTAGTAAAATAGCCAAGTTCCGCCATAGGCGGACAAAGTAATAATTACAAACAATTTGTGAAAAAGACAAAGACAACCGAACCAAAACCGTCCATGGGCGTCGTAAACAAGTACGAGCTCGTTGTCATCTATCCATCGTCCGAGAACGATCTCGGAGCCGATAAGCAAATTACCGAGAAGTGCAAGAAACGCGCTCTCAAGGTAACTGAGGTGGATAAATGGGGAACGAAGACTATGGCTTACGAGATTAAAAAGCAGAGTCGAGGATATTATCTGAGACTAGTTATCGAAGGCACTTCCGAAGCGGCACAGCTACTAGAGAAGGATTTGCAGATGGATGACAAAATGCTAAGATTTTTATTGATTAGGATTTAATTAATCGATATGAGTACAAGAAGTTTAAACAGAGTGACCCTGATAGGTAACCTTACCCGTGATCCTGAATTAAAATACACCCCGCAAGGGTCTGCCGTCTGTACCTTTGGGCTAGCCACCAATCGTGAGTGGACCGATTCTTCCGGCCAAAAGCAGGAAGGGGCTGAATTCCACCGAATTGTTGCTTGGGGAAAGCTCGGTGAGATCTGTAGTCAGCTGTTAATAAAGGGACAAAAAGCTTTTGTCGAGGGAAGATTGCAAACTAGACAGTGGAAGACACAAGACGGAAATGATCGACAGATTACAGAGGTGGTGATCGAAGAAATGATTGCTTTGAACACACCTAAGGGCACATCCGAGGGTTACGAGCCAAACTATACTGCCGTAGAGCCTAAGAGTGTACCGACCTCTCCAGCCGAAGAAGTGTTTTCCGCTGAGGATAAAAGTAGTTCCAAAGACGTGACCGACGAAATACCATTTTAATCCGCCAAAAAAGGATTTAGACAAAATATATAAATAAAAAGAATATGATTCAAAAGAAAAAAATTAGAAAATCAAACAAGCCATGTCCCTTCTGTGTTAAGAAGGCGGAACCGGTTTATTCTGATCTAGAGTCTCTCGCTGTTGGCATTTCTCCCAAAAAGAGAATTGTTTCTCGGTGGACGACCGGTGTTTGTGAAAAACACCAGCTGAGATTGGCCCGAGCCATTAAACGTGCAAGACACCTTGCTTTGTTGCCGTTTACGGACAAGGTTTAAATTAGTATTTACGGAATTCTCTGCCCATGAAAATTAACGTCGTTAGACAGTATTTAGTTGCTACCATTTTGCTTTTGGCTATTGGTTTTGGTGGGTATAGATTAGGTGTCTACGAAACGTCGAGGCAGTATCAGGGTAGTGAGATGGTGGATACGAGAGTGATGAATGAAGTTCTGGTTCAGCTGCGGAAAAATTATCTCAAGCCGGAAGACATCAACGAAGAAAAACTAAAGTACGGCGCCGCAGAAGGTATGACAGCTTCTTTGGGAGATCCATATACGTCATTTTTCCCTCCGATAGAAAACACCAGAAGCAAAGAGGATCTTCAGGGAGAGTTTGGCGGGGTAGGTATCCAGCTTGGTTTTATTGATAATACTTTGGCGGTAATGTCCCCACTCAAGGATACTCCAGCTTTTAAGGCAGGGATAATGGCGGGGGATTTTATCTTAAAAATTGTGGATGAAAAAAAGAAAATTTCCAAAGATACCAGTGGTATGAAGGTGGAAGATGCCGTAGACCTTATACGGGGAGAAAGGGGAACCCCTGTAATTCTAACTATCTTTAGAGAATCCGAAAAAAAATCAAGAGATGTGACTTTGGTAAGGGATGTAATCAATGTGCCTTCGACAGAACTTGAGTGGTTGGACAAAGGTAAGGTAGCCCTGATTCGAGTAAATAAATTTGGCGAAAAAACATTACCGGAGTGGGAAAAAATTGTCGCTGAAGTGAAAAATAAGAACGCGACAGGAATAGTGCTAGATCTGAGAAACAATCCTGGCGGCTATCTGCAAAGAGCAATAGATCTGGGTGGTGAATTTATAGCCGACGGTGTGATAGTAAAGCAACGAGATAGAAATCGAACTGAAATTTCCAATGTTGATCGAGAGGGTAAGTTGATCGGTATGCCACTAGTAGTTTTGGTAAATGGCGGATCGGCCAGTGCGGCCGAAATATTAGCCGGTGCACTCCGAGAAAGATTGGGAACAAAATTGGTAGGTGAAAAGAGCTTTGGCAAGGGAACCGTGCAGGAACCGGAAGACTTTAGTGACGGCTCTTCTCTTCATGTAACGATCGCCGAATGGCTTTTACCTTCCGGAAAAAATATTCATCAAATTGGTTTGGAGCCGGATGTCAAAGTTGAGTTTGTACGAGATGAAATAAATCCCTTGTCTGACAATCAGGTTGATAAAGCACTTGAGGTATTGAAAGATGAGATGGCTTCCAAGACGGTAATTAGTGCGAGGTGATGCGCTTGGTGTGAGAGGTATCAATTAAAAATCCCCGCCGGGTGGCGGGGAGTAGTGTTTATTTGTTGAGAATCTTCTTAAGCCGGGACACTCTCCACCAAACATTCGGATGAGTACCATCTGGAATTTTGAATTCGGTGGGAAAGTTTTCTAGGTAGTCTATTTGACCCCAGCCATAGCCCAATTTCGCGGATAAATCATCTGCAGAAATTTCGTCTACCTTGAATGGTAAACCCACGATGGACATGTGGATTAGCCCGAGAACAATCAGGGCCGGTACAAACAACCACCAGCTATAGAATCCAATCGATACTGCGAGAAAAAGCACAAAGGCGTTTGATGGAATCATCAAGCAACCCATGATTATACCGATGACTTGGTACCAGCTACTGGCTATACTGTGACTTAGCTCGTGAGCTAAAACTCCGAGTATGGTTTCGTCAGAATAGTCCTCAAGGGTTTTTTGCGATATCAATAGACCAAAGCCACGTTTCTCTTTGAAAATGGCAACGTTGAAGTGGTTGTTCCTATGTTTGCCTCCATGAGGATAAACGTAAAAGGTCAAATGAGGGTTTATGTTGATTTGAGAAGTGATAATCCGGGTTAAGCGAGCGAGTTTTGCATACGCTGTTTCGCCACTTCCGTAGATACCTGCCAAAACATGATTACTGTCCGGGTCGAGCTTTACGTATCCTGATAAGTAAGTCTTACGGATTGCTTTTACTGTGCCACGTACTGTTTGGAAGAGTATCCAAAGCAGGGGGTAGATTAGGACAGCGATGGACCAGCCATGATATTCAAGGAAAAACAGGCTTAGTCGGTACAGTATGTAGATATAGGGGATGGTAGGAATGATCAGTAAGAAGGAAAGAATTACTTGTTTTGTGTAGTGGAATCGAAGTTTGGCGTCCAAGACGGCCTCCTGAGAAACATGAAGTTAAGGATGGACTTTGTAAGTCTGATAGTATTATATCAAATTGTATCAACAAACAGGGTTTGGGCACAAAAATCCCCGCCGGGTGGCGGGGAGTTAGGGGGAACTATTTTTTCTTGGGGCCGAAGAGCTTGCTGAACCATTTGGTTGGGTCAAAGCCCATGGCGAAGTAAAGGTAGGCGTAGATCAAAACCTCGATGTATTCTTCTGGAAAAAGAGGAAGAATGAACTGCCCCAACACCAGAAGCCCGGAAACAACCAAAACAAAGAAAATCACTCCTTGGACAGTGAAACGAGGTTGTTTTTCCGGTTTAGTTTCCGGCGTTGGTTCAATTTCGATGGGATCAGGTTTACGACGATAATGTTCGCGTAATTCTCCTGAAAAGTCCTCATGATGAGTAAAGTCATCTAAGTGTCGATCGGGTGGCCAGTTAAAGGGCATGAAAAACCTCCGTTGTAAGGATAGGGAGATTTTAGCATTAAAAACCCTCCGCGCAGTGCGGAGGGCTTTGTTTTGTCGATCAGGAGTTTAGTGGCTTTTTTCAGCCAATTCTCTGGCCTGCTGCTCTTCACTTTTCAGGGCTTCGGGGGCAGCGGGTTTTGAAAGTTCAGGAATCTGTGCAATGCCGATAATGAGGCCAGCCACGATTCCGTGGATGAGAGACCCGGACAGTTGTAACATGCCAGGGACGATGTATGACACCGCCCATAAGCTGGCATATCCGACAAGCACTGCGTAAAGAGGGGCCAATAGGATACCTGTGCAGCAGGTGAACACGATGAACGTGCCGTAGGCCAAGCCAGCAAGCTTACGCAGATCAGCATGAAGATCAAGGCGATAACCGCGATGGTGGTCAAGAGACCGGTCAGGCCTACGGTCGAGGCAGTGATGGTGATGAGACCAACAGTGCTCAGCGCATAGAGAACCGCCATGATGATCGGGAAGTTAAGAACGAAACGAATCGCGTTACTTTGGCTGCGTTTTTGCTCTGAAAGAGAGTACGCGGCGACGGCTTGGGCGTGACGGGCCTGAGCTTCGGGTGAAATGAAATTGGACATGTGTTCCTCCAGTTGAATGAGTGGATATGAATTTCATGATTGCGAACTAGACGTGTTTAGTATAACACAAAGATTGCGAAAAAGCAAGTTATAGGGTGTTTTTAGGATGATTTAGGTGAGGGACTTGAAGCCGGATAGGGTGAACTCGAAGACGTCTTCGAGGCGACCCTCCATGATTTCCTTGAGATTGTGCCAGGATTTGTCCAAACGGTGGTCGGTGAGGCGGTTTTGAGGGAAGTTGTAAGTCTTGACCTTTTCGGCACGCATGCCGGAGCCTACGGCCAGTGAACGTTTGTCGGACTGAGCACTGAGGCGCTTTTCCTCTTCCTGTTGCCAGATTTTGGAGCGGATCATGTTGAGGGCAATTTCCTTGTTCCTGGCTTGGTAGCGCTCTTCGTGAACGAAAACGGTTAATCCGGTGGGTATGTGGGTCAAACGCACAGCAGTGTTTACCTTGTTGACGTTTTGGCCTCCAGGACCACCTGCACGGGTAAATTGCCACTCCAGATCCTGATCTTTGACTTCCAGCTGGTTAGGCTTGACTTCAGGTAGAACAGCCACTGTAGCGGTGCTGGTGTGTATTCGGCCGGCGGCTTCGGTTTCTGGGACTCTTTGAACACGGTGTACTCCGGACTCGTATTGAAAAGTCTCAAAAGCGCCGTGATCCCAAAGCGAGCGGTCGGGACGACTAACTTTGATCACACCTTCATCGATATTTTCAATGGTAAAGCCGTGATCTTGGGCGAAGCGGGAATACATACGGAGTAGGTCTCCGGCAAAGATTTTGGACTCATCACCACCGGCAGCTCCACGAATTTCGATAATGGCCGGAGAGTTGTCAAAATTTTCGCCGGCTTCCTCTTCGGAAATCTCGACTACTTGACTGCAAAGTAAGTTTTCGAGCTGAGACCGGAGACGAGTTACTTCGGCGGTAGCCAGGAGACCGAGTTCCGGATCGGTTGATAAAGCTTCGTTGTCTTTGATTTCCGCCTCGATTCGTTCGATTTCTGCTTGAATATAGGGATTGTCCATGTTTATATTAGATCACAGATTTCAGATCTCAGTTCTCAGAGTTAATAAGATGTAGAGAAGTTAGATGGATCTATGCGGAGACAGCGGGAGAGGCAACTTCTTTGGCCTCAGCTTTCTTCTTGACCTCAAGCATTTCCTTGAGGGATTTGGGTGTCCGGTCGACATCTTCCTTCTTCTTATTTTTAGCCACGTAGCCGGAAGCGGCCTTGCGTTTGGCGATAAATTTGTCGACTCTTCCCATAGCATCAATAAATTTCTGAGTACCGGTAATGAATGGGTGACACTTGTCGCATACATCGACATGAAGAGTTTTTCTGGAACCGCCAACGGTGAAAGAGTTTCCGCAGGCACAGGAAACGGCCATTTCCTCGTAAATTGGGTGAATATTCTGTTTCATAGCTCCAGTATTCTAACATCCAGCCGTCAGCTTCGCAATCTGGCGGACAGGCGTGAGGCTATTTTTCGCAAAAAATCCCCCACATTGTGGAGGATTGGCTGGAACTAGAAAGCAATGAGAATGAGAATACCCACGATGGATCCCACGATAGCGGAAATGCCAATGCAAAAACAGAAAAGCATGAAAAGGAGTTTGGGGGAATTCGGTTCATCGGGGAGGTCATTGATGATGCTGAAAAACAGATAGGATGAAATATACATGAAACATAATCCTATAATCCAGATTAAGAAACAAAGTAATCCCATGAGAAGTTCTCCTTCGAACAGATTTTTTCAAGTGCTTAGGGTGTATTTTATACTATTAACGCCTTTCGGAGAGGTAGACACCGGAAACTATTATGACTGTAGCGATCATGGTAACGATGGAGAAGGGCTCATGGAGCCAGACCATAGCAAGAGGGATGGCAAAAGCCGGTTTGAGATAAGTAAACACAGCCGCCTCGGAGGCTTCGATAAGCTTTTGGCCCTCCTGATAAGCCCAAAACGCTACGATAGATCCACCGATAGCCATAAAAATAATTCCCGGAATGGCTTGAGGATGTACATAAAAAGAGGAGCCTTCGAGGGCAACCATAATTAGGAAGAAGGGGATACAAATGACAAAAGAGACGAAAGAAAGGGATACCGGGTCAACATGGTCTTTTTTGGAATAGATGAGGAAGTAGGCCCAAATAATATCGGAAATAATGATGAGGATATTACCCCTGACCGATAATTCACTAAAGCCGCTGCCGGACAGAAGGGGTTCGATGGCAAGAATCAAGGTTCCAAAAATGGCAAAAGCAATGCCGATAATTTCTTTACGTTTGAGTGTTTCCCGAAGAACTAAAATTCCACCCAATATTGTAAAGATGGGGCTGACGGATTCAAGTAGTGAAGCCTCGATTGAAGAGGTAACGTTGATACCATAGTAGAAAGGGATTAGGGTCAGAGGTCCGCCCAGAAGCCCTAGTACCAGAAGATGCTTGAGATTCATCCTTTGTTTTATTTGGTGGCGATGGAGCAATAATATAGGAAGAAAGACAAGACTAGCGATAATGAAGCGATAGAGCAAAAACAGGGCAGGGGTGGTGAAGCCTAATGCATGTTTGATTATGGGTGCACCAAAACCCCAAAGAGCGGCGTTTAAAAGTAGAAATGTATACGCCTTGACACGGCGGGAAGATATGGCAGGCATACTATCATGATAAAGAAAAGAACTTAAGAACTCAAGAACTCAAGAACTCAAAAAGGAATGGTTAAAGAATCTTGGCACGGGAGAGAAGGTTTTTACCGTCGAATTTTTTGGTGATGGCGAAAATTGTAGTACCGGGTTTAAGCTCATCTATTTTAACAGTTGATTTCTTAGTTAATCCGTATAAAACTTCCTTGCCGTCTATGGTCAGCCCAACGAGTTTCTTTTTGACATCTACAGAAGAAATTTTGGCTACAATGGTGCCCGAAATAATGAGAACCGGTTCGTCGGGGATAACCAGTATCTTTTTTGAGAGAATAATGTCTTTTTTTAGCAAAGTACCAATGACGATAACCTTGTCGGAAATGGCTAAAGAGGAGAGCTTGATATTGACACCGGCTTTGGTGATGATATTTTTCTCGTCGGTGGTAATCTGGAGTACAGTGCCGTCTTTCGTGTTGATGGAAATGTTTCCCGAATTGATAGCTTGAATTTGGCCGACATAACCCACTAAGGTTTGCTGGTTAATTTTTTCTTGAAGAGTAGACTCGGTTGCACTAAGATTTTCTTTGACCAAGGTTTTAATTTTTTCCTGAATGTCTTGTGTTTGCGAGGGAGTAATAGCGGCATCGGTTGGGGTAGCCGAAGGAGTAGCCACTTTGGTGGCGGCAAGGACGGGACTGGCAATAAGGAAGACTACGATTGAAGTAATGAAGAGAATTATCTTGTTCATTCGGGGAGGTTGGTTGATTGAATGATAGTAATGGCTTCGGTAATAGTCGTGTTATCGTTTTTTAATTCGGTAACGGTAATAGTGTTTTCTCCTCCAATGAGATTTAACCGGGCGGAGAAGGTTCCTTCCGGACTAGTTTCGATGAGTAAATCGTCCGACTCAGAGATTATGGCCAGGCCTGAGGCGGGGGTAGCTTTACCGAGAAGGGTAACGGTCTTATCTGAGGTAACCGAGTGATTCTGGGGACTGATGATAGAAAGTGATTTATCGGGTAAGGCGGGAGTGGGGGTAGTGGTGGGTTCGGCCGCCCTTTCTTCTTTGATAGAATTGACGGATTTGTTGGCCAGATTAATTCCATAGAGGATGACTCCTCCCAGAATTATTCCAAAGATAACGGCAAACAGAACTTCTTTACGCATTGCACCTCGATTATATACCCCAGTCTCAGTTATTAGTTATTAGTTCTTGGCTATTGGTTTGGAGAGGTAGGCTGAGGGTCGTATGTGGTATTATTGTTTCATGGAAATTACCTACTTGGGTCACTCGTGTTTTAAGCTGAAAAATAAAGGGGGATTGGTTGTGTATTTGGATCCATTTAAGAGCGATATGGTAGGCATACCGTTGGCAAAAGATGTGGCGGATGTAGTCACCATCTCTCACTCCCACGAGGATCACAGCGCGACTGAGGTGATTACAGGGCCAATAAATAGAGAAAAAACTTTTATCATTGATAGGGAAGGGGAGTATGAAATTGCCGGAGTTCAGATATCGGCCATGAAAACATTTCACGATAAAAACAATGGAGCCGATAGAGGCAAAAACTTAATTATGTTTATCGTCATGGATGGCTTACATTTGCTCCATTTGGGAGATATTTGTCACAAGCTTTCGGAATCTCAGATAGAGAAAGTCGGTTCAATAGATGCTTTGATGGTGCCGGTGGGGGGGACTTTTACTCTAGACGCAAACGAAGCCATGGAAATGATCAAAGAGATCCAACCTTCTTATGCTATCCCCATGCATTTTAAGACAGCTACAACAAAGATCCAAGAACTAACCACCTTAGAGAGTTTCTTGGACAAAAATAAGTTTCCCGTGTCCGGAGAATCTGTCCATAAAATTAAATTAGACGAAGGTAGTCTGCCCGACGACACCCAAATTTTACTGATGAATGGCTAATCTTAGGCTACCACCTCATGCTGATGAAGCCGAAAAATCGATTCTCGGTTCAGTTTTGATAGATAAGGATGCGATTGTTGATATCGCGGTAGTTCTGAAGCCTGAGATGTTTTATAACGATAATAACGGGAAGATTTTTGAGGCGATGGTCACTCTTTATGAAAACCGGGATCCTATCGATGTTCTGACCGTCTCCGATTGGTTAAAGAAAAATAAGCTTTTGGACCGGGTTGGAGGAAGAACTTATTTGTCGGAACTTTCGAACGAAGTCCCGGTGGCTTCACATGTTCAAAAATATGCCCAAATTGTACGGGATTGTCACATCAAGCGACTCTTGATCTCAGCCGGTGCACAAATGGGAGAAATGGGTTTTGATGAAGGAAAACCATTGGGTGAGATATTGGATAAAGCGGAACAGTCGATTTACGCCCTGTCCCAAACCCACGTACGAAAATCTTTTGTCCCCATCAAAGACGCCTTGTCGGAAAGTTTTGACCGTCTGGACTCTCTGCATAACTCTCCCGATGGGCTACGAGGAGTCCCGACGGGTTTTTCGCATCTGGATAATATGTTGGCCGGCATGCAGGATAGCAACTTAATTATCTTGGCGGCCCGTCCGGGTATTGGAAAAACTACTTTTGCGACGAATATTGCGCAGTTTGCCGCAGTTGAGCGAAAAATGCCGGTGGGATATTTTGCGTTGGAAATGAGTAATTTGGAAATGGTCGACCGCATGCTCGTAGGTCAGGCCAATATTGATGCCTGGAAACTGAAAACCGGAAATCTTAAAGAAGATGATTTTGCCCGTTTATCGGAAGCCATGGGGGTTTTGGCGGATTGTCCTTTGTACATTGACGATACTCCTGGTCAATCCATTTTGGAACTGCGCACAAAAGCCCGTAAGTTACATTCACAAGTTGGTTTGAAACTTTTGGTGGTGGATTACTTGCAATTGGTCGTTGGAGATAAGAGCTATGAGAGCCGAGTGCAGGAGGTGGGTGCCATTTCTCAGGGTTTGAAGAATCTGGCCCGTGAATTGAAGATTCCGGTTTTGGCGCTATCTCAGCTTAATCGAGGTATCGAAAGCAGAACGGAGAAGATACCCCAGTTGGCCGACCTTAGAGAATCGGGTAGTATTGAGCAGGACGCAGACGTAGTGATGTTTTTGTACCGGAATGATGACAGTGTCTTGGAGGATGTTAAGCTGTCCATCGCCAAACATCGTAATGGTGGACTGGGAACTGTCGATCTGAAATTCAGAGGCGATCGGGTCAAGTTCTACGGAGTAGAACGAACTCATCAAAAGTAGATCTGTTATATTTAAGTTATGATAAAAACCTATCCTTACTTGTTAGATCCCTTACCTTATGCTTATGACGCTCTGGAGCCGGTGATTGATAAAGAGACCATGACCATTCATCATGATAAGCATCACCAAGCCTATGTGGATAATTTGAACAAGGCTGTTGCAGAGAGCGGACAACTTCAAGTAAAGACACTGGAAGAACTTTTATCTTCCGAATTACCGGTGGTGAAGAATAATGCAGGAGGTGTGTGGAATCACGATTTTTATTGGGAGGAGATGCAGACACCTGGAGCCGGACACATTGGTGATGAATTAATCGCGGCACTGGAGAAATCTTTTGAAAGCGTGGAGGAGTTTATGAAAATATTTGAAGCTACTGCTTTGGGTAGATTTGGGAGTGGTTGGGGATGGCTCGTAAAAAATAAGGATGGGGGATTGGAAGTGCTGTCGACGGCCAACCAGGATAACCCCTTAGTCGACGGTTTCAAGCCGCTGTTGGCCATTGATGTCTGGGAGCATGCTTACTATTTGAATTACAAAAACAAGAGAGCAGATTACGTAAAGGCTTTTTGGGACGTAGTGAACTGGGAAAAGGTTGAGGAGAGGATGAAGTAATCCGCCAAAGGCGGATCGAGTACGAAAAAAGACCCCGCAAAGCGGGGTCGGGTTTTTGACAGGCTCATTTAATGATGGCCTCGATCGAGGAGCTTGATAAGACCCTCAAGGAGGGGGTCGTAGTCCTTTTGACGTTTTTGGCTCTTTTGCATCGCGCGTGCGAGGGCAAAGAGCATTCTGATCGCGCCATAATTTTTGGCTTCAATGATTTCGGCCAGGCGATCGAAATCAACTTCCAGCGCGACCTTGTCTTGTTCGTTCAGGTGGTCGTACGAGCTGGTCACGGGTTTAGTGGTGGACATGGAGACCTCCTGTAATTTCAAGTTTGCTTATTTACTGGGTGATTATAGACTATAGGGTCTAGTAAGTCAAGAAAAACCCGCCTCGAGGCGGGTTTGTGGATTAGGAAAATTTGGCAAAAAACTGTTTGGCTTTGTTGAGGAAGGAGTACCAGGCTGCAACGATTGCAGCGGCAAATCCCTTTGGAGAATCGCGATGGATTTCCAAATTATACAAGCGTGACAGCTCTTCTCCATGCGACCAGACGTGGGAGAGGATGGAGACGGCGGCACCGTGTTGGAATCCAGTGATGCCTTCCAGGTCGGCATCGTCGCCGGTTTCCTCGAAAACGTCTTCAAGGGTTTTTCCCTCGGCGAGTTCGATCTGCATCAACTGAGCCCAGCGTCGGGCGTAGCTGACAACGGCCGCGCCATAAGGCTCTTGGTTATTCTTGATGCACAACTTCCAGCCACGTTTATCGATGAGTTCGATGTCGGCCGCGCCGACGAGCATGGCTTCGACACGCTGTTTTTTGGCATCGGCCTCGTCTTTCCAGACGGCGGCTTGTGCAGCCCAGCGGGCCTGGTTTTCGGCATCAACGCGAGCGTCACTGGCAAGTTCTTTGTCCGAGAGGGTAACGGTAGGGTAAGGACCCACTTCCTTCGGAATGAAGTTGCTCATTGCCCGATTCCAGTCGCGGTAAATGAGTTCCGCAATGGAATCTGCATTAACATGGACCAGGACTTCGTTGAACTTGAAAGACACTTGCTTACGATTTCGCTCTGCGAGGTTGATACTTTCGTGGATAGTTGGGCTAATACTTGACCCACATAAGACTTCGTAGATACCATCATTTTCGTCGTACAGATTCGACATTGTGACTCCTTGTTCTGAATAAATGTACTGCAGTGTGTATTGTATCCAGTCCGCCCTATAGTGTCAAGAGGGTGCCGGGAGAGGGGATCGAGATTCGGTCCCCGCAATAGCGGTGCCTCATCCCGCCTCGCCACGATATCCTTTCGTGGCTCCGGCAGTTCGATCCCCTCTGAAGATCAAAATCAAAAACCCTCCGCAAGGGAGGGCTTTAGATTTAGTGCCGGGAGAGGGGATCGAACCCTCACGGCCTTGCGACCACAGGTTTTTGAGACCTGAGCGTATACCATTCCGCCATCCCGGCATCGTACATATTTTAACGTTGTTTTTGAGCGCCCGGCGCTTTCGCTTGGGCACTTCGCTGAATGAAAGGGCTCAGCCTAAGCTTATACCATTCCGCCATCCCGGCATCGTACATATTTTAACGTTGTTTTTGAGCGCC
>CAYHNG010000012.1:27240-36808 GCA_964357975.1 uncultured Pseudomonadales bacterium
ACTTCGCTGAATGAAAGGGCTCAGCCTAAGCTTATACCATTCCGCCATCCCGGCAGTAGTGTAATTTTACTATACTCACGGCACAAAAAACCCGCTTGTGGCGGGTTTGAACAGAGAACGGTAATCACTTGTTTCTGGTAATGTATCGCCCATACCAGGGCAAGAAGACTGACAGGCAAATGATGAAAATGACAAGAGCGACGATCCATCCCGGAGTCATGCCGGGAAGAACGAAGTACAACACAAGGATCAACAAAAGCGCGAGCGTGATAGGGCCCATATCTTTACTCCTTCTTGAATGTGGTTTAAGTATTGTGTTAGTTTGACAGTTTTAAGCCTAAAAAGCGGGTTGGTGTGGCTCGAAACCGTCGCCAATTTCAGCGAAAACACCAGTTCCGATCAGGCTCAAAACAAATGCGGGAATGGACCATGGTGTGAAGGCTGTGACCAGGTAGAAAAAACTGACAATCGCGATGGCCACACAAATCCAAAACACCACCTTCTGAATACGTCTTTTTGTGTTCATGTACGCTCCTTTTCCTAGTCTTGCAGAGATGGCCTATATTATCACACGAGGCTGGTTTTGTCAAATGTGGGGTTGCTTGGAGAGGCACCTGAGGCGTAAGATATAGGCATGATAGATGTAAATAAACTCAAAGTAGGCGTGACTTTTAGCGAAGAAGGCATACCCTTCCGGGTCATGAAGTACGACTTCACCAAAATGGGGCGGGGAAATGCCACGATCAAAGTCAAGGCCAAAAACCTCTTTAATGGGGCCATTGTAACTAAGGGTTTTATCTCTGGCAATATGGTCGAAGATATTTTGCTTGATAAGAAGCACCTGCAATATCTTTATAAAGATGATGAGAAAGGCTATTTTATGGACCCGGTTTCTTTTGATCAATTTGAAATACCTCTTACTGTCTTGGGTGATGATGTGAGCTACTTGGTGGAAGGGGAGAAGGCTTGGGTGCTGTTTTGGGACGAAAAAATTCTGGGGGTAGAAGTGCCTTCATCGGTAATTATGAAAATTACGGAAAGTGAACCGGGTGCCAGAGGGAATACAGTAAGCAACGTGCTGAAACCCGCCAAGACGGCCTCAGGACTGACGGTGATGGTCCCTCTGTTCATCAATCCGGGCGATTCAATTAAAATAAACACCGAGACGGGGGCGTACACGGGGAGAGCGAATTGAGAGAACTCTAGAACTCAAGGAATCAAGAACTCAAGATAATGTATTTTTTAATATAGATTTTTGATCAGGTCGGGAATGACATTGGAGATGGGAGTTGTTATTTGAGAAGGAGGATAAGGAGAAGAACGAGGACTTGAGGAAGAAGCCCCCAAAACTTGTTGGGGGTAGAACGATGCGACCAGGTGTGAAAAGCGGCAAACTTTTTGATCAAGAAACCACGATGGTTCAGAAAGAGATAGGGAAACTCGATAAAGTCCGGCAGTAGTCCAACGAACCAGCCCAACCAAGGTCGCCAGTCGAAGGGGCGTCCTGCTTGAAAAAAGAGATAGACCAAAACAATGGAAAGGGGAAAGTCGAAAAATAGCTCTTGTAAGAAGGCGGATCTTTTTCTTTTTCTCTGGCTGGATAAACCTTGTCCGACGTCCCAGTGTGGAATTCGGTCCTCTAAGTAGTGTGAGGCCAAAATAAGAGGTATGCTAATGACCGGGTTGGGAATTTTGGAAGCGATTAAGGCGCCGGTTGGTCCGTGAGCGATCGAAAGCATGTGTTTTTTTAGTATACTCTATTTAATATGAACGACGCTATTTACACCTTTGGGAACATTTCTATCTACGGATTTGGGTTACTGGCAACCTGCGCTTTTCTTTGGGGCTCCTTTGTTTTCTTTAAGAAAGCTATCGAATCTCATCTTGAAGAGTTCCACGTCTTGGATGGGGTAGTCATGTCTGCCTTTTGGGCTTTTATCATGGGAAGACTAATCTTTGTTGTACTCAACCTCTCGACTTTTTGGAATCATTTACCAAGAATATTTTTATTTTCCAATTTTCCGGGAATTGAGAGATGGGGGGTAGTGTTGGGGATATACTTGGGGGTATGGTTGACGGTAAGAAAGGTCAAGGCACGTCCGATTGATTGGTTTGACTTTGTGTCACTTGGGGTAATGTCCGGTACGGCTATTTTTTATGCCGGCTTATCGCTTCTGACCTATTCGTGGCAATATGGCCTATTGGGAGTTGCGTATTTGCTGATATTTATCATAGGTTGGGATGCCGAGTCGAAGTACAGAACCTATGGTTGGTACAAAAGCAACAAAACGTCGGCCAAGTCCGGTCTGATTACCGGTTTTTCGATTGCGGCGGGTGGCTTGTTTTACTTGATAGAAAGATTGATGTTTGGGCATTTAAGTCTGGCTGAATGCTTATGGAGCGTCCTGTTGTTTGTCGGAGGTCTGGTTTTGGTGTATATTAGGTCTGGCAGGACAGCGACGGAAGTTATAAAAATTATTTTGAAACATGGAAGAAAATAAAAAAATCAAGTTTCCCATCTCGGTGTTACGTCCTTTGATTTCTTACTTGAAAGGTGAGAAGAAGCGACTGATTGAGACAAAAAAGGAACTAAAAAAGGTTGATCCATTTATAGTGGGAAATAGAGATGATGACAACTCGGTGGATTCCGACGTGGCGGAAAATGTCGAGCACGACAGGTCTTTTGCCATGAGAACTCAGGTGAGTCGATCGATAGTGGCGATTCGAAAGACTCTGACACGAATCAAGCTGGGAAAATATGGAATCTGTTCCGACTGTGGAAAAATGATCGACACCGATAGGTTGGCAGTTAATCCTACGGCAGAGTACTGTATGACTTGTGAAAGGGAGCTGGAGAAGAAACAGGGGTGAAAAGGCGATTTCAGATTTCAGATTTCAGATTTCAGATTGGAATTGCGGTTTTTTTGGTAATCTTGGATTTGTTTTTGCAGGGGTACTTGCGAAGGGCGGGATGGGGTGTGCTGAATAGAGGGGTGTCTTTTGGCATACTACCGGGATTGGGGCAGGTAGCAGCGGTAGTGATATATTTTATTTTTATCATTTTGTATTTGAACAGTCTTCGGTCGAGAAAGTTTTCTTGGGAACTGTCCTTGCTGGCTTTAGGTGGCTTGGGCAATCTAATTCCCAGACTACTGTGGGGGGGAGTGTGGGACTATCTTTTTTTGCCGATGATGCCTTTTTGGTTTAATCTTTCGGACGTCATGATTACGGTCGGTGTGGTCTCATATATACTTAGGGGTAATGGAAACCCCAATTTTGTACGAAGATGAAAACTGTTTGGTAATAAATAAACCGGTGGGTTTGGTGGTAAATAGGGCCGATTCGATTACCGGACAGACGGTGCAGGATTGGGTGGAAAGTAGACCTCAGTTTTCAGGTCTCAGGTCTCAGATGACGGATAAAGTGTTCTTGGATAGGAGTGGGGTGTGTCACCGTCTGGATAAGGAAACGAGTGGATGTTTGTTAATTGCAAAAAACCCGGAAGCGTTGCACTATTATCTCAAGCTTTTTAAGGATAGGAAATTATCGAAGACTTATTTGGCTTTGGTACACGGGCGGGTCGAGCCGAAGATGGGGGAAACGATTCTTCCTTTGAGGAGGAGTCTTTTCGATCGTGAAAAGTGGCAGGTTCATTACGAAGGGAAAAGAGCCGTTACGGCATGGACTGTGCTGAAGCGATACAAGTTTCCGGGACACGAACACTGGAAAGACGCCCTCACCTTATTGAGGCTCGATCTGAAGACGGGTAGAACACATCAAATAAGAGTCCACCTCTCGTTTCTGGGCTGGCCGATTTTCGCTGACGATAAGTATTTAAACAGAAAGTTTGCCAGAGGTGATAGAAAATATTTATCTCATCATTTTCTTCATGCCTCAAGTATTGAGTTTGTAAATTTTAGTGGTGAAAGGGTCTCGGTGGAGGCACCCTTACCCATTGATTGCCAAAAGTTTCTTGATATTTTGGAGACGGGGGAATAGGGATGTTAGAATGGTTTATGGATGTTTTTTCTGTTAACTTGATGTTGGTGTTTACGGCCGCCGTGTGTTTCGGAATTGTTTTTAGATACATTGGTTTGCCTTCTATTGTCGGTCAGGTTCTGGCCGGGTTTGTGTTTGGTCTTTCGGGGCTAGTCAGTGGACATAGTGTAGAAAGCGTTAGACTTTTGGGATCTCTGGGCGTAACTTTGTTGTTGTTTTTGGTGGGTTTGGAGATGAATGTGCGCGAAATAAAGAATACGGGAATGACCGTAATCAAGATCTTTTTGATTCAGACTGTCTTTTTGGGTTTAATCTTTTTTGGTTTTTCTAGATTTTTATTAAGGCTTGACTGGGTTTCGTCAATATTACTGGCTACGGCCCTTACCTTTAGCAGCACGATCGTGGTGGTTAAGACGCTGTCCGAAAAAAAGGATTTAAGCAGCTTTGGAGGAAAACTTAGTTTGGGAATTCTATTACTTCAGGATGTGATGGCGATATTTATTTTAGTGTTGATGCCCAGTTTCAGTAATGGGTTTGATCTTTCCGCACTTTCAAGCTTAGTTTTTAAGATATTGGTGCTGTTTTTGACCATTAACGTACTTGGTCATTTTCTAATATCGCAAATCGAGAAACATTTAATTAAATCTTCCGAAGATCTGGTATTAATTAGTTTGGTTTGGTTCTTTTTGGCGGTTTACTTTTCGGTAAACGTATTGGGATTGACGCCGGAAATAGGGGGAATACTGGCGGGAATCTCCCTGTCTACCAGTTGGGGTCATTTTCAAATAGTGAGCAAGGTGAAAACACTGAGGGATATTTTTCTAACCCTTTTCTTTGTGTTGTTAGGTTTGGAGATTGGAGTAGGGAAGGTTGACTGGCTGTTAGTTTCAGGATTGATTGTTTTGGCATTGGTAATCAAATTTGTTGTGGCCGAACTTAGCTGTGTGTGGAGCGGTCTGTCGGGAAAAGTGGCCTTTTCGGTGAGTGCTAACATGACACAACTGTCCGAGTTCAGCTTAATCGTTTTGTCATTTGGACTAATATCCGGTTATTGGGACGGTCGATTGGTGACGGCAGTGACTGTCGCCGGTCTTATCTCGATGATTATTTCCACGGTAATTATTTACCGATCGTCTTCGTTATACAAATTTTTTTCGGAAAAGCTACCAGGAATTTTTAAATTTGACGGGATAAATAGGGGCACCGGAGTAACTCTAAAAAGACACATAGTCTTATTGGGTGGAGACAGAACGGGAAGAAGTATTCTGTCGTCCCTCAAGAAGAATGGTGAAAAAGTGTTGGTGGTGGATTTTAATCCGGAGGTAGTGAAGAAGCTTACCGAGAGGGGAGAGATGGCCATTTTTGCCGATGCTTCCGACCCCGATGTTTTGGACGTGACAAATATGTCGGAAGCAAAGATGATTATTTCGACAGTGAAGGATATTGATGACTCTTTGGCGTTACTTTCATTAATACGTCAAAAGGGGATTACTGCACCCACCATTGTAGATGCGGAAACGGCTTCACAAGCGGCTTTGCTTTACGAGGCGGGCGCTTCGTATGTAATTTTTCCACATTTTGTGAGCGGTCTACATCTTGGTTTGGTGATGAAAAAATTTGAAAAAGATGTAGACACTCTGAAAAAATATCGCTCAAGGCAGAACGAGACACTAAAAGAAATCTATGAAGGAGAGTTCTAGTATTAAACAATTTAGAGTGAGTGGAATACTTTTTTTGGTGGTGCTTTTTGGCCTAATAGTGTTTCGTGTTTATCAAGAAGGTATCGTCTCCAATCAGTCGGGAATTAACTTGGCTGTGGTAGGTGACACTGACTGCTCACTAATAATTCTTAGACCGGATGAAGATATCGTGGGTTGGGTAAGATTACCGGGAAAACTAAAAATTCGAATCCATAACTCTCAAGCCCAATATCCGATTGGTTCTTTGTGGACCTACGGAGTCTCCGAGAAGAGGCCTTATGAGATTTTTGAGAAATCATTGGGATTGTCCATGGGGGTGGTGATTTCAAGAACAATTAGGGTTCAGGGTGACCCTTCCATAGAAGAAGTGTTAGCCAGTCTTCACAAGATTAGTTTAAAAACCGATTTGAGTCTGAAAGACAGATGGTTGGTGCGTAAGTATTTGGCGGAGGCCGTGTCCTCTAAAAAAATCTTAGAAATGGATATTCCAAATAATGCCGTGGATAAAATTACCGAGCCGGATGGAAAAGAGTTTCTGGTTTTCAATAACGTGACCGCATTGTGGACAAAAAATAAATTTTTGCTCGAGTCCATATTAAATGAAAATGTGGATGTTTCAATTAACAACCTCTCTGGACTGGCGGGGATGGGTGTGGCGGTGTCCAAACAACTTGAATCGGCAGGGGTGAGGGTAGTGGAAGTAAAAACAGATCCTAATGACGACATTGCCGGGTCCGGTTGTGTTTTTGTATCATTGGGAGACTATCCGAATACCGAAAAGTTTCTGATGAATCAATTTAGCTGTGAACAGCGACAAGGTACAAAAGAAACCGACAAAAGGGGAGTCAAAATTTGGCTAAAGTAATCGTTTAAGCTTCGTCGCCCAAAAGAGGATCGTAAATTTCCAAAGGAGGTGTTTCACTAGACTCTCCGGCAGAGAGAGAAGGCAAGTGTTCTTTGTCATCCAGTGGGAAGGAGGGTATCCCTCTCATGCGCTTAGATGATTTGGCTTCCAGAATAAAGATCTGAGGGCTTTTGGCGTTGACCGATTTCATAATGGTTTTGTACTTATAGCCGGCATTGATGAGCTTGACCAAACGATGGGAAAGGTTGTCCGGCAGATAACCGATGAAATCCTTGCCTCTAGTAACTTTGACTTTATGTTTGGAAAGCGAAAGTTCAACCGGTTCGCCGATATTTAAGGTGGAAAATATTTTGGGTTCTCCTTGACTGACAAGGGGGACCACTTTTGATTTGCCCGGTTCTTCGATAAAACTGACCGTTTGGAAGTAGGGATTGGCAAGACCTTGTTTTTTATTGGCCTTAAGCCTGGCGGTGTTATTTTTGGCGATATGATTGTGTGGATCGATGGAAAGGACTTTCTCAAAACAAGACATGGCTTTCTTGTTTTGGCCATCCATAGAATAGGCGATGCCTAAACGATTTAGAGTGGGAAGGTCGTCGGGTGTTAATTCCAGAATCTTTTCGTTCAGAGAAACCGCTTCGTTCCATTTTTTGGCTATGGCGGACTTGATGGATTCTTGTTGTAAATCGTTTACATTGTCATTGTTCATGCTGAGAAATGATATAGATGATTTAGCAGTATGTCAAGTTGTTTTGGGGCGGGGCTACTGTTAAAATTCAAACTATGTCCGGTCATTCCAAATGGTCTACGATAAAACATCAGAAAGCAATTGAAGACAATAAGAGAAGCTCCGTCTTCACTAAAATAGCGAAAAAGATCCATATAGCGGTCAAAAAAGGTGGTTCTGGTGACGTTGAGGCAAATCCGTATCTTAGAGCGTGTGTGGAAGAAGCCAGATCAGTAAATATGCCTATGGAGAATATTAAGAGAGCCATCGATAAGGCTTTGGGCGTGAATGGTGGTGCGGCAGCAGAGGAAATTGTCTATGAAGCTTATGGTCCGTTTGGAGTGGGAATCTTGATCACCGCTGTCACCGATAACCGAAATCGGACGGCGAGTGAGGTGAAAAACCTTCTGGACAAACATAACGCCAAGTTGGGAGGGCCCGGTTCGGTTTCGTATATCAAAGCCATTGATCCAATTCCAACAATTATTATTGCCGAAAGTGACAAAGAACAAGTAACCGACCTGATCGATCTGTTGTCTGACCTTGAGGATGTCGTAGAGGTCTGGAGTAACTTGGCATAAACAATGTCTAAAAGAGCACGATTTATTCTGGTTAGTGGCATAGTGGCTGTTTGTCTTTGGATGACTACCAGCGCTCCGGTGGATTATCGATTCGGTTTGTATTTAGCGGTTTCGGCTTTGTCTTGTGTGTTATCGGTATGGGTCCTTTTCGACGATCTGAAAGGTGTTGAATGGCTTACCCTGATGGTTTTGCCGGTGATGTTCACTTTAGGGAGTGGCATGTTTGCCAATTTTTTACCTACGGCGATCCCCAGTATGTTTGGGAAAACATTTCAGTTGGAAACCTCGATGTTGCTCGCCGGGTTGTTTCGGGTGATGTATTTTATCTTGTACGCCTTAGCGATGTATGGAATACTACTAATTGAAAATATTTTTTCAGTCGCGTCTATTAGAACAATTCAGTTGTTTCGAGCAGCCAGATCGGTAAACTTTATCTTAACTCTTGTGGCTTCGCTGTTTTTCTACACCGTAACCTTAAGTCTAAAGCTGCCTTTTTGGTGGGTAGCACCAATGGTTTTTGTGGTGTCCTTAATCTTATCCTTTCCCAGTTTTTGGAGTGTAGACCTAAAAGGCGATATTATTCACGATGCCGGTAGATACTCACTGGTAGTGAGCTGGTTGACGGCTACGGCGGCAATCGCCCTATCGTTTTGGCCTGTAAAACCGTTTATGGGAGGCTTGATGTTAACCTCAATCCTTTATTCGCTGCTGGGTATTCTGGAACAAAGATTATCCAGTAGGGTATACCTGGAGAGCTTGTTGGAGTATGGAGTAACGGTCATAATAATATTCGTCATCGGATACCTGACAACTTCTTGGGTTGGGCAATAGATCTCAGATTTCTGATCTCAGATCCCTGATAAAAAATTGACAGGGAGGATGAAAAAGGGGAGAGGGCCTATAATAAGTAACCCCATAATATACCCATAATGTTATAGGGCCCATAATAGTTTTCACGAAACCCCATAGTTTTCACGAAATATAGCAGTTTATGTGGATAACTGCTAGGTGATAGGGATTGATACAGTTCGTGGGCACGAAGGCTCTGACAGGCGAGATAGGTCTGGAGTACGAAGAGAAAGAATCATTATTTTAGGAATAATTATTTCCGATTGATAAACGAGTTAGTGTAGAAGAGTGAATGAAGAAGTGACTCTATTGTGCTATTCCCTATTTATTGTAAAGAGAGAGGCGGAGCAGAATGGTTTATAATACGTCGCACAATAATACTTTTGCGACGTATCTCAATCAAGTAGGCTCCAGAGCAGTACCTGTTATGTTCCGTGAATATTTGTAGATAATCCCGAAACTTGCAGCAAATCTGTTCTCCGGCCTCGATCTGAGGCTTATTCTTTTGTTTTTGAGGCTGATAGCCTCAAATTGTGCCTAACTGTAGATAAACCCGAAAGTTTTTCCGCAATTTTCGCGCCTTATGCATTTGATTGATATATCAACGTATTTATTCAATGATTAACTAGCCATAAAAAGTTCCAGAAGCCGTTTTAGGGGCATTCTACGGGCCCGGTTTTGGAGGCTGGTTACCGGTCATTGGGAGTAAGTAATCCGGTGTGGCAATCTATGTCTGTGAATACAAAATCGTGGTTGCCGTTGTTCGACGACGAGATATAAAACGGCAATTCATTTTTGTGCCCAGGAAACCCCGCATGAAGCTTCCACTGGAGCGAAGCGAGGCGAT
>CAYHNG010000013.1:0-28391 GCA_964357975.1 uncultured Pseudomonadales bacterium
TCTTTGTCATCTCGAGCGCAGTCGAGAGATCTCATATTCGTTGAGTGAGATTCCTCCACTCGTTACTCTCGGTCGGAATGACGCCTATTTAAGCACAGCCAACGGATTGGCGTTCCCTTTCTCGGTTCTGATCTCAAAATGCAGATGGGTTCCCGTTGACCTCCCGGTACTCCCCATCATTCCCAACTTATCTCCTCTTTTCACCGTCTGCCCCACCACTACCGAGAAGGAGGACATGTGACCATATAAGGTCTTCATACCATTACCGTGGTCTATTACCACTCGATTTCCATATCCTGTATTGTCCAGCCAACTGGCCACAATCACCTTCCCGGAATCTGCCGCCAGTATCGGGCCTCCGTCATGATTCGCGATGTCTAGCCCCTTGTGCCACGCCTTGAACTCCTGAGTCATTCTTCCTGCCGCCGGCCAAATCCAGTTTCCGGTAGCCGACACCGCTCCGGCATTGGGAGTCAGTGATGAAGCCAGATTGGATCTTGGTGACAAAATAGGCTCATCCGGCATCTCTCCATCCGGCACAATAAGTTGTTGTCCAATTGCCAAAGCAAAAGTCTCATCATTGGCAAACTCATTAAAAGGAAAATCGACCACTGCCTGAGCCGACACGTTATATTTCTTGGCAACCGAATAAATAGTTTCACCTGCTTTTACGGTATGCACCACGCCGGTTACCGGAGGAATCTTCAAAATCGTTCCGATCTTCATTTTCTTTTCACTCAGGCCTTTGTTTACCCAAGTAATCGAATCTGTGTCCACCCCAAATTTCTTGGCAATCGATGCCAAAGTATCGCCGTTCTCCACCGTGTAGTCAAAAATATCCGCTCGTGGTTTATCCGACACTTGTGTCAAAGGGTCCATCTCCACCTGAGAATCGGTGGACAAACCCAGCACTCTCGCTGTCTCAGCCGAAGCACTATTTTCCTGAGCAAAGGCAAACTTGCTTCCCAGTCCTTGTGACATTACGGCCTGAGTTTGAGAATCATTCACAATTACAGAGGGACCAAGCGTCACCGACAGTACCATCACTGTTACCATGGCCGAGTTGACTATTAGTTGAGCATGTTTTCCTCTCTGCTGATACATCTTACCTACGACGACCGACTTCAAAGACTCAAATATGGCAAACTTTGGCTTCAGATAATTCGCTACAAAATACGACAACAAAACCCTCAAGTATTTGAAAAAATCCCCCACCCATTCATTGATAAATGTCTTTAGGCTACTCATTTGGTGCAAAATCTATTCTACCACCCTCACCTTAACCCGCTTAAATACCAAACTATACGGTGTTTTTGCCTTTAGTTCATATCCCAAAGATGCCAAATACACTGCCACCTTTGACTTCTTCCAATTCTGAACATCAAACTCCAGATCCTCACAAATAACTATCTTGGGTTGATATATTTTCCAGTCGTTTGACTTCAAAACCTCCAGGTCCATTCCCTCTACATCCACCGACAACAAATCAATTCTCTGACCTTTCGGGGCATATTTATCCAAGATTTCTCTCAACGGCCTTATGGGTATATTTTTTGTCCCCATCAGTTTTCTTCCGGCTTCTTTCTGATTTCTCTTTGCCTGTTCAGCCGAAAAAGTGTTCGCCGCCCCATCCTCAAACATAAAATACTCCATCTGAGCTCTGACATCTGAGATCCGAGATCTTTTCCCACCTACCCCACAATTCAAAAACACATCTCTCGGCCTCGCCTTCGCAAATATTTCTCCCATCTTCGGGTTCGGGTCCACACAGATCCCCCTCCACCCCTTTTTGTAAAACAAATATGTATTCGAAAATAGTTTCGGGTGATACGCCCCAATATCCACATAGAACCCCATTTGGCCTTGTTTTGCGTTTTTGAGTTTTTGAGTTTTTGAACCCTGTATCTCTCCCCACGCAATTAAGTCCTCGCCGCTCTGAGCAAACGACCGCTTCCCAAACCAGTCATACAGAGGCGACGTCAGTAGTTCTTCCTTCCAATTCATTCTTCTAGTTTACCTCCTCAGGATCATCCACACACCCCAAACTTGACATTTTACGCACTATAAGATATAATACTGCCCAATTCAACCTTAACTTTCATAAATCTAAGATCCAAAAGGAGCCTTCCATGAAATTTCTGCACCTGTTTCTGATCATCTTTTTCGCCCTCACCCTCGCTGCCTGCGGTCCGAAGGTGGAATCCCCCAGCCTGTGGGAAATCTATGATCCTATTGGCTTCACGCCGGACAGTCTTCGCACTGGCTACGATGTCGTCATCGAGCCCATTGCCGAGTCCGATCTGCCTGGATACGGACAAAAGGTCGAGGGCGTGGCCATCTATATGGTGGCCGAAGTGGTCAGTAATATTGACCCCGGCTACTCCGCCCTCTACGTAGCCGAAGTCTATTCGTCAGTTTCGATGCCCAACGGCTACACGCTTGCCGACCGGAAGACCTTTTTCAAGGTCTACCAACAGGTAAACGAGCAGACTGCCGTAGACCAGATCTGGAACCCTATCGGTCAGGATGCAGCGGCGGTGATGTCCACGCTTTGCGTCCAGACCGCCCAAAAGATGGGGGTTTCCTATTTCTGCCCCACAGTTCCTTAGCTCCATCACCCTTCGTCATCTGATGAAGGGTTTTTTATACCCTTTTATTCGTCATTTCGACCGACCTGCCCGCAGACGCTAAAGCGCAGCTTTTGCTGGCGGGAGTGGATAAATCTCACTTATAATGACAATGTGAAGCGTTTTTGCATATTTTTTCTCCCAATTATCCTAATTTTTTTGTCAGTTTTTTACTTGAGCTTTCGAGTTTTTGAGTTTTTTAAACCCTTTCTTTCTTTCACCAACTATCTCTTAGGTGTTGAAAAACCCACGTCATACCTAGTCCTACTGGGAAACGACACCGAGATGCGGGCCAACGGAGGCTTCGCCGGTTCCTACGCCACCGTCATTGCGAGAAGCGAAGCGACGAAGCAACCCCCGCTATTGAGTTTTTTACCCAAGCCGATTTTGGAGTTCTCTTTCCAAGACATCTACGTCCCCAACGGACAGCTGGCCGGACATGTCACCCCGCCGGAACCTATTCAACAAGCCTTTGGTCACGGCACCTGGGAGCTCGCCAACGCCGACTGGGAACCGGATTTTCCAACTTCCGCCACCAATATCCGCTGGTTTCTAGAAAAAGGTAAGGAGATAAACCCCGACATCCTCGCCATCATCAACCTCTCCACCGTTAAGAAAATACTTAATCAAATAGGCAGTTTCCCCGTGCCTGAATACGATGCGAATCTCACCCCTGATAATCTTTATCTTTTCTTGCAAGGAAAAACTGAAACCAACTTTTTTCCCGGCTCTACCCAAAAAAGAGACACTCTCACCGCCGTCGGCCAAGCCTTAATTAAGAAGACTAAAAGTCTTCCATTAACAAAAAGGATCCAAATTACACACATTTTATATACGGATCTGATAAACCAAAATATCATGATCCATTCGTCTAATTCTTCACTCCAAGACGTTCTTGGACAAAAAAAGCTCGCTGGTATATTATCTCCGGAGGCTTTCGATACTTACTCCCTCATCGAAACCAATTTAGGGGCCAACAAAGCCAACCAGTTCGTCACTCGCCAAACCTCCCACGCCATTTCGAGCGTAGCCGAGAAATCCTCCTCCATCCACCACATCGTCACTCTCCACTTCATCAACTCCTCCCCGGCCGCTAATCCCAACCCCCCTGTCCACTACGGAGGTAACTACATCACCTATCTTCGTTTTTATATCCCTCTCGAAGCCAAGAACATCTCCCTTACTCGCAACCCTCTCTCTCTTCCACCCCTCCCCATTGCCCCCTCCTCCGCCGAACTAAGAACTGAGAACCGAGAACTGAAATCTATCTATGGTCTTACCGAGCTCGGCTTCTGGCACACCACTCTCGCCGGCGGTGAAAGTACCATCTCCCTCTCCTATGACCTCCCCCTCCCTACTTCTTGTGTCATTACCACCCAGACATCATCTGACATCGGAGATCTGAGATCTGAGATCTCTCGCTGTGGCTATACCCTCGCCATCCTCAAACAACACGGCCTCATCTCCTCACCACAAAGTATCAATCTCTTCGGCAAACCTTTCATCACCGATCTTAGGCACAGTTTCTACTACCCTTAACCTATCCTCTGTATCCCTATAGTATTGCTTTTTCCCACTAATAGGGTAAAATATACAGGTCTAAGAAAGACAAATTCTGGTACGTTGAAAAAGGAGCAAAAATGAACCTTGCACAAGATCTTTCGATTATTCCCAATCTCAAAGCTGTCGAAGGCGAACTCCAAACCATCGATACCATGATGGCTTACGTCAACGACAAAACCCCTCTCAAGGATGCCATCCTGGAAGTCAAAACTATGTCCGGGTGGTCTCAAGCAAGCATCAAAGCCGCCTGCGGCAAGATCATGGATGGACTGGCGTCCGTCTTTGAGGACGTCATGGCTCGTTTCAACGAAGAAACTGATGCCAGTGTCGATGAAATCGCGCTTGAACCGTTTCAGGAGTGTTTCGACGAGGAGATCAAGGAACAGGAAGGACTTCGAGCCGCTTCTCTGCACGTGATCGAGATGGCTAGCCGAGTCGCTGTCGCCTTGAATATTCCTGTGCCCGCCGCTCCAGTGACCACTGGGGTAACCAAGCCCAAAAAGTCCTTCGGCGCCTCCCTTAAGGCACTCATCATCGAAGAAAATCCGAGGGGTGGTCTTACGGTCAAAACGCCACTGAGCTGGCTTACCGCAGCAATCTTGAAGGAAAACGATCCTTCCGTGCAAAAACTGGCCTTGTTGGATAACAAATTGACCCAAACCAAGTCGGCCGATGCTCTTCGAACCTTTGCTGCCCGTTTCAAAATGTCGGATGCCGATCTCGCTGAAGTCATCCTCGACGTTTTGGACGACGCCCGCAAGCAGATCACGCAATCTGACGCTATCAGCACCAACGTCACTGCCGATTACAACGAAAAGGCAGCTACCGTCACCGCGATACTTGATGTGCGCAATGCGGTCACAGCCGTCAACTCGTACGTTTCTGGCAAGTAGTTTTTAAGGGGAGCTTTTGGCTCCCCTTATAAAAAAACAAGGAGGCCAAATGGCAAAACAAATCCAAATTGTCCGTTTGAGCCTAGTTGCTAGACTCGCGCGGAACCCCGTATTCATCGGCTGGACCACAGACGGGTCAGTAGCAGTTTCAGACAACCTGTCTGAAGAAGCCACGTCGGACTTTCAAAGTGCTCGGCAATCAGGAGCTTCGTTTCCCAGCGTACCCTCAGGCAATATTGTTTGCTTTGAGTACTCTTCTCTTGGGAAAGCTACTGACTATCCGGGCTCAAAGGAAGATGTTATTCAGATCAATGCTAAAGATGCCAACGGCAATCGGGTTATTCTGAACTTGGGAGAAGGCACTGCCCTCAAAGCAATCGCATGGTCTCTCAATGAAGATAACGTCTGGAATAGCCTCACCGACGCCCAGCTAATTGATGACGGTTCCGGTGTCACCACCACCTTATCAATGTACACCCTGCTCTTCCAAGACAACCGTGTGCAGGGAAACGCTGTTTGTGCCTTACTTTTCAAACCATTGATTAAAGGTACTTCCAACGAAGATACTTTTCTTCGGTTTGTTAAAGGCGTCATCAAACAGTTACTGGTTATCGACGAATCGCAACCTCCGAAAGAACGAAAGGGGTACATTATGGTTGCCGCTCGAGCCTCAAAAGGTGGATTCAAGACGGGTCTTGCCGACGCGATCTTCGACACTACCGATCAACAAACGGCCGCCGCTGTAGGAAAAGCCAAAGCCAGCGGGCTCAAACTCCTACGTACGCTCGGTATCGCCGAAGTCTCCGACGAGCTAATCGCCGAAGTCCGCGATCCCCTGCCAACCTACAACGTCGAATCTCTAGACCGTAAAGGTCTTGAAGATCTCGCCTTAGCCATGCAAGAACTTGCTCCGTATCGTAACCGCCCCTAGTGGGCGGTTTTTTTATATGTTTTAACCACAAAAAACCGCCCCCTTTCGAGGGCGGAAATGGAAATTCTTCGGAGATTACCGCAGACCACCGGTGTTCACAACTTTGATGAGCACCACAATGTAGTTGGGTGACTCTTCGGTCGTCAGCACATGGTCAGGAGCGATCACTGTTGGGTCGATCACGATACGCGCGATCGGAATCCCCAGCTTCTCGCTCAAGATGTCACGGATGTAGAGAGCACGGCGGAAGGCGAACTTACGCTGGTTTTCCATTACATCGGGATTAGTCGAGAAGTACCCGTGGCCACCCTGAAGAACGATCACCGCATCGGGAGACTCGGCCATTAGGTTGGCGATTGGCTGAACGAGAGCCATCAGCTTGTCAAGTTCGCCAGGAATCAGTTGGCGAGCCTGTCCCTCAACGAACTGGATGTTCTTGTATTTGAGGGTCAGCAGCTCAGGAAGGGTGAAAAGAGTATTCTCGTCAACATTCGGCAACTCTTCGTTGATGTCCGTGATGTAGTCGTTGTTGAAGGTGCCGGAAACGCTCTTGGCTCCACCCTTCTTCAGGATGTCGACGTACTTGTTCGTAATGAAAGCCTTCGAATCGTACAGGCTTCCTTTCGTACCATCGCCATTGTCGTAGACAGCGCCGTACTGCCACGTAGCATGCGTCTTATCAAACTGATCCTTGATCAGCGACCAGCCGGTGAGGTCTCGCTCGAACATGTTCACGTTGTCATTCAGAGTGGCGATCGCCACCCCTTCCAACAGGCTGTTGAGCGAATTGTAGGGGTCGCTCGCATCCATCCAGAGCCAATCAGCCATGTTCTGGCCGTTGAATTGGAAAGTGATCAGCAGGTTCGCCGTTTCCTGGATACGGTCGGTAGTGAAGGCACTCGTGGCGACATTGTAGTCGGCCAGGAAATAGGCCACAGCATCCTGCTTGTCGGCATCAGCCTGACGGCTAACAACCACGTAGTCAGAGATGGTGCGCCAGTCCTTTGTGGTGATAATCACCGTGTTACCAGGCACGACTGCATCGCGGATAATGGGGTCCCAGTAGGTGACGAATTCACCCTGTCCACTTACAAAATCAGGAACAGGTGTATCAGTGAACTGGATGTTTACATCACCGGGCAAAAACCCCACTGCCTGAAAGGCTTTCAGCAGGAAGTAATGATCGGCCGAGCCCTTCGAGGTCAGGACGGTACGTCCCAACGCATCATTGAAGTTGGGATAACCAGTCGCGGAAACGCTATCCCGGGCGACGATCGAGTCGGCGCCGGCGGACTGGTCGGTCGACCAGGCAACCACGCCACTATTCGCATCCCAGAGAGACAAGGCGCCGTTGGAGGCAAAATAGATATCGGCCTCCCCAGAGCGCAGCTTCCCTTCCATCTCAGACTCAGAGTAACCGTTCTGATCAAAGTTCGGCCCGCTCCACTTCGGCATAAAGTTGATGCAGTACTTGTCACTGGCCGGCATGGCCATGATTCGGTAGACCAGCGGGTAGAAACCGGCATAGTCATCGATATAGACTGTCAGCGGTGTCAGGTTCGAGCCAGGTTGGCACAGAACCGGATAACCAACCACAGATTGGCCGGGTTGCGCCGGCTGGCCGGGATCGTTTGGCATGGCTGTCGGGTTGACACCAGACTGAGGAAGTTGGCCGGGGATGCTTGTCGGCAGGTTCGTAACTGCTGTCGGCTGAATCGACGGCTGTTGGGTACTCGTGCGATTCTCAGTGATCAAATTGACCACAAAGAACGCCCCGAATCCCAAACCAATACACAAAAAAATCACCAGGAAAACACCAAATGGCTTCAGTTTCACTTTTTTCTCCTCGTATGTTATGAATAGAGGCCAGCCAATGGCTGGCCTCTGATTGCCAATTCTTACTTGAGGGACTTCTCGATCTCGGCCATCACGCCGGCTGCATCGGGAGCCACTTCTTCCGGTTTCCCGGCGGACTGATGTTGCCACATGGCGTCGATGACGTCCTCGCGGGCACTCAATCGACGTTCGCGCTTGTCCAACTTCTTGGACGCACGCTCACGGACATTGCTCTGATCTTCCGGGAAGACCTTGAGGATGTTCTCGCGCATTGATTGCTGCTCTTCACGCAGGCCAATCATCTTGTCGCGGCGAACGAGTGAAGCATCCTGGCGAGCCAGGCGGGCGAAGTTGTCGGACTGCTCGTTGATCATCTTGATCGCTTCAGCCTTGTCGGCGAAGGAATCATTGACCATGTCTTCGAGCTCGTCAATATTCTTGCGGCTCTCGGCGATCTCGCCGCACAAGCGGACGTATTCAGCGTCTTTGGCGGCTTCATCAGCCGATCCCACTGCCTTGCGGCGCTTTGTGGCTTTGTCGAGCAGGATCGCCAAAACAGCTTTTTCCTGACCGAGTGAATCGGACATTTCATTGGCCATTTCACCGACGGAGGTGGCAGAGTCGGCCATCAGGCGCAACTTACGACCTTGTACGGTGCGGTTTGCGGCCAAACGCCGTTCCAGAGGAATCGAATCCTCGATCGGTTCAAAGATAAGACCTTTCAATAATTCGATAAATGTCTGATGATCTTCTTTCATGTTTCTCTCCTTCATTTGTCAGAGTTCCGTTCGGGTTTTTTGGGATTTCCCGAACTATCAGAGAGTATTTTATTCTCTATATAGGCCGTTTGTCAATAGGGTTATTGACTCGTCATTTTCTGTCTGGTATTATAGGGCTGTAACTAGCCAGGACTTTACCAATACCAAAGGAGAATCGATGACCGAAGAGATCTCAGCCTTCAAGAAACTTCTTTCCACCCACCTTCCCTTGTCAACTTGGTGTATTGCATGCGGCGACACCGACCACGAATACGGACAAGGTGTCAAAGTTTCCTTGTCCAACTCCCCCAACCAGGCCCATGCGATGGTCTATCCGGGTTCAGACAAAATCGTCATTCGCAATCACGGTTTCAAATCCAAATACTTCGACCAGATCGTTACCGCCGTTCAGGCGAGCACCGATCTGGGCGTCGAAATCCTTTAGGAGTCACCCATGCCCCAACCTTCGCCTCTTGTGATCTTCAATCGTGAGCTCATCAAAATGCTTCCCCGCAACCGCTGGTTCCACTGCAGCGGCAAGAGGGACCTGAAAGTTGAACCCCAATACGGCTCGGCTACCAAGATCTTCCGCAGTCGTATTTCAAATCCGGCCTACGCTCTGGTTTACTTCAGCGCTGCCCGGATCGTCATCAAAAATCACGGGCTTCATCCCCACTACCTCGAGGAAATCCGTGTCGCGACCATCGCTTGTACAGACCTACCTGTCAAAGTACTCTAGGAGCCACTCATGCCACACCCCTTCCCCCTTGATAACGAAATAGCCGAAAAACTGAAGGTCGCCCTCCCCAACTGGCAGGTGTCGACTTTCCTCTATCCGAACACCCAGCACGGAGTTCGCTGCTTCGTCCCTGAAGGTTCTTTTAACCGAGTAGCACTCACCATTGATGACGGTATCATTCACCTGATCAACAAGGGTTGTACCGAAAAGGAATTCGAACAGGTCATGATTGCTGTCGCGGCCAATACCGATCCGACTATCGAGATCGTCACCACTCCTCAAGTTCAATAACCTAACTCACCAGCCGCCCTCTTTCGAGGGCGGTTTTTTCGTACTCGATCCGCCTCTGGCGGACTATCCTCCGTCCTTCAAACTCGCCAAAAATTCTTTGTTGCTCTTTGTTCTGGCCAGTCTCCCGATCAGCACTTCAGTCCTCTCATTGTCACCGAGCATGTCGAGCATTCGGCGCATGAGGATGATACTTTGGTATTCCATTGAGTCGAACAGTAAATCATCTCTTCGGGTACCCGATCTCATTACATCAATCGCCGGATAAATTCTTCTTTCGGCCAAGCGTCGATCCAAATGTAGTTCCATATTGCCGGTTCCCTTAAACTCTTCGTAAACCAAGTCATCCATTCTGCTTCCGGTATCGGTCAAGGCTGTTCCGATAATCGTCAGACTTCCACCACCCTCGATCTTACGGGCAGCTCCAAAGAATTTCTTAGGCGGATACAAAGCGGCGGGGTCAAATCCTCCCGAAAGGGTTCTCCCGGAAGTAGGAATCGCCAAGTTATATGCTCGGGCCAGACGAGTAATTGAGTCCAACAAAATGACTACATCTTTACCCATTTCTACGAGACGCTTGGCTCTTTCGAGGGCCATCTCGGCGACTCGAGTTTGCTCTTCTGCTTTTTCATCAAAGTTACTGGCGGCTGTTTCACCGGGCATCGCACTATCTTTAGTCACGGCCAAAATATGTCGGCTAATGTCGGTTACTTCTTCCGGTCGTTCTCCCACTAGCACGGCCATCAAATGTATTTCTGGGTAATTTGTGGCTATTCCACTGGCAATTTCTTTTATCACCGTTGTTTTTCCTGCTTTCGGAGGAGACACAATCAAACCTCTCTGTCCTCTACCAATAGGTGCACACAAATCAATCAGTCGTGTCGATAATATTTCTTTGCCGGTTTCCAATTTTAATTTTTCAAAAGGATAGATTGGCGTTCCTTTTTCAAACCTAAACCGGTCAAACATCTTGGCTGGCTCTTCACCATTCACTTTTGTAATTTGAATCATGGTCCAATAAGGCTCAGTTTCTTTGGGTCGGCGAGCTAGTCCTGTCACCACATCTCCTGCTCTCAGCTTAGATAATCTACTCACCATTGATGGAACCAAAACATCGTCTTCGCCAGATCGGAATCCGTGACGCAATATTCCTCTGCCGTCGGTTCCGGTCATTTCCAATATGCCACTAACTTCTTCGGTGATTACCGGTTCGGGTGCTGCTCTCTGGAAGCCTGGACGTATCGGAGCAAATCTTGGCTGAAATGGCACTCTGGGAGCAAGTGGTGCGCGCACAAAAGTTCTGGGGGGTAAAGAAGAAGCATTCGGTGAAGGGGGCACAACATAAGGTTTCTTCTCTTCTACCTCTATTTTTGCAGGCTCTGACACCACCACTTCTTGAACTGGTTCAGTTACCTCTTCAGGCACAGAAACTACCTCCTTTGTTTTTGGAGCAGTGTCTATCTCTTCCAGTTTGGGAATTACTTTTATTACTTTGTCTTTCGACTTACTAACAACTGTCTTGGCTTTTGTGGCCATATGGAAAATAAGGGGGGTAATTGATTAAATTAGGTGAAACAAAAAAGGTGAAATCTCATCCAACAAACTAATTCTACATCTCATCCATCCTCTGTCAAGTAATATTGTGACTATGCTGTCTTACCTCTTGGCAAAATGCTTAGTCAAGCCTCCTGTCTGGATAAATACGTAACGTATGTCCTCTGTATTTCGAGGATCTTTTAGAATCGACGGAAAGGGGGTTTAGTTCGAACAGTTAAGTCAATCAAGGGTGAAACGCGTAAGGCTTTAGCCGCAGCGCCGGTTTTAAAGTGGCACTGCAAACCAAACCCATTTCACCTTTAACTGACTCAAAAGTGTATCAAACTGATGGGTAGTATAACACCCATAGCTATAGTTTGTCAAGTACACGTTATAGGTTCCACACACCACATCAATCTATCAAACAGCACCTCAGATATATCCCTTTCGTTCTTTGGTTCTTGATTCCTCGAGTTCTTGATAGAATTAATCTATGTCCTCCCAAAAACGACTCTATGTTTCTATCGGCGTCCTTTTCTGGACGTTTACCCTCATTTTCGCCCTGCTCCCCTCCTGGCCCCACATCTATTACCGTCTTCAACCCCAAGCCTCAAACCTGCTCGCCTCCACGATCGCTTCTACCGCCATCCAGGCACAGGAAACGATTACGCAACCGAACTTGACTCCCACACCATCCGTTTCCCCCCCACCAATCCAAGAACCAATAACTAATAACCCGGAACTCCCCGACGTCGACCCCTCCCTACCCGAAGAAAATGGCCTAATCATTGACAAAATCGGAGTCCGGGGAGAGATTCACGAAGGTGAGGATGTCGAGGCTATTCTCAAAACAGGCATCTGGCGTGTCCCCGACTTCGGCACTCCCCCGGAAAATCTTCAGCCCATCATCATCGCCGCTCATCGTTGGGGCTATCTGGAATGGTCGGCTTCTTTTCGAAAACTAAACTCTTTTTACAATCTTCCCCAGCTCAAAGTCGGTGATACAGTTAAGATAATTTGGGAACAGCGCCAGTATGAATACAAAGTGTACTCCACCGAAACAGGCACAGCGATCACCGACTATAATGCGAAACTTATCCTGTACACCTGCCAACTCTGGAATTCACCCCTCCGTTTCTTTGTTTATGCGAATCGCAGCAATTGACGATTAAATACGACTATACCAACCCCATAATGACGCAGTAATTATGGGTGTTTCAGTATAAGAGGAAGCGCAAGATTTTTCAGCAAGATAACATGGTTATCTTGAAAAATCGAGCAAGCTCTTATAATGCGAAACTGATCCTGTATACGTGCCAATTGTGGAACTCTCCGGTTCGTTTCTTTGTCTATGCCAACCGGGTTAACTAGCCAATAAAATCCCCCCTCGTAGTGAGGGGGGATTATTTTATTTCGTCTGTACTGTCATTTCCTTCGAGCGGCTCTCTTACCACTCTGAAGTAACAACACTTCTTTATTGGTTTCGCCATCCACGAAGGGCATCAGTTGCTGCACATCCGGTTGGGAAACCAAAAACTTGGCACGTTCCTGTGTGTCAGGGAACAGAGCCACCGCATCTGCGACAAAGGTTTCCAGCAAGGGTGCATCACGCGGCTGGTCATTGGCGGTCGGTCCAGTAAAGGCCCCTCTTTTTGCGGTCGCCGTTAATACTCGTCCCGACCGGGGATCGGTCATTGTCATGGTCACCACGTCTGGTTTTCGGTGTCCATAGCCCTTGCTCATTCCATAAATCTTCACCCCCATCAGGCCAATCAAGACCACTGCCCCGACCACAATGGCGACAAACCAGATCCCCAGCTCAGGCCTATAGCTAAAAATATACATCGCCAGGAGGCCTAGTCCTACCAGCACACTGGCCGCCAAGCGGCTCCAGGTCTTACTTAAGAAGACCAGTCCGATCCCAATTACGCCAACGGCCAAATAAAATAGCACCACTTGTCCGTAACCGGGATTGAACAAAGTAAACAAGGCGGCCGTCAGCAAGACACTGATCGCAAAGACCATGCCCATCGCTTTTGCGGACGCTTTGCCGCTGCGGAACATGATGATCGTAAAAACGACAATAATCACGATAAATACCATCGTATAGAACTGCATCGGATCGGCAAACAAAGTCGACAGATTCATACCACCTCCACTCTTACTCAATTGTCAAAGGAATTACTAGGCGTATTCTACCGATATAGTCTCCTATAGTCAATTTTGGCCTCAGATAGGTTATAATCCAGCTCAGCTCGCACCCTTACATTCGGAGGAAACATGAACTCACCTTATTCTGACAGGATCAATCGTTTACGCAGAACTAGTAGTCTTTCCGGCCTTGCAACTCTGATCTTCAGTCTAGTTACCGTTGGCCAAATTTTTCTCCCCGGAATGTACTTCCTTATCGGACTGATTCCGACAATTATTTCCATGTTAGTGGGCTTTAACGCCGCCCTCACAGCCGAAGTATATGAGAGACAAGAGATCGACTGGAAGTTAAACCAGAAGTTTGACGCCCTCAAAGCGTACTGTCTCCAGGAAAAAGAAAAGCTGAATCACAAAGAATAACCACCCCACACACCCCTTATCGGGGTGTTTTTCTTTTCTAAACAAAAAAATCTCCCCAACCTCATGTGAGGCTAGGGAAAAAACCTACGGAGAAGATGGGCTAGGGACTTGGGCAAACCCCAAGCACTTCGCACGCAATACTCTTGTTTTGATCTGGAACATACCCGTCCACCCCCTTTACAACCGTGCCCCCTATGTAAAAAACACACAATAACCCAATTACAAAAATCATCGCCAGTAGCAAAATCGTGGCATACTTTCTCATTCAGGCCTCCAACTTTGAAAAGAATGTGTGGGTTGTTACACCTACGATAACCCATAGTATACCACAGGCGGGGCCAAAAGTCAATCTCGAGCCATCGTCACCACCCCCCCACTCCGTCATTTCGACCCACTCAAGTCCCCGTAGTCAACCGCGTTCGATAACCCTATAACTTGACAAAACAAGCACAAGATGCTATACTTCCTTCCTAGTCGAACATTCACACGAGGAGAGTCATCATGAAGAAACTCAATATTTTTCATTCTCTTGCCGCCGCCCTAGTCTGCATTGTATTGGCAATTATCCTGTATGTTCTGCGATTCAACACAGCAGTCTTTGTAACTGCCTTGATTTTGACCGTACTTGGAATCTTTTTTGGTCTGATCACACTCTATCTAAAGGATAAGGCCATTCGAGGGCACTCTACATCCACCCAACGAGGTTCCGCCCCAGACATATGGGACCGTAACGAGAACAAAGAAAAACCCACTAACCCCGACCGTCTCTAAAGAGACGGTTATTTTTTGACTCAAAACTAAGTTTGATGTGTTATACCTGTTCCATTACCGGAGCAGTTGGAAAAGCTGCCGGTTGTGGAGCAGCGTTATATTGCTGACCCCCATATCCGGGATTCTGTACCGGCTGTGTTGCCTGTATCGTTGGAGCCACAGGATCAACTGGTGCAACTGGCGCTTGCGCCTGAGGAGCAACCGCCTCCGTTGGTGCCGATACCGTGTCACCCGCCTCTTCTTGGGACAGTTCCTTGATCAAATTATCTTTGTACTGCAAGCTCTTCTTCATCTCGTTCTCCGCCTCGGCCATTTTGTCCTCATACTTCTCACTTAGCTCTTTCAGTTCCTCATCTTCAATTTTATCCGCCGCATCGATTCTTATTTCCGCCGCTCTCAACTGGTCTACTATCGCCTCAGCCTCATCGGCCGCCAAACCGTACATCTTAATTTCATAATCAATTGTTTTCAAAATCTCGGCTTGTATTTCTGGCTTGTCTGCTTCTGGCATCAAGTCTTGTATCAGCTCTTTAGCAGGCTCAGACAGATCAGACTTGTCGATGATTTCTTGAAGTTTCTTTATATCCATGTTCTTTATAATTATTGGTTATTAACGACTTGCTCTTTCCATAGCCTCTTCAACGTCAACGCGGATCGATTTTAAATTTAGTTGTTGTTGTCTTTTCTCCAAAACCGTATCGTCTAATGATGCGGCCATCTCCGCCACTCTAGTCGCGAAACCGGCTACTCCAGCCACCACCCGATGCTCCAAGCCGTGAAGTCCCGCAATCGCATCGTGCAATCGATCTTTATCATCCTCATGGAATTGGACCACCCGTTGTTTACCTCGCGCTACTCTACCGGTTACTTCAGCCTTTGTACTTTCGTATGCCGATGTTATCTGTTGTCTTTTTTCGCCAAACTTCGCCTTTACAGTATCAACCGCTCCCCTAAAAGCCAATTCCGCGCTTTGCTTCATGACTTCAGCCTTCCGCTGAATATCACGGCCGGTCTCGGAAACCAATACCGAGATACTTTCTCCCAGATCTCTTGCATCATCAATTCTATCTACCACAAAATTAGCCGCCTCAAGTCCTGCCAATACTACCACCCCCACTCCAATCTCGGCTCCACGCACCATACCTCTCCCCATTCTTGCAGCGCCTTCGCTTACAGAAACGGCCGCACCCACTACCGCCTCACCTACGGCTTGTCCGGCCGCCCTCCCCGCCTCTGTCACTGCAGTGGCCGTATCAAAGGCCACATTTCGAGCTTCAACTGCTTTTTCTTGTACAGTCAAGGCCACAGCGCCCACAACACCTGGCGTCATATCCACTACTTTTCGGATGTCGGCACCCGCCTGTTTATCCCAATCTTTAAACTGTTGTACTTTGTCTTTAACCCCAGCCACCAGTTTAGTCCACTTCTCCTGTCGTTGCTTTGCCGCCTCCTGGCGAGCGACCTCTCTTTGGCGGGCCGCTTCCGCGCGGGCTTGTTGTCTGGTGGTTTCTTTTGCTTGAGCAGCTGCCCCCACTTCTGCAATTCTTGTTCCTAGTTCCGACATGTTTTTTGAATATTTTATAAATACAAACCTTATTTCAGTATCCAGATAATTTCCCCAAAAGTCAACATTTTCGTTCCTCCGGCTTGACAGCACCGTCAAATTATCCGATAATACGCCAACTTAACTTTACGGAGGCTATTTTGAGTTCCCGCACCCTAAAAAAGATCTTCTACACTCTAACTTTCCTTGCTTTAGCTGCAAACATTTTTACTTATTTCCTTTACGCCACCACTTCTTTGTTGTTTATTCTCTATACCATTGGTGTCTTTGATTTTCTCTTTGTTCTCCCGGTTTGGAGCCTTTTCGGCCTTTATGTCCTGCTTGTCGGCGAAGGTCAAAAGGTGAAGTCGGAGGCCCTTACCCAAGACCTCTTCAAAGACGTCAAAATCTCCAACTGAACTTTCTTATGCCGGACACCCGGCATTTTTTGTGGTTTTTCTGCTTATTCTTGCTGTATTATATGAAACACCTACGCTCATTAAATTTCATGGAGGTCTTGTGAACCGCCACTTCAAAACTTCGTTCACTATCACCATTCTTTTGGCCATTCTCTACTTCCAGTTCTTTCTGCCTTCCTCTAAGCCCAAATACGTTGCCCCACCCGTCGTACCCACAGCCACCCAGACCATCATTCCCTCTACTACAACCGCCTCCACCACACCAACACAGGCAATTACTCCCTCCCCAGTGCCTGCCACTCTCACACCTCAGTCCCCTCCAGATCCCCAGTTTTATACAGTTCTTAAGGGAGAAACTCTAGGGGAAATAGCCTCAAAGCTTGGACTAAGTGTCGAAGACCTGGCTTTGGCCAATCACATCACAGACATTAATCTGATCTATGCCGGTCAGGAGCTCTACATCGGCTCGACACCCATCATTGCTCCGGAACCCACCGTCTTGGTTGGCAAACAGATCATCGTTATCCTCTCCACCCAGCGGGCTTACGCTTTCGAAAACGGCGTCTTGGCTCACCCGGAGTTCATTGTGGCTACCGGAATGGCGGCCTACCCTACTGTTACCGGCAATTACGAGATCTACGTCAAGTACGAATCTACCCCCATGTCCGGACCGGGTTACAGTATCCCGAATGTCCCTTGGACGATGTACTTTTATCAGGGCTATGCCTTACACGGCGCGCCCTGGAATCACAATCTGGGCCACCCCGGGAGTCATGGCTGTGTGAACATGAGCGTCGAAGATGCCGAATGGCTTTTTAATTGGGCACCTGTTGGTACGCCTGTCTTGATACTCCCTTAACTAACCACAATACCCCACCAACAGGTGGGGTTTTGTTTATTAATCTATCCCATATTAGTTGACAAATCGCCTATTCGGTGGTACACTACTCCTCATGAAATCACTCTTACCTATCATCCTCATTATCCTGGTTCTCACTGGGGCTATAACCTATTCGCTTTCCAAGCGTAGTATCGTCAAACGCGAGGAGAACCGTTTTGGCATTCCGGCCAACGAGCTCGAAGGCTCAATCATCACCCCCACCACTACACCAAAACTCACCCCTCTAGCCACTCCCAAGCCTTCCGTCACCTCCACCCCCGCACTTACCCCTACACCCACCAAGTCTCTTGAAGGTGTTATTTCTACGCTGCCAACCGTCACCGAAGGCAACTCCGGCACCAAAGGTGGTCTAAAAACAGACTCATCCAATACAGTCACCAAAATAACCAAAACCATCGTCTGTACTCCGGTTTATGGCCAAGCCAACACCTGTACCGAACACGTTGTGGTCGACACCGGTGCCGCCGACGCCATCTTCTTTAACTTTGCCGGTCTTTCTTATTTCGCCGGTTTAGCCGCCTTTATCAAAGCCAAAACTCTCAAGAAGTAAGCTACAATAATTGAACTTTACCTTTTCTCTTCTGCCTAACTCAGGAGAGAAAAGAGTAGAATTCAAGTCTACTTGTACGTTGAAATTCAATTCCGCTACCCCATCCAACGGGGAACCCCATCTCTGAAGGAGAAAACATGTCGATTATTTACCTCACGCTCGCCGCCATTGTCGTAGCGGCCATTGTTCTGGCCATCGGTGCGTACAATCGTAACAGCCTTCTCATTGGCCTGGCCGCAGCCGTCGCTACGTTCCTGGTCGTTGTTCTGGCCATCCTGCTCTTCTCGAACAACCTGGCCCAGATCACCAATAGCTCGGTGCCATCAGCACCGCAGTCTGAGCAAACCGCCCTGCCCGTTGAGGAGGAGAAAACCAAAGCTCCGGTTGAAGAAGGGCTGAGTCCGTTGGAAGTTATCCAACAGTTCTTTGGCCACGACTTGGCCGAGAACCACTTCACCACCGTTGGCATCCCGGGTTGCGCACCGGTCAACGCCGAATGGCGTAAGCTCTTCACCTACGGCGACGCCTACATGATCGATCGAACCAACGGGATCTTCCCGGCGGGCCACTTGATTGTGTTCGAAGGCGTCATCACCGGCACGGACCCTCTACACACCGTAATGGTGCTGACCGGAACGGTGTTCGCCGACCAGGCCAACGTCTGGGACTGCGGTGTCGCCACTGGTTTGACCCCTGAAGTCATCCACACGCTCGTCTTCGAGTTTGCGGATAAAAAGTATCAGGATCAGACAGCCCAGAAGCTGTCCAAACCCTACCAGATCGTCACCCCCTTCGGCACCTACAATTATGCCGACGGCCAGAAACCCGCCTGGTCCCCGACCGTCGAGGATGTGGCCGCTCCCGTCTGCCCCTTCGCGACCCCCTCGCTGTCCGACCCCGCCGGGGTCCCGACCGCTGGTGGTTTCGTGGGTGCTCCCGGCAAAGTTGGGTGCGACTTTGTGATCGTGTTCCCGGGCGGCCAAACGGCCATCCGCTACCACAACGCGATTGACTCCTTCTTCTACCCGACAGGTAGCCATTTTTACCTGTTCGACCCGAAGATGGACAACGCCTCCGTCTCGGCAGCCATCCCCGGCCAGCCGGCCATCGAAAACTCCTGGAAGTAGTTTCCCAAACTTCCAACTTGCCCCGTGCACATTGTGCGCGGGGCTTTTTCTTGACTTACCAGACCTAATATGCTATATTATAAGTTACATGAACCTCACCAAATCCCAATTAAAGTCTTTCAACCGTCCTCACAGTCTCCTTGTAATTTCTACCTACCCTGATCACAAAACCACCCACACTGGTGGTGGTCTTGCCACCTATACCAAAAATAGTCTCTTGGCCATCAAAAAGGCCAATCCCCAACTCAAGATCATCGTTCTCGCCAACATTACCGATCAAAAAGAAGTCTACCTGGAAAAAGAGATTCTGGTTGTCCGTTGTTGGGACCGTACCCTCTTTAAGCTTTACCCTCAGTTGACTAAAGCTCTATTCAAGTTTCACCGGGTCAAAAATATTCTTTTTGGCTTTGAATTTGCCGCCTACGGCGACCTCCTGACCACCGGCTTCTTACCTCTTTTTATGGCCTTACTCAAGCTTTTCGGCAAAAATATTGTCACCGTCGTCCACCAAGTGGTTTCGGATCTTAGAGAAATAGCTGTTCACACCGGCATCGATAAAAAGAAGCATCTTCCCATCTTCAATCGGCTTTTGATTCACTATTTCCGGTTACTCGGTTATGCTTCCCGAAAAGTTGTCACACTCGAACCGAGCCTGGCCGATCGCTTTAATCTCATGACTTCCAGCCGAAAAGCCATCTCCATTCCTCACGGTCTATTTCCCAAAAAGACGATCGACAAAAAAGTGGCTCAAAAAAGGCTTAATTTGGACTCGGAGCATCTTTACGTTCTCTGTTTTGGTTACTTATCACACTACAAAGGTTCCGACATCATTGTCAAAGCCCTCAAGAAAACTTTGAAAGTCGGCAACCGGCGTGTCAGACTTATTCTGGCTGGAGGCGAAAGTCCTACACAAGGTCAAAAACACCACTACAAACATTTTTACCATAACCTCTACAAGTCCATCGATAACAACCCTAATATCATTCACACCGGTTTTGTCCCGGATACTCGAGTCAAAACTTACTACTCTGCCGCGGATCTGGTCGTCTTCCCTTATCGCACTTTTATGAGTGCTTCTGGTCCGCTATCGCTCGCCATCGCCCACAAGAAACCCTTTCTGGTCTCCCAAGAGCTCAGTAACTACTCCCCACATACCTTCAAAAACGATACTTTCTCGATTCGCCAAGCGATCACTCTAGCTTTGTCCAATAAGAAGTTACTCCGCCGACTGGAATCAACTTCCCAACACATGTCCGCTGAAAGAAACTTTAACCATCAAGGATCAAGATATCTTTCCTTATTCCCAACTATCCATTAAGGACCCATATAGTTTGACTTTAAGCCCATCCTTATTCTTCCTCATAAGTTCATCTACCCACTCCACAAGCGTCTGCGTGGCATCTCAGCTTAAGCTGGTTGACTTACACCCTATAACGTGCTATCATTCCACATCAATCTGATTCGAATCCTAGTTCCTTAAATTGGAGGCATATCTTGAAAGACACAACAAATCGCCATCTAATCAACCTACCTCATTGGCTCCTTCGACTACTGGTAGCTCTGGTCGGACTTCCCTTCACAATTCCAGCATTTCTCTTGAATGGCGGAATCAACCTAATTCCTATGCTCTTTGTCCTGGCTATTCTGGTCTGGCAATCGCCGAATATCCGCGAAAAGTTCTTCAAGGTTCCACTTGAACAGCGACTCGTTGGGTCTCTGACGATGATTATCAGCCTTTCACTCCTCGCTTTCATCGCCCCCACCCACCTTTGGGGTTTACCGTTTGCTGTAAACTACGGCATTATGTCCTTTTTCGGCAGTTTGAGCATGATCTCCAATCCCCGAAAACTCCCTGCCTTCTTAGAGAAACTTCAGGCCACTTCGGCACCAAAAGCCACTAAGACTGTCAAACCAATTCAGCCGAAGGACCCCAACCGCAAGAAGACCAACACCCAGCGTCGCTGGGAAGCCAAACAAGCCAAATTGAAAAACAAGTAGTTCACCAAGACCTCGTTCGCGGGGTCTTTTTTGTGTACTTCTATAGATCCCGATCTGTTGAGGGACACAATACGCCTCTGGCGGATCCTACACCAAACCCAACTCAAACTTACTCTTCTCCACTTTTCCCACCTTCTCGTCTTCAATCCATTCTTTCTCAAATTCCACGAAGCCCTTGTTAATCACCAGTCGATACATTTCAGGGAATTTCTTCTCTATCGTATGAAGCGTCAACTTCTTGATTCCATCCTGTTTGCACTTCACCGATAGTTCTTCAAACATGTTCGAAAAAATTCCTAATTTTCTGTATTCGCTCAAAACCCCAGCATTCCAGATATGCATTACTTCATCGGCTGTTTTGTAAGCCACAATGAAGCCGGCGACTTTCCCATCTACCTTCCCAATTACCAACAAGCCACCCTCCCTGATCTTTCTTTCCCAATCTTCTTTTTTGTGATATTTTTCCTCTTCCGCTGGTGTCGGTTCAAACACTATTCTGGAGACGCGCAAAGCATCCTCCAAATTTTCCACTCCCCCAATTTCTATCTCCACTTTTACTTTATTTTCCATACATTTAATATATCAGACACAGGTTGCCCAATCGTTCTATTGAAACTGCTGAATAACTCACCCGTGTCATCCCGAGCGCAGTCGAGGGATCTCACTCCAGCTTCAATGATTGGTATAAGATTTCTCCACTTCGGTCGAAATGACGTTGTGAAAGGTGTTATTCAACAGTCTCTCTATTGAAAATCTCTCACCAGTTGCTTTACAATTTTCCTTCAAGACATTTTGTCAGGTACTCGTCGTCACCACCATTTTCTTTCAACATTTTTAGCATTTGCCCAACCAAGACTTCTCTTGATTCATCCTCCGGTTCCATCATTCCCATCACGAAGTTTTCAATCACGTCCTTCTCCAGTTTTTCTTCACCCATATCTTTCAACAAACCGTTCAGAAAATATAAGGCCGAAAAACCTTGATCGGCAAAATCCACCAGTGTTTTTTCATCCTTCACATCCAATATCGGTATTAGCTTAAACTTATCTACCAGATCTCCCGTGTCTCCTGTCTCTATAGCCAAACTCATATTTTGTCCATGAAATGATGGATGGATAAATCCGATTTTTGCCCATAGAACCATCTGTTGACCAAAAGTTTTTGCCATCCAGCCAAACCAAGCACGCATAGCCCCTTCGTCGCCTTTTTCAATTAAGTCAGCTACCCTTTTAGCCTCGTCGTCATTTTCCTGTTTCAAGTATTGTGCCTGACTACGCAATAGCTCCTGTGGGTTTCCACCTTCTTTAATATAGTCAACGGCATCGGCAAAGGTGTACGGATTTCTTCTGGCATAAAATACTATCAACGGCCGTTTCTCTAAATAGTCTGCCTTTAGAATTCCTTCACGTACCAAATCTTCAATACCCTTATCGCCTGCCATTGTTTTTACCTCATCCACATACAATCCCAAAATTGGCAGCCGAATTCTCACACCCAATTCGTGGAGCTCATTCGACATTTGGTTCTCCGCTTGAGATCTATCACCATACGACAATCCAGCCCTGCCGGGCTTTTCTGGATGAAGTTCTGCATTAAAGTCACCTTTTAGGAGATTCCTTGTACCGCCCACTCCTTTTCTGTACAGTCCGGAAAATACTGTTCCATCTGCAGCCGCAAAAACCATCGGAATAAAATCAGCCCTCCCGTAATGTGGCAAAGAGATAGAAAGTTTCTTCGTATCGACAACCTCTTCGCCTTTAATATTTGATGGTGCAGCGACCAATCCCAGAAAGTTCTCAATTTTTTCCCCAACACCTGCAATTGCCTCCTTCCATCCTACTAGAGGCATGTTGGGAAACAAATCCTCTCGTACAAACGCTAGGTGGGTTTTTGCTTTGGTTGTTTCTACAGTTCTCGATCCGACAATTCCCGGATACGCGTCCTTCTGTAAATCAATTAATTCGGTATCGGAAGACATACTCTAATTTATCACTCAGGCATTCATTTATCATTACCAATGCTAAACTAAATTTGTGCCAAAGAATATTACCAAAGCCAAACATCGCTTTCCTCTCCGGCAAATCCGGCATCTTCCTGTCACTTTCCGACGTTACTGGCCCATTATCCTTCTTCTCATCATTACTCTATCTCTTGCGTTTCTCAATTACGAGCCTGGCACTTTTTTAATAGGCTGGGACAATTTATCTTCCGAACTGGCTCCCGCCATCAATCTCAAACGTGCCCTCTTCTCCGTCTGGGAAGAATATCAATCACTAGGACTTTTGGGAGGTATGGGCCACGCGGCCGATCTTCCTCGTGTTTTTGTTCTTTATCTTTTTTCTCTCATTCCCGGTCTCCCCGTTTCCCTCTTCCGCTATCTTTCCACCTTCTTTCCTTTGGTCTTAGGACCCATCGGCACCTACCTTTTTTTGTATCACCGTCTCTTCAAAAACAAGCTAGACTCTAGGACATCACAATCCGCTTCTTTTTTAGGAGGTTTGTTCTATCTTCTCAACCTTGCTACCATGCAGACATTTTTTACCCCATTCGAATCCTTTGTCTACTTCTACGGCGCGTTTCCATTTCTGCTCTATTTCCTAACTGGCTATCTGGAATCACCTCGTTTTTTCTCCCTCATAGTTATATTTTTACTGTCGTTCTTTTCTTCCCCATCTTTCTACATCGAAACTATCTTTGTCGTTTTTTGTCTTCTTCTTATCCCCATTTTTATTGATACTCTCCTGTCTCAAAAAAATAAGATCGCTTCTCTTAAGAAAATCGCCGCTTCTCTATTTTCCATTACCGTTCCCAACCTTTTTTGGTTGCTACCCGTTATCTTTTTTGTCATTACCAATGGACAGGTGGGTGTTCAAGCCAAAATTAATCTGGTTACCTCTCCGGAAACCTACCTTCGGAATCTCCAGTTTGGAAATCTCCTGGACATCGCCCTTCTCAAAGGGTTCTTCTTCAACTTTTTGGATCTTTCCGGGTTAGGTAAGTTTGACTACTTACTGTCTGTTTGGCGTACTCATCTGGCCATCCCCTTTATCGGCATCATCGGTTTCCTACTCTTCGCTATTGTTATTGTTGGTTGCTACTATTCCATCACCAAAAAATTCAGCTGGACCAAAAGTCTCTTTGGCATCTTAGTTACTTGCCTTTTCTTTCTTCTTGGAGGCGGACTAATCATCAATACCGCTCTTCCTTTAGCAGGAGAACTTTTTCGCTCCCCTTTTACCAAATTTTCTACTCCACTCAGCTTTACCTATGCTTGTTTTTTCTCCATTGGTACCGTTTTTTTACTGGACCTCTTTACCTTTCTTCATAATCGTTTCACCTATCCTCTCACTCTCTTTACCGTTTCTCTCTTACTCGTAGTGTTTATGTCCCCAGCCTTTTCGGGCAACTTCATCGACTCCAACATGAGACTAACCTTACCCCAAGAATATCTGGATCTTTTCTCTTACCTCCATACTCAAGATTCGGCCACCAGAATTGCCAACTTTCCTCAATACACTTTCTGGGGCTGGAACTATTACGATTGGGGTTATCGCGGTTCCGGCTTCCTTTGGTACGGCATCAAACAACCCATCCTTGATCGGGCCTTTGATGTCTGGGACAGGTCTTCCGAAAAATATTATGAAGAAGTCTCCTCAGCCATTTTTTCCAATAACCAAACGGAGTTCGAAAAAATCATCGACAAATATGCCATTAACTGGGTCCTCTTGGACAAACACGTCATCTCTCCGGACGGTAAAACAGATCTCGGGAATATGACTCTGGAAAAATTCCTCACCTCCTCTTCAAAATTCACCCTAAACAAAAACTTCAACGACCAAATATTCTTATACCAAACCAAACTTGCCACACCCACCCAAAACTTCCTCTCAGCTGACATCCGAGATCTGAAATCTGAGATCACTTTCCCCTTCTCCTCCCTCTCCCTCCGTCCCAACCCGGACTGGATCGAAAAAGCCGGCTTCCTCTCCATCTCTTCTGTCATCCCGACCGTAGTGGAGGGATCTCACTCCACCATCTCATCTACCCTCTCCATCCCCTCCTTCTCCGACTCCGAAAAGCTTATCCCTGTCAAAGTTGAATACCAAAAGCTTTCTAATCATCTGGCCGTCCGACTCACCCCCATCAGCCCCATTCTTTTCCTGGACAATCAACAAATAAATCTAGCTACTACACCTACCATTCTTGAGATCCCCATCGATCCATCACTCACCGCTTTTGTCCTGCAGGTCGACCACAATTTCTGGCCCATTCAAATCCCCGCCGAAATCCCAAATGTCACCGATTTTATGCCTCTGGCCAACTCTTATCTTCCCACCAACCGCCGTTTTCCGGTCAATCTCTTTGATGCCACCGCCGATAATGTTATCGATTTAAACAATAGTTTCTCCGTTGCCGAGCCCTCCCAGTGCTATATCCACAAACCTAACCGCAAAATAGAAAAGATTGTCACACTCGAAAGCGTTTCCCTTCTGGGTACTGACGTCGTCGGTTGTCTGTCTGCGCCTCTGTCTTTTGTTCCGATAAGCTCTCTTATTTCTCTTTCATTCACCTATTCCTCACCCACGCTGACCCCAGCCAATGCGAATATCTCCGATAAAGACTTTGGTTCTTCGGAAATTCCTCAACCCTTAGAACCAAGATCTGCCCCCAAACCGGCTCAAATATTTGCCAACTCTACCGGTAAATATCAACAAGTAAATTTGATCTTAGAAGCTTCTTCTACCAAATCTATTCAAGAAATCGTTTACCGGAATATCAGTGTTTCTGTTCACCGTCAGATCTTCTCCACCACCGGTCAAATTAAAGATATTCCCGGTCAAGAGATAACTATCCACAATCCATCAAATAATCTACAGGTTTCTATCCCCGTTACCGATACCGCCTATGATATTCGGCAGGTTCCGGAAAGCAACGGTCTCTTTCCGGAAAGCCGCAACTGTGACCAATACAATGATGGAAAAACAGTTAAGCTTGTCTCTGAAGCCGGGTTTCTCTACCAAAGCCAAGACGCTATCGAATGTGATTATCTGAATCTTCGTCACCCACCTCACTCTCTCCATTATTTATTATCCTTCAACGCCGATTTCCAAAAAGGCCTACCTCTGACTGTTTGTTTAGAAAATCAATCCACCTATCGCTGTGATATTTACGAGCGTCTCAACAAGTCCAAACTCTCCCAATCACTCATCCAGCCAATTTCCAATTCGGCGGAACCCACTGGCTACACTCTACATCTTTTCAATCAGTCCATAGGCAGTCGCATCACTACAAATCTTCTAAGATCCATTACCATCCGCCCCATCCCTCTCAACTTCCTCCAGTCCATCTCTCTCTCTCCATCAATCAACAACATCCCCACACCTCGCTCTGTTAACTCAGAACCAATAACTAATAACCAAGAACTCTCCACCACCCACCCCGCCGAATTCCTCTACACCGTCTCCATCCCCGCACCGGACACCAACACTCTTACTCCTCGCACCATAAACCTCTACCAAACCCAATCTTCCTATTGGAAGGCCGTACAAGTATCAGAAAAAGATCTCCGGCTTCCTACCTGGCTACTTGTCTCAAAAATATTTTTCAGCTATCCACAGCTCAATAAGCTAGACCACTACAATACTAATTCCTGGTACAACTCCTGGATCCTCCCCGAACCAAAAACTAATAGCCAACAACCAACAACCCTCGCCATTGTCTACCTTCCCCAATACCTCGAGTTCATCGGACTAGCGGTAATTCCTCTTTCTCTCATCTTTCTTATTATTTCTCACCAGGTTGTCAGGTCAAAGAAAACCATCCAAAAAAAGACCTCCCGTTAAGGAGGTCTATGGAGCTAATCTCGAAGAGGTCCAGCACTACATTCCAATAGATACTGTGTCGCCTCAACACCTTCAATTTTCACCGTGTTGGTTGATACCACTCTCCACCCGGCATCTCCGTATCGCTTCAACATCGAATCAATATCCTCCGGTCTGGTGTGACCGGTATTAACAAACTTACCATCTACCTGAAGCACGCAACCATCTCCGTTCGATGCCACGATCCGCTTAGATTTCCACTTCTCTGCCATTTTTTCTCCTCTTGATCAGACTCTTAAATACAAACTCCGTAAATAACTTAAAAGCCCCAAAGTTGGGGTGACGACCTGCCTGCCCGACTGGTCATCACTCCCATCTCTGAGGCCTTTTGTTACAGTTGACAGTTATTTTTTACAGTGTTAATCTGTAAGTGGTTAAAGACTTCTGTCCAGTCAATAGCCGGAAAAAGAAAAGCAATGTCATTCGAGTTAGGCTACGGTGATATTGCTTTTTTTCTGCCTAAAATTCCCTTTTCAAAGTCCCTCATATATTGGTATCTGAGACCTGAGATCTGAAATCTGAGATCTAATTACCTGCTCATCACCACCAAGCTTTGTCCTAGTCGACCCATTTTAGAAATTTGAGTGGCACTAATATTTCTGGAATTAATTCGCGACACGCGGATAGATTTTTTACGTCTATTCACCAGTCGACTGAGCAGATTTTTCATATATTTGTAAGGAATTTCCCTATCTATGGGAAAATATATCACATCTTGTCAAGTTTCTCAACCTATAAACAAAATATTCTTCATCCCATAAAAAATTCAGCCTCATTTTTCACCCAATATACCCCCCACCCCATCAATAAAACAAAAAGCCTTCGGGTAAAAACCCAAAGGCTTATTCGCAAAATGTTACTTCTTCTGTTCTTTATCTTTCCTATCGGAATACACAGTGGCCAGCGCGACAATGGCTACAGGCGCCAACAAACCCACGAACCAGTTCACCACAATCCAAGTAGCCACGCTTCCAACCACCATGATCACCATTAGGATAACCACATCGACCAAGTTCCGTTTAAAACTTGAGATCATACAGGCGAACACAATCATCACTGCTGTCATTCCCAAAATTGTCGCCCAAAACAGTGTCATGACCGTAGCCGCCCAAAAACCAATCATTACTGCCAAGAAAGACAAGATCAACCCCATACCCAGCTGTTCTATGCTCAAATTGACCATTGTTTGCTCCTATTTGTGAATTTGCGTTCCAGTCAAGATGCATAACAGCAAAGGTCGGGCAAATAATCAAGTATATAGGCCCAAAACCCATGATCAATAGTATATAATATCCCAAAACAGGTCTTTAACATAAGGAGGCCAAATGTCCAGCGTCACACAGATAGTCTTCAAAGGCTCCCCTTTTTTGCCGGTCTTTGATCACGACTGCCTGGTGGAACGGATAATTCAAGATATCATTGTGGGGCACCAGCACGCCGCCGCCATCGCCATGTCCA
>CAYHNG010000014.1:0-25635 GCA_964357975.1 uncultured Pseudomonadales bacterium
GGCCCTGATTTTTTTACCCCTGGCTCTACTGGTTGTCTCCAGACAGATCAATAAGCTGCTTCTCTTGGGAGTCATTTTTACTGTCCTTTTTCTGCCCTTGGAATCGAAAATTCTAAAACCTTATCAGCGTCAAAGAATAGCCACATTTATCAACCCTTATTCAGACCCGAAAGGCGCCGGCTACAACGTTATCCAGTCAACTATCGCTGTTGGTTCGGGAAAGATTATAGGCAAAGGAGTCAGACTGGGAACCCAATCTCACTTGAACTTTCTTCCGGAAAGACACACCGATTTCATCTTTGCCTCCTACGTCGAAGAGTTTGGTTTTATAGGGGCCTTGGTCTTAATTCTCTCTTATTCCGTACTCTTTCGTTTTTGCTTAAATGGGGTTAGACGTCTTCACGATAACCGGCAGATGTTTCTGCTACTCTCGATCTTTTTCCTCTTTTTCTTTCAGTTTACGGTGAATATTGGCATGAATTTGGGAATTATGCCGGTAACGGGTATTACTTTACCGTTATTTTCCTATGGAGGCAGCTCTTTACTGAGTTTTGCCATCTTGGTGGGATTACTTGGTCGTCAGCTTGATCTAATCACCCCTTTTGAGATATAATAGCGCACATGGCAGACAAAACTACATACGCAGTCATTCAACTCGGCGCAAAACAGTATTTGGTTAAAGAAGGCGACCAAGTTGTGGCTGAAAAAATTGATCTCAAAGAGGGTGAGACACTTCAGGTCAAGGAAGTTCTTCTTGGCTTTGACGGAGAAAAAACCAAAATTGGTGAGCCGTATCTGGACAAAGCTACGGTTGATCTCGTCATGGAGGGCACCAAAAAAGGTGAAAAGATTCGCATCGCCAAGTTTAAGGCTAAATCCAGATATCGCCGAGTTACCGGTCACAGACAGCTGGAAAGTCACTTCACGGTGAAGGCTATCAATCTCTAACAACTATGCGCTTCCTTCTTTTCGTCGGTGCCAGCAACACCCTAGCTGAGTCCGAAGTTGAAGCTCAGATCAAGGGTGCCGTCCTCGTTCAACCGAATATTTATTTGTTTGAATCTGCCGATATTGTTTCGGCACAAAACCTGGTTTCCAAGCTCGGAAGCAGTATCAAATTGGCCGGCGAACTGGCTGGGGTTGCTCCGTTGTCATCCTCAATCGCCGACTTCATCAAGTCCAAGAATTTTTCCGTCACTTTTTTGGACGGTTTTTCCGATTCTCCAAAAATTAACCAAGAAATCAAGGAAGTGCTCCAAAAAGGTCGGTTTATTCTTCCTAAAGACCGGTTCGGACTCTCTCCTGTCCTTTTAAAAAAGCACAAGATTGACGAGTTTTTCGTTGATCAAAAGGGCGAAGAAGTATGGCAGACGGTCTGGGTTCATGACTATGAACATTGGATTAAAAAAGATCGTCATATGCCTTTTGCCAACGCCAAAGCCGGCATCCTCCCCCCTAAGATCGCCAGAAGCATGGTCAATTTGGTGCCCCTTGATCCTGAAGGAAAACTGCTGGTGGATCCCTTTTGCGGCTCCGGAAGGGTTTTGGTCGAGGCGGCTGAACTGGGATATACCGTGGGCGGAGCAGACATTCTAACCAATCAGGTTCGAGAAACTCAAGCTAATCTCCAGTTTTTGGGTTTTGAAGCACGGCTTGAAGTCCTAGACGCCACGCATCTGGCAGACAAATTTCACCAAGTGGACGCCATAGTCACTGAGCCCTTTTTAGGGAAGCCAAACCTAAGACCGGATCAAATCCGATATTTGGTGCCTGGCCTGCAAAAGTTATATCTAGGCTGCTTGAAGAACTGGCTCAGAGTTCTCAAACCGGGTGGTTTTATCGTTATGGTTTTTCCAAGCTTTGACGACGGAAAGCATATCTATAAGACGAGCGGAGTCATTGACGGGAAGCTGGAATTGGGTTACAATCTCCTCAAACGTGATATTTTGTATTCACGTCCGAATGCGGATGTCAGAAGAGAAATCGTTATCCTTCAAAAAAAATAACGAACCAATAACTAATAACCAATAACTAATAACCAAAAATGGCACACGTTAAATCCGGTGGAGCAACCAGGCAACATGCTCAGAGAGCGGGAAAAAGACTAGGGGTCAAAATTTATGGCAGTCAAGCCGTTAAAACCGGACAAATAATTGTCAGACAAAGAGGGGCTGATTTTCATGCCGGACTAAACACGGAACTTGGCCGGGATTTCACCCTGTTTGCTCTTACGGAAGGCACGGTAAAATACCGTAAATTGCGCGGTGTTAATTACGTTGATGTAATTGCACAGTAAATGGACGATCAACCGGTTGCCATTCTACCCATAGACTATTTACAACCCAATCCTCTTCAGCCTAGAGGTGTCATCACCCCCGAGTCTCTCTCCGAACTAATCGATTCCATAAAAACACACGGTATTATTCAGCCCTTAGTGGTTGCTCACACCCCCGCCGGTTACCAGATAATTGCCGGTGAACGTCGCTGGAGAGCATCACGCTTAGCCGGACTCAAAGAAGTTCCTGTTCGCATTATCGAAACTTCACCTCAGGGCATGTTGGAGATGGCTATTGTCGAGAATGTTCAGCGGACCGACCTTAACCCCATTGATCGTGCCAATTCGTTTGATCGTTTAATCAGAGAATTCAATTTAGGCAACTCCGATATTTGTCTCAGAATCGGGAAAAGTCCGGCTTTTGTCAGCAACACTCTTCGTCTTTTGGAGTTACCGGATGCCCTGAAAGATGGCCTAATCTCGGGAGTCATCTCTGAAGGCCATGCAAGGGCTTTGGCAGCCATTCCGGATACTCAATCAATGATTGAGGCATACAAGATCATTCTCCGTGAGGGTGGCTCCGTCAGACGGGCCGAAGAGCTTTCGCGCCGCTTTAAGAAAAGCATGCACAAGTCCAAGCCTCAAGATGGTTTTAATACCAAAACGGTCAACGAATCGATTGATAGTATGGCGAGCGAAATAGAGAAATCTATTGGTGAAAATGCTCACGTCAAAATGAGACGCTCCCGAGTCGAAACAGCAATTCACATAGTTTTGAGAGGAAATCCCGAAGAAACCGAAAAACAAATTCAAAAAATCCACGATTCCTTAGTGGACTCGAGTCCGATCGAGTCACCTGTCATTCCGAGAGAAGTCGAGGAATCTCACTCCACCGACCCGGTTGATATACCGGAATCAGAAACCACCGATACCTACACCAATCCTTTCGAGCCCCTTTCCTCCCGCGAGTACTAAAAAACTCCGCTGTAATTAAGCGGAGTGGATCTCGACAACTATGTCGTCAGACTACCAAGAATGGCGTCAAGTCGTTTTATAATTTCTAGATGAGTAGTTCTCTTTTCCTGGCTTTGGTCCATACAAATAGAACGGAAGTGAAGTGTCAGTGAAATTGTTTCCAAGATGTAATACCGATATGGATAACAATGATCTTTAAGAGCTTTTAGTACATCCAAAATTTCATCCACGTCCATCGGGCGCATATAGCCTAAACTTTCCAGCGAGTCTACATATCGTTTCACCAAGACGGCATCGTTTTTCGCATTTTCATTTGCTCTGACGCCAGGCAAGGCGTATGGCACGTCTCCCAATAGTTCCAGGCCAGAGCCGCAATATGGGCAAACTGCATCATGCAGCCCTACTGGGCCGCCGCACATCTCACAAACAATACACCTTTTGATGATGGCCACAGACTCCACCTCCTTGCTTTTGGAATTTCAACTTACCCCGTAATTATAGAGTAGAGGATCACCAATGTAAACAACAGGATACTACTCAGGTATTATCGGTTCGTCTTTGGCTTTAACCGGGTTCATCACTAAGCCGGCGACGTTTGATGGCCAATATCGAAAAAATACCTTCCCAACAATGTTTCTGTAGGGTACCGGGCCCCAATCTCGGCTATCGGATGAATGGTCTCGGTTGTCACCAAAAGTCATAATCTCATTCGGCTGGACGGTATACTCTTCACCTTCGTGAAGAAACTGGCCGGGAGAGGTAGTGTATTCTTTGGGCAGATAGAACTCGTCCAGCATTTGGCCATCTACGAAAACTTTTCCGTCTTTCAGCATAACCGTTTGGCCGGGTGTGGCAATTACTCTTTTAATAAAATCAAAATCTTCATTAACTGGCGCTTTAAAAACGATTACATCCCCATCCATGGGTTGCCTTGTTTTATAGGTAACCTTATCTGTCAGAAGGTATTCCTTATCCTTAAAAGTGGGGAACATCGAGCTGCCTTTTACTTGATGCGGTTGCATCAAAAAAAGGTAAATAACCACAAAAACCGATGCAGAAATTACAAAAGCTTCAACAAATTCATAGACCACATGAACAAACTTTCGAAAGAAAGACATCAGTTAAGTTTACTTTGACTGATATAATTATTCAAGCCGAAGAAGGTCGGCGGAAGGATCTGTAGCTCAGCTGGTTAGAGCGCTGCATTCACATTGCAGAGGCCACTGGTTCGAATCCAGTCAGATCCACAAACTTGTAAATTGCTATAGGATTTGGTAGAATTCCTCATGCCTAGATATACCCCTGAAGTGGCTGTTCGGGTACTGAAAGATAACCCGAATATCCCGTCTGAAAACAAGAAATACTTTGAAGCTGTTAGAGACGGCACTTTATTCCAATATTATCGAAACGAAATTCAAAGATATCGAGATGCATATTCGGATGAGATTCCTCAATTTCTTGCACGTAGATTAATTAGTGGCGAAGAAAGTCTCACCAAATACAAGTGCCAGATGACCTATGTTATTGGTTTATGTCTATCCTTAAGGGGTGCAGTAGAGGATGGGATAATTGTGAGTCATGATATTCAGGAGTGCATCTCTCTTTTCCTTGAAAGTGATCTCAACTTTCAGGTCGGAGATCCACAAAACGAAGAAAGAATTACCCGAATCAATCAAATACTGGATATTGTCATAACGGAATTGACGAAACCTCGTTGACATAAACCTACTATTTGTCTTTCATGATGAAGATCGGGGGTTCCCCTTTGGCAACCGTAACTTCCCGGTAATTAGACAACAGTTTAGTTATTTCCGCCGGAGGAGAGTAGGGAAAATGAATGTTATCAATAAAAATATAGGTCGGCAGTCGGTCACAAAACGAGTTTAATAATTCTGTGTATAGAATCGGTGATTTTTCCATCCAGGGAAGATAAAAGAGAAACTTGTTAAAGGGGGAGATGCTGGTTTGTTGATAAAGTAAGGTGTGAGCCGGTAAGGTGAACAAAGTGTCCCCCGTTGACTTATTTGACCTTAAATAAGTCACCACAGCACTATCATCGGCGTATCTAATTACCATATGCCCCGCCCTCTCTCGGCTAGGAAAAATGTCGGCCGGATTTATTATAAATACCATCGCCGGTAGTAACAGAATAGATGCCCACAACCACCACCGTTGTTCGTTAGGGATAAGATAAAAATATTTGTACCAACACAATGTTCCCAGTGAGACCAACCAAGGTAAGGCGTGAAAGTCCAGCACACCGTTTAATCCCGGTACACTTCTGTAACCAATTACTCCAAGTAAAAATCCAAACAGCAATAAAGTCTGCATCTTAATTTTTCTGAAATCAAAAATAAAAAGGAACAGACTGAGTAACTGGGCGAAAACAATTTTTGTAGATAATGATAGATTCTTCATTAACAACGCGGGCGCCAGAAACACCTTCAGGGTATATTTGACAGGATTGTTAATGAGCAGAGGGGCATAAGTCAGAACATTGTAGCCAAAAAACTGGATGACAAATTCGTGAACATCTATTTGGGAAAAGGTCCAGACTACCGGAAGAAGAAATCCGCTTACCCACACCAAAACCCTTCGTGGTCTCAGCCGGTTGGACCATAGGAACCGACACGAGGTTAAAAATATAAGCGGCCAAAGAGGGGAGAGCGTAGCAAAAATCAGACCTGTAGAAAAACCGGACAAGAGTGAATAATTTCTTCTTTCGGTTACTAGCTCTAATAACAAATAAATCATCGGGTAAATCACCAGATTCTCCGCTTGAAACAGGCTAAAGAGGTAGCTCGCTCTCAGGAGTTCCACTATCAAAATCAGCCACAAAAAGGGTGGACCCCAAATAGATATAAGAATCATGGCCCAAACATAGTTCCATGTCGTCACGAAAGTTCGGTGAACAAACACGCTTTGCTCCGTACCACTTGGTTGAAAAGTTCGATCCAAGACTTCACTAATTAGATACGCTCCGGGTAGATGATGGGAAAATATATCTCCGGACATCTGTAGTCCCTTCCTGGACATTAGGAAACCGGAGACTATATTGTCATCCTCGTCATGGGTGTTGATGAATGAATATGAGGCTCGACTCAGATTAAGCACCAAGGCAAAAACCAAAGTGACCAACAAATATGGCCATACTTTCTTAATCATTTGTATGGTTCATTGCAAAACGGATTGAAGTCTTTCTTGAATATTGGCCACAAAAATCCAATTCTCCAGATGTTTTGCGGTACGATAAATTCGGGGATAAATCTATCGTTAAGACAATGTCCGGGAAGAGTGGCGTCTAGTTCGAGAAAGTAAGCCCTTGTTTGTTGTGGTCGCACTACCCAATCTTTGGCCCAGCTTTCGAATCCCATCCACGATAAGGGTATATGAATCAGAAAAACAGATAGAACCAATATTTTTTTCAATCCGGTCAGCTTAACCTTACTCAAAAAAACCGCCACCGCTATTAATAGAAAGGGTAGGGGAAAATACGCATAGTAGTTGGCTAGAGCATGTTCAATTCCGAATTGCCAGCGAGGAATAGCCAGAGTTAAGAAGCCTCCGACAGCTACCATTGTCCCGAACAGAATATTTTTATCTATCAGTTTTCTTCCATATCTATAAATCAGCATTATGGCCAATGCTATGACTGCAAAAACCACACCCGCTCTTAGATTTTCACCGGGCCAGAGCCATCTGCCCACCAATGTTTTGCTTAGCCCCATCATCACAAAATAAATTATTGCCGGCGGATTGACGAACCAGGTTTTTGGATCAGTGTGCACCGATAGATTGCTCCCCACTAAGGAAAAGTAAATAAAGCTCAGTGTTACCTGTGCCGCAATTAAGGTGTAACCAATACGATTAACTCTCTTCTTCAGATAATCAAATCCGAAGACCAAAAACGGCCAGATCGGCCATGTTAGACCAATTCCCCAACTCAAACCGGGCAGGATTGAAAAAACATATAACAATGGAACGAATATTTTTGATTTAGGTTTTTCAATAATTTTTAAGCTAAACCAGAAGGACAGGAGGGCAAAAATCGTCGCCAGGAAAAACATCTGTCCTGTAATCCACCACACAACAGTAAACCAGCTGGAGTTAATTACCATGCCCCATACCGGCGCACTCGCCCAGACAAAAGACTTGGTCAGCCGATAGGTAATTAAGAAGGTCAAACCCAACACTATTACATGGAGCAAAACGTTTACGAGCATATAGGGAGGGTAGCTAATTCCAAAAAGTAACCATTGAGCCCGTAACAATGGCCAAAAAGTGACGTTTAGGTGCTCGTTGTTCATATGTCCCAAAGTCGACCAGCCTTGCCAATCGGCCACCACCGCCAGCTCCACAACATCATCTTGATGAAAAAAGGATCTGGTCACTCCTTGCCGGTATAACATCACCACACTAAAAATTGTCAGGATCCAACCAATCACGACATATAGAAGGTCTTTTTTGGCTACGCTCATAAAACACCCTATCATCTCACACTCTAGACCTTAATCTCTATGTCTGTTTATGTATTTCTCGACGTAGCTGACGCACGAACCTTCGTTTTTAAATTTTACATATAAAGATTCTCTCCACCCTCCCTTCATACACTGTCTTTTGTCAAACGGAAAGGGTCGCCCATTGATCACTTCGTAGGTATCAATTTGACCTTTCTTATTCAACTGCCCATCAATTACTGACCACTCATCGGTATCGGTGATGTTTCCAAGATGTAATTTGTACTTACCCCGTCCATCTTCATACACGCGAATTCTTAGTTTCTCACCTTTATATCCGGGAAGCATAAACAGCTTGTCGTCGGGTACATATATTCCCAATGAGCTGTCGCACTTGTCCAGCGACAGATTGCATACTTCTAATCTACCGGGTGATCTTAGAGCGGCAATAAACACCTCAGAGGGGTAATCGGTGTAACTTCCGGTAGCATCCTCACCGTTCATGCCAAGACTCTCCAGAATTTTATTGATATTTTGGTCGGTAGCGATCGTCGCTATATGATTTCCTGTTCCCTGTTTGGCTTTCGCGACGAAAGGTCCAACAGCACTGTCTTTGGTTACAGTGCCGTCTCCGACCGCGAAGTTAAATGGCGCTTCGTTTATTGGGCGTCCGTCTTCCCAAATTCCTCTCAAAATGTCTAGTCTGTTTCGGGGGAGGGTTTTTACTGAGCTTCTGGTCTGTTCATCTCCGCTCCACAAAGGAATCAAAATCGAATCAACTTGCGAGCTATTATTATTCAAATTGCTCAAATAGGAATTTTGTTGTCTTAAATCACTCCAGGGAGACAATAAGCTATTTAAATATAAAAAGCTCTTCGTGGGCAACAAATCCTTGATCGAAGGGGAGAGTCTCCTCAGAGCATCTATCTTCCGTTCACCCGGTCGCCGGTTTACCTCTGTAGACAACGAGAGCAGGGCCTTCTCCCACCAGACGTTGTCCCAAGACACAGCCCCCTCCCAGGTCCCATACGCATCCACCAGACCGTGATGTGGCGATCCGGCAGTGACAATTTTGTCAACTCCTTCAATACCATATTTTTGGCCGTAGGCTCTAGCTACCAATCCTCCCATACTGTGACCAATCAAATCAACTTTCTCGTAAGTTAGGTCATTGGCAACAATAAAGTTTCTTAGATCATCCGCCAAAGCGTCTAAAGGTTTTCTCCAATCATAGGCAAACAGAAAAAGATCTTTATCCTCTGTATACCCGTTCCTTTTTAATGAATCCAGCAGACCTTTGTACACCGTAATCTGATCCGGGACCCTCCAATCATTTCCGGGCGTTCCAGACAGTATCGCTCCCAAATCCCAACTCCCCCCAAATCCAGGGAGTACAACCACCGGGTTCCTGTGGGTTTGGCTTGGAATTTCGCTAACAGTTATATTGTAAATCTCAAAGGGTGACCAATCTCCAGCGCCCAATGGTCCAACGGAGTTTCCAAACCAAATAAGTTTTGGTCTCCTTTGATTTATGTCAGATATATAGTTTGGAGTACTAGAGCCGTCATAATAAAACAAATACTGACCGATGTTTGAATATACTATTTTAATTTCGTGAGGATTTAAGTCATGTGGCGCCGGGATAGTATTCAAAAATTCGAGCGTGTTACAGCCAGTGCCCCCAGAATTACACATGACCTTTTGGGTGTACAAACCAAGTTCTGCACTCTGCCAGACCGAAAATGTAATATACCCAGGTATATCAGTTCCAGGATCTACACCATTCGCAGGATATTTATCCGTCGATATTGTTATGCCATCTCCGTAGCCACCAACAGAAAGATATTTAAAATTTATTACTATCGAAAAAGCCCCAGTTTCAGGAAAAATATCCGGTTTTGAATACAAATATGGAAACATTTGTGATCCACCAACTGCTCCTGTCAGAACAATTTTTCCGTTTTCAACTGTAATCTGTCCGGAATTAAGAGTCCAATCCCACTTACTATTGTCTACCGCATTTCCTGTAAAATCATCACTAAAGAAAGCATAGATATGGTAGGGAAACAAGAAAAAAATGAGACAGCATAATGCAAAAACGAATCTCTTCTTTGCAGGCATGTAATAATCATTTCACTTATATCAAAAAAGTCAATGATCAAACGAACTAACAAACTAGCTATTTTTCACAATTTGCCAGAAGGAGGGGGATTAAGAATGCTTAAGAGTATTATTCACCGATATTCAAAACAGTACGAAATATCGTTATTTGTAATAAGTGATTTAAAACCAGAACAGATAGAGGGAGCCCGTTTAAACCACATACAAGTTAAACCATGGAGAGGATTCGTGTGTAGAAATTTATGGATATATTTTGTTCTTCCGAGAATTCATGCGTCAGTAGCAAAAACCATCAACGATAACTTTGATAAAGTTTTTGTCAATCATGATTATTTTACAAAATCGCCTTATTTGCTCAGGTATTTAAGGAAGAAAAGCATATATTTGTGCCAGGAACCACAACGGGAATTTTATGAACCTTCAAAAATACATGCCTCTAGCCTGAAAGAGAAGATTGCCAACATGCTCAGATTTCCGATTAAAGTAATCGACGAAATAAATGTAAAAAAAGCAGATACGGTAATTTGTAATTCTAGATTTTCCCAACATGTAATCTCAAAGATATATGGGAGAAGGTGCGAAATCGTGTACCCGGGTGTTGATGAGGGATTTTTTAAACCATGTAATAACAAAGAAGAAATGATACTCTGCGTCGGTGGCATAAACACAGTGAAGGATCAGCTGTTTCTGGTTAAAGCCATCAAGCCACTGCTTGAAAAATACAAACTAGTACTTGTCGGACAAGGCAAAAAAGAATATGTAGATACAATAAGAGATGCAAGTGGAAATAGTTCTAACTTGATTATTATTTCCAAAGTAACTGATAATAAATTAAAAAATCTCTATTGTAAGTCGATGGTCACATGTATTTCGGCTCACAAAGAACCCTTTGGACTCTCATCGATTGAATCTCAATCGTGTGGTACTCCTGTGGTATCCGTAAACGAAGGTGGACCTTTAGAGACGATAATAACTGGAAGGACTGGTTATCTCGCAAAAAGAGATGTTAAGGAGTATCGGGAAAAAGTCGTGCTCGCAATCAAGAACCATAATAAAATGGGGAAGTTTGCAAGGAGTAATATCATCAAACAGTGGTCTTGGAGCATCACTCTAAAAAAATTAGACACTTTCTTCAAATGAAAATTTATATTATTCGTGGGGCGTTTTTGAATCCCTTTGAGTTACAGAACTACACTCCACTAAAGGAGTTGCACGATCTGAAAGCGATCTCTTCAAAGCATCCGATTTCGGACAAAATAGATCTGCCACTGATAAAACTCTGGTCTCCCACCGATATTCCTAACATCCCCTTCAAATACCCGATCCTGAATCGACTATTTACCGACGCGCACCGGCTCTTCGGGTTAGAAAAAGTTATTAAAGGCGCCGACATTGTCCATGTGGCCGAAACGTACTACGGCTACACCCACCAAGCCATCATGGCGAAGAGGAGGGGACTGGTCAAAAAAATTGTCAGTACGGTCTGGGAAACAATTCCTCACAACAACGAAGGAATTCGGGGCAGACTCCAATACAAGAAAATAGCCAGAGAAAACATTGATCACTTTATTGCCGTAACCGAACTGGCTAAAAAAGCTTTGCTTAAGGAAGGGGTTCGTTCCGAAAAAATTTCCGTGATTAACGTTGGGCTGGATTTAAAAAAATTTTCTCCACGCCGAACGAAAAGATCCAAACGAGACCTCCATATTCTCTGTGTTGCCAGACTGGTTCCCGAAAAAGGAGTCGAAGACCTACTGGAGGCCTTTTTGTTGCTTTCCCGGAAGCATAAAAATATCCATCTTACCTTCGTCGGCAATGGACCCCTGAAAACCGACCTATTCGGATTCAAAAATATTCATGTCAAGCAAGTGTCATATGGTCAGATGATTAGGGAATACCATCATGCGGATATCTTTTGCCTTCCTAGTCGTTCCTCCGAAACCTGGGAAGAACAGTATGGCATGGTACTGGTCGAAGCGATGGCCTGTGGTTTACCCATTGTTACCACCACTACCGGTGCTATTCCCGAAGTATGTGACAACGTTGCTCTCTACACTCAGCCTACCAGTCCACCAGGTCTAGCGGCTAGTCTGGAGATATTACTGAATGATGAAAAACTTAGGGATAGACTAGGCAAGGCCGGCCGGCAGAGAGCTCTTCACCATTTTGATCGACTCAAGATTTCGGAGAAAATCAATGCCGTATACCAAAATCTACTAAAACATTAGCTCTTACTTTCTTTAGTAGATGATAAACATGTCGCAAGATATTTATCGGATGCTTAACAAAATCAATCACATATCTTCTTTTCTGTTCGGCCTTAAACATCAAGATCAAGTCGTAGAGCTCTTTCTTGGTTAGTGTCTCGGAGAGGATAATGGCTTCTTCATGATTCTCCAAAAATTCTACGTTCAATCTGCTCCAATCCATTTTTTCACTTACCATCCCTCGTTCTTTTGCATAATCCCAAATCGGTGTTCCCGGTAGGGGAGTCAGGACATATATTCCAAAGCCGCGCAGTTTACTATCTTTAATAAACTTGAAGGTTTGTAGTATTTCTTCGCGTGTTTCGTCAGGCGATCCGATAATAAAGGAAGCGCTTGGTTCTATGCCATATTTCTTAAAAATCCGAATGGCTCTCATATGATCCTTGATATTTACGTTTCCACCCTTGAGGTAGTCCAGTATTCTTGGAGTACCGGACTCCAAACCCATCGAAACGCCCTTGACGTTCAGTTTCTTGAGCAATTTTGCCATACTTTCATCAATTAAATTTGACCGTACAGCACAGCTAAAAGTAAGTTTCCCCAGCAATCTCTCTTTTTTCAACAAAGACACGATTTCTTTGATTCTTGGCTTGCTAACAATAAACAGATCGTCCCAAAAATCAATTTCTCTTACCCCGTAATTCTCATATAAATATTTGATTTCCCTCACCACGTATTTTGCCGAAAAAAATCTCGTTTTGTTCCAAAAGCGGGACGAAGCGCAGAACACACATCGATACGGACAACCTCTGGAAGAAAAGACATGAGTACATTTTTCTATTTTCATCAGATCTCTGGCCGGTACCGGTATAGAATCCATCGGTATTATTGGCGGCCGAATCTCGGTCTGCACAATTGTATTTCCGTTCCAAAAAGCCAGCCCCGGCAGTTTACGCAGGTCGGTCTTCAAAAATCTCTGTTTAGCCAAAAAGATCTCAAACAATTCCTTGATTGCTTCTTCACCTTCTCCCAGTACGGCCACATCCATATCTTTGGTCATGGATGACGGCAATACCGTAACATGGGTTCCTCCTACCAAAACTGGTATCTTTCGCTTTTTGGCCATCTTGGCATATTTCATCGCATAATTGAAATTCTGAGAGACGGAAGTGATGCCAACAATGTCCGGTTTAAAACTACGAATCTCCGACTCGACTTCCCGATCAATGATTTTAAAGTCAATCAAGTTATCACCATACTTTTCTCGAAGTGAGCTCACCAAATATCCCAAACTCAGTGGAGGTAGAGAGGTTTGTAAGGATTTCGTGATATCAATGGCGTTTATGAGAAGAAACTTTAACTTCATATTTATCCTCCAATTCTACATCAGCCATAGAGTAATTAGTCTATAATTTGATATGTGATGTCGATCAAAACAAGTTTAATCAAAAATACTGGCTTCAATCTTGCCGGATATTTTTATCTTCTTGTTGCTAGCTTTTTTTCCGTATCCATATTGTTAAACAATTTAGGCCGGGACGTTTTTGGGGTTTACCTCTTTCTTATTTCCTTCGTCTCTTTGTCAGCCGTTTTTGACTTTGGGATTTCCAACGCCGTCGTCAGAAAACTGTCTCTACCCGGGACAAGTAGAGTGGACAAGGTCAAAACGTGGAAAACCTCCTTTGCCATATTTATTGCTCTGGCCTTTGTTCTTTTTGTTTGTGTATTGGTTCTTCTTCAATATCTTTCTCAAGTTATGCCCATCTTTGCCCATCTCGATCGAAACACAGTCAACATATCGATTCTCGTGCTGGCGGTGATTGCTTTTGTCAATCACGTCAATATACATTTATTGAATTTGCCTCAAGCCGAACAACGATTTGATATTTTTAACTCCAAGACTTTTTTGGTAGGGACCGCTAACACCATTCTCTCCGCCGTCGTCTCCGGCTATTATCCCAATATCGCCGTCCTTTACTCTGTACAGCTAGTCTTTCATCTTTTCACTCTTATTTTTATGGTTCTTTATTCACTAAAATATTTTTCCGGTCCAGACTTTTCACCTTCCTACGATAGGCAAACAGGTCGAGAGTTATTCTCATTTGGACTTAAGAACTTTATCGGCACTCTCGCCGGGCAGGTGGAAAATCAGTTCAGTAATTTCATACTCGGGGCTATGGTGTCCGCGAGAGCTATTACCGCTTTTAGTATTCCTCAAAGTATCGTGGCAAAAGGAGCCGGAGTTATTTCTCAATTCGCCCAAGCGTTTTTTCCTCTCAGTGCCTCTTTGCTCGAAAAGGATCGTATTAAAAAACTCAAAACTCTCGTTTTGGGAGTAGAGGCTCTTACCTTAGTCGGAGGCGTGCTGGCGGTTATCCTTTCTTATACCATAGGACAGCCATTTCTTCTGTGGTGGTTAAAAGACTCGGTGGTGGTGGAAATGGCTTTTCCGGTTCTCAAGATTCTCAGCTTCTATTTTTTGTTGGTATCTCTTACGCCAGTACCAACAGCTTTATTGCTAGGCTTAAACAAACCGCAGATCCCTTCTTTTTTTGGAGCCTTGACAGTTTCGATAGAGATTATCTTAGCTCTACTCTTCGTACCATTTTTTGGAGCGGTCGGGGTGGCTTACGCTTTTCTTGGGAGTGTCTGTATTACCGTTCCATTAATCCTACTCGTCACCTGGTTTAAGTTAAACCAAGAAATCGCCAAACTCACTTCTTGATTGCCGGTCTAATCCTGGTTCTTGTCATTCGTGCCACACAGATAAATTGAAAAGCAAAAAGAGTCGGGATCTTTTTGACTATAAAATATTGCCACTTAACGGGCAGTCTGTCGGTGATTTTGTACAAAAGGGGGACTTTACACATTCCGTTTGTAGGCACAGTGTCCAAAATTTTGTAACCACATTTATTCAATAGGTTTTGTGAACTCTGTTTCGTATAAAATTTTACGTGTGTTTTATCCAGTATTCCGGTGTCGGCATATTCAAACCCCCCTGTGAGTAGCAACCATCGTATTGAAGCGTGAGCTATATTGGGTATAGAAACAATTACTTTCCCGTTATCCTTTAGATTGTTTTTGATCATCGAGAGTAGATTTTCGGGGTGGAGCAAATGCTCCAGAACATCTAGCATAATGATGTAATCAAAGTATTTTTTGGGTACCGGCAGGCTCGTGACCTCGTCCAGATTGCTAACGATTACCTTCTGGCAATACTTAGCCGCCTTTTTTACCGCCGACTTGTCTCGGTCGACACCCCAAGTTTCACAGTGCTTGGTTAATAGCTGCTTGGCAAAATACCCAGTAGCACATCCAATATCCAGCACTCTACTGTTCGGCTCAATTATATCTAAAGCCAGTCGGTGAACTTCAAATCGGTTGGGATTAAACTCATCATATTGGAATTTCATAAGTGAGATCAAAAAAATTCGATTTCTTGTCTAAAGGTGAACTCGGAAAAAGCCCTTTTAATAATTTTGAAGAAGTCCTGGAGGCGGTGTTGGTAAGGTTTGTGTACCGAAATTATCTTCACATTTTTCTTAACCAAATTCTTAATTCTCTTTAAAAGCAGTTCGTTTTTTCTCTTCATTCCCACCAGAATTACATGTTGAGGATTAAGCTTGACCTCGTCATCAAATGGGGGAGAGATAGCGATTATCAGTTTACCTAAAAATTTTGGAAATAAAATACTCATTCCGTAAGGCGTATACCGAAAATAGTCGGACGGATGTTTGTGAATCGGAAAGTTTTGTTGGCTGGAAACTATTGCCACCCCCTTCGGTTTAAGCACTCTTTCGATCTCGGCACAGACTAGCCAGGGTTTGTCCGCGTGTTCTAGAGTTTCCAAACAAAGAACTAGATCAAAGGATTCGTCCGGAAATGGTAACTTATTAGCACTAGCCACGACGTCCACGCCCGGACCTTTTTGCATGTCCAGTCCAACAAATCTACCGGTGTGAAAGATATTCCTGACATCCGCTAAGTCATTTTGGTTGATTGCTTGTCTGGAGCCGATCTCCAAAATTTGTTTAGGATTTTCGATACCTTCGCAGATAATTTCAATTGCTGCTCGAAGTGGCTTAGTCATTGGGTTAGAATATAGCAGATGCAAGAAAAATTATCAGCCATTGTTCTCAACTACAAACACCCCAAAGACACTATCAGCTGTATCCGGGCGCTGAAGAAAAGTGATTCCGGTAGTCTGGTTACTTACTACCTTGTCGACAACTCACCGCTTCCGGAGGTTGAAAACGAGTTTAAGAAGCTTTTTCCGGATATTCACTATATCAGTTCACCCACCAATCCTGGTTTTGCAGCCGGCAACAATCTGGCGATACGCCAAGCCCTAAAAGCAAGGGCTGACTATATTCTAATCATCAATCCCGACGCTACGGTAGGTCACCATTTCTTTCAACCACTGCTCCATCATTTTTCGGATAAAGCAGTTGGTATTGTTGCTCCCGTTATCTCTCATTCACAAAAGGGTAAAAAGATTTATGGTTTGGAGGGTAAGGTCGACTGGAACTACGCCAAACCCGAGCATCGAAATTTATCCAATATCTCTCGACTAAAACCCATCATTTGCGAGTTTGTCACTTTCGCCTGCGTTCTAATCAGTGCCGATACTTTCAAGAAAGCTGGCCTCTTGGACGAAGGCTATTTTATGTATTTTGAAGATGTCGATTATTGCTTATCTGCCGGTCAGGCCGGGAAAAAAATTATTCTTGATCCTTCGGTGGTCGTCGCCCATAACACTTCCTCATCATTCAAAAGACCGACGCAGAAGCTCTACATTAGTTTTCAGAGCCATCTACGCTTTATCAAAAAGTGGCTTCCACCAATAAAGCGTTTGGTTCCATATCTTTATGCTTTCACTCTGTATCCGTATCTTTATCTTCTTTGGACTTATCATGGAATTAAATATCAACATGCCTAACGTCAATCGGTACACCAAGCTCGATGGCTTACGTGGATTACTTTCACTAATTGTTGCTCTCAACCATTCATTTCTCGTTGTGGCCATTCCTTCCTCTGCCAATGTTTGGGGACAAAACTATCTAACCTTCACCAATCTTCAGGAAAAACTTCAGCAGCTTTTTATGGTTCTAGGTAACGGTGGCGCCGCGGTCACGCTCTTTTTTATTCTTTCCGGTATGGTATTGGGTCAGTCGATGGTACGCGTTGAGTTTTCCTTTCGGGGGCTTCTCGGATTCTATCTCAAGCGTATTCTTAGGTTGTATCCTGTTTATGTCTTTTTGATAATAGCAACTGCTATTTACATGAGATTCGGTTTTAAGTATCAAGTGTTTCCATTTGCCTCCTCCTGGTATCTTTGGTGGATGAATTTCGACATGACCTTCAGGGAATTTTTGAAAAACCTTTTTTTCATCCACATCTATCTCGGAGGTGTCACTTGGACTTTGCGGGTTATCTTGATTGCCTCGTTTATCTTCCCGGTTTTTTATCAAGTTTCCCGAAGAGTCGGAAGATTATCTAATTTGATCATAGCCGCACTTCTGGTTCTGGGAAGTTTTACGATATTAAATATTGGTGGTTTCCGCGACTTTCGGTATTTGTATATGTTCTATCTCGGTTTAATCCTTCCGAAGTTCAGTGGGCTTTTTGTCAACCTTCCCGGCCGGTTTATCAAAATATCTTTACCTTTTGGCCTGGTCTTGCTACTAACCATTCGCTACATCATAGGAGAATATTTAGGAGGGTTAGTTGAAAGCATTGTCTCTTGGTTTCTTATTGGTTCAATCGTTTATTGCGTCAGACTCAGTATTTTTGACATTCTAAACCATAAAATTCTCCTATATTTTGGCAAGATTTCTTATAGTCTATATTTGGTCCACTTTTCAGTTCTCTATCTATTGGCACGATTGATGTTTTGGCTTTTACCGAGTTTTCCTTATTCTCACTCCTATCTGCCGATTCATCTTGTTCTGTTCGCCCTCTCCCTCGCGGTAGCCACAGTCATTTCACTTATTGTTCATAGATTTATTGAGACGCCCTCATCAAAAGCCGGCAATATATTAAATCAGAAAATACTCGGACAATGAAAACCGCGGCCATTGTTCTTACCAAAAGTCCCCAAGTAAATCACTTGTTACTAGAATCTCTTTCTTTTGTTGACGAAATTGTCCTAATTGTCGACTCCGCCCCCTCAACCGCCATACTGACACCGCGACAAAAAATCTACTTTCATCCCTTAAACAATAACTTTGCAGCTCAAAGAAACTTCGCTTTAAAGAAAACTAAGGCGGAATGGGTACTGTTCGTTGACGATGATGAATATGTGGGCACCGAATTGAGAAACGAGATTTTCCATGCAATAGACAGTAAAGAATTTTCCGGCTTTCGTCTTCACCGTCAAGACGTTGTTTATCATCAACCACTTCTTCATGGAGAAACCGGGAAGATAAAAATTTTGAGACTTGCTCGCCGACACTCCGGCAGGTTTGTTAGACCAGTCCATGAGACCTGGAAGGTGGGCGGTCTGGTAGGGGATCTTCGGTCGCCTTTATACCACGCCAAAGACCACTTCGTTTCGGAGTTTATTTCTCGTCTGGATCAATACGGTCAAATCGATTCCCAGACTCTCATCCGTGAGGGAAAGCCCTTTTCTTGGTTTCGTTTGTTTATTTTTCCCTTGGCCAAGTTCAAACTAAATTATTTCTTAAAGAGGGGTTTTCTCGATGGATTGGTTGGACTCTTTCTGGCGTATTTGATGGCGGTTCAATCACTATCTACACGAATTTTTCAATGGGAAAACAAAAAATAATTTTTATTCTGATTCTTCTACCTATTGTCACTCTGACAATCCTTAACTTCCTGCTGGTTTTTACTCCTGAGATGGGTTTTGATGCTCTCTGGTATCATCTTACCCTACCCAAACTTTGGCTTCTGAAACATCAATGGTATTTTCCGGGTGGTTTACTTTATTACTCGGTCATGCCCAGACTGGCCGAAACTATTTATATTCCCTTACTCCATTATTTTGGTACCGCTGGACCCAAAATGGCCCAATATCTAGCAGGGGTAGGAACAGGGATCTATATTTGGAAGATTTTGGAGAGTTATAAAATTCCCTCTCTCATGAAACTTGCCGGTGTTTCACTCTTTTACTGTACGTGGTTGGTTAGCTGGCAGTCGGGAAGCGCCTACATCGACTTAATTAGAACCTTTTTTGAGGTTGGAGCCCTTTTCTACGCCTTAAAAGGATCCTGGAAAATAGGAGGCGTTTTTCTTGGCCTGGCTATCGGTACCAAATGGTTCTCACTCGGCACGTTGGCTATTTTTTCGGTTATATTCGGACCCCAGATTATTTTTCCAGCTCTTTTAGTGTCCCTTCCTTGGTTTTATCTCGCCTTCCATTTTACCGGCAACCCCCTCTACCCCATTTTTAGCGGTGTTATTGAAAATTCGTTTGCCGGTATCGAAAATGCGTTTAGACATATTTTGCTGGCGCCTTACTATCTGACACATCCTTTTGATGATTTTATTTCACCCGTCGTGGGTTTGGTCTTTATTTTGGTGCTGTTTTCCTTAAAGGCCAAAAATCAAGCGCTCCGTCAAATTTCCTTGTTGGGGATATTGGGGACGTGCCTCACCATGTCTTTGGTTCCTCCCTCTTCCCGTTATTTTCTACCTTATCTGCCTGCTCTAGTCATCGCCTCGGTTATCTTTATCAACACACTTCGCCATTCTGTCTTTAAAAAAGTATTTTTGGCTTTCGTGATTCTCTCCGGCTTTATTGTTTTATCCCTTCGCCTGCTTGCGATGAACAAGTACGTACCCCTCTTCACCGGCCAAATGGATAAAAATACATTTTTATTGGCCAATTCTTCTCGATTACCGGGATTGTTTTTGGATTCTGACGGTTATGTGGCAAATCTTCCGCCAGGCAGTAAGATACTGGTGGACAAACTGCACAACTTGTATTATTTCCCGGTAGACTTTGATCACACTTCATGGGTTTCTAATCCATCGGGATATGATTACTTGGTAACGACAGGGGAGGACCCGAATAAAATTGCCGGCGAACTAGTCCATCAAAACAATTTACAAATACAGATATTCAAACTGGACAAATGACTTACTTACTATTAATTTTCAGTCTATTGGTTTGGCCATTTGGCCAGCTCCTGGCCTTCTCTTGGTCCGGACTTCCGTTTACCATCTACTTATTGGATTTGTCTGTATTCTTACTTACTATTTCCATTTTCCTTCATAGAGAATCGGGAAAAATGGTTATCCGGGATCCCTTGTTTAAGCCGTTAATGTTATTTAATCTTCTGGCCCTTCTATCCCTATTGTTTAAACTCCAGTTGTTGCCATCGGGAGGGGTGGTTTATGCCTTACTCTACCTGGCTCGCTTATTTATTTATCCATCGATATATTTTGCCGTCAAGCTTTTTCCGGCCAAAAAAATCATAAGAACTGTTATTTTTTCTTTTTCTTTCTTCTGTATTTTAGGTATCCTCCAATATCTATTTTTCCCCGACATGAGATATCTCAAACAGGTTGGGTTTGACGACCATTATTTTAGGCTCATCGGATCTCTTTACGATCCAAATTTTTCCGGTGTCCTTTTTGCCGGAGCGGCTCTGGTACTTATTTACTTGGGACAGTGGCTTGTGAGCCTTCCGTTGGTCCTGTTTTTGGCTCTTACCTTTTCCCGAGCTTCGTACCTGTGTTTTTCGTTGGGACTTTTCTACTTGATGGTAAAACGAAAGCAATTCTCACTCATTTTCTTATTCGCGGGTTTGTTGGGGATAATTTGGCTTATCCCCAAACCATTTGGAGAAGGGGTTAACTTGCTACGCACTTTTTCTATATTCTCTCGTTTTGATAGCTGGTCTATGGGGGTAGATCTATTTCTTAAGAAACCTATCTTTGGCTGGGGGTACAACACCCTTAGAAGTCTGACTGGTGCCCGATACCAGATAGATAACAGTTACCTTTATGTCTTGGCCACTACTGGTCTACTTGGCCTACTCGCCTTTATCAATTTAATCCGGAAAAGTTTTTTCGGCTTAACCTATTCCCAGAGAATCTTTATCTTCACCATTCTCCTCCACAGTCTGTTTAATAATAGTTTTTTCTATATCTGGATCAATTACTCTTTTTGGCTTGTACTGGCACTTCCTCTTAGGGCGTATAAATCAAAGTAATCACTTTCTCGGTCGAGTTGCCCGCCTTATCTGATGCCACCGCCTTTATTTCATTGGTGCCGTTTTGTAGTTGAATCCGATGGACAAACGATCCGTCTTTTTCTAAAATGACGAAAGAAGAGTTGATAATAACCTGAGAATCTTTTTTGTTTGACTCTCCTTTGATATCTATCACTTGATTATTTTTTCCAAAAAACTCAGTACCATCCTTTGGGGAAGCAATCAGAATTTCTATTGGTTTACGATCCAGTTCGACAATTTCGACTTCCGAAATACTTACATTTCCCGCCTCATCGGTGGCTCTTACTTGTACTCTATTTGAATCGGCATCCAGGATAGCTATTGCCGAAAAAGAGCCATCTTCTTTAGCTTTGTCCGTGAGAGAGATTCTATCGTTTACTAAAATATCGAGAGCAGCCCCCGCTTCGGTATAGCCCTCCACCAGTATCGAAGCACTATTGGTGGCCTCCGGCAGTGCCGACAAGGAGGGAGCTTGTGGGGGAATGACATCCTTGTCCAAACTCTGTCTCGGTGCGCCGTCACCCGCCACGACTTCAATAAAAAAAGGTATTCCCCATTTCATTAAAACAATCACAAAAATTATCGAAAGAAGAATGTAATATCTCGATCTGTTTTTTTCTCTACTTGCTCTATATCTGCCCGTCATATGTTTATCTTAGTATAGATCATGATGGTCTACAAAAAACCCACCATTTTGGTGGGTTAAGTCATTATTTGGCCTTTTTGGCAAAAGTAATTTCCATATAGCCTGGTTTTACCATTTCGGAGTCGGCAAAATAAGTTAGATGGACCAATTTCCCTACGTCCTGAAAGACCAATTTTCCCAGCTCAGGGTTGCCCACAAAGATACCGTATATTCTGACTTCACTTTCCGGGTACTGGGCCTTCATAATGGTCTGAACTTGGTGAATGGCTTCAAACAGACTGGTAGTTGTCGGGATTGGCCACAAAACCGTCAAAGCAATAGTCGTTTTTTCTTCAGCCACCTTGCCTCCTTTTAAATTTGCTACTATCCCGTATTATATCACTTCATTAGCTATTTGACCTTCAAGGCCAGGCCTTGAAGGTCCTTGAAGGTCTCCTCGTCATTGCGAATCTCGTATTCGAGCTGTGGCAATCTCACTCCACCTAGATTAAAATCTATCTATGCGGGTATAGTTCAGTGGTAGAACGACTGCTTCCCAAGTAGTAGATACGGGTCCGATTCCCGTTACCCGCTCAATAGCGAAATGGTTTTGTGTTTTCTCCAATTTTCCTCAAGAAATCAACATTATCCCGAGTTCTAGCCACTATTTTTAATGTTTTATCTTTAGCCTGGAAAAATTCATACCGGTAACCGGAGTCGGACCTCCATGGTTATAATATAAATATGACTGATGCCAATCAAATACCCACATCACGTATTCCAACGGCTACGGAATTAAGAACGTTCTCTCAACAAACAGAAGCGCTTATGTTGGAGTGCATTGAAGAATCAGATAGCGTCGTTAATTTAGATGGAAAAATTAAACTCGGATTACTTGTAAAGTTACTTAAAGTTTATCGCAACATGTTTGCTATTGCGGATTTAAATGACAGTGATACGCCCCCTATCCTTGCAAGGATTATTTATGAGTTAGCTCTAAGTTTTATTTTTCTTGTTATTAACCAAGATGATCATCCAGAATATTTTGAATTATTCAGAAAAACAACTCTGCAGAGAATGGCTGATCTAATGAAAAATGCTGAAAATGCACCAGACAAAGATAGAAAGAGTAACAAAGATATGGTTGATGGATTAAGGAAAAAACTTAGTGATGAACAGTTTAATTCAGATGAATCCTCAAAAAACTATCCTAAGTCTTGGTTACCTGATAAAAGTTATTATCAGATGGCAAAGGAAGTTGGAGGTGAGTTTCTTGCTGCATACAATATTTTCTACGAAGCAACATCTACTTTCGTTCACCCTAACTGGTTAGATATTGAACGTAATCACATAGACACTTCTAATACCTTGGTGACTGCACAGCTTAAAAGTCCACCTTTGTCTGTACTCCCTTTATGTACAGCTTCTTGTTTTATTCTACGTACGATTGAGGTTTTTGGAATGAGTATTTTTGATAAAAACTCTACTAAGAGTAAACGCTTGGTAGAACGATCACGTCATATCCACCATCTACTTCACAATGGTAGTCCAGACCCAATCATTTGGACGCCGTAGTCGTTCGTTGTCAAGGCGGTCCATGTAGCTCAGACGAATCACTAACTAGTATCTTGTGTCGTCGCTCCCTTAAAAGGTATGTTGACTACAGAAACCATTTGGTAACCATAGCATAGCAATATTTGCCACAAACTAGATATAATGATCGTATGGATAGATCAAAAATAAAAGTAATTTTAGCCTTAACGGTTTTGCCTTTTTTAGTCACCGCAATTGAGCGATTAATTATTAAACCGGTGATATCAGCCTTTCCGTTACCGGACACGTCGATTTATCTAGTTAAGGTAGGGGTAATAACCTTGTTGCTAATGGCAATTTCTGCGTTTAGAGGTAATGCCTATGGTTTGGGTATTTCAAAGAAATTAAGAAAAATATTAGGGGGAATGTTTTTTGCGTTAATAGCAATCAGTTACTTTTTCCTGTTTTCATTGCGACTTAAAGGTTTTTTTGACTCATTGGTCGTAATTCACCTAGTAAATTGGATAATTACTGTGTTTAGAGAAGAATTCATTCTAAGAGGTGTTATCCAGACTGAATCAGGTAGTGTTTTAAAAGGTAATTTTCTAAAAATATCAAAATCTATATGGTTTACGTCGGTCATTTTTTCAGTCTGGCATCTAGTAAACCTTACGCTCTGGCCATGGCAAACCGTGGTATTACAAATGTTGGCATGTATTCCATCAGGCATAGTTCTTGGTTTAATTAGAGAGAAGACGGGAAATACACTACTAACTTACCTACTTCATATTTGTGGCGATTTATTATTCTTTTCTTTCTACTTACTGATATTTGGCAAACTATTTTTTACCTTGTTCTAAATTTCAACTGCCAATTAATTTCGGACACGTTCATAAAGCTCGGAATACCTAGATGGTCTTTGAGGACTTGAAGTTGTAAAATCATATCAGCTTTAACGTAATAGCGAAGACCAATTTTTATTTTAAAAATAAGTGGTAAATTTGGGTCGAGTAGATACTGTTTGATATCGTCGTCAAGATCAAATAGGTCCGAGCCAATTACGGTTACCAGCTCCACTGTATAGTAGAAGTATGATTTATTTTATTGGTGGGGCTCCTAGAACTGGCAAATCTCAATTAGCAAAAAGGCTCTCTGTGGCTACTGGATTCTCTTGGTTATCAACTGATAATTTAAGAGAGAGTTCAGAATTTTTGGAGGTTATTCCTAGAAGTAATCCTTTGCTCTCAAATTGGATAAATTGGAGGGAAAGTAATTACATCTCAAAAACATTTTCTATTCCTGTTGAAAAGATTATTGAGAACCAAAATCTTGAGTCACTGGAGGTTAGCAAGTTAGTTAAGGGTTTTGTACAGTCTTTGGATTACAATAATCGTGATTTTATTCTTGAGGGTGTGGCACTTTTGCCAGAATTTTTTGATAATGACTTTATAAATAAGTATAGGATTAAGTTTGTTTGTGTTGGTAATACCGATTTCGCGACATTCAGGAAATATTCTTGGGAAAATCGAGTGGATGGAGATTGGTTGGAGAAAGTAGATGAAAGATTATTTGATAACGTTATCCTTTTTAGCGTTAAGTTCAGTGAAATATTTAGAGACGAGTCTGAACATCGAGGTTTTAAATATTATGAGGTTAGATCTGAGACTTTTAGCAATGACCTTGACTCGATAATTAAGTTGATTGCTTCGTAGAAGTTTAGCCTCTAAACATCTAATTCGTGCTGCAATTTCGTGTTCCAGTGGGAGAAGAATTTAATTCTTTTGCACAATCCCTTTGTACAGCCTCAATAATCCATACCCAATCAGTAATATTCCAACCAAGCTATTTAGCGCCTGAATCAATAATTCAGGAATACCCCCCTTTATTTGAGAAAACAGCGCTACCGATGTTCCCATAAACAAAAAAGTTGCAAACCCAGTTCCGAGACCAAATTTTATTAATTCTTTCTTGGTGTAGTTGTACTCAATAGCTTTGGCTGTAAACAGACTGGTAAAAAACACAATCGTCAAGGGACTAGAAATCGTTATCAAGAAAACAGAAGTGAAGCTGGATAGTAGGTTAGATGTGCTTGATAAAGAATATGCGGCAACTCTTGCATCGAGAACGCTTTTTAGTATTAACCAACCAAAGACAACGAGCACGACGGAACTTACTATGCCAAAGACATTTTTAAATCTTTTGTGCCCAGGAAACCCCGCATGAAGCTTCAACTGCGAGCGAA
>CAYHNG010000015.1:0-24603 GCA_964357975.1 uncultured Pseudomonadales bacterium
TGTATACCTAAGCTTTCGCTTTTGCACAGACCTGTGTTTTTGTTAAACAGCCGCTTTATACTCTTTTGTTGTAGCCCAGATTTCAACCTGGGCAAGGCATCTCGTAGAACTTACGCCTAGCTAATTTGCCGAGTTCCTTAAGAAGAGTTCTCTCGCTATCCTTGGTCTACTCGACCAGAGCACCTGTGTCGGTTTAAGTACGGATTATCTACACTCTCACTGCGACGCTTTTCTCGGAAACTGAAGTCATCCATCTTGCCCGGCTTACGCCAGACTCGTATTCATAACTCGTGTAAACGCCACTGCGGATTTGCCAACAGTGACTGACTTGCTATTTAAGCGTATGTATCTTCAACACACCGCTTGGACTATCCAACTTCGTCCCGCCCCAGTTAATAACGATTGTAGACAAGGACTGGAATATCAACCAGTAATCCATCGGCTACGCCATATAGGCCTCACCTAAGGGTCGCCTTACCCTACGTCGACGAACGTTGCGTAGGAAACCTCGCTCATTCGGATATAAAGATTCTCACTTTAATACGCTACTCATGCCGGCATTCTCACTTCTTGCTGCTCCAGAGAACCTTCCGGTTCGCCTTCAAAGCTACAAGAACGCTCCTCTACCAACCCACCTTGCGGTGTGTTCCCAAAATTCGGTAATATATTTAGCCTCGTTACGTCTTCAGTCGTGCATCTCTCGGCTAGTGAGCTGTTACGCTTTCTTTCAAGGATGGCTGCTTCTGAGCCGACCTCCTAGGTGTCTGAGAAATAATGCGTCCTTTACCACTTAATATAGATTTAGAGACCTTAATTGAGGATCTGGGATGTTTCCCTTTTGCCTCCGGAGCTTAGCCCCCGGATACTGACTCCCGTGCATATAAACAGGGTATTCTGAGTTTGATTTGGTTCCAAGATTTTACTCCTGAAATCAATTCAGTGCTTTACCCCCCTGTTCTTAAATCACGAGGCCATGCCAAGACATGTTTCGGGGAGAACCAGCTATCTCCAGGTTCGTTAGGCATATTACCCCTAACCACAAGTCATCAGAGAATTTTGCGACATTCACCTGTTCGGGCCTCCTCCCGCCTTTCGGCGGGATTCACCCTGCTCATGGTTAGCTCACCTGGTTTCGGGTCTACCTCATACAACTAGAACGCCCTTTTAAGACTCGGTTTCCCTTCGGCTCCACCGCGGAGCGGCTTAACCTTGCTGTATGGAGTAACTCGCCGGTTCATTCTTCAATAGGCACGACATCACCCCGCCAAAGGCGGAGGCTCTGTCTGTTTGTTAGCAATCAGTTTCAGGTACTTTTCATTGGGTTTCTAACCCTTCTTTTCACCTTTCCCTCGCGGTACTAGTTCACTATCGGTCAATAAGAGTAATTAGCCTTGGACCGTGGTCGGCCCGGATTCAAACTGGAGTTTGCCGTCTCCAGAGATACTCAGGTGTCAAACTACTTTAGATAAAATTTCACTTACGAGACTCTCACTCTCTTTGGTCACCTATTCCACAGTGTTCTGTTATCTCTTCTAAAGCGTGTGTCTGATCCTACAACCCCCCGCCAAAGGCGGGGTTTGGGCTGAGCCCTTTTCGCTCGTCGCTTACTAAGGGCCTCTCATTCGATTTTTTTTCCTCTCCTTACTTAGATATTTCAGTTCAGGAAGTTCCCGACCCCGCAAAATGCGGGGACCCCCAATAAATTGGGTGGGTTTCCCCATTCGGACACCTACGGATTAACGGTTCTTAGCCACCTCCCCGTAGACTTTCGCCGGCTTGAAACGTCCTTCTTCGGCTCTTATTGCCAAGGCATCCACTGACTGCTTGAGTAGAATAAATCAAGTTTTTGATGCGATCTACTTACATTAGTTTTAAAAAAACCAACGTATTACATTCTATTCACTTTTCAAGGAGCAACTCCAAGCTCCAAGAGCTTGCGGATGGGGCTTTCCCACGCGTAAGATCTCGGTGGACCGTGCCGGACTCGAACCGGCCACCTCTACATTGCAAATGTAGCGCTCTACCAGATGAGCTAACGGCCCAAAATCGTTAGATTTTGCCCCGCGTAGCCTCGTCGAAGTAGGGCGGTTTCCAACTTATCAATAATGTGCCAAAAAAACAAAAATCCCGCCTTAGCGGGTTGCTGAACACGACCAAAGCGCCAAAAAACCTAGGGGGCTTTTAGACTCTCTATTTGGTTTATATTCATATTGTCTGCTAAGGACAAGTGAAAGTATACCAAATCATAGGCTATCGTGCAAGTTGCAAATCGCCTACCTCAAGCCCCAAACCACCGTGACAGTTTTACTTATCTTGGTTGTGCCTATTTCAACAGGAGCGGGTACGCTCAAATCAGACTTGGCTGACTCAGCTCGATACATTAGTGGATAAATTGAAGATGTTTGACCACTCTCATTTATCGATATCACTCGCCCCAACTTAGCTCCACTGGCCGCGGCCATAACCTCTGCCTTCTTTCTCGCATCAGCAACCGCCAAACCTATCAACTTGTCGTCAGCTTGTTTACTTGTATCCAATTGGAAATTCGGGCCGTAGATATTCGTGGCTCCACTGGCATTCAACAGGTCTGTTAGTTGTCCGGCTGTTGTCACATCTCTCAGAGTGATTCTCACTGAATTGCTCGCACTCCACTGACCCATCACTACTTTACCTGGCTGAGGAGGGTAAATCAGAGTCTCGGCCCTTTCCTGCATCTGGTAAACGTTTACCTGCTCCGTTTGAATATCGGCGTCAGCCACCCCAAAAGCCTTTACGGCCTTTATCAAAGCCGTCATCTTAGTATTAACCTCGTTAATAGCCGTCTCTTTACTGTCATTAACCGCATTTACCCCAGCCGAAAACTCTGCAATTTGATTTTTTTCATCAGACTCTGCATACCCTGTCACCGTTACCACCGCCTCACTTTTCATAATCACCCTACCCCACGTAATATCTCCCCAAGGAAAGAAATACAAAGCTCCAAGTATCATGAGACCACCCAGAATCCATCTAATAAAGGCATCCAATTCGCTTTTATTCATACCTTAACTTTAACAATTTAGTGTTTACTAGTCAAATCACCCACATGGAGTAAAATACCTCCAAAGAACCTTAAACTCGGAGGTATAATGGCAGACCAAATCCGCAGGTACAAGCTCGTACTGTCAATCATGTTCTCAACTGAAGCCGATTTAAATCATGCGATCACGACTTTCAATTCCTGGTGCGAAACACGTCAAGGTACCGGAAAACAATACGGTTTTGTTAGAACCGGCCAAATACTAGGGAAGCTTTTTATTGTTTCCTCCGAACACATTCAAACATGGTCACTTCACCCTCTTATAACTGCTTTGGAAATTGGCGGACTTGTACACGTAGTACAATCCACTTCAACCCAGATACACAAGCTTCTCAACCCCACTCACTAGTGGGGTTTTTCATAACAGTTTTTCCAATTCCACAAAATCTTCAACCACGAAAGATGCCCCCAAACTCATCTGTCTTTTTTTCATCATAGAATTCTCGATATCTTTGTGGGAAATATAGGCCGGTATCCACTCCGGCTCGTTTTCCTGCCACCACATCCTTTTCATTATCCCCCACCATCAAAGCCTCGTTAGGTTTACCATGCATCAATCCCAAAGCTTTATAAATCGCTTCCGGATCCGGTTTCACATACTCCACATCTTCTTTGCCCAAAAAGACATCAACCAAATCTCTAAGACCGTTGTTTCGTAGTGCTGTTTTGACCCACTTCTTTCTTGATGCGGTGACCACTGCCACCTTTCCGCCTCTGGACTTTATTTTTTTCACTAGTTCCCATGCACCGGGATTGAGTTTTACGCTGTTTAAATTTTCGATTACTTCCATTTCCAATTCGGCAAAAAACTTCTCACTGTTGGCAATCCCCAGTCTTTCCGGCCCCTGCCAATCTCCAATCACTTCCTTTCCAATTACCTCGTTAGTTACTTCAATACCGTAATTAGCAAAAATCTTTTTAAACCCGGCAAACCAAATTGGTAAGGTATCTGCCAAGCTTCCGTCCCAATCAAATAAATAATATTTATACTTCATAACTATATTCTACAGATAAACTTAGTTCTACAAATATTATCTATAATAAAGTTATGGAAAACCAAATCACCCAAGAAATGTACGACGAACTTCAACGTCAGCTTGCCGATGAAAGGCAAAAAGTCGAGGTACTCACCACTCTTAACGCCACAGATGCTCTCACAGGAATTGAAAATCATCGGGCCTTTAACGAAGACCTCAAAAAAGAAATCGGGAACTCCCGTCGTAATCGCCGCAAACTGATTCTTATCATGTTTGACGTCGATTATTTTAAAGATATCAATGACACAGGTGGGCATATTTGGGGTGACAAAGTTCTCATAGAAATGACCAAAGCAGTTAACTCCACCAAGCGTGATGAGGACTCCTTTGCACGAAGATCTGGAGACGAATTTTATCTCCTTTTTCCAGAAGAATCTACCACCGATTTAAGTCATTTCAACATGGACCGGTATCGAGAGGCCATAGCTAAGATTAATCGTTCAAAAGATGGTGAATTCAAACCCCTCACCATCAGTATTGGAGCAATTATTATTGATTTTTCCCATGCAGACCCCAACAATCCTGATCAAAATATAAATCCGGAGAGACTTCTCGAAGAAGTTGATTCCTTTTTATACACTTCAAAAAGAGAGGGTCGTGATCGTTTATCCACCAAAACCATAGTCGCCTAAATGATAACTCTTTTCTCAAAATATTTCCTGTAGACAAATCTTCCCAGCCAGATCATCCCCAGAACGATCATTATTATTGGCAAGTAAACTACCGTCCAAATAATTACATCGGCAACTGATCTCAAAGCACCAATCATCGATCTCACGGCCGTTTTAAATACCACCATCGGTCGCCAGGCGCTATCCGGTGCGTAGGGTAATGCCAGTTCATCGGTCGACAGATTGACAGCAATTCTGGTCAGTTTTGCCGTCTGTTCCAGATATTTCTGTTGACCTTTCAAGCTATCAATTTGTTCCTGGATATTATTAATCTGCATCTGTACATTCATCAGATCCTGTACTTCGGTCGCCTGTCCCAAAATCGTCTCCATTTGTGCCTTCACTTTTTCCAAACTGGCTATCCTGGTCGCCGTATCTACAAATTGATCCGTCACATCGTCGCCATAAACATTTTCCGACACCACCCGGACACCCAATTGTCGAATTTTGTCGAGCGACACTTCTCTCTTTTCGGTGGGTACTCTCAAAGTAATGTGTCCACTGGCCGCGCCCTCCGGTTTAACTAAAGATTTGTCTACCATAAATCCACCCATTTCGGTAGCTATCTTCTCCACACCTTTTATAGATTCGGCCACATCTTTAACCAGCATCGACATATTTGTATCCTGAATCACCATTCGTTGTTCGGAAACTACGGGAGCAACCTCCCTTACCATTCCTCCGTTAATTCCACCATATTTACCGGTTGAGATAACTCCTTTTGCCGGATAACTCAACGAAACTCCTGTACTATCCATGTTTTGGTTGCGGAGTTCAGACAAGGGTGGCGAGTTTTTAAAGACAAGCACTGCTATTACTACAACCAATACCACCACCAACCAATTATTTTTTATCCAAGAAAATATCTTCATAAATCTACTCTAACACAATAAAACCCCGACCAAGGTCAGGGTTTTATACCTACTCCCAAATGACTATTTCAGGTCACCGCAAGCAGTGTATACGGAAGACTTCTCGACCGATTCGTGTACGTTAACAGCCAAAGGAAGATCGGCAAACAATTCCTTAATATCCACCGATATTGTGGTTTCCGACTTGCCATCCACCACGTTATTTAGTGGATACTTCACGACTCCCGGATTTGGACACTTCCCAACGTGAATATGTGCCGGTTGGGGTGTAGTAAACTTTTTACCAATCATGCTCAAAGTTACCTTTGTTTTATCTCCATCTCCCTGAAATATGGCCGTACCACTTTGGCCGGAAACGCCCACTTGTTCCAAGACAATCGTCTTTGGCGTTACGGTAGGCACCACGGCACCAGCCTTAGTCGGCGACACCACTGTTGTAGGTGAAACTGCTCCCGATGGATATATCGTCGTTCCCTCTGGGGCGACCGCAGGTGTCCTATTAGACCACAGGTACCAACCACCAATTCCCAAGACCAAGAAAATTATTATTGTCCAAAGTGAATTTTTTGACATTTTTAATAATAATGATAATAACTCAATGGTACCCAAACACCCAAGTCTTTGTCAATATTCTTACAATTCTTTATGATATCAGGAAACTTTGTCCTTTGGGTTTAAAATCAAACCATGGTAATTAAATGTCTCCGTGTCGGGAATCTGACCACTAACTGCTATCTGACCATCGACGAAGGTACTTCGGAAACGCTGATCATCGACCCTGGAGATGAAGGCGACTTTATCAGCACCGTCGTATTGGAGAATCAGCTTCTCCCTACCGGTATTCTCCTTACGCACGGCCATTACGATCACTGCCTAGCCGCTCTTGAGTTAAAACTAAACTTCAACATTCCCATCTATCTCCACCAAAAAGATCTTTTTCTGTACGAGAAAGCTCATCTCTCAGCCAAACATTTTTCAGGATTATTTTCCCCAAAACTTCCCCCAGTCGACAAGTATCTGGCCGAAGATGATCGGATCAATTTTGGTAACTCTATCCTCAAAGTCATCCACACCCCCGGCCACACTCCCGGATCGTGTTGTTTTTTGTCTTCATCTGAAATCCGAGATCTGAGATCTGATATCTTATTTACCGGCGACACCCTCTTTGCCAACGGAGTCGGACGTTCCGACCTCTCCTACTCCTCCAAGTCCGATCTCCAAAAGTCTCTCTCCAAACTAAGAACCATTAGCCATGAACAACAAACTTCTCCTCTAATTTATCCCGGCCACGAGGATTATGGAGTCTTCCACAAGAGTTGAAAACTGTCCTGTAATATGCTAAAATAGCCCATTCATTGCTTTCCAAAGCACGTTCAAACAATATCTAAGCTCAAAGGAGAAATTATGGAAAACATCTCACTGCCATGGGTACTAAAGTTACTGGAAGAACTACGGTTACAAAGCAAAGTAGGGCTTGATATTACCGAAAATCTATCCTCGCCCGCCGCTGTACTTTCGTTCGAAATGCCACCGCAAATCTGGATATCCGAAAATAATGGCGACGACAGCACCATCTTTAGCTTTGTGACAGACAATAACCCCTTCACCTTCCAGTGCCATCTCAAAAAGTACCCACAGCTTAGGGAACTCCTCGCTCGTCACTGCCCTACCACAGATTATCAAATCACCGACCCCTGGGAAAAAGATAGACAGCGGGAAGAAAAAATCGCCAAGCTCAAGGCAAGACGTACCATACTTGCCAGAAAACATGACGAAATCGCCACAGAACATGACAGACTTGTAGACGAAATTCATGCGCTGGGAGAATCTCTCTAAAATCCCCAAATCAAACCCACAAACCCTGTGGGACATGATCTGTGTATTCCCAATCTGGCTGAACTAATCAATCACCGCCCTTTTTTTAAAGAGGGCGGTTTTTAGTGTTTAAAACGGTACCTTCTCCAGGTTCACATACGTTCCGATAGCATTACCTGCCGAATATACCGCAATTAGCAAAAAGTTATTGTTTAGGTTAGTCGCCACCTGATAAATCACAAACATGGCCACGAAGCTTTCAAAAAACACTAAGAGGGCTGCAGCGCGTGACCTGCCTTTTGAAATCCAGTAGGTTCTTTGGGTGGCCATGAACATCTCCAAAAAGCCGACGGCAAAGTACATGAGTATATTTAACAAAAATTGCATAGTATGTCCCCAGAAAATTCTCTGGGTGAATCGACGGAGGTTTTCCTCCAGGTTCTTCTAACATGCCGGTTTCCATTTCAGCCTCAATTTTATCAGGTTAGTCCAAACAACTCAAGCCATTAGCCTTATATTAATAATTATGGTACAATCGTCAGTAAGAGTTAACCGCTCGTACACTTAAATTCCTAGGAGCCTTGAATGAACCTGACTCTCAGTTTAATCAATTTGAAACTCCGTCCCTTTTCACTGGTTGCATATGGTGAAGACCATACACCCACACTGTTCGGCATCCAAACTCCAAGCAAACACGCCTTCATCACTGATCTCTTTTCGTGTTGGCACCAACCATGGGTCCCAGAAATGCCGTTCCTTTCTTGGTCACGAACAGCTCAAATCACCGACCTACCTAAGTCGGCCGTAGAACTTCAAAAGATCTTCGAAATGGCTAAAAAATTCAAGAAGTATCTTCCGGTTTCACCGATTATCTGGACTACCTACGAACATAAACCAAAAAGAGGTGCGCCGCATCAAGGTTTTAGTGGGACGGCTTTTTTTAGCACCCCTCTGTCCCGAAACGTCACCACTCAGCCTGATCATAAGAAACTGTTCCTCATGCCCGAAAAGGATGACATTTGGACGTTAAACGGCACACCGATTAGTGAATGTACGGTTGTCATTATGGACCCCAAAAACCCAACCAGAATTTCAATCGCAGACAGTAAGGGGGAAACCTCCTATTGCTTTGCATATTAGCTTGTTTCCGTCACCGCCCTCTAAGGGCGGTTTTTTGTGATTTGAGGCTATCATTCTTGACTTATTCCTACACCCATAGTAAAATGCTCCAGCTCAAACATGCCTACTAAAACTACTCTACCCGACTATATTTCCACCTTCTCTCCCGCCCGTCAGATCCTTGCCGGCAAGCTTTTTGCGCACAAATGGTTCATGACTACTTCTCCTGACATCCAAAGGGAGATCCTGGACTTACCGGAGGATTACCAAGGTTTTCTGGAGGATCTAGCCTCCCGACCGGACGAAATTGGGGAGTTGGATGTTCTCAAAATGACCAAGCTGGGGTACGGCAACTATCTTATCCTACCGGTATTCGAGGTTAGATCAAACATCACCAACCAGATCTTCACCTACGAATATGCTTCTTGGAAGACAGGAGCTAATCCTGGAGCAAGAGGTATCTTGTTTCTTGAAACTGATGGTCAGATTACTCATTTCATTGTAAATAAAACTCACAAATTCTCTACTGGAACTGAAGTTCTCGACTCCGTAGGAGGTTTATACGTTCACGTTTTTGAAAATAAACCTCAGAACCTTCCCAAGAAAGTCGAACAGGAGATCTGTTACCACTTGGGTATTAAAGAACTAAGATTCAAAAAGATAATCGATCTTGGTCAGGCCCACCCAGACTACGGTATGACAAATAACACTTCCAGTCTCTTTGCCGCCATAATTGATGCCTCACAGAACCCCAACATAGTTTCTGAGGCCAACTTCGATACCGCACACAAACCGCTCAGTGTTGGAATTACAATTGTCCCCATTACCGAATTCAAGAACTACCTCAGTAAAATTGAAGATAACTATTTTTTGTCTGTTGCCGCCCGAGCTATGACTAGCCCGGAGATAATCTTACCTATTTAACCTCTTCGACAATGCCATCGACACTCTTATCATCGATATAATCAAACATTTTTTTAGAAAGCTCAACATAGTATTTTTTAGCAAAATCGGGAAGCAATGCAAAACGGTCTAGCTTACCTTTCATCCACCACCTCTCCAATCCATCTCTCCCAAAGGAAGGCTGTCCATAACTAAAACTAATAACACCAAGTGTATCTGCTGCCACCAAAAGTTTTGTGTTCATAGTGATATTTCTCTCAGGATCAGACAGTTCTTTTATCTCATCATGTACCAGAACAATGTCTAGTACTTCTTTCATCTCTTCTGTGGATACCAGCCCTTTTTCTATCAAATCTTCTAAAAAAGGTTTCGCTAGATCGCGCCCTCGTTCAGCGTGCGCTCCCTTTGACCTTTTTACGTTTGTCTCAATAGCTTTATCAGCAATCTCATAACCAATATCGTGCAGAAAGGCAGACAGAAAGACAACTTTGAGATTCACTTCCCCATCTATCTGTATTGCTTCACGAGACAGCTTGATGGCCCAATCCACTATCGTCCAAGTATGATGTTCAAACCCGGGTCTGCCTCCCATATACTTCTCCGCAAAACTGACTACATGGTTCCAAAGATCAGCATTTAATCCCAGCTCAAAAGCTGAATCTCTAATCTTTTGATAGTTATCCAAAGAAATATATGGGTGGAATTCCGGCCATTGCGCTTCTTCTTGTGTATTATTTTCTGTTCCCACTATATGCCTTTTAGAAGTCTCTTAATTTTATCAATTTGTCCTTGAACAAACAGAGTTGATTCAAGTTTTGGATTAGCCTCCAAATAGTGCTTCATTCTATCAGGAGAGAGGGAGTCCAGTATCAGCGCTATCCAATCAATTTTAAAGGCAGAAATCATTATTTCCAAACGTTCCGTAAGTTGACTGGGAAGAGTTGAGTGTTTTTTATAATATTGAATTATAAAATCTTTACTTTTTTCATCTAAATCTTTACTTTTTTCATCAGTTAGAAACATGGCCAAAATATTTGCCGGATCATCCCAGCCAAAATATTCAAAATCAAAATAAATAAAATCACCATTTTTTTTCATGATTATATTATGTGGACCAAAATCAGCACTAGAAAGGCAACGTTGATCAATTCTTAGGTTTGAATTATCTTGAATTCCCGGCCTCCTTTCGAACAACTTTGTTAGTTGTTTTTTAAGTACTTCAATCAAATCAATATAATTAACAAAAACTTTAACTTCAGAATCCAGTTCTCTTGTACTCAGATAAGTAGAAAAATGGTTCAATCTGTTGTTTATTCTTTGAGAGAATTCTTCATTGGAGAAGGTGGCTTTTACGGCACTCGGAAACTTATCATATGGAGGACGAAGTTGTTGAAGCTTAATTACAAAGTCCGCCATCTTTTTAAGGTCGCTTTGGGTTAGTTCCTCGACCTTTTTTATTCTCCCAACCTCAAATGAATACACTCCATAGTTTAAAAGGTCACTTTTGTAAATAGGCACAGGCACATCGTTAAAACTCTCGCCTCGGAGATAAGAATATGCACCATATTCTCTGGTGAGCCGGTTTCTTTCGTCTTTAGCGTAGATTTTCAAAAAAAGGCTTTTATCGTCATCTGAAACCAGTCGATACGACTGGTTGTTCATACCACCAGCCATTGGTATCATTTTCCTTATATTGAAGTCCTTATTAGCCAGTTGACTCTTCAATTCTTCAAAAAACCTGTCTGTCATTCCATTTGGTTTTGGACAAGAAAAATTATCGGTCATCAAAAAGAATGATAGCATTTGATTACACCAATGTCTCTGACCAATAAAGACAGTTTTGGCTATTCAGATAGATCAATTCAGACGTAAATCTCATAGTATTCAAATTATAACCTTAAAGATCATAACTATAGGTTTTGCATATTCTACGTAAGATTCCTATAATACTCACAGACTTACAAGGTTCGACCTTAAAATATAGCTCTATCTTGATCGCCCTCAGATGGGCAGTCGAACCCTTTTTCTACCCCTTCCCCATTTTCGCACCGTAAACCCGGTTTCTCTGTTGTTCTCAGCTCACATTCTATTTCTGGAGGTATTCCCATGTTTTTCCAAAAAATTGGTTCGTTCTTGCTCGCTTTGTGGGCAGGCCTTTTGCGCCTTATTTTCCCCAAATTAACCCCTACCCCGATCGAAACCCCTAAGGAGGTTGTCATGCCCCAAAAGAATTCTTTCTACACTGCCGAAGAGCTGAAAGTGAAGCTACTTGATCGCGACTTCCAGCTCACGATCCACCACTGGGTTCAAAAAACTCTCCGTCCTCTCGAAAACGATGCCGAGTACGAACGCCTCTGCAATTTGGCAGAGTTCGTCCCGACTCCCGAAATCATGACCGCCATTTATGCGGCTCTGCGTCCCTATCATGGTGGCGGTGTCGGTCACGAGTTTGGCGGCGGCCACTCTTGGCGTGATTTTCTCGATGGCTTGGCCATTATCGCTCACGATCCAACCTTGAAAACTGCCTATCCCAATGATGTTTTCGCCGGGCTTCTGGGTGACTTCATGCACGACTTTGGCAATGTGGCCAAACCCCGTTACGAAGACAACCTCTGGGAAGAGGGTCACGCCGAAGTGGGAGCTTGGCAAGCTTATCAAGTTCTCCAAGATCTGCTCCCCGAACACATTCTGCTTTTGATGGCCTACGCCATCGCCGCTCACACCCACAAATTGGGTCCGGTAACCTGTGACAACGGGTATGTTCGCGAAATCTGGAACGACCGTCTGTTCTACAACCTGGGCCATCCGGTTCGCGTTGCTGTCTGGCTGACCCGTTTCGCGGATCGCCTGGATACCAATGGCGTCACCTTGTTTGCCCGCCACATCCCGGCCAACATCGAGGGTAGTTTTTACGGCGGCAAAGATTTTTCCGCCGCCGCCTTCTACACCCTGGACGGCAAGTCTCTGGCTGTCATGGTTAAACCGGAAGTCGTCAAAGACGGCAACGCTCCCTCAACCTTGATGCATATCGGCAATTTCGCCAACAGTAGCTTCAAGTTCGGAGCGTACTCCCAGCACGACGCCCGTTTCCCTTCCATGGAGCGCCTCATGGCTTACAAAGCCAATCAGGGTCTCCGTTTGATCGAAGTGGTCAGTCAGTCTACTGGTCTAGCACAACCCATTGCGAACATCTCCACCCTCGACATGTTCTGGAACTTCCTCTGTCGTGTCTCCCGCTTCGAATCCATCGAAGAGGCCCGTCCCATTTTCCTGCACATCTGGGGTGAACTGACTCCGGAGGAGCAAGAGAAGTGGCGTGCCGGCCTCGAATTCGCCAATCAGGCGTATGATGAGTGGCTTCGCCTGCTCTACGTCGAGATCGAGTCTTCCGAACATCCAATGGTGGTCGCCTGCAAGCATCTTCTCCCCGAGTTGAAGGCCAATCTCGGCGTCGAATAAGTCAGTCATTACATATCTTCACCGCCCCCTCGAGGGGGCGGTGACCATCAGTGTTACAATATCAAAGTCAGGAAGCTCATTTCCAAAAGGAGACATAAATGGCACAATTATTTCATTCGTTCGTTTCTGGGGGAAGCTGTAAGATATGGGACGCGATTTTACCCGCTTCTTTCTGGGACGCTCGCGATCTCATCGTGGGAAACATGTGTCTTCACGGACACATGGACGCCAAACCCTTTTCCGAAACAGACGAAAAAATGTTTCGCAAACTTCTCGAGATCACACAAGTCGCCCTGCCAACCCCGAACTTGGTAATCAAGAATCCTCGTAGCATTTCCGGGATCCCCGAAACCGATGTTGTCGAAGGTGGCGCATACCAACTAACCATGAGGATTTGTGTCTATGGCTATAGCACAAACGAAAAACCACATCTCGGTATCTACGAAGCCGTGCTGTATTACATTCCTGCCACGACGAATACCTCCAAGCATATGCTGGAGTTATACAGTCAACCGGATAACAAGTACATTCACTCAACTGGTTACAGCAGTGACGGCGGTCAATTCTTCTACTTCGAAGTTGCGAAAATTGAAAGGACCGAGTTGTTTGCAGAGGGCGGCATTGGCAAGCTCCTCTCCGGCAATCCGGACTTTAACCACCTAACGAAGATCACCGCCCACGCCCGTCTCGCCTAAATACGATTTACCATCACCGCCCCTTTTGGGGCGGTTTTTTTATACACCATGAGCCTCTGTCTGTCGTATATGCTTTCTATTATGCCGGATTGATCTTATAGGCAAAGAAAATTTGAAAGTTGTTCCCTTCCCTTCTGTACTCTCAAACCATATTTTTCCCCCGGAAGACTCCACAATAGTTTTTGCCAAATATAGCCCCAGTCCACTACCCTCCGTTTCCTTCTTCAGAGCATTACTTCCTCTAAAGAATTTGTCTGCAATTCTTTTTTGCTCTGACTTTGGAATTCCAATACCATTATCTATAACCTCGGTAATTACGCTAGCTCCTTTCGCATATATCTTTACAACAATTTTGCCACCTTGATTGGTGTACTTAATTGCATTACTTAACAGGTTCACGTAAACATGCTTAATCAAGTCCGCATCAATTACTATTTCCGGCACATTCCGATCTACCGTATATAGCAACACCTTATTTTCTCCTGCAATATTAACCTTCATATCACCCAAAATTCCTTCAACCAATTTTCTTAAGTTTGTTAGCTTTGCCGATACAATTATTTTTCCGGATTCTATCCTACTGACATTCAATAGGGCATTTACCAGCTGAATCTCTCTTTCATTAGACTCATTAATCTTAGAGACGTATTTTTCCTGAAGTCTGGTAAGCTTACCGGCATCCCCATCCATCAGCATCTCTCCAAACCACTTCGCAGCGGACAAAGGAGTTCGCAACTGGTGACTCGCCAAAGAAATAAACTCCGTCTTCATTCTATCCACCGCCTTCATCCGGCTAATATCCCTCTCGATTCCCACGAAAAACAGGAGATTCCCCTCTTCGTCCAAAATCGGCGACACATGCAGCTCAGCCTCATAAAGTTCTCCGCTCTTCCGCCGATTGGTTAGTTCCCCCCAAAAAGGTTGCTTGTCGTACTTGATCGTTTTCCAGAACTTTTCATAATACTCTTTCGGCATTCTCCCTCCCCAAAGGGATGGTCGATTGCCAATCATTTCATTGGCAGAGTATCCCGTAATATTTTCAGCTGCCTTATTAACATATGTAATTACCCCCTCAGGATTCGTTATCACCACATGGTCAGACACGCCGTCCACCGCTTGCTTGAACTTTCTCAGATCCTTGGTAGCCAAACTTGCCAACGTTAAGGCCTTTCTTCTCGCCGAAGTGATGATAAAAACGACTATAAACCAAAGCGCATTAACGATGACCGCCGCTATCAAGGCAAATACCGGCAAATTATCTTCCATCCCGGATAGCCGGTAGGCCATCCCCGAGTCCAGCACCATGGTAAATTTCCGATTTAGAATTTGTATTTCTTTGGAGGCAGAATCCCTTACCTCGTTCACCGTCCCCATCGATGAAACTTTTTGTCCACCATCAAAAAGCGTGTAGCGTAAACCTCTCAAGACTAGAGACTCACCTCTCAGGCTCAAAGGAGCAATCCAAGTCCCCACAAATCCCAGCAAAAAATTCTTTCTCTCTTTCAGCGGATAGTCCTTAATCTTCGGGTTATCGTAAACAGGTAGAATCACCATGTATCCAGCCTTTTTACTACTCGGAGACAAGATATTAAGATGTATCAACTCTGAAATCACTGGACTATCCTTCAAAACCGAATCACTAAAAGCACTGGCTCTATCAACATAACCCAGATCTGCTCCCAACAGTACTCCCAGTTCTTTGTCTGAGGTATATAGATATTTTATTGGCAGATACTCATCCTTATCCGATTTGGGGAAAATTACATAGTTTTGATAACCGATTCCTTCTTGTTTTTGTAGTTTTCTTTCGAAGTTTACAGCATCTTCCTTGTCCACTATTTGTGCGTAAAAAGGGGTATATATCCCGGGAAATCTAGTCTCCAGCTCGCTCACCCGCATAAAAACATCCCATTTCTGTGCACTTTCAGTCTCCGAAATGACCATGCTTCTCAAATCGTAGAGCATATCAACCGCCGAAGTCACTTTATCGAATGTTCCGTCAACGATCTGATCCAAAAGCATCGTCAACTCACGACCCCTTCTCTCTTCCACCGTGCGTTTAACATAGCCATAGACATAATAAGATCCCATCACTAACAATGCGGTCGTCATTCCGACCAATAGAAGACCCCATCTCTCTTTTCGATGCATAAGATTACTGAGTTTTCTTTTCAGTCAATGTTCGGATTTCTTCTTCAATATTATTTAGATCGACATCTGTCTTCATAAAACACTTTGTCGCTCCCATCTCCATCACTCGATCCACCGAGTCCGGTAAGTTGGTCACTACAATAATTGGGATATCGGCTGTCTTTGCGTTTTTTTTAATTTCCTTTAAAACATCCAGACCGTTAAACCTACCTGGCATATAAATATCCAATACAATTGCGTCTGGGACAAAAGAGTCAGCCATTTTTATCCCCATTTCCCCATCGGTAGCCACCCTTACATCAAAGTTGTCACCGAACTTTCTCCTATACGCTTCGTCGAGCAGTAAATCGTCTTCTACAACCAACAGTTTTGTCATATATTTCAATATAGCACAGCCAATTGGCTGTAACTATCCTCACACTAATTATCAACCTTCCTACTTTCTTTTCAGAACTCTATTTGGATCAAGTTTCAACAACTTTATACCTTCCAAGAGCATTAGAGCGTCTTTCATGTACTCAGTTTGTTCTACACTAGCCGTGGCGAAAGTATTGTAATCTTTCGGACCTCGCCCAGGCATAAAGATAATTGCTTGTCCTGGGTTAGCCCCAATCTTCACATTTCCCTTTCCTCCTGTATCATCGGCTCCTGCCCACCATCCTGGTGCGATCAGTTTTGGATAATGCGTTTCCGGATTGCTTCTATCAAAGACTGTCATTGTTCCGGCACTCATATGTCCACCAGCCACAAACCCAGGTTTTTCCTGCAAATACAAGTCATAGATCCTACTCAGGCCCCACTCTGGCCGTGCTTTGGAACCATGATTTTCCAGTTTATCTGCCAAAACTCCCGTATACAACGTTTTCGGTCCTTTTGCTGGCCCAATCGATAATTTTAGAAGTGATAAGTGATGAATCAGTGGAATGTCAGTCTCTTGAGCCAAGTAAGAAGCCGGTGCCATTCCTAAGTGCTCAGGACCTTTGCCTACCTTATTTTTCCAATCCCCTTGTCTAAGTGATTCGTCCATCATGATGGCCAGAAACTGATTATTTGTCGTTTCGCTACCATTAATCAAATTGACTAACTTATCCAAAACATCAACTCTGTTTTGCAGTTTCCCAGCACCCTTGTCGACCATATTCCTCAACGCAATCATGAGCGAATGCGGATCCGTTGCGAGGTTCTTTACAAACCGGCTCATATCTTTGAAACCTTCAATACTACTACTAGCACCTATCCTCGCGTTGGCCAATAAGTTTAGTGCAATTGGAAGTTCCGTTTCAATATCAAAAGCCAAAGTGTCATAGGGAACCTTCATCTCCATTCCCGTAAACTGATTTTTTATTGTTTCTCCTCCCACCGTAATTTTATCCAAAGTCGGCTTGTCCTCCTTGTATCTTGGAGCTAGTCTACTGTAGGATGGCAAATAGGAAATCTTTGGCGCCGGTTCTTTCTTATAAATTCTCTCAAGCAACTCTTCCCTTAAACCTTGTGCTTCTGCCCGATTTAAAAGAGTCAGAGCTTCATGAGAAACCCTACCCTCCTCTAGTGAAGCAAATGGAATATTAATATCTTTTCTTCTCCCTCTAGGAGGCACAATATTGACACCTTGTCCAGAAGGCTCAGAAAGAGAAGCTCCAAGTCGAATTCCAAAAAGATCTCTAGGCTTGTTCGGATTAGATCCCTTCGCAGTTCCGGCAGAAATATAATATGTCGTTGAATCAGCGCCTGCATAGAATTCTTGTGCCACTGCCATCCGGTGTATGTGAGCCGCAGCAGAGCCCTTTGGTCGGGCGCTCTGGCTTGTCTTTTGCATTACTTCTCGCTGGCCCGTCAGCTCATCATCAGCACTTGCTTTCGGGGGATTATGCCATACCTTCGTCGTGTGTTCGTATCCACTTTGAAATTTGAGTGTCAGGTCTCCTCCGTTGATAATAATCGGGATGTCAAGCCCTCCAGCCATCGATATCCAGGGGTTGATAGTTGTTGCGTCAGCGATCCAACCTGGATGACCCCAATACTCCGAAACCATTCCCACAATTTTACCTTTCTCCGCTAATGGTTCCAAAAACATTATTCTCAAGAACTCTATCTGTTGCTGGACATTTATTGGAGTTTTAGCTGCATTTGTACTTAAATACTTGCCAACCAAACCTTCGATCTCATCACCAGCTAATATCACATAGACATTATCGTTATCCAAAATATAGTCCCTAATTCTCTCCATTTCATCAATGTCTCCCGCAATACTCCCGAGATGTAGGTCAGACCAAACAATCACCTGGACCGGTTCGTTGTTGGGATTCCTCTCAATTTTTCGCACTACTTTATCTCTACCCATCGCATCCATCTCCAATCTTTGAAGCCTTTCCATCGCTTCCTTAAAATCTCTTACTCTTTCGTCTTCAGATCTAAATTCGGGATAAGATTTAATTGTTCTAAGCGATCCCATCGTTTCTTTTTGGGCCATTTATTTGTATTTATTTTTATTAAATAAACCTACTCTCTATACTCGTATTATAACCAACAAAAACAAAAGCACAACCCAGAAAATCATATCCCATGTTTGTAAGAAATCTCCCAATTTAACTTCGATGAATCATTGATATCCACAAACTCATTTGTCAGATAATATAGAGTCAAATAATTTCATCTCTCTTCTGTTCCCAAATACTCCACTACTAACATCTCCACCTGTTCTGCGTCAATTGCCGTCATTAATTTCTTTCTAAGTCCTACAGATCCCTCAAATCCTTTTACGTAGCTCGCCAGGTGTTTTCTCATAGGAAAAAATTGAAACGAATCTTTTATCAAATACTTATCTTCAAATTTTTGTTTTTTTGAGTTTTTGAGTTTTTTAAAAATCTCTTCAAATTTTTTTGCATGTTCGACCACCACCTTCAATTTTTCTTTAATTGTCGGTACATATCCGTCTTTCCGCAACACCCAAGGATTTCCAATGGCTTCTCTTCCAATCAAGACACCATCCATCTTCCCCGTCAAATCAATCTCTTTCCCCAATTTCGTCACAATCTTGAGTTCTTGATTCCTTGATTTCTTGATTTCTTTCACATCTCCATTCCCCAAAAACTTCGCCCCACTCTCTCTGATTATTTCACTAGCCCTTAAAAGGCTATCCCAATCCGCCTCACCTTTATAAAGTTGTTTGAAGGTCCTTCCATGCATAGCTACCGCAGGCAGTTTCCGATCGGCCAAGAACCTCCACCAGTTTTCATCCGGCTTCGTGCTCCCGATCCTTGTCTTCACACTCACTGGTATGGTCGATTTTTTTGCAGGTGCAGGGGCGCCAGCAAAAGCCGCACGGAGCGGATCCGCACTCGTACTCCAGGGACGGAGGTCGAGTTCGGACTTTTGCGCGGTCCGAACCGTATCAAAAAAATCAATCACACCACGCCTCGCTGCCTCTATCACCGCCGCCGCCAAACCATGATCTCTTATTAGTCCTGCTCCTCCTCCTCGTTTCTCTAGCCCGGGTGAAGGACAACCCATGTTGATATCAATACCGTCAAACCCAAGACCACAGACAATTTTGGCAGCTTCAAAGAAGGAATCCGGATCACTACCAAAGAGTTGCGCTATTACCGGTCGTTCGGCTTCGTCATACACCAGATCCCTCCAGATTTTGTGATCCACGTCCCCTTTCTTCCTAATTCTCCATAGTCCTTCGGCACTAACAAACTCGGTGTAAACGATATCTACCTTCCCGTATTTTTTGGTAATAAAACGCATAGGTGCGTCCGTCACCCCATCCATAGGCGATAGCCCTACAATCGGAAACGATAAATTATCCCAAAAACCTTTCTGCATCCACATATTTTACTCTATATTAAAACTATGGGAGCTTCACTGCCAATAGCCAATGATTGTAAATCACTCCGTTCGCGTCTTTATCTTTCCACTTCCGATTAAAACCCTCTTTACTCCGCCTGATTATACCGATTCCCTGACCCGGTTCCTTCTCCCATTTAACCGATGGATCAATAAACCAAACCGAATTTTCATCCACTCGATAAACAATGGAGTAGTGACCACTGTCGAGGTTTTTGTAGTGCTTTTCTTTTCCCCACGCCTGGTAACAAACCATACATACATATCCACTCCATAAAATTTGCTCTAGATCAGACATCGAACAACCAGATCCCTCAAAGTACTCAATTCCTTCCCCGTTAAGCAGTTTCTTTATATTACGGATTTTCGTTCCCTCTGTCGGGGTCGGCTTTAGTCGTCGGTAGAGATCTGTTTCCAACACATCCTCTCTTTGTATCAAAAGTAGCAGGTTACTTACTGTCGCTACACCACAATCGTATTTAAACTTTTGCGTAATCGGTTCAAACTCGACTCGTCGTCTCCGACGATGTCCGGGAGGTTCTCCTTTTTCCAATTTTTGGTTTATAAATAATAATTCCAATACTCTGTCGAATGGTCCGGCCATTCCGGTCACCGAATCCTTGAAAGAATGGTTCGCTCCACTAACTTCAAACATCGAAATTTCTTCAGCCGAAGCTTCAACCACCTCGTCTCGCACATCCTGAATATTTCCGTAATCATCATCACTTCCCTGAAAAATAGTTATTTTGCACACGAGACTATTTACCTTAGTTTCACCGGGAATATACCCCAATATCACTAATTCATATTTTTCCTGATCTTTGTTACTCAAACCCGTCAGATACTCAGACGCCACAATTCCACCCAAAGATTTTCCAATTAATCTAATTTTTTGATATTTTCCGGCTTCGCATATATCTAAAACATTTTTCAGAGTCTCGATTTCTTCCTCTCTCGACCGTTCTTCTTGGTGTTCTTCGCCCCTTTCAATAAAAGGAAAATTAAACATCACCACGCTCCTGGCCATCAACTTTGAGGTTTTAAAAATCTTCTGAATCGACTCGGATGTTTCAAAACCCTTACCACTTCCATGCAAAATCACATCAAGACAATCCCTGTCCCCACTATCAAAATATTCCATCCTCAAATCCATACATTACTATATATCAAAATATCTCCAACTCTGCATTTCATCCGGAACCAACTAGCAACAAGGATCCAAGCACTATATACCCCGCCTTACACCGCCAGCATCCAATTGTTACGTCGCCCACTTCTCGCAAGCCCAAAAAATTACTAATCCTTAGTCATCTCCTCTTCAGGTAAAACAATAAGTGACTCTATTGTCATTCTATAGTTATTAAACAAAGACCATCTATTATGCAATTTCTTCAATTCATCACTACCCCTTTCAGCTATAGCTTTATTTAATTCATCTTGAAACATAGCGCCACTTGACAATACTTCTACGTAGATACTCAGGTCTTCATTTTTTTTAGTAGGTCCTCCATTTACAGACAAATCGTCTTCCTCTTTCAAAGCATTTTCTAGTCTCATGCGGGCATTATAAATCGGGTCACCTAGCCTTACCTCATCTAAAAACTCACCCATCAATTCCTTATAAGGCTTTTCCATTCCATCTATCATTTCAGACACACGATTCAGTTTTAATTTCAAACTTTCGACACTCATCTTACTCACAACAAAGTCCTTTTCAGGATATCGTGGCTCTATTGCAGTTTGCAAAATTTTTTCGGAAGTATCAGTCATGTGATCATAGTCTCACATTTCCACCGCACCGTCAACAAAACATTATCAAACTGCCAGCATCCAGTGGTCGTAGAGTACACCTTTACGATCTACATCCTTCCACCTTCCCTCAAAGACTTCTTTCCGAATTTTTCTGATTCCTTTTCCATACTTGGTTCTTTTTTGTCGCACATAAGGGTCCGCCAGCCACAAATAGTCCTTTTCTACTCCAAACACCACTGAATAATGTCCACTTTCCATCTTGTCGTAGTATTTCTTTGTACCCCAAGCTTGATACACCACCAGGCACAACTTCTGCTTTTTCACCTTATTCTCCAGGTCGCACAGGCTTGCCCTGTGTTTCTCTCGAAAACTAAGATCCATTTCTCTGAAGAGGCCCTTAATTCGTTCGGGGTGGGTCCCATGCCTTCTTGTAGTACCCAATCTTCTCTTCAAGGTATCTTTCCTGGATTTACAGCCCAAAGTCCTCAGAATGGTCATTACAGAAGCCAAGCCACACTCGTAACCATTCTCCTGACGGACCGGCTTCACAGGCACGAGTAGTATTTTATCTTTCTTTCTTACCACGCCCCAATTCTAAGCCGACGAAACCCCATTTACAACTGTCATTTTAGCCTCAAACATCCTATATTCAAACGCATTATCGCGATGCCTGGAAACGTTGACTTTTATCTCATAGTAGTGTATACTCCAAGAGACGCTTGCAAATTAACCCAAAGGAGACTCATATGTGGTCAAAATTTAGAACTCTGTTCGGTGGCTCATCAGTCATGGAACAATCACTGGAAGGCTGGTTAGCGGAACGCGAGCTAAAACCATGTACCCACCAGGTCGTATTCACTTTCACCGAGACTAAGACCTCTTCGCTGACCAGAAACGGCGAGCTTACCGACCCAGAACTTATCTCAGAATCTCAGTCAACTACCATTACGGACGCAAACGGTCACGAAGAGACTATCATCTTCAATAGTATGGTTGATACGATTCACATCAACAGTAGCTGGAATGCCATTCCGTTGGGCGCACGATACTTCCTCGTCGGACCACGACACGGACCGGACCACTACACTCTCTACTCGCATTAGAGAGTTCAGACCAGACCCCCAAGCGGGGTCTTTTTATTGGAACTTGACGCAGTGGTCAACAGATATCAGTAACCCAAATCTTCACCAGATAACCTTCTTTGTTTCATTTCTACCATCATATCGCGCCTATCTCGAACGTCTCTAAAATGTCCTTCGATCATGGGTCTGGCACTCGAATTATCGGAATGTACCTCCAAAATTTCGTCTCCCAAGAACCATTCGGGGTAACAACGCACTATCCACTCAGCACAGTCTTTCCCCTCCTTCTTACCCTCTCCTAAGTCATTGTCGAAGCTCAAGCCCCCCAGACAAATTCCCTTTTTCATCGCTCTTTTCACCAGGCTCTTTAATTCACCAAAATCTGCCACCGGCATCCACCCTTCGGGAGGTTGTCTGTCTGTGGAAGTTTCATCGTTCCACCTATCGTCCAACCAAATATACAATTTCCCTTCTTTTAGTACTATTTTTTTCCTAATAGCCATATTTGTTTACGATGGCACCCCATTCTTTAATTGCTTTGTGGGCGCTATTGTTGAGACCGTTCGCTCGTCGAAATTTCCGAGTGTGGACGAGGTGGGTCGAACCAAGCGACTCGGTCTTGATTCTGAGCATCATAACGTAGTTATGAGCCTGAATTGAGAGGAAGCACAAGATTATATTTCAATAACCCTGTTATTGAAAAGAAATCGAGTAACCTCTCCTCAGGACCTTCGTTCGAAGAACGAATTTTGTTAATAGTGGGCGCTCTTGGGGTCGAACCAAGCACCTCGGTCTTATCAGGACCGCGCTCTAACCAGATGAGCTAAGCGCCCAAAACCACTCGTATATTCTAACACAAACAGCTCAAAATGAGCACAAAAAGACCTGGCTTACACCAGGTCTCAACCCCTTACTTCTTGCTACCATCGGTTGGATCAAAGGCATCCACCATCACCCGTACGGCCTTGACCATACAGGCTGTACAAAAGAGTGTGGCACCCCACCACAACCATGAAACCGTCAAGGCCCCCACAGCCGAAAATACCATGCCCAATATTGTCAAAATTACCAACGTTACTGACAAAATTTGGTTCATTTATTCTCCTTTCGCATGAAACAAATTATCAATTTTCTTGCAACGGCTCACTATAGCACATCTATAGGTCTTTGTCAACCGGTTTAGGCACAAAAAACCCGCCTTATAGCGGATCTTTTGTATTTTTGTATCGTCTCAAGAGTGGCTCCGAGAATCTGTTCCTCAAAATATCCCTCGTGGAGATTTTGAGATAAAGAGCAGATTTGAGGAGTGCCGTAGCCGGTTTCGTAACGAACCCGGCGCAGGCAGGACTTGCCACAATAAAACCGCCTCGATGGCGGTTATATTGTAATTTTCGTCTGAAGAGTGGCAAGAGTCAGGTAGATTGTATTTATACACTCATCTACCAATAGTGTGGCGATATTATCATCCGGTCTCGTGAAGACCTTAACTCCTAGAAAGGAGGTGATCCATCCGCACCTTCCAGTACGGATACCTTGTTACGACTTAGCCCCCATCGCCAGTCTTACCTTAGGAGGTCCCTTCCTTGCGGTTGGGGATACCCACTTCGGGCACTACTGACTTTGTTGACTTGACGGGCAGTGTGTACAAGAAACGAGAACGTATTCACCGCGGTGATGCTGATCCGCGATTACTATCAACTCCCCTTCACGCAGGCGAATTGCAGCCTGCGATCCGAACTGAGGATGGGTTTATAAGGATTAGCTCCGGCTCGCGCCTTGGCATCCCGTTGTCCCACCCATTACGCCATGTGTGTAGCCCTAGATATAAGCGCCATGCTGATTTGACGTCATCCCCTCCTTCCTCCGCGGAAAAAACCGAGGCAGTCGACTATGGATATTTAACATAGTCCAGGGGTTGCGTTCGTTACGGCACTTAAGCCGACGCCTCACGACACGAACTGACGACAACCATGCAGCAGCTGTGTAACACCCTCGAAGGAGTCCCTGTTTCCAGGGATTTGCAGTTACATGTCAAATCTAGGTAAGGTTCAAGGTTTCGTATCCAATTAAACCACATGGCACGCTGGTTGTGCGTTTCCCCGTCAATTCCTTTGAGTTT
>CAYHNG010000016.1:0-23672 GCA_964357975.1 uncultured Pseudomonadales bacterium
ATCAGCAAGTATTAGTCCGAGTGTTTCTCCCAGTGAATCTCCATCACTTTCTCCATCTGCATCTGTCTCCCCGAGTTTAAGTCCTTCCGTTTCTCCAAGTCTTTCGCCATCAGCGTCAATATCACCATCTGTTAGTCCATCACAATCTCCTTCGTTGTCTCCATCAGCAAGTATTAGTCCGAGTGTTTCTCCCAGTGAATCTCCATCACTTTCTCCAAGCGCAAGCATTTCTCCCTCTCTCAGTCCATCGGAATCTCCATCATTGTCACCGAGTGCAAGTGTTTCTCCGAGTTTAAGTCCATCTGTTTCACCGTCACTCTCACCTTCTGCAAGTGTTTCACCCTCGATATCACCGAGTGTTTCTCCAAGCCTTTCTCCAAGTGCGAGTGTTTCTCCGAGCATAAGCCCTAGTGAGTCACCGTCTTTAAGTCCTTCGGCGAGTGTGTCTCCAAGTTTAAGTCCATCCGTATCTCCAAGTCTTTCGCCATCAGCGTCAATATCACCATCTGTTAGTCCGAGTGTGTCTCCAAGTTTAAGTCCCTCGGCAAGTATTTCACCGTCCGTATCGCCTAGTGTTTCTCCATCATTGTCACCGAGTGCAAGTATTTCTCCGAGTATCAGTCCATCCGTATCTCCAAGTCTTTCGCCATCAGCGTCAGTTATTAGTCCATCTGTTAGTCCATCACAATCTCCTTCGTTGTCTCCATCAGCAAGTATTAGTCCGAGTGTTTCTCCCAGTGAATCTCCATCACTTTCTCCATCTTCCAGTACTTCACCGTCTACTCCCCCTTTAGGCTCTTCCTCTGTTTCTCCTTCTATCTCACCATCACTTAGTCCTTCAACATCCGTATCTCCATCAGACAGTCAATCTGTTTCATCGAGTAATAGTCCGAGTGTCTCCCCGTCTTTAAGCCCCTCCTCCTCGATCTCTCCCTCTATTTCTCCTACTGAATCACCCTCACTTTCTCCGTCGGCTTCTGTAAGTCCGAGTTTAAGTCCAAGTGAATCTCCATCTCTTTCACCATCGGCTTCAGAGTCACCTAGTATTTCTCCTTCGAGCTCTATTTCTCCATCTTTAAGTCAATCTGCATCGATCTCTCCCTCTGTTTCTCCTAGTGAATCACCCTCACTTTCTCCGTCGGCTTCAGTTTCACCCAGCGCTAGCCCATCCGCTTCTCCCAGTCTTTCACCTTCGGCTTCAGAGTCACCTAGTATTTCTCCTTCGAGTAGTAAATCACCAAGTCTTAGCCCTTCGGCTAGTGAGAGTCCGAGTAGCTCTCCATCCCTAAGTCCTTCTGCCAGTGAGAGTCCGAGCATTTCTCCTTCGAGTTCAAATTCTCCATCTCTGAGCCCAAGCGCTTCTGCAAGTCCGTCAGTCTCTCCCTCACAGTCGCCTTCACTCAGTCCTTCCGCGACCCCCTCACCTTCCGATTCTGTTTCTCCCAGTGAATCACCCTCGCTTAGTCCCTCCGCCTCCTTCTCTCCCTCCAGCTCAGCCTCACCTTCTTCAAGTGTCAGCCCTTCTGCTTCACCTAGTCTCTCACCCAGCTTAAGTCCCAGCAGCTCTCCTTCCGAGTCACCATCCGAATCACCCTCGCTTAGTCCTTCTGCCAGCACCTCTCCGGTGCAGTCTTCGAGCCTATCTCCCAGTGAATCGCCATCCGCCAGCCCTTCAGCCTCGATCTCACCCAGCCTTTCTCCCAGCCTTTCTCCTTCGGAGTCACCCAGCTTAAGCCCATCAAGTTCGCAGAGCCCATCCCCATCCGCCTCCCCCAGTCCTTCCGCCAGTACCTCTCCTATCCAATCCGCCAGTGTCAGCCCTTCAGAGTCTCCTTCTCCCTCACCCACCCCATCTTCGACATCTTCAGGCACCCCTTCGGCCACACCATCAGCCAGCCCCTCCACCTCAGTCACTGAATTGGCCGCAGTTATATCAAATCTGACAATCGACGGGCAAGTCTTTACCGGGAACCAACCAACTTTTACCGGGACAGCTCCCACCGGGACAGCCGTCACTCTGACTCTAAACGTCACCGGGACAGCTCCCACCGGGACAGCCGTCACAATCATTTTGCGATCTACCAAAATTGTGGTGACCGTCTACGCCAACAGTCAAGGCATCTGGTCTTGGACACCAACTGTCCAATTGGAAGAAGGACTACACTCCTTGACGGTTGAATTCGCCGGTGTAGGTGGCCAAAAATATAAAACAGTCAAATTCTTTGAAATCAAGTTACCCAGCCCTTCACCCAGCCCATCAGAGCCGGAAATTATTCTTATCATCAACACGGGTAAACTGGCTAAACGTATCAGCAAAAATACTTATATCCAGCTGAAACCAAATCTCTCTTCACCACAGAAGATATCCTCCTCGTTTAACCGACTCAACCTCTAGCATTCTAAGCCGGAAAACTGTATTCTTAAATTAAGAAATGCTGCGTCCAATCGTAAAAATTTTCGTATTTTTTGGTATTTTTTTCTGGGTTGTCAGACCGTCTTTTGCTGTCGAGTCTGGGATATCAGTTACAAATACATTTAATGGAATTTGGAAATACAATACCCAATCTCTCTCCAATATCTGGTTCGGAAATAACAATGATTTAACTTTTAATTCTACCTCTGACATAAGTCCGACAAATGCTTCAGACATCGAAGAAACCAACAAAATTATCGCCCAAAACAGACTGTTTCTTGAGCAGCTAAGCCACAAGCCTGTGGTTAAAGTTTTGAATGGGGATTCGGAGACACTTGGTCTCAAGGAAAAACTTGAAAAAACCAAAACCACCGCCGCCAATATCTATAGTGGAATCCAAAATCTAAAGAGTCGCAGCCAGCTCTTGGCTCAAAAATGGCCCGGTTTAACGGATAGTGAAATAAAATCGGAACTTACCATTCTTTCTTCAATTTTTACTCAAGATACAACCCAAAAAGATTCCAATATACTTTCCTCCACCAACTGGCTCAAGACCTCCTGGGATCACCCCACCATCGTAAACATAGTAGACGAAACCCAGTCAGCTCAAAGCCAAATCGAGAACCTTTTGAACGATCTCATCACTTCCGGCAAGGTAAATAACACTTCAATACTAGAACCGGCTCTCAGTCACATCACCAAATTAGATCAATTGATTGGCTCTTCATTGGCTCTGTCAACCGACCCCAGCCTGTTTGGCTTTATTCGAAAAACATCAGATCAAATCGCCCTGTTAGACAAACAAGCGGCAGAAGCTACTCGCATCTTGACCGATCTAAATGAAAATCCTTCTATGGATCAAACAATCGCAATAGATCGTCTTAAAAAAGAAATCATCGCTTCCAATTTACTAACCAACGCAAACTTGTTTCTTACCGCCACAACAGACTCTCATTCACCGACCAACCAAGTACTTAGCTTTCTGGCTTTGATAGATAGCAACAAACTACTTCTTGCGGGTAATACCGGTCAGATCATTAAACATGTTTGGATTGAAGAAGGCAATGTCGTATTTCGCATCATGGTCTCAAACCTTAGTCGCACCCAAATTCAAACCGCAAATGTCAAATTCCTTCTCCCGTCCGAGCTAAAACCAGAACAAGTTCTCAGCCATGACTCGCAACTACTTGTCATTTCAGACTCCACCGAGAACGCCTTAGTGGCATCAGGTGACATTCTTCTGGCCCCTTTAGAGACTCGCACCTTTACGGTTGAGGTAGAAGATATCTGGAGCTTTAATCCTGGTGAAATCGAAAGTTTAAAATCCCAAGTGAACATGCTGGCCAGATCCCTAAAAAACACCACAGGATACGACAAAGGAGAACCTCTCGAAAGGGACATTCTTTCTGGTTTAGAAAAACTTCTTCTAAAACATAAGCAGTCAATTACTCCAGAGTCTAGGATAGTTTCATTTAGAGAGGCCTCCATAACCTTAAATGGAATTGAACAAAAAATTAGTTCGTTAAAATTGTTACTCTTTGAGTCCAAAAGCAATGAGAACATACTCGGTATTACAACCGAGACTCAAGCAGTATCTTTACAAGGAATATTCTCTCTTATCGTAGCCAGCCTCGCCTTCACAATACTATACATCAACGCGCTCAAATCTCAGCCTATTTCCAAGAAGTCAGCCAGAAAGGATTCACCGACAGGTACAAAGTTCGATAATTCCCCCACTCATGTTTATTATCATCAGGAAAAATCCCAGCCAAAACTCAGTCGAATGGCAAAAATTGTGATTATCACTCTAATCTCCGGCGGGCTTGGTTCAATGGGAACTTCTCTGATCATAAGGTCAGCCTCCATTCAATCAAAAAAACAAGATCTCACCAAATCAGATGTTCGAGTGCTAGGCACATCAACCAAAAACATCAATAAAAAATTTCCCTACGAAGTAAGCATATTTCCTCCGAAGCAAGGAACAATCCCTGTCCGAAAATCTCCTTCGATCACTTCTCCCCAAATTAGATCTTTAAACGAGTCAAAGGTCGTACCAGTCTTCAAAACGTTAGATCACTGGGTCATGATTGTGAGCTCAGATAGCAAATCTTCAAATGACGGTTGGTGGATAAATGATACCTTTATCGAAAAGAACTAATTTTCTCCTCGCTTGTACAAGTCAGCGCTCATCACCTCCTAACACCAACCATGCTAGACCTTCACGTCCGTCCATCTTCATCCCAAAGCCATCCGCTCTCTGTCATGGCGAATTCCCAACAATGGTCATAGAACGTCATCAAACAAATTTTGATAATCATCTATATAGCAAAGATCAAGCCAGATGACGGTTTTGGTATGGTTATAAAATCCAAAAATTCTGTGATTCTGAACATGAATTAGAATCCAGAAATATCTTGATGCTCCCTTTCGAGGACAAATGGCCCTATCAGGTCCGGCATCAACCATCTGACATCTGTTTTGAGATGCTCTATGTGATTTTCTACAGATAAAGTTCAGGCCAATAGACAAACTTAATCCGGTGACTTAGCATGGAATTTGCTATAGGTCACAGACCCTTACACAAGCAAGATACCACTAGGGGGATATATCAATTGCCTTATTTGTCATAAACTACTTACCCCCTAGTGGTAAAAAAAAATCACGAAAAACAAAGCTGAGATACGTTCTAATTCCCTATAGTTCAACTAAAAAATTGTAAAGATTGGTAATGAGAATAGAATATACCAAATACGCAATATATTTTGTTTATAAGACAATAGGATAAAGGAAAAACATGTTACTTCATAGTACCGGGAAACGATCTAGAAAGGTATAATCACCACTCCCTGATTCAAGGTTTGAAGTAATCGATCAAAAGGCCGCTCAATCGCTCGTGATATATATGGATAACTTGTAAGATTGTAAGAAATGGTAAACATTGGTAACAGGACTAACACAGAACATAATTCGGTCATTAAATAAAATGATACCTATATACATGAAAAAACTCTGATAATCTAACCATTAAAAATTTCTCATACCCCACCACTCACCCTCTTGGGGTACAAAGAATCCGTTCGACTATCACAGAAAAGACGTCAGTAACTTGGATTCTGACTCAAATTCGACAATCTCCTTATCCTCAAATTATCAAAAACGCAATAACGCAATTTCTCTGGTTGTGTAGTAGGGTTTGTATATAAGGTGCTCTGGTAGTTTAAGAGACTGACCAGACTATCTGATATTTACTAGCTCAGTTATTTCAAATCTTACCGACGTGGTTTTCAATCATTTATTTACACATAATTTGATAGGTACAGTAATTTTGCCTCAAAGCGTCAATACTTATTGAACAAATTATCTACACTAAAACGTTAAATGGAAGGATTTCTGGCCAGACAAATTTCCGGATTCTCTCGTCTTCGAGAAAGGTCCACCACCACTTTAACTAGATGCTATGGGATGACAAGTATCAATATTTACCCGTTTTTACCACCCTTTACTTCCTAACGACGAGGTTTCTGTAAAGTTTCCCAATGGCAAGATGTCAGTAAATATCTTGGTAACCGTCCTAAGGCATCCTAATCACTACTAAGATCAGAAATTGCACCACCTGTCTCTAAAGTACACCAAATCCGGCTAACTCAAAACATCCTTCCACGCATGTCAGCACAGCCCACTATATCTTTATCCATAGAACAACATCAAACAAACACATACCGGGACAACTTCATCCATTACTGGTTTGATCTTATAAAACAACCATCGCACTTTCCGTCGCCTCAGTCTCAGAACCAGGCACTAGAGATCCCCCATCAACAGGAACCGATACTGTAGGTGTTGGTGACGCACTTTCCGTCGCCTCTTGTGTCACTGCTTGCCCACCTGACTGCGTATCTGTCGGCGTGGTGTCACTGCTATCAGCTTGTATCACTTCCGTCGAAGGCGTAGACGTATCCAAGAAAGAGTCTCCTTGCAGGCTCTCCATCGAACCGGAAGTTCCTGCCTGCGAGGACTCTCCTTGCAGGTCTTGAGTGACCACGTCTTTCACCGCAATTGCTACCCATGAGAATCGTAAATCCATGCCCGCCATTCGGTTCTGTCGAATCTTAAAGCCTTTGGTGTTGACATCAGCTACCGCATAGTTCGGTAAATTATTCATATCTACCGCTCCGGCAATTTGCATGGTCACCGTAACTACCGGTTCACTTGCATATTCTTTTTCAAACTTGATCTCAACCTCGTTGCTGTCCCCTTTTATGATGGCGAATCCCGCTGTGTCTTTGTTGAACGTCGGCCTGCCGGCGAAGAAAACATCTCCGTGGAAAATAACTCTATCAAAGAACTCCGCCACTCTTCTAAAGATGTTATTTATCAGATCCGTCATCTCGAGCGAGCTCTGCGAGTCGAGAGATCTCACTCCATCACTTGCCGATCTCACTCCTCCAGACTCTGTAGCCATTCCTGCCACCTTGTCTGAAAGGGTAGTGATCGTATCAGCCATCAGTTTAAAACCCTTTATTTCATTCGCCTCGATCTTGTCTGCTTTGATCGTTCCCATAAAGATCGCGTTGCCGTCACTGGTGATCTTGACGTTCTCATTCCCCTCTTTGTCCAGCATCACAAACATTCCGGTGGCCAGAATATCTTGCGAGATTACTTTGGGAGTTACCAGTTCTACTCCGGCAATAATTCGGTCCGAGTTAATTTCCGACAGATCCACTTCCGGAGTTACAATAGCAACCGGCTCTGTCAGTTTCGAAAGCAGTTTCGTTCCCACCAGTTTTTCCGATCCATCTGCACTGTACACTTTTTCTCCAGTAAAGTACTGTGTCTTCACAAAAGCCAGTACTAGGCCAACGTTGCCTGTTTGGCTGTAGTTTTCCAAAGCCTGCCCGATGACCGCCCCCGCCTTTGTCGCTTTCATGGCGACACCCGGCAGAGAAGATGCCGTCAAGTAGTCGCCGGCTTTTATTTCACCATTTTCTCTTGATACTTTCATGGGTACACGACCGGCCAGGGCTACCGGTACCGCTCTTCCGAACTTCATTCCGATGGCATCATCCAATACCTGTCCCGGTGTAGTCGAAATTACCCCAAGTACTTGATTGTCATATGGCCTCATACTCTTTCTCACTCCGGCCGGTAATGTAGAATCAATGGACACCACGTCTCCTTCCGAAATTGAATTATCGGTGGTGTAATAATTTTCGGCCAGATCGGCCCCGTCTTCGACTAAAGTAATTGAGATGGAGTTTACAGTAGCATCATCGTTACCCGTTGTCGTTGAACAAACTTGATATCTCAGGTTATCTCCGGCCGCAAATGAAGCAGAGACGGTAGAGTCAAGAACCGTGGCTGATGAAAACCACTGCCAGCCTGAAGCAGTTAGCCAAGTCCCATAAAACTCGCTGTCGACTTGGGCACTGGCACATGTCGGATTTGCTCCCACAGCCCTTCTCACAACAAATCTAGGCTGTTGATCACCGGCATCATCGGAAACACCATTGATAGTTACAGAGACCAGTACTTTTGAAGTCGGTCTACTCACCGTAATATTTGGATAAGTCGCGTCATCCCAAATACCTTCTGCCACCGTAAAATCTATTGGATTTCCACCAATTGATGAATCCGTAAAGGTCCCGGAAGAAGTCGGTCCAGGAATACAATTTGTCCAAAAGCCATTTTCAAAACATCTAAATCTGTTCGCACTGGCATTGTAATACATCGCCCCGGGTGTACCGGCCGGGTCTCCGGCAGTACTCTTTTGGTCCAATACCAACAAGTCCGGTGTGGCCGACCCCGTGCCTCCCGCCCCAATTTGTACATTACCCGTTGTTCCTGTTCCGGCCACCTGCATGTTTATATTCCCGGTACCGGACTGAATTGTCGTCGTCGAGGTTGTATTAGTCGAACCCAATACAACTGTCTTCGCCGCGGCTCCTGTTCCCAGATTGATTGTCTCCGCGCCGGCATCAGTTCCCAAATTGATTGTCCCTGTTGTTCCCGAATCAATAGTTAAAGTCGTCGCAGTTCCCGAAGATACCGTCACCGCTCCCGCACCGGTATAGCTCTGCCCCGCCGATATCGACACGCCACTGCTGGCTGTCAAAAGTCCGGCGCTGGTGATTGTCCCCGTTCCTGTTGTCGAAATATTTCCCGAAGTTGAAATTGTCCCCAATTCGGTGATCGTTAATTGAGAAACACCTCCGGATCGGACATCGATACTTGTATTGGTTCCTGTATTTGTATCGTTCAAAATCAATCCCGCGCCTGCTCCCGGTTGAGTCAAGGTGAGAGCTTGAGGAGTACCGGTATCGGCAAAAGTAAAGGCAATATTCTTGGCGTTTGTCGTAGTGATCGAACCTCCGTTATCATATGCAATTTGGAGTGAAGATGTTCCCCCGCTTAGATCAAGCGTACAGTACCAAACATCCGTCGTATTATTCCATTTCAATATTTCTCCCTCGTCGCATCCCTTTAATAAAGTGAGTCCGGAAGCAGACACTTCCAGACCCGAATTAGAGGAGATTGAGCCCGTCGTCCCTGAAGGAGTTAATAAAATTGTTAAAGAATTGGAAGAATTTGTTAATCCACTGCCTGTCAGATCGGTAAACGACTCACCATTTATCGATAGTGTCGGAATAGTTGCCGTACCGGCACTCGAGATCGACCAGGTCGCACCCCCGGTAAGTGACAGTGTTGTTCCGGAGGTCGCGCTACCAATAGTGATAGCTTTCGCGCTTGCACCGTTACCGATACTCACGGCACCGGTTGTTCCCGAATCAAGGGTGATCGCGGAACCTGCTGATGAAGTCAGTATGGTTGTACCATTTCCCGTAAGTGTGGAAGCCGCGGCATCCACACTAAATCGGGTGGTTCCAGAAGTAATAAAATTCAATCCATATGCATCTGTGGTTCCCAGAACAGCGGTAGCTGCAAACGCATTGCCGCTTTGAAGGAAGGGTTTTAATGCCGCGATCGGCAATGCCGCCATTCTCCAGCGTGATACCCCTGAGTCGTACACCAATTCAAATGACGCATTTGGAGCGATCACGGCATCCACTCCCGTTTCCATCAGTACTCTATTTGCCGCCGTTGATCCGGTATTGTCATAACTAATAGTAAGATTTGAAGAAGATGCGTTCATGAAACGGATTACTCGCCCATCAACTCCACCTACAATACCTGTAAATGTGGCTGTCCCCGCCCCTGTATATCGAATAAGTGATCCGGTTCCCAAGTTCACATCATTCTGTGGACCAGTGGTGGAGTAATCGGTTCCTTTGGGGGTCGCAAAGTTACCGGGCATAGTCACGGCGCCGGTGCCTAAGGTAATTGCCCGATTATTCGTGGTATTTATTCCCAATACACCGGTCCCTGACATATCAAGAATAGTTGAGTTTCCGGCCAAGTTAATTAGAGTTGAATTGATGGTGGATGTACCTGTTCCTGTTGAAAAAGTATTACTTCCAGTAACTGTCGTGTTTCCTCCAAGAGAAATTCCTGCGGATCCGGTGTTGATCGTTACTCCCGTAGTGCCGGTGGTGTTTCCGATGGTGATCGCTTTAGAGTTTGCGGTCGCACCGATGTTAATTGCTCCAGTGGTTCCGGAATCCAAAGCTAAAGCTCCCGTCGTACCGGATGCCACATTGAGTCCCGAGGCCACCGCGGAAGAAACGGTCATCGTGCCTGATGAGGTTAGTATCGTTGTCCCATTCCCCGTGATGGTGGAAGTACCGGGATCCACCGTAAATCTGGTTGCGCCCGAGGTGATGAAATTTAGTCCATACGCATCTGTAGTACCAAGCGATGCTGTCGCTCCAAAAGTACTCCCTCCCTGAATGAAAGGTTTAACCGCCAAGATAGGTAAACTCGCCATTCTCCAGCGTGAAACATCTGAGTCGTATAACAATTCAAAGGACGCATTTGGGGCGATCACTGCATCTATTCCCGTTTCCATCAGCACTCTATTTGCGGCGGTTGATCCGGCATTGTCATAGCTAATGGTTAGATTAGAGCTTGATGTATTGACAAAACGGATAATCCGTCCATTGGTACCTCCGGCAATGCCGGTAAAAGTGGCCGGTCCTGCTCCGGTGTAATGTATCAGAGCGCCTGATCCCAAATTAACATTATTTTGTGTGCCTGTAGTAGTGTAATCAGTCCCTTTGGGAGTAGTGAAGTTGCCGGATAGAGACGTTGTCCCTGTGGTTGAAATGGCAATATCACTCGCCAAGTCTGAGCCAACCACAGATGAAAATATTGGCAGTCCGGTAGCACTTCCATGCAACACCGTTGTCGTCGTCCCAGCCAAAGTTCCCAAAACTCCGGAAGCATTATTTGTCACTACCCCGTTTGTGGTTAAGCCGGACAAAGTAAGTGAGTTAGACGTCGTTAAGTTTTTTACTTTTAAGTCATCAAAACCACCGGCACGAGTCACCGTCACCCCATTTTGTAAAATATTCGTCCCGCTAATGGTAAATGCCCCCGCGGTCAGCAATGGATCGGGGTCATACCAGCTTGGATTCACCGAAACATCTATCGTACCGCTGCCACTCGGAAGTGCCGACAAGGCTTTCCCCAGTATCGGTCCGGCTTTGGTGGCTTTCATACCAACACCGGCAGTTGAACTGACTGCAATCGGGTCTCCAATAGCGATAGCCCCATTAGTGTCATTTACTTTAGTGCTCACTTTTCCCATAATTCCCACAATTTTCTGAGTGGAAGTCGGGCTTTCAATGTCATTTCCCAAAAATGCCGGTGCCGTGGAAACTACACCCAGTATCAAATCATTAGCTATAGCCTTTCTATTTCCTCCGCTCGCCATACCGATAATGTCTCCGGTTGTTGCAGTCGCTTCCACATCAAAGTACTCGGCAACATCAGCATTTCCTGAAGAATAAGTAACACCTGCATTATTCAATCTGATATTTCCCACTCCGGTACCGGCCGCGCCTTCGGTGGTTACCCCGGCAAAGAACTGCAAAAATCTCGTTAAATTGGTTCCCGTTGCTGTCCCGATATTTATCCGCATCACCGATTTTGTCGCCGAACTGGAAGTATTAAAGTTCGAAAACGAAGCAATATTCCCGGCCGCAAGCGATCCATTTACAGACAAACCATAAGAAGGTGATGTCGTTCCGATTCCAACCCCTCCCGTTCCCAAATTAAAAAATGCGTTATTATTGGTCGTACCTGGCAAACTCACAATTGCCGAACCTGTCGCGGTTGCTCCCAGATTTATCGCATTCGTTATCTGTTGTGGTATAAGAGCACCTAAATTTCTCTGCCAGAAGTTTAGGTTCGTGGCATCAATCCAAGAAGGAGCGGCCGCGCCATTTGAAGAAAGGATCTGCCCCGTCGTCCCTGCCGCACTCACTTCCATTGAGTCTGCATCGGTCCACACCAAGCCACCGTTTACCGCCGTCATATTTTTATTTGTTCCCCCATATGCCAAACCCACTAAAGAACCGTTCCATGTACCGGTCGTGACGACACCTGTACTTGGTGTTACCACCAAGCCATTAAAACCGGTTGCTCCGGTAATCGCCCCATCCATAGCAATACCTCCAACATTACTCATGTCACCAGTAACATTGATGTCCCAGTCTGATGAATTAATTGCAACGGTTGCCGAATTGTTACCCAATCCGGTTATGCCAGTAGATGATAGGGAAGTAAAGGCTCCTGAGTTTGCAGTTCCACTTCCGATCGTTCCTGGAACTGCCCAAGTGTTTCCTAGTAGAGAAGAAGCATTGATAGTTCCGGAATTGGCGTAATTTAAAGAGGCCCCAGTGTCCACAATCATTGCTGCAGTAGTATTTGTTCCGCTTGTAATCCCCCCAAAAGTAACCGTGCCACCAACAGGTGTATTTATGGTAATCGTACTTCCGGAAATACTGGTAGTAGTTGCACCAGAACCGACAATATTAAGCGTTCCTCCCAATGAAGTTACTGCAGTACCAGAACCGCCGGTGAAAGTAATATTAGAGTTCGCTAACGCCGAGTTGGCAACCGAAGCGGAAGGCAAAGAAACAGTCCCCCCGGATACTGTCAGACCACCACTTAAGGTCACCAGAGTAGTTGTGGAAGCTCCTCTACCGGTAACATCCGCCAACGTGTCGGTACTCGCTCCGGCAGCACTGGTCGAACAATTCCACGTTCCCGTGTTATCGTTCCAAGCCAACACCTGGCCATTTGCACAACCGGTGATGAGCGATAAACCGGAAGGTCCCAACTCCATTCCCGAACTAGCCGAAGTTGCTCCTGAAGAAGCAGGGCCATTTATTTTTAGACCTAGTGATACTGAACCGGAGTCTCCTCCACCATTTAGTCCGTCGGAGACGGACACACCCTCGATATCCCCGGAGCCGGCAGTTCCCGCCGGCCCTGTGGGCCCCGGAGGTCCTTGAGGACCAGTGGTCGTGATTCCTACCGTTTCGGCTCCCACCGTTCCCGGACCTGATTGAGATAAAACCGTAATCGATCCGTCCCCTACATCCTGTTTAACCTGGAAAAAAGAGGCCACCATACCGAGATTCAAGGGCACTCCGGCCGTCTGTGCCGGAGTATCGGTCGTCGCCGCCAGTACACGAGTATCAGACTTTCCTTCCATCGTCACCGACAACTTTAAAATCTCTTTAGCAATCAATGCCTGCGTCGCGTCCGGCTCTTTAAGCGCATTTTCTACCCTCACTGTGGTCAGTTTCCCACGAGTATCAAAATTACCCAAAATTCTTTTATTGGTTGTTAAAGTTTGTAGTTCAAAGTTTCCTGTCAGTTTTCCCCTGACAATCTTTCCGGTTACCAGTTTTACCGGAAGCAATGTGCTATCCGGCAATGTAACCGTAGTGGCTCCTCTTTGTACTAGCTGGGCACTTTCCTTACTGCCTTTCTTGGAAATAAAGACGTTTACGGTACCGTTAACTTCCGTCACCAGACCGGCATCACCGTTTTGATAGGTCAGTTCTACCTCGTTGAGAAATTTTTCATTGGAGACTGCCGCATTTTCGATTTTGGCAAAAGAGAAGGATCCGTTCTTTCTCAACACCGTCATCAAATACGGTTTGTCAAAGATACTATTCAGTAGTACTTCAGGCGTCACGTCATTAATTACCTCAGTACTCGCTGTGCTCTTCGGTAATGGATAGATAAAGTTTGGCTTGCTGGCCACCACCACAAAAGACACACCGGTAATAATCAAAAAAGTTGCCAAAATCCCTTTGATAGTTCGGTTGTACTTATTGCCGGTGACAGGAAAAACTTGATTCATTTAGCTTGTTATATTTACTCCACTCTTTTTTTTGAAAATACAAATGAAAATGAAACTGTCAACACAGCCACCGAAAGCAAGAACAACACAATCATCAGACCGGACCGGCTCACATCCAAAATTGAAAATATCGGTTCCGAAATTACCACCGTCCAGTTTAGATCTTTGGCTTTACTCGATCTAAACAATGAATATTTACCGGCTGAGTCATAGCCAATTTCCGCTCCTGTCATTCTCGACCATAGCAAATTTGTCGTATCGGACTCGGCCACCCTCTCTCCAACCACTCCGGTCTGGGGTACAAAGAGCCACCGGCCTCCACCATCAATGAGAGTCATTTTCTGATCCAAAGAGGCGGTCGCCAACTCTTCCAGCCGGTCACCGAGTGCGCTGAGATTAATTGTGGCCACCATCACTCCAATCACTATTCCTTTTTCCGTAATCGGAGTCCCAATAATAATTGCGGAGTTGGAAACACCGGTTAGCGGCTCCACTGTTCGAGAAAAATATTTGTTTTCCGCACTCACGGATCGGAAGAAGACTTCACTCATATAGTATTTCCCCACTACGTCTGAGGAAAATGGATACGAAGACATGGCCTTCCCGGCGTTGTCCAGCACCAAAACAATCCCCAAATCGGCATTGTTCTTGAATATCGCTTTGGTAAAACTATCCATTCCCTCCACCTCACCGGCTTTGAAAGCCTTCTGAAAAAGTGGGTTTTGGGCTATGCCATCCAACGCCGAAAAACCGGAGTTAACTACATTCTCCACCGTCAATCTGGCAAAGTCTGCTTTCTCAGCCAGATTCCGATTAGCGTCTTGCAATAGTATCGACTGTACAATGGCAATTAAGACAATCACTAAAGAAAAAAACATCAAGACCATGCCGAACATCCGGAACACCATCGGCCGGTCGGTTTGGAACTTCAATTTGAACAGTTCCCAAATTGGTTCAATTAGTCCAATCATTCCGGCAATCAAAACAAAAAATGCTCTGTCCCAATAATTGTTGTTGGCAAAATAAAGGGCCAAAAAGATCAGTAACATCCCACAAAACGCCGAAAATGTTTTGAGTACTTTCTTTTCCCAGAAGAAGCCATAAAGCGTAATCAGAATTAATGAAACCACCACCATCGTCCAAATCCAGCTAAATCCATCCAGCATCCAAAAGAGTCCTCCCGCGATTTGCGACAGTGACGGATCGGCAGGAAAATAGACAAAAATTAAGGCTGTACTAATGAGTAGTCCCTGAATAAAAAGCATGTAGGCCGTCGACGACTTCACCGCAAAGGCCGCCTCGATCAAAATTGTCACGGCAAACAGACCGTAGATCATTAAGCCGTCCATATCCCCCCCCTGAAATAGTATCCACGACAGAGCAAGATAGGTAACAAAGAGAACTACTCTAAAGTAATTTGACAGATTCCGGTAGCGGATAAATTCCTCTTGAATCATGTCGGCGATAATCAGGCCCAATCCGGAGAGCATTAACGAGATTCTGATGGGTGTAAACCAGATAGAAAACCGTCCGACAGTCAAAGCATCAACCTGTTTGGTATGTAAAAACATGGAAGCTCCCAAAATAATGGAGCTCAAACAAATAAACCAATCAAAAAGCTTAGGAATAGTCACCCGTTCCTCAAACCACAGTTTCATAACCGTCAAGGGTTTTTCTCCTCCAAGCTCCTCCAGGCTTTTGCCGGGTCGGGGTAACGGCAAAACGACAGGGCCGGGTTCCTTTGGTGCTACTTCAGCTTTGGCTTCCGCTACCATTTTCTCTACCAAACGCTTATCCTCCATCTTATCCATCGAGACGCCGGCTCCCAAAAACTTATCAATTTCCGACTGAGGAATTCTAAATTTCCCTTTGCCAATCCGGACAGATTTGATGTCTCCGTCTTTCAAAAAAGAGTAGATACTGTTTGTTGAATAACCCAATAGCTTCGAAGCTTCTTTGACAGAGTAATTTTTTTCCATTTTTTACAATATGTAACAATAATTACAAGTATCTACAATCCACTGTATAGGAAAAAACACCCTCTGTCAAACCTCAATTTGTGCGCAATATTACACCCCTCTACTCCACGTTATTGCGACCTGCCCGTCCGGCAGGCAGGGCGAAGCGTGGCAACCCAGATTTTCCACAAGGAGTCTCCTCGTAGGTACTCCTGCGAGGAGACTCCTTATTGGACTTCATCCAAGAACCAAAAGAAAGACCAGGCACAAAACCTGGTCCATAATTTTTCCATCCCTCAGAGGATCTCCACCATCTAAGGGATATCGGGGTTTAAAAAGTCCCGCCGTCGAAGGCGGCCGAGTCACTTTCCCCCAATTCGAATTTCTGAAGCTACTGTAACATGAGTATCCCATAGTTGTCAAGTCCCACTTTATTCATTGGTTCTATCGGGCTTGGAAAGACGGGCGGGCGCGGGGGCACACCCCTACATACACAACAAATGATGCGGTTTGATATCATGCAGGGCCAGGCCCTGCAGGTTGCTACCTTGCCCACGCGCCTGAGTATTCGTGATAAAATATCCCCTGTGACCATCGTCATCTCCCCTTCTTCGTCATTGCGAGAAGCGAAGCGGCGAAGCAATCTATACAAATAATCAACACAACATGGCAAAAAAAGGTCCCCGACAACACATGGGTTTGAAATGCACCAAATGCGGTCACTTCAACTACATCTCCGAACGAAACAAGACAAATACCCCCGAAAAGCTGGTCATCAGTAAGTACTGCCGCACCTGCCGCGACCATACTGAACACAAAGAGGCCAGTAAGTTGAAGTAAATTCCCGTAATTTACTAAATCCTGAGTATCCGCGAAGGACTCAAGTAATTCCGCCACCTCTCCAACCCTTCCCGATGATATAATATGGGTTGTTCTCATACTTTCTCACGGAGGTTACTTTGAAAATTTCTAAAACAGATCGCGCCGCGGGCACAAAGATTGCTTTTTGGGTGGTCCTGATCATCGAAGTTGTTTTCATGAATGCAAAAGGCCTGTTTCCTATCGTCACAACAACGGGCTGGCTCTGGTTTGTTCTGCCGGTGGCCATCGCCACTATCGTTGCCTGGATCATCCTCAGCCGTTTCGTCACCAAAAAATAGTCAGGAGGTACCATGACCGACCTTACCTCGAACACCGTTTCCGCCATGTCTCTGCCCAACGTGCGAATTACCGTCGCCAATCTAATCGGGTCCACTCGCGGATCCTACGAGTCCAAAATGAACTGTGGAAACAACCTTCTTCGTGTCCACACCGACACCGCCGATTACTCGATCGAGTTTCTCCAAAAACTGGCCCGGCTTCCCGGCACCTTCATGTATTTCCAGGCTTACGGTTTGGACGGGACGGGCAGTGAAGGCTCCATCTTCATCATCGGTGGCGACGTCATTTTCATTCAGGAAGCGGTCCGCCAACTTCAGTCCGACGGTGTTCACCTTGCCATCTACTAACTCCACACATCTCTGAGCCGCTTAGCCGGCTCTTTTTGTGTTTACAACCTACTCATACCCAGTTCTAAGGGAAACATCTCGTCTATAAGTATGAGAGCAAACATCAATCTACTCTCAAAGGTATATTTTCTCTTCCCTCCCAAGCGGTCTATCTCCATCAGATCGTCCCACCACCTCTCTTGGAAGGTTTCTGTGGCCATCACCCGATCCCGGCCGGAATAACTACCATACGGATCAACCAGTCTAATATTTCCGGCTTCCAGGTTGACATCCGTCACCACACAATAGTGTCCCTCATCCCCAACACTACCATCATCTTCTTCCGTCTCAACAGTCTCGACGTTGAGCTCCGTTCCATATTCAAAATTTTCAAAAATCCCCTGCCAGTCCACAACTACCGGATATTTAAAATCAACCACAATATTTTTTAAATCTTCCAGGGTTGAATCTTTTTTGTACCAAAAAGCTAGATGTGGAGCGATCGCATGGGCCGCCTTAGCAAGCTCTACATACGACATTCCTTGTCTATCCACCTTTTCTTTGGAAGATCCCAACCCAGCTATCTCAATCTGGCTAATTTCTATGTCGAAATTGGACAAAACGATTTGCAAAGAGGCCGGACCACAATAGGCTCCGGTAGACTGCCGATACCTTTTTAGCTTTTTGAATGGCATCTGATTATTTTCTCTCATCAAACTAATTATATCCCGCCTACCCTTTTTCTTGCATTCGGCCAGGCCATGTTATACAATATAGGTTATCTCAAATCTCTTGGAGGCTACCTTGAAACATAATTTTGCCCGTATTCTTCTTTCGACAATAATTACCTTCTCAGCAGGCATCTTCTACCTACTCGATGGAATCCCAGCCATCACAGCATTTGGCTTCTCGCCGGCATCAGGATACCTTTCTTTATTAATCCTTCTCGTACTATTTGGTTTGTTAGTTTGGAAAATTACCGGAAATCTCTTGAAATAGACATCCAATCGCCCTCATCGTTTGATGGGGGCCTTTTTATTTTAAAAAGAACCAACTCTTTACCCCAGCTGTCTGGCATATTTACTGAGGAGTGCCGCCAACACCTCGTCGAAACTCACTCCATGCATGGCCAAAACCTCAGTCATAGGCAGACCCATATCCGGACCGAAGGCTGTATTGGGGTTTGAGTCGGTAAAGTAAGGAATATTTGTGTCATCATCAACGCGAACATCAAACTTGGCGTAGTCTTTGTGCTGAAGTCCGGTGAAAGCCCGTACTGCTAGCTGTTGAATCTTGGTCGCCAAAGGTTCCTCCACGTGTTTATAGGTATATGCCCGCTCGTCGTCGTAAGACTCAAAACTGGTAAAGAAATGTTTGCCGTCCGGTTTCTTTCTAAAAACTTTCTGCCCCATATACACTCTCTTTTTAGTGCCATCGTCAAAGACTACCACTGTAACCTCCGGCCCATCAATAAACTGCTCTACGATCACCGGGATTTTGTAAGTAGAGATCATGTTGTTTACCTTCCTCTGAGCATCCTTAATGGTCTCCTTGACGGCTTTGTTATCAATTCCCACACTTCCCCCGCTCTCGTTCAGCTTAACAATTAGAGGCAATCCTAGATCTTCATTCACCGCCGTCCCCGCCCGACGAATAAACTGAAAAGCGGGTGTTGGAATACCATAGGCCATCAAGAGTCTCTTGGTTAGATTTCGGTTGTTACCGATCACCAAGCCTTCCATCCCTGCGCCGGTGTACAAAACGTTTGATAATTCCAAAGCGGCCGGTACCGATGTCTGTAGTTTGTCTTTTCCCCTCAGAGTATCCACCAAGTTAATGACCACATCCGGCTTATCAACTAACAAGTTTGTTAAAAAGTATTGATCTCCGGTAAGTGCCTTGACCGGAATTCCGAGTGACTTGACTCTCTCGACTACTTCAGCCGCTCTCTCCTCAACTTCAACTTCAGCTTCATATGAATCTTTAGTGGGGAAAAAGTCTCTCTCCACATGAGAAAAAGCCACAATCACCAAATTTAAATTTTTTAGCGCTGCCTTATCAATCCTAACTTTAATATTTTTACGAATTTTTGGCACACGAACAGCGGGAACCGCGGTCTCGGTTTTCACATCTTTTCCCGTCACCGAAGCCTCACCCACCACGCTATTTACTTCCGTTTGCCCAACCTTAGTTTGGTCGGAATTTTCTTCCCCTTCAACCTTCTTCTTTTTTAATCCAAACAAGTCTTTAATGCTCATACATTCAGAATAGCATTTTTTATCCAGCTTAGACAATAGCTAATTTACTCCAGTCCAAAGTCCAAAGCGCGTTACCATGTCGATCAAAGTCCTTGGTCCTTACAAAGCCAGCCTTCTCTATCGCCACGATAGAAGCCATGTTCTCCCTTTCAATCTCCGCAACAATGGTCACCACCAAACCCATTTTTTCACGAACCAGACGACAGGCTTCCTGCAAAGCCGGCGAAATTAAACCTCCCGGAGCACCGGGTCTTTTGGCATAGCTTACTTCCAACGCCCCGCGGACCAGCTCCGACGGATAGATATAAATAAACCCGTGCACTCTCTGAATTTCCGGCCTCTCAGTGTCTGCTCCGGCTATTGCCAACATGAAATTGTTCCCCTCCCCTTTCTCATTCATCCACTTGCCGTAATGCTTATGGCTCATGTTTCGCACACTGGTCATCCACGACTGTACACCCGGGCTTTGGACTATCTCCCGCAGATCCCGAAGATCAAAAAATGATTTAGCGTCAAAGAATCTGACTTCATAAGTCTGCCCATTTTTCTCGAAGGTTTTTGCGGTTCCACCCATGCTTTAAATATATTACATTTCTCGTCATTGCGAAGCACAAAGTGCTGTGGCAATCAATCCCGTTTTGATTATTTCCTGTATTATGAATTATGACGCAAAACGACCTGTCCCAAATCAGAACCGTCTTTAAAGAAGAGATTCGCAAAGAAGTTAAACAGGTTGTAGAAGACGTTCTCGAAGAGAAGCTTGAACAAAAATTTGAGGAAAAACTCAAACCGATTAATCAGGAACTAAAAACCATTAATAGTAAGATTGAAACGATCAACACAGAACTCAAAACTACGAATCGTAAGATCAACAAGCTTCAAAAAGGTCAGAATATAATCCTGAAATACGTCGATGATCAAGATACCCACATTGAAAAACGCGTCAGCCGTATCGAAAACCACCTTCACCTTCCCGCTCCAGCCCTCTAGCTCAAAACCTCCCCAGTCTGCTAAAATTAGCCATATCAGGACCTAGGGGTGTATTTCAATGGTAGAATCCGGGTCTCCAAAACCTGTAATGGGGGTTCGATTCCCTCCACCCCTGCCATCAAAATCTCTCGCTTGTCGGGAGATTTTTATCTCTTTTTACCCTCCCCCTCTTTTCTGAGACAGTTGTTCATACCCCGAAGGCGCGCAGTTGGTACAGGTCAGGGCCACAAAGTTCTGACCCAGGTGATCTCTGGTGTGTTGAATATACTTCGCCCCCTTCCCGCAAAAGTCACATCTTAAAGAGCTTTCTCCACTACACGTTATTTCGTAGACAATTTCGCTGTGTCCCATCTCGGTCACCGCATCAATATAGCGCAGCTTTTCCTGAGACAAAATCTTACTCGTATCAAATGAATTTAGTATTTCTCTTGGCATCTTTATTCACCTCCTTTCGACAAGAAAAAAGCCTTTCGCAAAGAAAGGCTTTTTACTTATCTACTACTTGGTATCTGTGTTTACGTTTTTCCTTTCTTTGCTTTTGGTTTTTTCTTCCAGAGAATTGAGCTATAACGAACCGACGAAGTATGTCCCAAAAACTCTTGACTAAAATCTAAGGCTTTCATGGCGAGATCTACGTCGAAGTTTTCGTTGGCGCCATGCATATTACAATCCTCATTACAAAGAGGAATCATTAGCGTATCGACTCCCAAAATCTTCTTCACCTCTCCCACAAAAGGAATCGCGCCACCGACATTTTTCCGGTTTACCTTACTCCCGTAAACTTTTTTCAAAAGCTTTTCCACTGCATCAAAGTATTTATTTTCTGTATCAATCTTGACCGGGTCATGTAGACCACTAAACCTTAACTCGTAATCGACAAACTTGGGCGTCACCTTCTTCACCAACTTTTCAAAACTTTTAGCAATCATCTCTGCTTTTTGAGACGCTACAATCCTAAAATTTAGCCTTACCTCCGCCTCTGCCGGCACGATATTAGCGTATCCCTGATCTACATAGCCAACCTTCAAGCCCGTTATTTGAATCGTCGGCCTCAGACCGGTTTGAGTATAAAAATCGACTCCTTTTTCCCCCAAGAGTATTTTGACACCGGCCAACTCGGCTAGATCGGTTGCCTCTCTGACCAATCTCTTATTATTCAGCAGCTGTGGCCTAGAAATGGTATCTGCTCCCCGATAAAACTCGGCATATTTAATCGAGTTATCGACATTAAAAACTTTCGCCAGGAATTTAATCATCTCCGCCCCGGCATTCGGCACACCGCCGCCAAAAATACCCGAGTGAAGGTTGTTGTGCCCTGTTTTGTAGACCAAGGTACAGTTGAATCCGCCCCTTAGGGACACTTCTATGGTCGGTTTGTTGTTGGTCAGTTCGCCATCGGACACCACCAAGATATCACAAGCCAATTTGCTCTTATTTCGTCGCATTAAATCCGGCAGATCGTCGTTACCGGTCTCCTCGTTACCTTCAATCAGAAACTTCAAATTGTGACCGAGCTTCCCCTCTTTGATCAGTTCACTAGCTGTGAAAACGTGGGCCAAAATCTGGCCTTTGTTATCCACCACTCCCCGTCCAAAAAGTTTGTTTTTGGCTTGAATCAGATCGAAAGGTTCATTTTTCCATCCGTCCATCTTGGCCGCCGGCTGAACGTCGTAATGCCCATAAATCATGACTGTGTCCAGATCATCCGACACATGGTAGCTGGCAAACACTACCGGATTGGTCGTTTTTCCCGGCCAAATCTCCACCTCGAACTCCGCTTTCTCCAGTTTCTTTTTCAACCAAGCCACCGTTCTGGTGATCTCCGTTCTAAATTTTGGGTCCGTGGACACGCTCTGGAGCTTCACAAACTCGGCTAGTTGTTTTTTGTATGCCTCAAATTTGTTGGTCATATATTTTATAAACAAAAAACTCTCCTTTTGAGGTGAGAGTTGAAATTTCTAACAGCTAGTTTCTCTCACCACATCAATCCATACTCCAAAAGGAGCGGTGTTTAATGGTAGAAAGACGATACTTGCTCATACTCCAAATTCTATCACACTTGATTTACAATGTTACTCAGTGCCCAAATTAAAATCCAACCACCGCCCCCTTGAACTTGTTTTCGTCCGGCATGGAGAGTCCGAAGGCAATGTGGCTGTTAAAGCAGCCGAAAACGGAGACGATAGCTTCTTCACCGACGAATTCAAAAAACGACACAGCTCCACCTGGGATCTCACCCCAAAAGGGATCGAGCAGGCAAAGGCCGCCGGTAAATGGATTCGGGAAAATATTCATGGTGGAGTCTTCGACGGTTACTACGCCTCCACCTACCGCCGCGCCAAACGGACTGCGGGCTTTCTCAATCTCCCCGGTGCCAAATGGAATCTGCGCGATTATATCCGCGAACATGACTGGGGTAATCTGGACGTTATGACCGATGAAGAAAGACAAACCAAGTACCCTGATGTCATGGACAAACGCGAAATTAACCCCTTTTATTTTTCTGCCCCCGGTGGCGAATCTCTGGCCGAAGTTCTTATCCGTGCCCGGGTCGGTATCCTGGCTACCCTCTATCGGAAACTTCCCAACAAACGCGGTATTGTGGTCACTCATGGCAACATGATGTGGCCGATCCGCATTATTATGGAAGGTCTACTACCGGACGAATATCTGGCCCTCAAAAAGAAAAAGGATCCACTAGACAAAATCAACAACTGTCAAATTTTTCAGTACACCCGCGTCAATCCCAAAACAGGCGAGATCTCCGAAAAATTTTCCTGGATGAGGTCCGTTTGCCCTTGGAATCTGAATCCCAAGAATGATGCCTGGCTCCCCATTACCCACAAAAAATACTCCAACGAAGAGCTAGTAAGGTAGCTACACAACCCCCAACCACTTGACATGTCTTCTGTTTCCGATTAATATAGGCCCGTTAGTTATATTGCACGCTCATAAGGAGAAAATATGGAAACTGAAGTTGTCTTGTATATCGAATGTATCTCAAGGGAGTCTCAGAATTGTTCTGGAGATGGCGTATGGCCACGGCCCAAAAGCTGGAGTATGTAAATATGGACGAAGGGTTTTTGACTCCCGAATCAGCTGAATCCGCTGCCAAACAAAATCTCAAAGGAAGAAACAACGAGATGTACAAAATTATCCAAACAAAAATCAGGGATAGGGGAAAAAACACCTTTACCGTCAAACGATAATTCTTCAAAGCCCCGGCTATCGGGGCTTTTTTAATGCCTAAAGAAACCCCGCAATAAGCTTCAACTGCGAGCGAAGCGAGAG
>CAYHNG010000017.1:0-23261 GCA_964357975.1 uncultured Pseudomonadales bacterium
TAGTCTTCAAAGGCTCCCCTTTTTTGAAGGTCTTTGATCACGACGGCCTGGTGGAACGGGTAATTCAAGATATCATTGTGGGGCACCAGCACGCCGCCGCCATCGCCATGTCCACTTCCCCACTGATGGATATTCACGCTATTCTGCTCCAGGAAGACTCAGCCACCTTAGATGCATACAAAGTCTCCGAAGAAAACTTGCACATGCTTGTACTGGGCTACCTGTATCCAATAGATACTATCTTGGCCTCAGCTGTATGTGCACCATTAAACCAGGAAGAGCGTCCGAGAGTTTTTGAAGAGCTTCTGGCTACCTCCCACCACTTCGATCTCCTCCGGCTTCAAGACCAGATGCTCAAGGACCTGCGGGCAACCATCAATCTTCTCAACATGGACCCCTCAGGGGCTTTAGTCTTCCGGTTTCTCAAAGACTACCCTTTCTCCGATGATGCATACTTTCTCAGTGGTATGGAGATAGCCACCCTGATCTTCTTCGGAGTTTCCCTCGAAGTGGCCGAAAAAACGGGTGACAACCGTTGGTTAAATGTTCACATTCCCGATCCAAATATCACCGAATAGGAGACAACTATGATCAATTGGCCTATCATCTGGATTTTCAGTTCTGTTCTGGCTTGGGCGTTTACCGGCAGTGCCACCCCAATGGGGGACACTATCACCGGTCCTGGTTACCGAAAATTCATTCGCATCTTCGCCCTTGTCATCTCCATCATCGCTCTGGCCACCACCCCTTTTGTCAGCCAAGCCTTCGTCATTGCCTACAACTCCATTGGTATTGGTGGTTTCACCGCCTCAATGGCTTACTCTTTCCTGCTCTGGGCCTTTATCCATCTGTCCGGAGCTCTCTACACTGTCGTGGCCAATGGCCATCGACTGGTCACCAACACTTTGTAAGTTTTCCATCCAAGACCGCCTTCCGGCGGTCTTTTTTTGTACAAAAAAGCCCCTCTTTTTAGGAGGGGACAAGTAAGATTAGTGCTTGGTATTTGGACCAATCGTGTTACTAAGGTAACGCAAACCAACACTTGCGGCCACCACCAAGAGAACAAGCGGAACCAGCCAGTTAGTCGCAAAACCAACCAAAACCAACGAAAGGATGAACAGCCCCATATTCCAGTAGCCGTTTCGGTTTGTGTGACCGTTGTCCTGATTAATTATCAAAACACATGCCGCCGAACCAAACATCAGTGCGGCGCCCAAGTAACCCAGCAAAACGAAGCTGGTTAACTTAACTAGAACAGCGTACATCGCCGCGGCACCAATTCCATCGATCAGGGAAATCATCACCTGACTCTGCTTAATTTTCAGCATTTTTTTCTCCTTTTCAAGTTAGAGTACACCAACCGGCTATTCTACACCTTCTCTGCTTCAAGCGACAACTACTCACAATGTACAATATAAAATGTGAAATCTTTGTCTGTCTTTTTTTGTAACAGCTGTGGCAACGAGTTTGCCAAATGGGCCGGTCAGTGTCCCGCCTGCCACGAGTGGAATACTCTGGTCGAAACCGCCCCCTTTCTAAAAACGGCCAAGACCAAAACCGGTCAGAAGGTCTCCATCAAGCCTGCCGAAAGTTTTACCGTCAAAACCGCCCTTTCTTCTCAAACTGGCTATACTTTTTCCACCGGTATCGGCGAGTTCGATCGTGTACTTGGGCCAGGTCTCACCAAAGGTGGGGTCTATCTCCTGGCCGGCCAGCCCGGTATCGGTAAATCCACTCTTCTCACTCAGCTAGCCTTAAACTCCAAGATCACTGTCGTCTATGTCTGTTCCGAAGAAAACCCCGCTCAGGTAGCCTCTCGTATCCAACGCCTCTCCTCAAAGGCAAACTCGCATATCCGGCTTTTGAATACATCCACCGTCGAAAACGTTCTCGAAACCATCAAATCTGATCCTAATTGTTTGGTCATTATCGACTCGATACAGTCAGTCAGCACGGCTACCAATCCCACCACACCAGGCTCCCCCTCCCAGATCCGAGATAGCGCTTCCTATCTCATCCAAGCCGCCAAAGAAAACTCCGTTCCCATGATCATTGTGGGGCACGTTACGAAGGATGGAGATATAGCTGGTCCCAAAATGCTCGAGCACATGGTGGATACCGTCCTTGAGCTTTCAGGAGACCGACAGCACCTTCTTCGACTCCTTCGTAGCGTCAAGAACCGCTTCGGTCCAACCGATGAAACCGGCATCTTTCGCATGAATAGTACCGGGCTCGAAGAAGTCAAAGATCCCGGCTCAATTTTGCTTGAAGGACGGGTGAAAAACGCTCCCGGCTCCTGCCTCACCATGATAATGGAGGGCACTCGTCCTCTTACCGTCGAGATTCAGGCTTTGGTGGTCTCCTCTCCCCTTCCTATACCTCGCCGCATCGCCAAAGGTATCTCTGGTAACCGCCTTCAGCTCATTTGTGCCATTCTTACCAAACACCTTAACCTTCCCATAGCCACCAAAGACGTTTTTGTAAACGTCACCGGAGGCATGGACGTCAAGGATCCGGGTGCCGATCTGGGTATCGCTTTAGCCATCGTCAGTTCCGTTAAAGATAAGCCATTACCGGAGAACTCTATTTGCTTCGGTGAGCTCGGCTTGTTGGGGGAAATCCGCAAAGTCGGCTTCACCGACAAGATGCTTAAGGAAGCCAAATCACTCGGCTACTCTGAAATTTTCTCTCCTATCTCCCATACCTCTATCCGCTCCATCAAATTTTCGTAGTAAAATACCCCCATCTCGCAACTTAAAACTGGAGGATTCCATGAAGTTTTCACCCGATCAAGGTGACGATGTTTCTCTCTGTACCCCACAAGAAGTAATTGAATTCCGGGAAAAACGTGCCACTGGGAAAGAGTTTGACGACCGCCGACCCATGTCTCCGGAAGTCTCGGCCAAAATGACCTCAATCCACAAGGTTCACGGCTTTCAACTTGAAAGTTCAATTACTTACCTTTTGCAAAAAGTTGATTTCGACTTACTTTTTGCTTACAACTTCCGTGATGGTTATCGCTTTTTATTTGGAGACTCGATTTTTCCAGACTGGATAAAAAAACCGGACACAAAAAAGAAAATCGTCGCCTATGCAGTTATGGTACTCGAGGCATATGGTTGGATTGTCACTTCTGGCGAAGACGATACTTGGTACTATCTGGACTTCGCCCCCCTCCAGGCACTTACCCCTGAAGAAGTGGCTCGAGAGCGTGAACAAATTGCCCTCCGCATGGCGGCTAGCGCCCTCCAAATTATCAATAAAGGCTTGATCGCAGGCAAAACCTTCTTCACCCTTGAAGAACTTGCAATTCCTGTAGACGACTCAAAACTTTTCACAGCCTGCCTTACACGACTCAGAGATCTTATACCTGGTTATAAGATCGAACTGTCTTTGTCCAGACTGTTTCTAACTTCCACCACCTCTCCCTAGAGGTGGTTTTTACATTCTACGTTCTGCTACAATTTCCCATCTCATCTCATTGAAATAAGGAGGTCGGCATGTTTGGTCCAAACTTTGATTCTGTGCTTTTCGAAGATTCCCCGTTTGTGCCACCAATCAGACTCCAGTCGGCCTTCCAAATCGCCGAATTGGTAACGGCAGGAGAACTTCATCCCGTCATCGCTATCGCGAGCGAACTGAGAGATGTTTTTGGAGAGCAAATTCAATTTCTCAATGCTCACATGGACTGGTTAACTGATAAATTCTCTGTTAACCAAGATGACCTGGACGATTACTACTTTGGTCTCATTCTGCCCACCACCCTTATAGTTTCTGCCTACACGGCTCGCCATAACCCCATAGATGATGTTCTCAAAGTTTACTTCCCCGTTTCGGACGATCCCTTTTTCGATCGGCTTAGAGGATACGGTATTAGGAATATTCCACTCGTCGATAAGTTACTCCATCTGGAGTCTCCCGATCCTTTGAAGTCTCTTGCCCCTGTTCTCAATCATTGTGACTTCGAGGTTTTTTCCTTCACCGACTGGTATCAAGTCGGCCTTCAAGCCAGTAGACATACCTTCCAGCAGTTTGCCCAACTCTATTGAACCCAAGCAGGCTTCCCAGCCTGCTTTTTCTGTACTCGGTCAGCCTCTGGCTGATCCCATATACCATTGACTTGCACACTCACTTGTGCTATTATAGGCCCTGAATTCTTCCCCGTCCGTTAGGCGGGGTCGTACTTTCCCATTCATATCTACCCAATAGGAGACAGCCATGACAGACACCAGAGCTTGGATCACCGATCTTGAGGGCATCTATCGTCCGGCCGTAAGTGTAAACTTCGGCAAGTTGAAAGACGCCCAGATGGTCAAAATGATCTTCTCAACCACTCTATCGGGCACTTTGATCAACCCCGACTTTCCACTCCTCGACGGGAGTTCGGAAGTGGTCCGCACCGGCAAACAGCTCCGCGCCGGTCACAACCGCTTCTTTGTCTTCGTCGAGAGGCTGGGGCAGGGTAAACTGCGCCTGCACGAAGTGAGTGTGGCCAACATTCATGGGCACTTCGGTTTCGTCAAGAACGAAATCGAAATCCAGTTCTTCATGAGTAGCAATGGTCTCGTGTGTTTCCTCCAGAATCAGGATGAGCTCGTCGCCGCGCTGGCCATCATGGTCAACAGCGATACCTTCATCCCCGATGTGTCCGAACACACCGAGCCGGCTTTCGTGCCTGGTCAGGTCAAGTGGTTCGATCCACGAACCCTAGTCGGCGTCATCGCCTCCGACGAAGGTGATCTTCACTTCCATCTCAACAACGTGGAGAACTTCTCCGCCTGGCGTCGTCTGCTGCCCGGCACAGCGGTATCCTACCGCTTCACCGTCAAAAGCACCCACCCCCAGTCTTCCCTCCGGGAAGCGCGCGGTGTTAGTCTTCCGATCATTCCGATCCAGTAGTACAAAACCCGCCAGCAATGGCGGGTTTATTAACACCCCTTGACTTCTTTTGTAACATATATTATATCCAGCCGATAAAAAGCAGGGCGTTTATCGGCGCCAGATATAAGAGGAAGCACAGCCTGCCATTTTGATAATAAATATTATCAAAAGAAAGGCGAGCAAGCTCTTACATTGTACTTCTTGACATTATTTGTAATTATTGTTACAAATAATCCAGCTCTACAATGCAGGTTGTAAGCCTGCTCTCCGCAAGGGGGGCAAAGAGGAGATTCCGTAAGGAGTCTCCTTTTTATTTCCTAGTTAACGATCTATTATTAGAGAGTGTCCAAGCCAACCCAAAAAATCCTCAGTCATATTTTTCTTTTGCTCGGAGTTTCTATCGTTCTGCGCTTTGGCCTTCTGAAACTTATCGGCGAAGACCTACCTACCATAGTCAGGATTCTTAGCTCACTAGCCATTCTTATTTTAGGCGCTGTTTTTGTGCTCACTCGCAGTGCAGAGCTCATTGAAGAAACCACCGAGGTGCTCAGTGAGAAAACCAAGTTGGCCGGCGGCTTACTCCAATCCTTTGGCACTGCCTTTCCGGACATGGTTCTTGGTGTCAGCGCCGCTTTTATTAGTCTTAGTCTTAGGGTAACCGACTACGAAAGGGCTATCAACTTTGCCATCATCGCCGCCGCCACCACCTTTGGCTCCAACATCTACAACATCGGTCATGCGGCCTGGTGTGTTTGGAGGCAAAATCTAGCCAACTCCAGTTCACAAATTACTCCCATGTTTCCCTTCATCAAGTCTGGAGGTCGGTTAACTCCCATGAAAGATCACCGCAGAAAACCCTTGCTGGCCGAATTCAATACAGCCAGTCTTGTCTTGATGTCCCTCACTGTTTTAACCACTTTTGTGGCCGTCTCTATGGTTCTCTTCGGAAGGATACAGTCCCCACCTTTAAAGATAGCCGAAGATCTCTACCAGCTTTCCGCTCCGGTCGGCTGGGTTCTTTTGGCACTTTGTCTCATTACTTTATTTCGTTTCCGCAAAACCGAACGACCAGGAACGGAAACCGAAATTGTGAATTCGGAAGAAAATCAATTTCGCCACAACCCCAGTTGGTTGATTTGGCTTGCCCTTGCCGGCTCCGGCATCTCCATCTTTTTCGCCGCTGAATCTATGGTCCGAGGTATTGAAGTCATTTCGACCATCTCCGGCACCCCGTTTGTCATCTCAGGAATACTAGCAGGTATCATCGGCTGTCTCGGAGAAATGATTGTCGTTCACAATTTCTCCATCAATCCTGGAGGGAGAATTGGAGATGCCATTGTTGGTGTAGCCATGGATAATATAGTTACCATTACGGGAGCCAGCATCGTCGCGATCATGGGCGGAATTTTTCTCGGAGGCAGTTCACTAATCATCATCTTTGTCCTTATTCTTTGCCTGAACACCACCCTCATCTGGCAGATCGGTGAACTCAAAAACTTCTTTTTAAAAAATCAATAACCAAAGAGAGCGGATAAGACCACTCTCTTTAATTACTGCTTAGTATCAACTATCTATCTTTTTTTTCTTCTTTTTCATTGATATGGGTTTTTCCATACCTACTTCCATCATGCATGCTTTACAGCATGACATGTGGGTTGTCGCTTCATATAGCGCCGAAAGCCCTACAAAGATATAGATCAGTTTCTCCAACATTGGCCAAGTTCCAAAAATTACGGACACCAAATTAAAGTCAAACAAACCAATCAATCCCCAGTTCAGTGCTCCCACAATTACTAAGGCATACGCGGTTTTGTGCATCATCATCAACAGTCACCCCCTCTCCTCAAGTTATTTAGTAATCAATATTACATCCATTGTAACGGAGCCAAAATCTCTTGACAACTCTTGTGATATTTGTTACAAATAAACAAGTTCAATACTTTTGTATTGGACAAGAGACACTTTTCATTAAGTGTGACTCGGAAAAGAACTTCGCAAGAAGTTCTTTTTTTTAGACCCTTCTAATTTCTCCTTCAGCCCAAACAACATTTTCATCAACTGTTATCTTTTCCAAATATGACGCAATGTGTTCACCCACCCTTTCTACGTATTTATGCACCGGATGAAATCCGTTTCTGGGTAATAACAATTTATCCATAAGTCTTCTCAGTTCACCTATACCAGCAAAAACCGCATCGCTACCCCACTCACCATCTCTCTTTCTACTTCTCAGCCACATCATAATTTTCAGCAAATCATCAGTATCGTCGTTTGGCTTTCCTTCAATTACCCGATTTCTTCTCAACGCTTCAAAAATATATGGAGCAAAGGTCCAAAACTGAGCCTGTTCATCACCATCTCCAATTTGGTTAAAATAGATATTTTTCACTTTTTCTGTCTCTATTCTAGACAATAGCTTCATCATCACCAACGCAAAATCAGAACAGGCCGGCGCCTGTTCGTGGGTTAGAAGTCGAACCAAATGAGCCCCGATACCTCTCGTTTCCAATTTTTCTAAGTTTTCTTCCAATTTTCCTTCTTCATTCCAATTACTCAGCAATTTTCTTGATTCAGGATTAACAAAAAATGCGGCGTCATAATCGTTCTCTTTCCAATAATCAAAAATCATTTCTACTCTTTTCCCCAACCCCCATTCTTTAAAACCTGTTTGTCGTTTTATGTGATAAGCTTCCAAGCCAGCAGAGGCATACCCCTTATCGTTTAGCGGTTCAAACCACATCCACATAGCCGGAATCCACCCTCTATCTTGTGAATTCTCATAAATTTCCACAGTCGAAAACTCAAAATTAGGTATCTGATCAAAAAATCTATATGCCTCCTCAACCGAACCTATCACGAGAGGTTCGCCGACAACACCTTCTGGTTTTTCCATGTCTTATGTTACCAACTATTTCTTGACAAAACTATTCTTAAGTTATATATTCGAATAATCGAATATGTACCAACAAATCTTTGAACTCCACACCGACATTCTCAAGGCTCTCTCCCATCCCAAACGACTGGAGATTGTTCACCTGCTTCGGGACCATTCACTCTCAGTCAGTGAAATCCAGGCAATGCTCGATCTCCCCCAAGCCAATCTCAGCCAACATCTCCAAATCCTCCGAGAAAATCAAATTGTCAAATGCACAAAAAAAGGCAAACAAATCTTCTACCGAGTCACCAACCCAAAGATATTAAAAGCCTGCGATCTCATTCGAGAAGTTCTTTTCGAAAGAAATCAAAATTCAAAACTTACAAAAGATCTCGACGACTGCCTCTCCAATCTTCTTCCCATCGGCATCGATCCCATCTGCGGCATGAAACTAACCCCCACCACCGCCGCCTTCACTTTTTCCAAAGATGGAGCCACCCACTATTTCTGTGCTTCCGGCTGTCTCGAAAAATACAAATCTCATTCCCATACCTAATACATGATACAAAAATCAACCCTCCCCGTTATCGGCATGGACTGTGCTTCCTGTAGTAATATAGTCAACCGAGCCATCAAGAAAACTCCGGGTGTCAAAAGCAGTAGTGTCAGTATCGCTACCAACAAAGCCGTCATCGAGTTCGATCCCCAAAAAACCTCACTCGAAACAATCAACCGGAATGTCAAAGAGTTCGGTTACAACTTAGACCTTTACCCCAAAGTTAGCGGCGCGGATCATATGAACCATACCGATGACCAGCATGTCGCCATACTCAAGAAACAGATCGTTGTGCTATTCCCTGCCTCTCTGGTAGTTTTCCTCCTGATGTTGTGGGATGCCCTCGGTCGGTATGTTTCCGGTTTCCCCATGTTTCCTATTCCCATGATGATCTTCAATCCCGTCCTCGCCATCTTATCGACCCTTACCTTTTTCTTTTATGGCAGAGAGTTTCTCTCCGCCATTCCCCGGTTTGCAAAGACAAAAGTGGCAAACATGGACACTCTCATTGGAATCGGCTCTGTCGCCGCCTATTTATATTCCCTCTTTGTCATTTTCTTTCCGACGGTCGCCACGGGTCTAAAACTTCCCGAAACCACCTACTTCGATGTCGTTATCGTCGTCATTGGTTTCATTAAGTTCGGTAAATACTTGGAGGCCAACTCCAAACAAAAAACCGGCCAAGCCATCAGAGAACTACTTAAACTTTCTGCCAAAGTCGCTCTCGTCGAGAGAAAGGGTAAGGAAATGGAGATAGCTATTGATGCCGTCATTTTAGGAGATATCGTTCTGGTAAAACCTGGCGCCAAGATTCCGGTCGACGGCAAGATCATCGAAGGCAACACTTCAATTGATGAAAGTATGATCACCGGTGAGCCTATTCCTGTCGATAAAACCGTTGACGATCTGGTTACGAGCGGTACCATCAACAATCAAGGTTTCATCAAGTTTCGTGCCGAAAAGGTCGGTGCCGATACCCTCCTTTCCCAAATTATCAAGATGGTGGAGAATGCTCAAGGTTCCAAAGCGCCCATCGAAAAAATGGCCGACACCATCTCCGCCTATTTCGTTCCGGTCGTCCTGGGTCTCTCTGTCCTCTCCTTTATTGTCTGGTTTGCCTTCGGCAACCTGTCATTGGCCATCTCGGCTTTTGTCGGCATTCTGGTTATCGCCTGTCCTTGTGCCTTAGGCCTCGCTACACCAACTGCCATTATCGTCGGAGTAGGAAAAGGGGCTCAAAACGGTATTCTTGTCAAAGACGCCGAGGTCCTCGAAAAACTTCACAAGATCAATATGGTTGTTTTTGACAAGACCGGCACCATCACTACCGGCAAGCCTGTTGTCTCCAAAGTTGTTTCCACCTCGAATCTTTCCGAAGACGAGATCATTTCTATTCTCGCCTCTCTGGAAAAGAAATCCGGCCATCCTCTGGCTTTGGCAGTTGTAGACTACGCCAAAAAGAAAGACATTACTACTCACACCATTCAGCATTTCAAAGACATACCGGGCAAAGGTATCGCCGGACAGTTCAAGACCAAAAGATATTTGGCCGGTAATATGACCTTACTCAAAGAACACAAAGTCGCTTATGACCAAAATGATATCAAAGAATATACGAGCAAAGGTATGACACCTGTCTTCCTTTTCTCCGGCACTTCTCTACTCGGAGCCATATTCATTTCGGATACTCTCAAACCGGAATCCAAACAGGCCATTACCGACCTGCACAAAATGGGAGTGAAGACCGTCATGCTTACCGGAGACGATCACGATACTGCCGCCTACATCGCCAATGAGTCGGGCATCGACCGTATTTACGCCCAAGTTCTACCGGGCGACAAAGCTCATATCATTGAACAGATCAAATTCGAAGGTAATAAAGTCGCCATGGTTGGTGACGGTGTCAACGATTCTCCGGCCCTCGCTACCGCCGATGTCGGTATCGCCATGAGTACCGGTACGGACGTCGCCATCGAATCTGCCGGCATTACTCTGCTTCACGGAGACTTGAGTAAAGTCGAAAAAGCGATCAAGCTTAGTAAGCAAACTATGAGAACCATCAAACAGAACCTCTTTTGGGCCTTCTTTTACAACGTCATCGGCATTCCCGTTGCCGCCGGCATCCTTTTTCCATTCTTTGGCATCATCCTCAATCCGGCCATCGCCGGAGCGGCTATGGCCTTCTCCTCCGTCTCCGTCGTTACCAACTCACTACGATTAAAAACCCTCAAATTATAATTAATGAAAGAAAATCTCGGCCAGACCATCGTTTCTTTTGGCGAATCTACGCAGTCCCAAAATGCTTGGTTCCACCGAAGGTGGAATTTTGGGACGAGTATATAGATGATCCTCGTCCGCAGGAGACGAGGAATTATCGGTCGCAGAAAAGAAATGTGGTCGGTAGCCGAAAATGATTTTCTATTAAATAACAAGTAAAATACAACTTTACATGCAAAACACCAATCTACTAGTCATCTTCCTCACCGGCCTCACTACCGGTGGCCTCACCTGCCTAGCTCTTCAGGGCGGCCTTTTAACTTCTGTCATGGCCAAAAAAGAGGAAGAACTCCTCAACACTTCTTCCAAGAAAGCCTTGCGCGAATCCACTACCAAAGTAAATTCAGGCAATTTTCTACCGGTAGTCTCCTTCCTCTCCGGCAAACTTCTTATTCACACCCTTCTCGGTTTTATGCTCGGCCTTCTTGGATCTGCCATCACTCTTTCTCCGGTCACTCGTGGCTGGCTGGAAGTCTTTATCGGCATCTATTTATTTGGCATTGCCGGGAATCTGTTGCATCTACACCCTCTCTTCCGCTATTTTGTTATCACACCTCCCAAGTTTCTGGCCAAACTAGCCAAAAACGAATCGAAAAGTAACTCCGTCTTTGCCCCTGCACTTCTCGGTCTCATGACTGTTTTTCTCCCTTGTGCCACCACCCAAGCTATGGAAGTTGTCGCTATAGGAACGGGCAATCCTCTCTACGGTGCCGCCATCATGTTTGCTTTCGTTCTCGGCACCTCACCAACTTTCTTTATTTTTGGCTTCCTTCTCAATCAAGGCTCCACTTGGTTCAAAAAATACTTTCCTGCAATTGCGGCCACCGCCATGTTTGGCATGTCCATCTATAGTATCAATGCCGGAGTGGGTCTCATGGGCTCGGTTTATACCATTCAAAATTTTATCGCTGCCGCCAAGTCCGGACCAGTCTTGACCAACAACTCTATTTTGGGTGACAAGGTCCAGACTACTACCATCACCGTATCCAACTCCGGCTACACCCCCAAACAAATCACTCTCAAAAAGGGCATCCTCACCAAACTTAAACTAATCACCAACAACGTCCAATCCTGTTCCCGATCTTTCACCATCCCCGCACTCAATATCAACAAGCTTCTTCCCGGTACCGGAGAAACCACCATCGAGTTCACCCCTCAAGAAACCGGTCCTCTCGCCTTCTCCTGCTCCATGGGTATGTACACCGGCAGATTTAATGTTATTAATTAAATTTTTATTGAATTTATTGTGCAGAAGCGCCAGCAAAAAGCCGCGCGGAGCGGATCCGCACCAGTACTCTGGGGACGGAGGTCGAGCACAGCTTTTTGCGCGGTTCGAACAATCGAAATAAAAATTTAAATCCAACATGTTTAACTTTTTCAAACCCAAAACCCCTCACATTATTCCGGACACCGAATCAATCACCTTACAACTCTCCGGCCTCCACTGTTCCTCTTGCGCCGTCAATATCGATCTGGCTCTCGAAGATCTCCCTGGTGTGATCGCCAAAACCAACTATGCCAAGTCCGAAACCAAAATTACTTTCGACCCTTCCCAAACCACCCTCGACCAAATCCACTTCGCTATCCGCGACCTTGGTTACAACATCGTATAAAGCACCCTGTTATGTCTTACTATTTAAGTATTTCGGCACGACATGCATGTGAATATGCCCTACATGCATGGGATCGTTCTCTAGTTTGTATATATTGTTATTTAATTTCAGAACATATGCCGGAGCTTGCCACTTTTTAGCAAACTTCTCCGCCAGAGAAACCACTAGCTCAAAAAAGTCGCCGGGTTTCGACATGTCGGCCATCTCACCGACATGTAGCTTCGGAAAAACAATGAAATGCCCTTCCGTCTCTGGTTGTATCACTTTCATGGCCACAAACTTCTCACCTTCCCAGATAATCTCATGATCTAAGTGCTTTGGATCGCTCAGTATTCGACAAAAGACACACGTGTTCTTCATAATCCCAGTCTAACTAAACAACACTCTATCATCAAGCCCACCTCCACAAAATCATCGGGGGATATTGTTTCCAAGTCAGTCATAAACTTCCGTAGACCATTTAGTGTATTAAAATAATAGTTTTGCCTTACCCCATCAACTACCTTCTTTGATTCTGCCAGCACTCTTGCTGGCTCCCCCGTCAAGAGAGCCACCGCCTTGTGCCCTAGATGATCCGCGAATTTTTGCGTTTTTTTGTTCTTGACCACCGTCCTCTCACTCACTTTGGCGGCTAAGACTTTCATGTCCGCCATTGTTTGTTGCACAAATGATTCACAGGCATCAGCACTCTCAACCAGCGCCACAATCGCCTCTTCGCTACTTGCAAAATCAAAGATATGTCCACGCTTTGATAAGATACTTCCATCTCGTAACATCGGCCTTGTCAGGGTCAAGTAGACAGCAGCTTTCTTCAGCTTTTTTACTGGTCGATATTTTCCAAATCCTTCACATATCGTCTTTATAGTCATGGCCTCACCAGCCGTACCACTCGCCACTTTCCCCTCAAAGCTTACTCCCGCTCCAAATATTTGTACGCCTTTTTCTTGCCCTTCTTTTTCCGTCAATACAAATGCCGTATCTCCTACACCGACCTCGTCATCTACAAAAACCGCCAAGTCTGCCATTGTCGTATCTATCAGTGTTTGTGTTGCCACAAAAAGAGCCCCTGTCGCTGTCAACTCACCTGACTTTTGCAGGGTCACCACCCTTCCTCCTTGAACAAATGGCAAAAAACCAGACCCTGACCAGATAGTATTTAGTTTGTTCACCCTATCTCCAGATATTAACTGCAGTTCCGCTTCTGAGGCAATCTTTACCCCAAAACCAGCTTGTCTCAACACCTGTTCTGTTTCCTGAGCTACAACCGAAAATACGTCCACTCCGTTGGACCGAATCAATTCGTTGACAGTTCGTATGTTGGCAACGTCCTCACTTCGTTTCCTATATTTTTCCACCACCTCACTCACTGGAAAAGTTCCGGCACTCATTAGCTCTACTGCTTCAGCTAGACTCAACCCCCACTCCTCCGCCAAGCTTACTACGGCTCCTGCCGCCCTTGGACCTGTATTGTTGTTGATGAGTACCACGGGCAAATCACCACCCAAAGCGCTCTTGGTCTGCTCAGCTATGGCCAGTAAGAATAGATGCCCCAAATGAGGTTCTTTTCCTAAGGTAATACAGCACACCACCAACGGGCTCTCCGTTTGCAGAGTTTCATGCTCTTTATTTACTATCTGCTCCGATAGTTCTACCGTCTTCGCCGATTGTTTCAATTTTTCAATATATTTTTCCATGTTATTTATTATTTGATTACCGCTCCCATTACTTTGGGAACATATTTGTTAACCATGCTTCCATAAATTCTGAGCGATGTCTGCGGGTTGTGAAGCTTAGTCGCCAGGATTTCTTCTTCAGTCATCAGCACAGTTACGAAACCTCTCTCTGCTACACACTCCACCGCTCGTTTATAAGAGCTAGCCGACGGTCTTCCGCCACCAGACTCAGCTATCGTTTGGTCCCATACCAACTCATTCACCAGATGCAAATAACAGACGAGGAACGCATCCACGGTTACAGCCTCAACGTTGACTCCCAACATTGCCAAGTCTCCATCGGGAAGAGACCTCACCATTTTTTCAACAGCCACTGGCACCGTTGTCATCACCGGCACGTACAACTTACTTCTGACATCTGCCACATCCATCAAGTGACAACCCAGAGACTCCTTTGGGTTTAGCCCCACAATAGATTTATCCCACGCTTTCGTCCACAAAAAGGCTTCCAGTGGTCTGGTTTGCAACTGATCTAGTAGTGTGGCTGTAATTTGTGACAAGTCTGGTTCGGGGGACTCAATATTTACATAGCAAGTATATGGATTTTCTCCAAAAGCCTCCCTCCCCTTCTTTTCGGCATAGGTCGCCCGAATCAGGTTTTCTCTTTCTAGAAATGGTGTGTTGGGCGTTTTTTCCATAAGTTTTTGATCCAAAAAAGACTCCCCAGGGAGCCAAAGTTGGCTTCTTGGGGAGTCTTTCTGATTGTTACTTTGTTATTCCGTTATTACTCCATCGCAAGAAAAGCCAACTAAGGCCATAAAACGGCGATACCAGAAAGCCTGACTTGCATTAATAATTCTCATAACTCATCAGATTATAAGATCACTCCCCGTCATCTGTCAATCATTATCATTTTCACCATCAGCGATCTGGGTTACAACATTATCTAGTTTATCTTCTTCCTTCTTCGTCAAAAGTAATTTTCATTACCTCATGTTACGATAAATATTATGTCCAAAACTTCTTATGGTTCGTCTCGCTGGCCAATATTGGTTCTTACCCTTACCCTCATTCTGGCAGTCATGTCATACGCCTTTCGTCAGGCTTGGTCACGCCAAGTCACTTTAGAATCAACGTCGTTTGCTCAATCCGAAAAAATTGCCTCAGCTGAGGCCGAAATAAAAGACCTGGCTCAACAGATCCTGGTTTTGGAAAACGAAGATCAAAGAGTCAAAAATAACGTTCTTCAAAAAGAAATCGCCAGTCTCAAAGCTATTTACAACTCAACTCTCCATCAATACGAAGATATTCTTAACCTTAGAGAACAGACCGCCTCCAAAACCACTATCTTGGAAAATCTTTTGGCAGATATTTTAGCCGCCATATCCAAGAACGACCTTAAAACCGCCCAAGACACTTCCCAAAAACTTTCTACCGAAATCACCAAAGAAAAATCCAGGCTTGCCTCCCTTGCCCAAACAGCCTTAGTTTCCATCCCCGTTAACGTTCCGGCCAAATCCGCTCCACCCTCATCAGGCTATAGTCGTCAAAAAGTCTCCGTCGAAGGACTGGGCGACTATCTTGTTGATATCGTAGCGGGAGATCTCGGCTCCACCAAAGTTATTGTCGATACCGCTTCCTCCGGTACTTGTGGCAACGATTGCCCTGTTCTGCCCCTATCTGGTTATGTGAGTCGCACAGGCGCCTATGCAGGCGTCAACGGTTCCTACTTCTGTCCGGCCAGTTACCCTTCTTGCGCAGGTAAGACCAACTCCTTTGATTTACTTCTCATGAACAAAGACAAAGTTTACTTCAATTCGGACAATAATGTTTACAGTAGTAATCCGGGAGTTGTTTTTGGCAGTGGTTACATCCGTTTTCTGTCGGCTGTCTCAGGATGGGGCCGGGATACGGGGATCGACGGTATGATTAGCAACTACCCTCTATTGCTTTCAGGCGGTAGCATTACTTTTGGGGGCAACGCTGACCCAAAGCAAGGTTCACGGGGCAATCGCAGTTTTGTTTCCAGTAAAGGCAATACTGTTTATATTGGCGTCGTCCACGGCGTCACTGTCGCAGAGTCTGCTAGAGTCCTCAAAGCTATGAGTATGGAAAATGCTTTAAACCTCGACAGTGGTGGCTCTACCGCCCTGTGGTCTGGTGGCTACAAAGTCGGGCCCGGCCGCGACCTTCCAAATGCCATTCTCTTTGTCAGGAAATAGATACAAATAATCAGGCCACCAGCTTTCAACCAACTCTAAAAAAACGTCCTTAAAGACCTATAACTGTTGACAACAGAGAAAATCAGTGCTAATATTTACCTGACTCAGGATACGACACCTTGAAAATCAACAGGAGACTCCCATGTTCATTTTTCCGCTCGTAGTCATTTTTGCGGCATATATCGCCGCAATTCTGTCTGTTGGCATCGTCGTCGCGGCCAAGCTCAATATTGTTCTGGGTATCGTTGCCTTTTGCCTGGTAGTTCTCTTCCCTTTTTTCGCCGGGAAGGACAGCTGTTCCCGGTTAGGGTACCTGATCTGGAACGGATCGATCATCGTTTGTTCCATTATCATCTACGGTTGGTATTCGCTCTTAATATTCGCCGTCTGGGGATATTGGATTTACCAATGGCGAAACGTGAATGGAAGAAACCCTTTCACTTTGTCCGAATTCGCCAAACTGTTCTCTTGGAGGAGAAAAGACAACCTCTAAAGATCACCTTACCAACCCTGAGTAACTCAGGGTTTTTTATGGCAACAAACGCTTATTTCTTTCTTAATGTCACCACCCACGAGGATCCCATTTCCTCAGCTACAAAAATGGTTCTGGCTTCTGTAATCTCCATCTCCGTTATCACTTCTTCAATCATTTCCGGAGTCACATTTTGGACATGGAGTTTACCCGCTTCGTCCCATGCCTTTTTAAACTGTTTCCAAATAGCCACCACCTTATTTCCATCGGTCTTTTTCCATTCTTCCAGTAGTTTCTCCACCCCTGTGTACATTCGTAATGTATCTACCAGTGCCCCTAGCTGTCTAATCCCAAATTGGGGTCTGGGTACCACAATAATTGCCTCACCTCCGGGAATCAATATCCGTTCTACTTCCTCCAAAGCCCTTTTCAAGTCCGGTGAATGTTCAAATGTATGAAGCGATACCACCACATCTACCGAATTCTTCGCAATGGGTAAATCCTGTAGATCTCCTTGCACCAAACCGTTTCGAATTTTATTACTTCTCAAGATCCAATCACCAATGTCCATCCCAAAGGTTTTCTCTCCAAATTTCTCCCGTAAAAAGGGTATCAACGATCCGGAACCCACACCCAGCTCAATCACTTTTTTTCCAATCGAATCCTTAAATTTTTCCTCCAATATTCTGATATATTCTTGGGCCACAGTCCTCCCCTGAATCCTTCCATACTCTTCGTTGTACAAAGATCTGTCACCTTTTTTTGGTTCATATCCGGGAGATTGTGTTTCCATTTATTTTACTTGTCCTCGCCTTTCACGTCTTTGAGGTATGCTTTAAACTCTTCCCATACTTTTTTCCAGTCACCGTCGGCGGCCTCAATCTCTTTGAATATCATCTCCACGTCTACTAATATCTGGTCCTCTTTTACAATCATTTTTGTTTTCGCCATGTCTTTTATTTAGTTTTTAATTATCTACTTCCACATTATACGTCCTCTTTCCCGGAGCGGGCACCCTGCCCGCCCCCCCAAACTTTCAGTGTCTCGAGTTTTTGAGTTCTCGAGTTTTTGAGTTTTTTCTTTACTTATATGCCACCGGCACTTCGGTAAGAACAACTCCAAGTGACATGCGTCTGGCTTTGACGTCCAAGTTCTCTACAAACACTTCCACTTTGTCGCCCACCTTAAACTCTTTATCGGCTGGTTTCTTGGACACATGAATGAGCCCATCAACTCCCTTGTCAAAATTGACAAAGATTCCATATGGAGCAATCCGCACTACCTTACCGGAATGTTTGGTGCCAATAGCGAAGTTGGTTTCGATCGAAGCCCAAGGGTCACCCGACATCTGTTTGATAGAAAGATTCAATTTACCAACAGCTTTGTCAATGCCAATTACTTGAACATGAACCTCCTGACCAACCTTAAACATGACATTAGGATCTTCCACTTTCTCCCAAGAAATTTCGGAGATATGAATCAGTCCTTCTACCTTAGCCACTTCTTCAGTACCCTTCATCGGAACGTTGACAGTGACGAAGACACCGAAAGGCATAATACCCGAGACGGTTCCTTCAAATTTATCGCCCACGTTAACAAGTTCAAGTGCTTCGCCTTTTTTAGCGAGAGCCTCTGAGTCAGAAACCAATTTTTCGGAGAAGATTAGTCTGTTTTGGTCTTTGTCTACCTCAATCACTCGAACCTTAAAGTTCTTGTTGAGAAGTGACTCCATGTTGCCGAGTAGTTTCTCGCCAAACTGAGAGGTAGGAACAAATCCTCGTATATCTCCCACCTTGACCACCATACCGCCCTTGTTTACTTCTAGACCCGAAACTTCCACTTCTTTCTCCTCGTCCATGATCTTCTTAAACTTGTACCAACGGTTCTCGTCGGCCGCTTGTTTGAGAGTTAGGATAATTTGACCCTGATCGTTTTCGGGAAATTTCACATAGGCGCTAACTTTCTCACCTACTTTAAGTTCTTTCAATACATCGTAGGCTTCTGCCAAGTCTTCACCGGATACCACTCCTTCAGTCTTGGCTCCAATATCAATCAACACCATCTTCTTACTAATGGCAGTTACCGAACCTTCTACCTTCTGGTTTCTTTTCAGAGCCCCGGAGAAGCTAGACGCTCCCTCCATCAGCTTGTCCATTACGGACATTTTGCCCACTGTAGCGGTGCTACCTCCTGTTTTTACCTTAATAACGTCTGATTTTTGAGAATTGCTCATTTATCATAAATTCCTTTCTTGTCTTTTAGACTTGGATATTTTATCACACATCCAGCCTAATTAGGTTCAAACCCAACCCTCCAAGACTAGACAGCCCATAACTGTATTGATATAATCCACCCATCGTACCTTAACAAAAGGAGACCCATGTCAAAATCAACCATGAATATTGTGCTTTGGCTGCTTTTTTTGCTAATCATCGGCCTTTTTAGTTATTTCATGACCGACGTACCCCGCCTTGAGTCGATCAACGTCGGCCCTCACAAAACCTATACCTGGTACAGCGATTCAAGCTCCCTACTACAAGGTGACGGAGCAACCCATGTCTATCTCAAATCCACCTCAGGCAACTTTTCCGTCTTTGACACCGATGATCTTTACGTTGCCTCAGGCCAACCGACTGAAATGTTACCTGGCGACACCGAACAGGCTTTTGTGGCTGACTTCCAGCTTATCGAAGGTAAGGGATACAATCTATCGGATACTCCCGCGGAGATCTATACCCTCGAGCCTGCCACTCTTACCTTCGAATCCCTTCATTATGGCTACCTGTGGGTGGTCATTGTATGCATCATCTTATTCGGGGTCACTATTCTCATAATTATTACATCCTAACGCCCCACTTCCTTGTCCACTCCGGCTCACGCCGGAGTTTTTATATCTCCAGGCACGTCTATTGACACCCTATAACACTTGTGGTACAATAACCCATTCTTCAAACCTAATCTCGTACATTTTCAAACAAGGAGACTGAATGCCCCCTACTTTCTACATGATTGCCTTCACGGTCGGACTCGTTTCTGGTTATCTAGCAGCCAGATTCGACAACTACCAGCCCATACCGATCCTTGTTGGTTTCGTGTTCGGCATCATAGTCCTGTACCAGCTTATCGTAGTCCTGCCAGTCGGAATTGTATTCCCGGTGTTAATCTGGACCACAATTACTACTTGCGTGGGCGTTGCCATAAGTTATAGTATCACCAACAAGCCTCGTAGTTAGCCATCACAACCGCCTTTTTATGGGCGGTTTTTAAATACCAACAATCTACCATTCATTGAATGCCACCTCCTTCCTTGACCAAACAATTCGGAACCTATATAATCCAGCTCAAGTTCGCACTCCTCAACTGCCCGAAAGGAGCTTAACAAATGAAAACGACTGCTCTGTTTCTCTTGTTTCTGGTTTTTACTGTGGCCTGTATTTTCCTACCGGCGCACTTTGTGTCCGTTTCCAATACCCCCAAACAGATCGATATCGGCTTGAACCAGACCTACTACTGGGCATCCGATCACATTCTCACCTTAGACGGCACTTACTCCCTTAAAAGTCTTTATTACTTCGAACTTCATCAGGGAGATGTTACCGTTCAGGCCATTCTTGAGGCCCCCGAACCTGGTGAGAGTAATGGAATGTATTGGATCCGAAACTATCCTATGACCGGTAACTGGGATGTCTCCGGCGGTTCCCCCATCATCTTCAGTTCACAAGACTCCCTCATCACCTCAACTCCGGACGGCTGGGGCAAGGGTTGGCATATCTTCTCCGGATCCGTGCTTGGGTTCATCGCTTGGCTCTTCTCAATACTTTTCCTCACCAAGCTGGGTAACGACCTCCCGGACTAGCTTCAATCCTCAAGGTATATCCACCCTCCGTCATTACGGAGGGCTTTTTTGTACTCAGCCGGCTTGTGGCAGACAATAATAAATCCCCTCCAATTCGGAGGGGATAAGGCGTTATCGGAAAATCTTCGAGTGGCGCACTTCGTAGTACACAGGCAGACTCTTCCCTTCGGGCATATCGAACCCGATTCCTGCTTGTTCGGGCACAAAGGGGTTCCCTGCAGGCTCAATCACGATCTGTTTTGGTCTTAACCAGGGGAAGTCTAGCATCGCCTCAAAGGCGAGCTCCGCCGCACCAACAGGCGTGAGCAGAGCCATCCCCTCGAAGCTGAGCGAGACATGAACCGTCCCGCCATTCACCGATCTACAAGCTTTAAAAATTTTGGGTTCAGGCACAAAAACCTCCTATCTTGAAATGTACGTTCAGATAGATATCTTACCACCAAATACACCACTTGGTCAAACTATAGGTTTGGAGACTGTTGACACCCCATAACATTAGTGGTATAATCAGCCATACTTTCGAACCTAACCTTGTACGTTTATATAAGGAGAAACATGAACCTATTTTCCGCCAAACTGCACAGAACCGGGCCTAAAGCCCATATCCGGGTAGAGTCTGTCATTCCGTTCAACAAAATCGGCGCTACTCCCCAAGTTTTCGCTTATTTGGTCTACCCAAACGGCAAGGAGCTACTTGTCGACGAAGGTGAGCCTATCGGCAAACTCGCCGCTGTCATCGCCTCTCGTAAAAGTGCCTACATTCCTCATGTTGGCTTCACTATCAGAGTGAAAACCGTTGGCGACCTGGTAGAGATCGGATGGGGAATCAACAAAGATAGCATCGGCGACTTGTACGCTTACGACGCTGAATCTTTGTTGGAACAAATCGCCCCACAATTGGTCAATCAATACCTGAAGCTCAGATAACCCTAAAGGAGTAGTCATGCTTCTCTTCCTCTTTTCCCCCGCAACCCAGCTTACCATTCTCATGATAATGGTCATGCCCTCAATCGCGGCCGGCATCGTTGGAGTTCTCGGAGCCTTGTCAACCAAACTGACTGACAATCTTTGGTTGAAAATTCTTTACGGTGCCATCCCGGCTATCATTTACCTCGCCCTGACTCCACTTGATTTTGTTTTACTTGTCTTGGCTATGTATCTTTTAGGACTTGGAGCCGCTCTTTTGAGATGGGACTTCTAACTCGTTTCTATACTCCGGCTCAGGCCGGAGTTTTTTCATGCCTCCAGGCACGAATCTTGACGCCCCATAACATTCGTGCTACAATCCACTATACTTCGAACCTAACCCCAGCACGTTTAATCTGCCAAAGGAGGCAAAATGGGACTTTCTCTTACTTCATTGATACTTATCGGTGGCACCATCGTCCTGATTGTGATGATAATAGTCTGGACACGGCCCACCCATATGAAGAAATACGTCAAGTGTTCTGAATGTGGAACCAGGTTCAAAGTTGAACCCAATCAAATTCACGCTTCCTATGGTCAACCCTCTGGTGTTGGCGATGACGGAGCCGATTATTGGATTTTTTGTCCGAAATGTGGCGAATCAAACCCCCCTTATTAGGCACTGAATTAGAGCATTCTGGCTACTGGAAATAGTAGCCAGAATTTTTTTTGTTTCAAGGGACAAACAAAAAGCCCCATGTTTCCATGAGGCTGCTTGTTTGCCCGGCGATGATCTACTTTCGCAATCAATTGCTCAACCACTATCATCGACGCTGGCCCGTTTCACTTCTCTGTTCGAAATGGGAAGAGGTGGTTCCAAGCCGCACAAATCACCGGACAGGAAAAAGATCCAGACAAACCCATGTTGAGCTTGCCGAAACACTTTCCTGTCTTGTGATATATGCCGTCATTGCGCGATTCGTACTCGAACCAAAGCAATCCAGGGTTTCTGGATCGCCACGCTTCGCTCGCGATGACGTAATTTTAACTTTTCAACGAACCTAGCACCAAGCACTAATAACTTAGCGCTTGGCTTGTTCCCTGAATAGTGAATAGATTTGCAAAAAGATTGCACGAGAATTTTTGATTTACTCTTTGAACATTAGTACAGATAAGCTAAATACCTTACGGCACTTACACTCTCTGCCTATCAACCTAGTAGTCTACTAGGGTTCTTTCGCCCCTCACGGGGCATGGATTTCTCATCTTGGGAATGGCTTCTCGCTTAGATGCATTCAGCGATTATCCAATACCATTGTGGCTACCCAGCAATGCGTCTGACGACAACAACTGGCACACCAGGGAATGGCTCATCTCGGTCCTCTCGTACTGGAGACAAACTCCCTCAAAAATCCCACGCTGACAGCGGATAGAGACCAACCTGTCTTACGACGGTTTGAACCCAGCTCACGTAGCGCTTTAATGGGCGAACAGACCAACCCTTGGGACCTTCTTCAGCCCCAGGATGCGCTGAGCCGACCAAAAATATACATAAATTATGTGTATTTGTGCTCTCCAACTATTACTAGTGGTTTGGACTATATCTTTCGTATCGGAAACTTTTTTAATTTCACTCGTTTCCTTTACTTATTGGCGTTTTATATGCACTTCAAAAGTGTATATCTCATCTCGTACCTAAACGGTACTTTGAATCAGTCTCTACGGGGTCAATCCTTTCGGACGACTTCCCACGATGTTAACCTTAAGTGTTCATTTCAAGGCCTTCTTCGTTATAAGCCAAATTTATTTCCTCGACATGTTTGGGTCATTGTCTATCGAGGTAGCGAACCGCACCGTCGCTGTGGACGCTCAGGTGCGACTACTCTGTTATCCCCGGGGTAGCTTTTATCCGTTAAGCCCGGTACTTCCC
>CAYHNG010000018.1:0-22824 GCA_964357975.1 uncultured Pseudomonadales bacterium
TATTCGTGTGCATCATCATGTCCGGGGACGCACTCGAACGGAAAATGAGAAGCAGGACTTCGACCATTAACCTGCGCCAACTGTAGTACCGCGGGTGGTGGAGGATCGTGTACAACTGATCGAATCACAGCAAAGATTAAATTTTCCAAGACGGGAACGGTGGCTGTCTACTCTCAATCTGCAACGCAATTTCGGGCGGATATTAAGCTGACAGGACCGAAAAACATAACGTTAGGTGATGTATTAATTGATAATAAGGTTGCCACGGTTTCAAAAACGTTTGATGTGGTTGCAGGTCAAGAATATACTTATTCCTTTCAAGTAATTTACCCAAGCCCTATTGGAAAGAAGGATGCATATGGTTGGAATCCCCCACCGGTAGCAGGACAATGTGGGCCAAAAAATAATCCGGGTACCGGAGCCGGAAAGTGTGGGGCGAGGATAAACATAAACCCATTGCTGGATTATGCAAAAGCCAAAGCTGATATTACCAGTATTAAGGCAGGAACTACCGAAGCTAATATTCAATGTTGGAGTGATCCGGTTGAATCTCCACCAGACCCAATCTCGGACTATGATTACAATGACTTCGCGTTAGTTTTTGGATACACGGGAGCGGCATTAAAGGCCTGCAACGTAGCATGTACAGCAGATACGCAGTGCACTTCGGGCTATTGTGATCCGACTTCGGATAGATGTCGAAATGAGACTTGTCCGACAAAGAATGATTGTACGTGTGACCTCACTGTTGGAGGTGCGTGTTTGGATATTAAGCTGTATAAGATGAAGACCGATGGAACTTACAACACGGCCCCCTTGACAACGGCTCAGTTGGCAGCCCTGAAAGAGGGAGACAAGATCCGAATGACTGTTACGGCCAACAAACCAAATCTCAAGGCACGATTCAGAATTTCCATTGATGATGTGGTCGAAGCACCGTCGTGGAGAAATAGAGTTGGGTTTGTGGATACTGACAAAAAAATATCCTACTATGATTACACTATTACAAAAGACGGATCATATACATTTAGGGGTGTAGTTAGCACCAGACCATAAAAGAGAAAATGAACACACAAAAGAAAAAAATACTTGCGATTGTTTCACTACTTTTGGTTTTGGTCTTTGCCGGAGCGGCAGTGATGGTGTCTTACCGAATAAACTCCCAACAAAAAGTGGCTCCTAGTGCGCCGGAAAGTATTCCAATGGCAGCTGAGTTAAGTGACGCCGATATACCAAGCGAGGCTGAGGAAGCGGCATTGGATGCGGCTGGTACCAAAAAACCTCTTTGCGGTAAGTGCACTACGACCGCAAACTGCAAAACAAACTTGATCTGCGACCCTGTCGATAGCAGGTGTAAGGTAAGTGCCACAGCTACTACATGTTGGGTTGGTGGTCCTGCATGCATTGCCAAGGCCACTGCAGCTTGTACTCCGACGGCAATAATTACGTGTAGCCCAGACTGCCCAACTGCTTGTGGTCAAGCGGCGTCAACAATATCCACATGTACTAATTCATGTGGAGTCGCAACCACCAAGTCTTGTCCCGCTACGGCGGCGTGTGGAGTTGACGGCGGATGGAGTGAATGGGGTGCTTGTAGTGCAACGGCGTGTGGAACATCCGGCACAAAAACTAGAACATGTAACAATCCGGCCCCAGCTAACGGCGGGGAAGAATGTACCACAACAGATGGAAGAAAGACAACTGCTACAGCACGGACCGAATCTGTAGCCTGCAGTGCAGCCGACTGTGACTGTGTGCCAAACGGTACGATAACTTGCGATCCTGGTTGTCCGACAGCCTGTGGACGTGCGACTTCAACAATCAACACTTGCACCGACTCTTGCGGAGGTGAAGCGACAAAGGCATGCCCAGCGACAGCAGAATGCACTGGCTGTACTCCAAACGGTACGATTACTTGCAGTCCTGGTTGTCCAACAGCCTGTGGGCTTGCGGCTTCGACCATTACTAGTTGCACAAACTCTTGCGGAGGTGAAGCGACGAAGGCATGCCCAGCGACAGCCGCGTGTGCTGGTGGAATTCAACCAACAATCGACACTGGCGAGGCACCTACGTTGGCACCAACCAAAGTGGCTTCACGACCAACAGCGCTACCTGAGGCCGGCATTCTTGATTTCCCTGGAGTCGCAGCCTTTGGAGGAGGACTCATGCTAGCTGTCATTGGAATACTGTTAGCTCTCTAGGCCAATGCGTGTAGCGATCATCGGTGGGGGTTTTACGGGCTTAAGCTGTGCAGTTAGTCTGGTGGACAAAGGAATGACTCCGGTGATTTTCGAGGCAAAAGAAGAGTGTGGCGGTTTGGCTCGAGGGTTTCGTCCTGATAATAGAAGTGGGCCGGCTAATTGGAAGTGGGGTATGGAAATTTTCTACCATCATGTTTTTACCAATGATCTGGATGTCTTAAAACTGGCTCGTCAGGTCAAGGCCACCACCCTGATTCAACACCCACTGACCACAAGTTATTTACATGCCAATGAAATCGAACTAGACTCTCCTCTTTCTTTACTAAAGTTTTCCGGAATTGATTTTTGGTCCAGGCTAAGGATGGGGGCCGGCTTGTTTCTATTGAAATTAATTCCAAACGGATTGTTTTTGGAAAAATATCAAGCAGTCAAAGTATTGCCCAAATTGCTGGGAAAACAGGGCTACGAAGTGATTTGGGAAAAATTACTGAAAGCGAAGTTCGGGCCTTATGTAAACGAGGTGAATTTGGCTTGGTTCTGGAGTAGAGTGGCCAAGAGAACGAAAAATCTGGGATATTTTGAAGGCGGTTTTACCGAGTTAATTGATAAGACGGTGGAGTATATCATGAAACATGGAGGAGAAATAAGGACTGGAATAGAAGTGAGATCTCTCGACTACGCTCGAGATGACGAGGTCCAAAAAGGAGTGAGGATAAACGGGGAAAAGTTCGATGCAGTAGTGGTCACCACTCCGGCACCGGTGGCAAACAATTTGTTGGGTACAGTCGAGATGACGGAGATAAATTACTTGTGGGGGCAGACGCTGGTTTTGGAGACGTCAAGAAAGCTCATCAATGGATATTGGATGAATATTTTAGAAAAAGATTTTCCGTTTCTGGTGATGGTAGAGCATACCAATATGATTGACAAAAAAATGTATGGAGGAAACCGTTTGGTTTATTTGGGCAATTACCTACCGGCGGACCACAAACAACTCAAGATGAATCTGGAGCAACTCATAAAATTGTATTTGCCGTTTATAAAAAAGACTAACCATCACTTTAATAAAAAAATGATTAAGGGGGCGTATCTTTTTAGAGAACCTTTTGCTCAGCCGGTTTTTCCGGTGAACTATTCTCGGATGATTCCCAACCACAGAGGTGGTTTGGGCATCTATTTAGCCAATATGAGTATGGTGTATCCTTTTGATCGTGGAACAAATTATGCAGTGAAACTTGGTAATGATATAGCGGAATTAGTGATTTCTGATTTAAGATAGGAAATGCCAATTGCCGATTTACAAATCATTTTGCGTGTTTATCTAATTAGTTTCTTGCTGCAGCTGATTAGTTTTCCCATAACGAAGCGAATATTCTCCAAACTGCCGGATGTTGGATATCCCCTGTCACGACTGGTCACAACGCTCATGGCCGCTCTGATTATCTGGGAACTGGCCAATCTTGGTCTCCCGATCAATTCCAATTTAGGCTTATGGATCACCACGTTAGGACTAATCTCAATTAACCTATGGCTGATGTTCAAAGATGGTGGAATAAAAAGTCTGATGATTTCCAGAGAGGAATTGAAACTGGTAGTCATCGAAGAGTATTTATTTCTAGTTGGTTTGTTGGGTATCGCTCTGATCAGAGGTTTCTTGCCGAATATCGACAATTTGGAAAAATTCATGGACTTTGGCTTTGTTAATCGCTATCTGTTGTCACCGACCTTACCGGCCACCGATATGTGGCAGGCGGGAAAATCAATCAACTATTATTCTTTCGGCCACTACTGGAGCAGTATTGTGATCAGATATTTTGGAACATCGGCGTCGGTGGGCTATAACTTGGTCCTCTCGTTTATAGCCGGTCTATCTCTTTCGATCGCTTTCTCCGTCTCCTATTTTTTAAGTGGAGCCAAAAAACAGATGGCCGGGATGGTTGGCGGGCTGGTGGGAGCCTTTACTACCGTGTTGGCAGGAAACACGCATGTAGCCTGGTACATCATAAACAACAGAGGTTTAATGAACTACTGGTACGCAGACGCAACCAGATTCATCCACAACACAATCCACGAATTTCCGGGTTATAGCTTTGTGGTTGCCGACCTACACGGTCACTTGATAGACTTGCCGATGGTACTGGCATTTATCTTAATTATTTTGCATTGGATAAACTCAAGAAAACTACTGGACGAAGTCATGATGGGAATATTATTTGGAGTGATGATGATGACCAATACTTGGGACGTGGCGGTCTATGGCTTACTACTAATCATTTCCGGGTTGATAATGGTCATTCATCAGCCTTCCAACCTGATACGACTAATTAAGACGGCCGGAGTGATGTTGCTTTTCATGGTGATAACAGCACTGCCTTGGTTTATGAGTTTTCAATCTATTTCCAGTGGAATAAAGATGGTGTCCGAGAGATCCCCCTTATGGCAACTGGCCGTCTTGTGGACCGGTGGACTTATAGTCAGTTTTATCGCAGTACTGACGGAAAAGAGGGGCAAACAAGGCGTATCAATTTGGAGTTTGGCAATTTGCATTGTGCTGTTAATTATTATCCCGGAGTTGGTCTATGCCAAAGATATCTATCCGGACCATCCAAGAGCCAACACCATGTTTAAGCTTACCTACCAAGCTTCGATCATGATTGGATTGCTGGCCGGTAGTGTCTTGGGAAAATTGTTTGATAGCGAAAGGAAACTTTTTTGGTGGTGGAGGTGGCCGGCCATCATAATTACAGGAATATTTTTTATCGGAACCATGATTTTCCCCGTAGTGGCTTTCCCCAATTTTTATGATAACTTTAAAACCTATCGGGGACTAGACGGAGAAAAATGGTTGGCGACACAGATGCCCCGCAGATACGAGGTAATAAAATACCTGAGAGAAAATGCCGACGGCAGAAATATGGTAGAGGCAGTGGGAGACAGCTATACGAACTTTAATGCCATATCGGTATTTTCGGGTGTGCCGACAATAGAGGGTTGGAGAGTCCACGAATGGCTATGGAGAGGTGGCTATGAAATAGTGTCAAAAAGAGAAGCCGAAGTAACGGAAATATATGAAGGAATCGATACCAAAACAGTTAAGGACATACTAAAGAAATACAATGTCGGGTGGATAGTGGTGGGTGGTGACGAACGGAGCATGTATTCGGTGAACGAAGATCTCCTGCTGTCGATAGGTAAAAAGGTGTTTGAAGACGGGGAAACCTATTTGATTAAGGTGAATTAATTTGTCATTGCAATGTCAGAACTCGTCATTCCGACCGACCTGCCCGCAGACGCTAGAGCGCAGCTCTTGCAGGCGGGAGTGGAGGAATCTCATGTTAATGGAGTGAGATCCTTCGACTACGCTCAGGATGACAAGGGTTGATGGTAACGTTTACAATGATGGAGTAAGGTGGTTTTTGAGGTACTGCTTGAGAGCATTCCAGTTGTTATCTTTGGGCATGAGTACCCACTCCCCGGCGAACTTGTACGCAGGAGGATTGTACAGAATAGAAACACCATTCGCATCCGGAGTGATAGACAAAGGTATTGATTTGACCGGATTGTCTTTGGTATCGAGAGCCAACTTGGCTAGAGTGGGGTAAAGATTAGCAGAGAGATTGGTGATGAGATTTGACTCTACAATTTTCAGGAATTCGTCAACTTTCTTTTGGTCAAGAAGAAAAGAAGGTGTCAGTATTTTTTGTCTGAGAGAAGAAATGACTTGTTGTTGGCGACGAGACCGAGAAAAGTCCGTCCCCTCTTCGCCCTCGGCGTGCCGGGAGCGAACGAACTTGAGAGCGGTGGCCCCATCAAAGTGATTGAGTCCTTGAATAAAAGTGATCGATTCGTACCGAGAAGAAATGGGCAAGGCTTTCTCTCGGCCGGGTATGGGAAACTCCGTATCGGTAAAACCGGGATTAACGTCAACGTCTACGCCCCCGACCAGATCGACAGCTTGTTGGAACAAAGAAAAGTTAATGACGGCAGTGTAATTGATGGGCAAACCCAAGTCTTCGAGAACTGCCGCCTGAACCATATTGATGCCCGCACCCGGGCTAGCCTCTTCACCGTAGAAATAGGCGGTGTTTATTTTGGCTTTAAGAGAAGGAACCCAGAGGTCGCGAGGAACGCCGATAATGGTGGGGGTCTTGCTTTCGTGATCGTAAGAAAGAATCATGATGGTATCCGAAAGGTTGGGAGAATCCCCACCCTCACCTCTGATACCCAGAATTAAAAAATTGGAAACTCCATTGGTACTATCCAGACTTTCTTGAGGAGAGCCAAAAAAACTGAGGAGATCTTGGGGCTTAACGTTGTGTCTGAGAAGGAAACGATAGCCAAAGACGGCCATCATAGAGAGGGTAACCGTGAGTAAGAATACAAAAAAAATCAAAAGATGACTTTGAATTAGGGAAAAAAGTTTGATGGCCAGCCGTACCGGCCGGACGTGACGAAGTTTCATCTAAGTTAAGAAAGACTGCTGATAATACCGGCAAAGAGGGTTGGCTCTAAACTGTCGGTTCCCACCAGAACTCCATCAATTTTACCTTGACTGACAAAGGAGTCAGCGTTGTCCTGAGAAACGGATCCTCCATAAAGAATAGGGGCTGAATTATCTGTCAGGAAAGCAATTTGACCGGCTACATGGTTGGCATCAACCGGATCGACAGGTTTCCCTGTACCAATGGCCGCGATTGGTTCGTACACAAAGAAACAACGAGAAACATCGACATCAAGATTAAACAAAGCCTTAATCTGTTCGTCCATGTAGGGTAGGTCCAGGCAAACAATGGGGGTGATGGAGCTTTCGAGAAGCAACCGGGTTTTTTGAGCAACCACCTCAGAGGTTTCATTAAAGTCGTGGCGACGCTCGGAATGTCCAACAATGCAGTAGCTTACCAGCTCACAAAGCATGTTCGCGGTAATCTCTCCGGTGTGTTTGCCGGGTGGAAGATGAGAAACATTTTGAGAGCCGGTAATGATAGGTAGAGATAAGTCAGCCAGATGATGATTGAAAGCGGCAATATCGGTGAAGGGAAGACAGAGAATGACGGTAATGTCCGGTGAGAACTTGGGTCTCAAGGCAGAAATACCGTCCAGCCAGATAAGGGATTCGGTAATGTTTTGATTACTTTTCCAGTTGCCGATGACGTATTTCACTGAGGTAATTATATACGGTAATATGACCACGATAACAGTTCGTCATCTCGAGCGTAGTCGAGAGATCTCACATTATGACGATGGGTGGAGTGAGATTTCTCCACTCCTGCCTGCCGACGGGCAGGTCGGTCGGAATGACGATTTGGTTTATATCACACCGTCATTGCGCGTTTCGTACTCGAACCAAAGCAATCCATCCCTTTTTGGATTGCCGCGTCGGCGTACCTCCTCGCAATGACGGAGACGATAGCATAGAATATTTGAGTGGAAGAAAATGGACTAAACAAGGAACAGCTGAAAGCAATCACTCACGGAGAGGGGCCGATTTTGGTTCTGGCTGGTGCCGGTTCGGGAAAAACCAGAGTTTTAACTCATCGCGCCGCGTGGTTGATCAAAGAGAAAGGGGTAACTCCGGAAAAGATCGCCCTTTTGACTTTCACCAATAAGGCGGCCGGAGAAATGAAAGAACGAATTAAAAAAATGGGGATAGGCCCCTCAAAATCAGCGGGCAGGAAAATTGAACTGGGATTTGCGGGCACCTTCCATACGTTATGCGCCAAACTCTTAAGAAACTACGGGGTGAACGTAGGAGTAAACCCAAATTTTGTGATTTTTGATAGTGATGATTCCGAGTCGGCTATGAAAGAAGTACTAAAGACTCTATCCATTGACCCGAAACAAAACAAACCCGGGATGTTTTTGGCGCTCATTAGCAAAATGAAAAACGATTTGGTTTCGGAAAAGATGGCAGAGCAGAAAGCCAAAGATTATTTTTTCCGTCAACTAACTCAGGTTTGGAGAGCCTATCAGGAAAAATTGACACGGAACAATGCGGTAGACTTTGACGATCTGCTGGTTAAGGCGGTCGAGTTGCTCAAAATTGACAGAATAAGGGACGAAGTAAATCAAAAATTGGAGTGGATATTGGTCGATGAATACCAGGATACAAACAAAGCTCAGTTTGAGCTCACTAAACTGCTGGCCGGGGAGAAGAAAAACATTATGGCTGTTGGAGATGCCTCACAGGCAATTTATTCTTTTAGAGGAGCGGATTACCGGAACTTGAGACTATTTGAAGAAAGCTATTCGGAGCTGGTCACCGTGGGCCTGCCCAAGAACTACCGTAGCACTCAATATATTCTGGATGCGGCATACAGTGTAGTAAGTAACAACGTAAGCCATCCGACACTGAAGCTATCGGCTGAGCGAGAAATCGGAAAGAAGGTAGGTTTGTTTGAAGCTTTGGACGAAAGAGAAGAGGCAAAATATGTGGTAAATAACGCCAAAAAAATTGCCGACAATGATGAAGAGGTAGCCATACTTTATCGGACAAATGCCCAGTCCCGAACCTTTGAAGATGAATTATTGAGAAGGGACATTCCCTACAAGCTTATCGGAGGACTGCGGTTTTATAACCGGGCAGAAGTGAGAGACCTTATCGCCTATTTACGCTTGTTAAATAATCCCAAAGAAGAGATTAGCCGAACGAGAATCGAGAAAATCGGAAAAAGAAAGGCGTGGGCTTTTGACGAATGGCTCCAAAAAATGTCCGATAAGGGAGATAACCCGAGTCGACCCAGCGAACTGCTGGAAGACATCATGAATGTAACAAATTATCTAGACAAGTTTGATGAAAGAGACGAAGAGGATGCTGCGCGCATCGAAAACATCAATGAACTATTGGCGGTAGCCAGTGAATTTGAGACGGTGTCTCAATTTCTGGAAAGCGCGGCCTTGTCCGAGGCGGAGATAAAACAAATAAGATCGAATGCCAAAATCACCTTGATGACGGTGCATGCCGCCAAAGGGCTCGAGTTTCCTCAGGTGTTTGTCGTTGGTTTGGAAGAAGGTCTATTTCCCCACTCCAGATCAATCTTCGAAGGAGGTAAGGAAGAGGTGGAAGAAGAAAGGAGACTCATGTATGTCGCCATGACAAGGGCGAAAGAGAATCTCACCTTGTCATTTGCCAGATCCAGATTGGTTTATGGAGGTAGACATATTTCCATTCCTTCAAGATTTTTGGCGGAAATACCGGAAGAGTACCTGGAAAAAAATCAAAAACGCGAAAACTCAAAAGATCAGAACGGGGAAGATCGTAGAAAGAGGGCGTTGTTGGATGAATTTGGGGAGAAGAAAAGAATCATTGTCCAAGATTGGGAGGTAGAAGAAGCGGCCAAAGACGATTTCGCGGATATCGATAATTGGTAGAGGAAGTCGTAATTCTGACATGAAAAAGGCCCCTCAATCAAAGGGGCCGGTTAATCGTATTTGTGTTGAGAGACATTTAAGCCCGTGATTCTCCCGGATCGGGATAGACCTGAACACCCTGATTGTCAAAAACAAACAGAGGGGTGAAGCCGCTGCCCACCCAAATACTACTAGCGACAGGATCTTTTCCGTAGAAATCGATTCGGGTGTTGTCGTTTAACCGCAAGCGCCTAAAGCTGGAGGTAACGGTGTTGACGGAAGATTGGCTGTAGATCACATAGCCTCGATGTTTCTTTAACAAAGGTATGCCGTTATGCGACTGGGAATAGATAGTGAAGGTGATTGCCTCCTTATCCAGGCCGAAATCCCTCAAGAACATCACGAGCAACGCTCCGACAAGGATGATTACGCCCATTATAAAAGAAATGAACGTGTCGATAAGCACGACTGAGAACCCCAGAACCAAAAGCAGAATACCCAATAACATGCGCTGTTTCATAATCCAGCTCCTTTTTTAGTGAACAATAGGCTTTTGAAGCAACCAGGATAGCCTCAAGTTGGAATTCAGGTGTGCCTAATATAGCATACGTACCTCTCAACGTCAACACTATGGGTTTGCTGACTTGATGGGGCTATTTCGTTTGGTAACGGAATTTGTACCAACCAACTGCAATGGGTAAAAGGAAGGTTAAAAGATAATAGACATAAACGTCAGGTTTGTAATAGTTAGTTGAATTTAAAAGCTTCACGATAAAAAGGTAATCAAAAATGATGGCGATTAAAGTCCAAAAGATGGCCAAACCCAAATAGCATTTAAATTCTTTTCGGGCAACTTTCTTTGTCAACACCCACAGGGTCGTAGCTACCCCAAAAGGCATAATGGCCCACCCTAACAGATCCTGTGGGACAAAAGCGAAAAAAATAAAGCCTAAAATATAGCCAAAAAACCAAAGAGCAAGACCCCAAAGAACAGTGTTTAAAAATAATTGTTTTGGGGTGGGGGGAACCTTCGCGCTCATAAGAACATATTAGGAAAAACTATTTGGGGTGTCAAATTAAGGTACGCAAACGAATTTCGCCAATAAAATCCCCGCCTAAAAGGCGGGGACATTTTTGAGCCGGAGTACGAGGAGGGATTCTGTTACACAGGCGAGGGATGTTTTATATATATCCACCCTGAAAATAAAAAGAGAGCCACAGAGAGGGCTTTGATCAAGACAGAGGCGACCGGCCCGAAGGACAGGCTCGATAACAAAAAGGCGACTACGCAAAGTGCGCCCGCAAGTCCCACGAATGCGCCACGCCAGCCACCGGTAAAAAAGGGTTTCTTTTCCATGTATATTCTCCTAAGTCAAAGATCAGGGATTTTTAAGGCTGAATAGCCTTAAATTGACATTCTAACTGTGCCTAGTATACCCCAAATACCTCTCAACGTCAACATTATAGGTTTGCTCGCAATGGCGGGGGCGGGAGGGTAGAATAGAAGGGTGATTAAAGAAGCAACGGAAAAAGACAGAATAATTTTTGATAAACTGGCGAGACATCCGCTACAGTCTTGGTCGTGGGGAGAGTTTCGTAAACAAACTGGGGTAGAAGTTTTGAGGTTAATTCAGGAAGACGATAAAAAGGCTCAAGAAGTTTACCAGATTACCTGGCACAAAATTCCTAAAATAAAGAGTTATATTGGATACTGTCCAAAATCGACTATCCCTGACGCGGAAGCAATGAAGGCGATCAAGAAGGAAGCGGGTAATAAAGGGGCGGTAATGGTGAAGTTTGAGCCCAATGAAAAAGATGTGGAGTCTAACCGCGAACAGATAAAAAAGTTGACCGGACTCTTTGAGTTTCTTCCCGGCAAACCCCTGTTCACCAAATATACTTTTCAGTTAGATATCTCCAAAAGCGAAGAGGAAATCCTGAAAAAAATGAATCAAAAGACGAGATATAACGTCCGTCTGGCAGAGAAAAAGGGGGTAAAAATTGTCGAAGATAACTCCGAAGAAGCATTTGAAGAATACTGGAAACTGACCGAAGAAACAACAAAAAGACAGAAATTTTTTGCACACGGTAAAAGCTATCATCGGAAAATGTGGCAGACCATGATTGTGAACGGTGGGGGGCATTTAATGAAAGCGGTCTATGAAGGGAAGACGCTAACCACCTGGGTACTGTTTGAATTAAACAGGGTTTTGTATTATCCATACGGAGCTTCGAGTAATGTGAACAGAGAAGTGATGGCCAGCAACTTGATGATGTGGGAGGCCATCAAGCTGGGGAAGAAACACGGATGCAAAATGTTTGATATGTGGGGAAGTATGGGGCCTGAACCCGACCAAAGAGATCCCTGGTATGGTTTTCACCGATTTAAACAAGGGTATGGAGGACAGCTTACCGAGTTTGTAGGTACGTATGATCTGGTGGTGAATAAGCTACCTTACCGGATCTACACGTTGGCAGATAAACTCAGATGGATGGGGTTGAAATTACTGGCAAAGTTGAGAAAGTGATGGAAGATATCCGACAGACAGAGGGGTGGGCCGGCTACCTAAGAGATAAAGGATGGAAAGTAGTTTCGGTGCCTTCTGAAGACAAGAAACACAAGATGAATGCCTTTATCGTTCCATTGGGACTCTTTGATTTCACCTTGATGAAGTTGCAGAGATCCTCTTATGATCCAAACTGGACGGAATTAAAGAGAATAAAAAGAGAGCAAAAGACGGTTTCTTCAATTATCGAACCAATCAGAGTGCAAGATGAGCTGGGGTTCAAGATGGCGGGGTATAAGCTGAGCAGATTCCCATATCTGGCGACAAAAACTTTTATATTGGATTTAACCAAAAGTGAAAAAGAACTTTGGAATAATTTGTCGGAAAATGCCAAAAGACAAGTCAAAAAGAATAAGGATACTCTGATTGAGGAATGTGACCAAAAAAAGTTTTTTGAATTATGGAAAAAGAATAGCAAGGTCTGGACAATGAAAAAGAAAGAGCTAGGCAGTCTAATTAAGCGATTTAAGGGAAACGCCAGACTGGTAGTGAGCCGAACCGGGAAGATCTATCATTCGGGACTGCTCATTATTTACAGTAAGGACTGTGCAAACTATTACCAGACGTGGACGAGTGAGGAGGGACGCACTTCCGGAGCACATTATAAATTGGTGTGGGAAGAAATACTAAGGGCGAAGTCCAACGGTATCAGGTTCTTCGACTTGGAAGGAATATTCGATGAACGCTGGCCACAAAAGAGATGGCTGGGTTTTACAGAATTCAAGAGACGCTTTGGTGGGGATGAGGTGAGTTTTCCCGGCAGTTATTTTAGATGGCTTTAATCCTTCGGCGTCGCTCAGGATTAATCCTTGATTTTGCACCAGGCGGGTGAGTTTTGGGGGATCTCGGAACAACGACCGTCGGTAGTTAGGCGGTCGCACTTAACAACATGGTATTCTTTCTTTTTCTTACCAACTACTTCAGAACCAGAATGGACGATTTTTAAAAAGGGAAATTCTTTGACTAGGCAAGCGCAATCTTTGCCTTTAATAAAAAGGGTAAAACCTTCTTTGCAGTTATTGCTACATTTGCCGCGCAGGCTTTTGATCTTGGACATCCTTAGATGTTATCATCCGACCGAATGTATTACCATTGCAGATATTTAGACGATGGGTGAGCGGAACTTGTAACCGTAGCGCTTTAAACCTCTGTCACCATCTTCAGACAAGAGTCTGGTAACCATTTCTACAGGCATGCCAATATAGATATTGTCGAGATCAGTATCGGTAATCTGCGCGGTGACCATAGGACCTTCCTCAAGTTTTATTAAAGCGATGACATAAGGGACAAATTGTTCAAAGCCGGAAGGAGCTTCGTAGATAACCGTAAAAGAGTAGACTTCACCCGCTCCCGAGAAGGAAAAATGCTCCTTTCCAACAAGATTTCTTTCCATATCCGTAATCATACAAAAAAGATTCTTCCATCGACAATCAACACATGCTGCGCTCTGGAGCCTGCCGGGTTCTTCGAAGACTGGTAGAATGAAGATAGTTAGTAATTATTTAAACAATATGGACGGTTTGATGACGACTTTAGATTTGTATCTCGTGAAGAAAGCTCCGGTCCTTCCCAAAAGTATTAAGGAACTGCTGGTAAGTTTGGCACCATGGTTGGAGTTGGTGGGAGCGATTTTTTCTTTGCGGGCCATATCCGCCTTATTTGGATTTAATGCGATGATGTACGGTACCCCCTATGGTGGTTATATGATGGGGAGAGCGGGGTACGGTTTTTCACTGTCCACCATTTTTCTCTTGGCGAGCATGGTACTAATGATCTTGGCAATACCCGGTCTGTTTAAAAGAACAAAAATGGGCTGGAACTACGTTTTTTACTCAGTGCTGGTAAACGCAGTATATTCACTGGTCACATTCAACTTCTTTGGCTTGATTGTGAGCTCGTTGATCTCACTTTATTTGCTTTTCCAAGTAAAGAGTTACTACAAGTAACCTAGTTACCAGTCGATAGGAGTCAAACCTTGTTCGATCAGATATTGATTGGTTTGAGAAAATGGCCGGCTGCCAAAAAACCCGGAGTGAGCAGAAAAAGGCGAAGGATGGGGAGCCTTGAGAACCAAGTGTCTGGCAGTATCAATAAAAGATCCTTTTTTCTGGGCATAGTTACCCCAGAGGATGAAGACCAGGTGATCTTTTTGGCTGGCCAACTCATGAATGATGGAGTCAGTGAAAGTTTCCCAGCCTTTGTTCTGGTGAGAACCGGCCTGGCTAGCTCGAACTGTGAGTGTGGCATTGAGAAGGAGTACTCCTTGTTTGACCCATCGGTCGAGATTGCCCGAAGCATGGTGTGGGTGTCCTAAATCAGTTTCAATTTCTTTATAAATATTTAATAATGAAGGAGGTGGCTTGATCCCTTCGGGAACCGAGAAAGAGAGTCCGTGTGCCTGACCCGGACCATGGTACGGATCTTGGCCAAGAATGATGACCTTGACTTGATCCACGGGCAGACTATCGAGGGCGTTAAAAATAAACTTGGGAGGTGGGTAGACGGTGCCGGATTGGTATTCGCGGCGGACAAATGAGGTTAAATCTTTGAAATACGGTTTTTCAAACTCATCTCTAAGTAAGTTTTTCCATGATTTTTCCAGGCGGACTTCCATGAGGTTATTCTACCCCAAGACGGTTTTTGTCTTATAGCATGTTATAATTCCTTTATGTTTAGAAATTTGTGCCTTATCGATGCAAAACCGGCTACCCATGAAATGGGTGTCGTTTTTGATACTCAAACGGAGGCATAAAAGCACGCATAGTTTGCTGTTTAAGCCTCCAAGCGGAGGCTTTTTCGGTTTTTCGCCCCCTATTGGAGTTTTAGCCGGCCAAACTAACTATCTCGTGAGTAGTGAGCTAGGCCGGAACATTGAATAAATTGGAGGCAAAAATGTATGGTGTCACGATGAAGATTACTCACAGAGATCAATTGGTAACACTGCGGGCCCTCAGCAAAGACGATCTACCTGAGCTGGTTAAGCATTTTTCTTCGATGAAGATCCATATGTACACCAAAGGGTTGTTCGCCCAGACCCTCGAAAATGAGGTTGAGTGGTACGAAAAGAACCGCAAAGATCCGGATAGTTGTGTCTGGGGAATCCAGCCACTAGGATCTGAGGTGGTGATCGGAGTCACAGCCCTCCACGACTTGTCGGGAAGAAACAATTCCGGTTCTTCCGGCATCATTATCTGGGATTCCACCTGGTGGGGTAAAGGGGTAGCCTCTGCCGCGCATCTGGGAAGAACCATGTTTGCGGCCGACTACCTCAACTGTTTTACCATCTGCAGTTCGGTGAGGGTAGAGAATGAAGCCTCCAGAAAGGCTCTGGAAAGAATGGGGTACTCGATCTGGGGGACGGAACCGGTGGCGGTTCCTCGAGCCGGACGGTGGCTGGATACTCACCATTTAAAGTGGATTCATCCCAACATGGTAAGCTTTTTCTTTCCCGGCGGTTTGCCGGAAAAATTCAAGGGTGGCATTGAAAAAGCACAGATCGCATTGGAGACAGCCAGACGGGAAGTAACATTCCCGTAAGTAATCTGTTCCGGGTGTCATGAGCACCCGGTTTTTTTTGGTATCATAAAAGCTACAAATGCCACTAGCGCCTGAACTGGGAAAACTCCCGGAAATTGTGGGTTCTTTTTATAGAGCCGGATTGGTGAAGGAACTGATCGCCGGAATGATGAAAGGAGAAACAGGAAGAGACATGGTGCTTGATGCCAAAAGGTTACTTAGAGAGTTAGAGTCGGAGAGTCAAGTGAATCTCATAGGTCTAGAAAATATTCCAAGAAATGTGGGGTGTTTGATCGTCTTCAACCATCCAAATATGGACATCTTACTGCCGGCGATGTTGAAACTAATAGTGGGCATAAATGAAAATAGTGGGCAACAAATTAAACTGGCCATGGGCTCGGAGATTCCGATGACGACAGAAAACTATGTAGGAAAGAGAGCGGTACCCGGGTCGGTCTCACTCCTCAGAAGGTTCCACCAAATGTATTCAAACAATATTATCTCGGTTCCCAATACGGAAGACAGAATAGATTTTGTGTCCGGAAGAACGGTCGCGGTCAGAAAAATCATGAGAGCCTTCAAAGACAATAACATCGTAGTCATTTCGCCCGAGGGGCACGTGGAAGACCGAGGAACAATATCGCGTGTTGATACCTATCATGACGGATCGGGAAAATTGGCCGTGCTGGCAACCAAAGTAGGAATACCGACGGTGCCGGTGGCAATTTGGAGGGAAGAAAACAAGGAGATTGAGGTGATGGTCGGACAGCCGTTTATGATTTCGACGGTTGACTCCAATTTGGCCGCGATAGAAGCGATGGCCAAAATAGCACAGATAATGCCGGAGGAATTACGAGGTCCGTTTAAGTAAAAAGATCCTAATCCACATTTGACAGAAGAGATATTTATGTTTATGATGATTTTATTAGTAAAATATTAGTAATATGTTAGGCATCACACCAAAACAGAAGCAGATTTTAGATTTTATTGAGGAATATTATCGAAACAATCAATTCTCCCCGACACTCGAAGAGATTGCCAAAAAGTTCAAAAGAAGCGTACCTACCATTCATCAATATATTAGGTCTCTGATTGATAAAGGGAGATTACAGCAAAATTCCGGGGCGCGGGGAATCATGCCGGTGACTCAAAGTGCCAATATCAAAGCCAAAAGAAGTTTCCGGATTGGGATTATTGGATACGGTTTTGTAGGACAAGCGGTGGAGTACGGTTTTTCCAATCATGAAGTACACATTTACGACAAATACAAGAATTTCGAATCATTACCCGAAATGGTCGAGAATTCCGACTATATTTTTGTCTGTTTACCGACGCCCATCAGAGAAGATGAGTCGGGTATCGATCTGTCCATCATGGACGAAAGTATTCACGATCTGGCCAAATTGACGAAGGGCACAGACAAAATAATTCTGATCAAATCGACAGTGGTGCCGGGAACGACAATGGGCTATATCAACAAATACCCCAAGAGCCTTTTCTGTTTTAACCCGGAATTTTTAAGAGAGGCCTCGTTTCTGCAAGACTTTGTAAACACCGATAGGATCGTGATTGGCACGACCAACGATCAAGTCTCACGCCGGGTCTCGGCGATGTATCAGGCAGTACTTCCTCTTGCACCAATTTTTCAAACCGACCCAACTTCGGCCGAGATGGTGAAGTATATGGCCAATTGTTTCTTGGCTACCAAAGTAATCTTTGCCAACGAGATGTACGAGATCTGCGAAAAACTGGGTATCAAATACGAAGAGGTGAAGAAAATGGTGGTGGCTGATAAACGAATTTTGGACGGTCATCTGGACATCACGACACTGAGAGGCTTTGGTGGTAAATGCTTCCCCAAAGACTTGCTGGCCCTCCGGGCGATGGCCAAGAACAAGGGAGTAGATACCAAAATACTTGATGCCGTCTGGGGAAAAAATCTCAAAGTGAGAAAGGTCAAAGACTGGGAAGAGATACCATTTGCGGTTTCACCGGCATTCGGAAACAGAAGCTAAAGTATGGGTTGACATTCCAGTAAGTGGAAGGTGTATAGTCTGTTTTGATGAATAAATACACCATTGGACAAGTGGCCAAAATGACAGGAATGTCGGCGAAGACCTTGCGTTTCTACGAGGAACAAGGGGTAATTAAGAGTGTTCTCCGAGAAGAAAATGGATATAGATACTTCACAGAAGAAAATCTGGAGGAGATAAGACTCATTAAGTATGCCCGGGATCTGGGACTGCCGCTTTTAGAGATCAAAAGGTTAACGGTTGGCTGTGAAAATGGCGATTGCGATCATTCGAAAGAATATATCCAAAAGAATATCGAGAGGTATGTAAATATCTTGTCAGAAAGAATCAAGCAGATGGAAAACTTGAGATTTCGCCTTAAGGAACTTCTCAGAGACGGTCCATATTGCTGTGGAATACTTCATCAATTATCAATTAATCAGGGAAAGCGAGGTGAGACAAAATGAAAAAAGACACCTGTTGCGGAGGAAGTTGCTGCGGTGAGGGTAAATGCTGCTAAGATAGCGACACTATCATGATCGCGCGACATGGTAGTGTACAAAAAAATAATTAAACTTTGGGGAAGGGGGTGGATAAACCATGTGTACCATCGGGGAGATGAACAACCTTAAAGTCCCCAAAGAGCAGTGGGGCTATTCGAGAGAGACAACGATAGCTTTCGAAAGCGGCTCGCCTAATTTCCGTTTCGGCATGTTCACTGCCTCTCATGTTCAGAAAGTGGCGCCAGGCCCGGACATTGGCGGTGACCACTACCGGAGCTTCGGTTTCGTCCGGTAAAAGTGATCTGGCGGCTTGCCGAACTTTTTTCCGGAGATCTGTTTTGTGTTCGGCACCAAGAATTTCGGAACCACCTTTTTGTTTGGCCACCAAATAATCGGTCATAGCTTCGTATTCCTGCTGAGTTCTGTCTATCCTATCTTCAAATAATTTATGAAGGTAAGGATCCCCTGCATATTCCGGTCTTTCAACGAATCTTAAAGTTTTGCCTCCGACATATCTTTGAGAAACTTGAGAGAAACCAAAACCGGCGCGGTGCCGGACCAGTTCGTGAGTTAGACTGCGGGAAATTCCCCACCAGAGCATGGTGACGTTGGCATGTTCGAGGACAGATCCATGTCCGGACTCCATAATGTTTTCAAAATATTTAACGGCGTATTCGTTGACAGTGCGATTAGGACCAAAACTTTCATAACAAAGCTGACCGGCAAACTTACACAAGGTTTCGGCCGAAGGCAGAGGTGTCGGGTCTTTCAGAAAATCACTAAAGCCCAACTCTGCAGGGAATCCGTCCAGAAAACCTTGTAGACCGCGCAAGTCTACGGCCGGAACCGAGATAACGGCCACGCCGGGAGACTGAAGATAAGCCAATCCATTTTTTGTTTCAAAAACTTCGGGGTTGATGACCGGCAAGTATCCTTCCGGAGTCTTAATTTCCAGGTTACGATCGTTTTCTTTGTTGGACATGGATTAAATATAGCAACTATTTGTTATCTAGACTCTGCCAAAGATAAAGACTGGCGAGAGATCGATAAGGACTCCACGTTTGAGATATTTTTTCGATTTCTATCTTATCCTCTCGGTCCACTCCGTAGATCCGGGAGACGGCAGTGCGCAAGCCAAGATCTCCCACAGAAAAAACATCTTCTCTGCCCAGTGAAAAAATCAGCACCATCTCCGCAGTCCAACGACCGATACCTTTGACCATAGTTAAATTGGAAATTACCTGTTCGTCCGGCAAGTCCCTGAGTGCGTCCAGTACTATTTTTTCGGAAACAACAAACTTGGAAAGAGATTGGAGATAAGAGATTTTTTGACGGGAGATACCGACAGAGCGGAGAGTGTCGTCGTCTCGTCCCAGTATGTCTTCCGGCCGGATATTTTTTGTGTCCGGAAAGAGATTCACAAAGCGATGAATAATGGTATCGGCGGCTTTGACGGAGAGCTGTTGACCAATAATGGATTCCAAAAGATCACGAAACAGATCCTGAGACGGCCCCCTCGCTTCAATCGAGTATCTCTGAAGAAGAGGTTTCATGCGGGGATCTTTTTGGAGATGCCTCTTAGCCGCTGCGATATTCATAGGTATGATTAATGATATAACGAGATACAATTAATCATGTCTGTAACTGCCGCTTACGAAAGCGCCTACTCAAAATTAAATCCGGTTCAGAAACTGGCTGTCGATAGTATCGAGGGGCCGGTCTTGGTCTTGGCCGGGCCGGGCACAGGGAAGACGCAAGTGCTGACGGTACGGATCGCCAATATCCTGAAAGAAACGGATACCGACCCCTCCTCTATCCTCGCCCTCACCTATACCGACGCCGCCGCGCGCGAGATGAAAGAGCGTCTCATCGGTCTCATCGGTCAGGACGGGTATTACGTCAAGATCGGTACTTTCCACGCACTATGTAACGAGATCATTAGCGACAATCCGGATAGATTTGCCCGGCCCGCGGGAATGCAAAATGTAACTGAGCTGGAGAGGGTGAATATCATCACGGAGATCCTGGAGAAGAATACTTTTGCGTTATTGAAACCGGTGAATGCGCCTCTAATGTACATCAAAGATATTATCGGCGCGATTTCAGTTCTCAAGCGGGAAGGTATTACTTTGAAAAAGTTTGCGGAGCTCGTCACCACCCTAACGGAGGAGTTTACGATGGAGATGGAAGAGATGACCAAGACGGCGAGGACGGAGAAAGAAACTTTGGTCCGGAAAAATACCGATCTGCTTTTTGTCTACGAAAAATATCAGGAAAAATTAAAGGCTATCGGGAGGCTCGACTTTGAAGACATGATCAACTGGGTGGTGGAGGCCTTCGAGACCGATCCGGATTTCCTCCGGCAGTATGAAGAAAATTTTCAGTACATTCTGGTGGACGAGTATCAGGATACAAACTCAGCGCAGAACCGGCTGGTGTTTGCCCTGTCCTCTTTCTGGGGCGAGAAGGCGAATATCTTTTGTGTGGGGGACCCGAACCAGTCCATCTTCCGTTTCCAGGGGGCCAGTAAGGAAAATCTTTTGCAGTTTCGGAAAAGATTCCCCGGTTTTGCGCAGATTAAGTTAGTGGACAACTACCGCTCGACCCCGACCCTGCTCACCACTTCGGCCGCGTTGATCGGGGAAGAAGCACTGGTGCCGAAAGTGAAGTACCGGGACGCACCGGTGAAGACGGCGAAGTTCAACTCCTCTATTTTGGAAGACGAGTTCGTCTGCCGGTCGATAAAGAAAAAGATAAAAGCAGGCATCCCGGCGGAAGAGATCGCGGTGATCGTCAAAGAAAACCGGGATATCGATAACCTCATTAATCTTTTCAAGCAGAAGAACATTCCCTACCGGTTGGAAGGCGGGACCGATGTCCTGAAGACTCCTTTGGTATCACAGTTCCTGCGGATTCTGAAAGTGGTGACGGGCTTATCGGGACCGGTGGATGATATTGATCTGTTTACCGTTTTGAATTATCCATATTTCAAGCTTAAACAGTTGGCCATTTTGCGGGCTGCCCGCTATGCTTACAAGAACCGCGAGACTCTGGTGGACACACTGCAGGACGGGAATCCGGAAATTGACGATGATCTCGTTAAGGCTTTTGGTCTGCTCGTGTCCTGGAACTCTCGCTCCGCGTCTCACACTCTGCCCGAGATGTTCCAGATTATTTTTCAGGGGTCGGGACTGCTGGACTATATTCTCGCCCTCCCTCAACCAATAATTGAATTGAACCGTTTCGGCACACTTTATGAAGATACAAAAGCCCAAGCGGCAGCCACTTCGGGTCTAGACTTATTCGGTTACGTTTTTAATCTGGGGGTCATGGAGGAGAACGGACTCAAGCTACCGGAGCAAACATTGGTGTCGGACGCGAAAGCGGTCACTCTGACGACAGCGCACAAAGCCAAGGGACTCGAATGGAAACTGGTCTATATCTACCGCTTTGCGGATACTCACTGGGGCAATACCAGTAGGCGCCAGATGATCAAACTCCCGCCGGGAATTATCAACGAGCAGGATGTAAGTAAGGAAGATAAGAATGCGGAGGAGCGCCGTCTCTTCTACGTGGCCATGACGCGGGCAAAGCAACAGCTGTATATCGTCGGGTCCACCAAATACAGCTCGTCGGTAAAAATGATGTACCCATCACTATTCCTGTCGGATTTGCCCGACTCAACGATCAAAAGAGTTAAGACAAAGGGGTTAGAGAAAAAAGCGGACAAAATCCTTGCCTCCCTCATGCAGATCCCGGTAGCGCCTACCATTCATGAAGGGGAGAAAGAGTTTTTGTTGGAGCTAGTTAAAGACTTCAAACTCAGCCCGACGGCTTTGAACACTTTTCTCAAATGTCCGTATAAATTCAAATTGGATAACCTGTACAAGATCCCGCGGGCAAAAGCACCGCCCATGTGTTTTGGGACGGCGGTGCACTTTGCCCTCGAGCGGCTGTATCTGAAACTAAATAACGGAGAGAGGTTGGAGTCGAGAGAAGACTTTATTTCCGACTTCGAGGCGGCGCTGAAGAAAGAAGTGCTGACGGAGCCGGAGTACAAGAGCCGTTTGGAACATGGGCGAAAGATCCTGGCCGGATATTACGACGAGTACAAAGAAGAATTTGCACCGAGTCTTTTTACCGAGAAGAAGTTCGGCGACAGTTTATCCTCGGCCGCGGTCCTCGGTGACATTCCCCTGTCCGGTAAGGCAGACCGGATAGACCTCACCAGTAAGGAGGATAAACACGTAAGGTTTATTGATTACAAGACTGGCAGCCCGAAGAGCCGAAATGAAATAGAAGGAAATACCAAAAATTCGGATGGTGATTACAAACGCCAACTTGTTTTCTACACCCTGCTAGCCGACCTGGATAAATCGTTTCCGTACCAAGTAGTCCAGACGGTGATTGATTTTATCGAACCGGAGAAGAATGGGTCCTTCAAGAGGGAACACTTCAATATCACCGAAGAGGAAGTCGAGACTCTGAAGGAAGTAATCAAAACTTCGATGGCTGACATACGTTTGTTAAAGTTTGACCGCACCACGGACTACACCACCTGTGCCACCTGTGACTTTTTAAATCACTGCTGGCCAAACGGGATTCCTCAGGCCCAAGAGGCATAAATGACGTCCTCCCCGTGTCGGCCTTCGGCCTTCACACGGGGTTTCCTTGTTTC
>CAYHNG010000019.1:0-17972 GCA_964357975.1 uncultured Pseudomonadales bacterium
TCTTAATCGCATGAATATATATGGCCAGAGTGCCATATGTATCGTGACCTAGTCATACCATCATCGAAAATGTTGAGTAACGGCTCTTGGTTCGTCATTTCGACCGACCTGCCGACAGGCAGGAGTGGAGAAATCTCACATGTCAAATTGTGGCTGGAGTGAGATCCCTCGACTGCGCTCGGAATGACATGGTGGCGTTATTCAATACCCCGTCGTCATTGCGAGAGAAACCAGGTAATTATTTTTCCGTAAACACCTTCAGCTCTTTTCCATCGGTTTCCATAGATATTGTACCCACCCTATCCGTTCTCAAGATCTTTGCTCCAACCATTTCTAAACGCATCAAAGTATCACTGGTTGGGTGACCGTAACTATTTTTCGCCGCCACCGAAATAACTGCAAGCTGAGGCATGACCTTCTCCAAAAACTCTTTGGCGGTTCCGTTTTTAGACCCATGATGCGATACTTTCAGTACCGTCGTCTTTGTTAGCAACGACCTCCCTACTAGTGCCAGTTCAGTGGCCGTATCGATGTCTCCGGTATAGAGCACCGAAAAGTCTCCATAAGTCAACCTCACCACCATCGTAGACTCATTCGACTCACTACTCCCGGACATTATCTTCTCAACCATAAGTTCAGAGCCTTTTAATACATCAAAATATAAACTACCGTATCGAACAATCTCTCCACGACTCGCTTTATCCACCATCCTTCCGGTTGCATATCTTTTCCTGATTCCCGGCAGGGCCCCAACATGATCGTTATCGCTGTGACTCAAAAAAATCACCTCAATTGTCCTATCCCAAAACGGGATTGACCTACCGATACATTCAGCCACCCTATTTTCATTTGCCCCTGTATCCACTAACGCCTGGAATGACCCCAGAACGATCAGAGAGGCATCTCCCTGTCCTACATCACAAAAAATTACCCGAAGCCGTTCATCGGGCCACTGTTGCCAAACCCAAATCCCAAGCAATACACTAACTACCATACTCCATTTTCGCCAGCTCATTCCATGAAAATATAAAATGATAAATGTAAAATGCAAAATATTTATCGCTCCATCTTTTCCAGTTCACTCTTTCATCTTAGTACACACGCCATCTTTCTTAACCGTATCTCAGACCTTAAATTCCGAAGAAGGCAATCACCAGCACTATTCCATGTGACAGTACATATACCGGCCAAGAAAAGATCTCCGGCAGTATCAGCATCCCCACCCCCGAAACCATCAAGGGCGGCACCAATGGCAGTATCAAAATATTACTTAATACACCAAAGAGATTCATTCTTCCAAAATGCCACCAGATAATGGGCAGAGTCATGATCATCGTCGCCACAGTTGTCAACACTCCGCTATTCCTGGTAATATCTACAAGCTTCTCATCCAACATCTTCGTCAATCTTTTTGACAATCTTGGCTCCACAACAGTTAGACCAAAACAGGCCGCTACCGAAAGCTGAAAACTCACGCTTACCAAAAGTGAAGGACTGATCATCAACATCACCCAAATCGTCAATGCCAAAGTCCAACCGGCTTGATAGCTTCTACCCAGAGCTTGACCAACGTACATCAGGCCCGCCATCCAGACCGCTCGCACAACCGGAGGCTCTCCACCGGCAAAACCGGCATACAGCATCACAGATGCCAAAGCCAACCAAATAGCCACACGACGCCGTACGAAATAAAAACTGAAGGAAAGAATCGCCCCTCCAACCAACAAGATGTTGTAGCCGGAAGCCACGGCAATATGTATCGACCCGCTTTTCACCATTTGCCCATAAAGCTTCTGCCCTATATCATTTTTATATCCCAAGACAATTCCGGAAACCAAGCCCGCCTCCGGTTCAGGCACGAATTTTTTATAGACATCAACCAAACTCTCACGGAAATTGTTTAGATAACCATTGTTTTGAGTTTTTGAATTTTTGATTTTTTGGGTTTTTTCAATTATCTCTATTTCTGCGCTATCAAGCCACAAATTTCCTTCAAAACTGTCTATCACTCTCTTTTCAAGATTGCCAACCACCCGCATCCTCACTTCAGGAAAGTTTGCGCAAATATCTTTGGTGGAAATATAAAATCGGTCGATTTTGATGATGCATTTTGAAACATCCTGATATATTGCGATAGGGTAACCTGTGACCCGGATACTGTCTCCGGTATGAAATCTCAAAACACTTCCCCATCCTAGAATACATCTAACTAGCAAAATGGCAACCAACCAAAACAGTCGTCTTGTCATTTCTTAATAAACCGTTATCCTTCCCACATTCTTTTCAAGAATTTGTTTTGTTATACCACCTTTGCTTACCGCTTCCTCCAGATTTACATAAGGTCTGTTTTTCACAATGGTCTCCGCTTTTGCCGCCCCTACCCCCCAAAGGGTATCCAATTCTTCAACGGTCGCGGAGTTAAGGTTGATGGTTTCTATCGCACCGGTAGCCTCAGTATACCCGGTGACTGATGGGGCATAGGCCACATATGGAATATATATTTTTTGACCATCCTTTATCCCCTGAGCCAAATTTATATTCTTTTCACAATACACTCTATCTGCCTTCTCCGAGTAACCACCGGCAGCAACCAAAACGTCCTTGATTCTTGATCCGCCGGTCAACTCGTAAACTCCCGGTGATATTACCGCGCCCTCTATATCCACCATCAACTTTCCAACTGTCGGATTATCTTGGCCGTTCCCGGACTTCAAGGAAGAATTTAAAAACTCTACTTGAGTTCGTCGATCCCCCAGAATACCTCTAAAAAGACTCGTACCGGCTATCATCAGCCCTACACTCAAGAAACAAATTAGGGCATAGTCCAAACGGGTCAGTTTCTTAAAATATTTTGTCCGGTTTCCGGTCATTTCTTAAATACTACATCTGCTATCAACAGTTCTCACTATTATTTTCTATTTCATCAATATTTTTCAAAACCGCATTTTCCGCATCAATTAACGGTCTTCTTCCTGTTATTTTTATCCTGTATTCGTCAATAATTTCTGAATATATTATGAACAAAATATTAATCAGATAGCATGATATTGTGATAATTAAGAAACAAACTATATCAAAAATCAAAATTTGTTGACATTTGCATTACCGCGTAATTTATCTTACATTTTTACTTCAGAATATCAGCCGGATAACTTCCGCTATTATCTCCCGCAAATTGTTTGTATTATGATAAATATATGACTGCAACCACCAGACACTCCATCTATATTACGCTCTCCATTCTTGCTACCTGGCTTTGGAGCGCCACACCCGACCTCAACATCTACAATCTTCAGTTAACCGGAGTCCTTGCTTTGGTATATTTCGGCTTTAAATTTTCCTCACGGTCAGTCAGTCGCAAAACATTTAATCTACCGTCTACCGTCATCCTAAACACCATCTGTCTCCTGTTGGTGTTTTCCACCGGCGGCCTCCTTTCACCTTTATATTTCCTCCTAAATCTGCTTTTCTTTGCTCTGGCTCTGTTATTTGAGCCCATTCAGGCCACCGTTGCTTCGTCTTTGATTGTTTTTATTTTTATTTCTCAGAACTACTCCACCCTCGACACCACCAAAATTATCAATCTCAGTTCTTTAATCCTCATGACCCCCATCGCCGTGGTTTTCTCGCGCAATTTTCTCGAAGTTCTCGAGAGCAAAGGCCGGATCAAGGTACTACAAACAGCCCTTCATGAAACCGAAATGGAGAGCCTCCTCTGGATCACCAGACAAGCCAAACCATCTCTGGCATCCGTCTTAAACTCCACCACCGACTTGGTCATGTATTTCAACTCCAAAGGTCGTGAGTTACTCCTTCCTCCGGCCATTCTCGACAAGCTCAAGTCTATCCAAACCGACATGGTTACTCTCTATACCTCGGCGGGCTCACTGGAAAAGGCCATTGAAACAGAATCCGATAAAACAAAGTTATAAACTTAAATCATCCATCGAATGTTCGGGTTTTTTCAGTCCCACCAAGCACCATCTACCACTGTATCATTTTTTTCGGAACCGCCATTTCATACTATGTCAAAATGGTTCTATTCACTCCCGGAAAGCTCTCCTATACCACTACTGGCATCTCTCGGACGAACGTTTCTGAGTATTTCTAGACCCATATTTTATTTTATGTTTTGGGCATTTTTCACTTTTTGTTTTCACCAAACAGTTTATGCCGACAATCTCCTTTCCCCCTCATTCGAAATTGACATGGGTACCATCAACATCACCGGTGGCAACAAGACCTCTTCCACTTATCGCCTTTCCGATACGGTTGGCCAAACTGCACAAGGACAGTTCAACTCCAATGGTTACATTATCAAAGCCGGTTTTCAATATATTCAAGGGCTAACTCCTTTTGCCTTTACTATTTCCAACATGGATCTTAACTATGGAAGTTTGGTACCCGGCACCCCTAGTCTTCTGACCAATATTTTGACCGTCACCACCGGCAGCGCTTACGGCTATACCGTCAAAGTTCTTGAAGATCATCCCCTTCGAATCTCCAATGGCAGCACCACCATTCCGGACACCTCCTGCGATCTTGCCTCTACCTGCACTCAAACAGATGCCACCGCCTGGACTGTCAACACCAGATACGGTTTTGGTTACAATATTCAAGGAACAGACGTCGACACTGCCGACTTCGTTGACAATACATATTTCCGCCCCTTTCCCATTCAGGACGTAGACCAACCGGCTACGGTCATGAGTCGGTCTGGAGTCGCTACTTCTTCCGCCGCCACCGTCACTTATAAAGTTAATATCTCCGGAACTCAAGCCGCCGGCACTTACCAAAACAACCTTCAATACATTGCCCTCCCCTCCTTTTAATGAATACAAAATATTACAGTCATCTTGAACGAACTGGGCGAGTCGAAAGATCTCACACAAGTGGAGTGAGATTCCTCCTCTCACTTCGCTCGGTCGGAATAACATTCATTCTCATCCTGACATCTGTCATCTGTCACCCTGCATCGATAAATGCCGCCGGTTATGGCATCTCACTTACCCCACCCTTACTTAGAGTAAATATTAAGCCAGGCAAGTCCATCACTCAGGTCTTCACTATCTCCAACTTATCCGGCGAAGACAAGCTCTTGGTTGCCAGAATTGTCCCTTTCTCTCAGTCCGACGAACAGGGCAATCCCAGTATCGATCTCAAATCGACTCCTTCTTGGCTAAATTACTTTAGTTTGGCCAATACCAATATCAAACTGGGTTCACCTTTTACCATCAAGGCCAACTCGTCTGAACAATTGATTCTTACACTGTCTACACCGGCTAGTGCCATCTTGAGAGATCTGTACGCCACACTACTTATATCTACTTATTCCAACGTCGCCGTTCTCAACTATCAAGGAAGTCAAGTTAGCGCCACCATTGGAGCCAACTTACTAATCACTATTCATTCGGATATCAACCCTCCCACCATCTTAAAAATCAAAGGTCTCGTCCCCCAGTCCGGGTCCTTTTTCAAAATTGGCCGTTATTATTTTGCCGATAATATTACCCCAATTACTTTTTCCGCTTCGGTTAAAAACGATGGCAACTATACATCGGAGACAAGAGGCATTTTCAGAGTCACCAACAATCACGATGTTCCCGTTTACCTCGATGGCATCTTACCGGTCTATGTTATTTCCAATACCCAAAGAACTCTGGTCAACATCGATGGACGGAACTTTTCTTTTACCCCCAATCTCTCTCAAATTGGTTTTTATAAAGCCGTATTGCAAATCAACACCGAAAACTCACACGCCGAAAACGCAAGCGACATCTTTTTCTTTCCCTTCAAAATACTTTCTGGGCTGATCTTTGCTTCAATTTTTCTTTCGGTAATCATTCGAACAACCAAAATGAAGTCTTCCGTTGACAGACCCTTTAAGACATGAAATATTTAAGGTATCTATGATACTCAAACGCATCATCGTTGCCGCTTCTGTCGTCACGGCTCTTGTCGTATCTTCTCTTTATCATCCATCACCCATAAATTCCGCTAACTTAGGTGTGGTCAAAGATACTCTTCAGACGTCACGCCTCTCTTTTGCCGGTCGAGTTAAAGACCCCACGGTTGCTGGCAGCGCCCATGTCTGGATCTATACTGCCAGTGCGGCCGAGTTTTACTCCGTCTCTACAGCCGGTCTTAAGGTGGGGGACGCTCTTACCATCGGCACCGGTTCCTATACGATTGATTCCATCGTCGATGCTGACGAATTCACTCTCACCGGCAATCTGGCCTCGGGAGATGCAGACGACACCGACGTCATTTACCTCAAATCCAAGCCTCAGCACGTCATTACTTTCACTACCGCCTCCTCTATCGCCAGCGGTTTTTTCCGGGTTCTCATCCCCGCGGCTACCTCAAACTTCAACGATACCGCGCCTGACTCCACCGGTTTCGATTTTGCCAGTGGCGTTGCCGGTACAGCCTCGAATGTTTCCGGCTACACCTTTGTCACTCCGGTCGCCACCGTCTCAGGCGGTACCGGCTGTCCATCTGGTTGGCATTGTTTGGAATATCACTATACCGGAGCCGGTGGTGTGGGTACTGCTATAACTCTCAATATCGGAGCTACAAATGGAGTCAACACCCCCATCGCCCCAGCTCCCAAGTCCGGTCACGCCGAGGGTACTGCAGACACTTACTCTTTCAGGGTCCAAAACTTTGCCAACGGTTCTGATCCGGAGGGAACCCCCACCGACCAATCCACCGGTAAGATCGGTGTCATCGAATCTGTTAGAGTTACCGCCACCGTTGATCCCACCATCAGTTTCTCCATCGCCGGAGTTGCTTCCGGAGCCAACCCCTGTGGTTCGGGAACTCCCAATCAGACTGATGTCTCCACGGTTACCGGTGTCAACGCTCCTTTAGCCGTCCCCTTTGGCACTCTTTCCTTAAATACTTTTATGGACGCCGCTCATCTGCTCACCGTTTCCACCAATGCTGCTAACGGTTACATTGTCACCGCCCAAGAAAACGACCAGATGGGCAAAGACGGCGGTACAACCCCTTTCATTGTTGATGCCGACGGTGACAATGGTACAGCTAATGAATCCACCTCCGATACTTGGGATACGGCCACAGGAAACCCCGGTTTTGGTTACACTCTCAAGTCTGTTACTGGAGCCTCGGTTCCCTTCACAACCACAGGAGGCACTTTCAATGTCCGAGCTTTCCCCTCCGTTGCCGATCCGGACTCACCCCTTGTTCAAAACGTCATGTCCAACACCACCGTAGCCAACGCCGACCAAATCAACGTCTGCTATCGTATTTCGGTTGCCGCCACCCAAGCTGCCGGTGACTATGAAAATCAAATTACTTATACTGCCACAGCGAGCTTCTAAAATGAAAAAAACAATTAATCTCTCTCTGGATCGCCACGTTGTTTCACTCCTCGCGATGACAATCATGTTTTTATTTTCCGTTGCTCCCGTCCTCGCCCAATCTATCATTACCGCCATTCCCCCTCGCCTAGTCTTGTCAGGTATACCGGGAGAGATAGTTACTGCCCAGCTAAAAGTTAGAAACGATTCTGAAGAGGCCAAAAACTACACCGTCTCCGTCGAAGATTTTGTGGTTTACGACACACAAGGAACTCCTATTCCGGTAGCTCAATCGGCCGGTAATCGCTGGTCTCTTGCTTCGTGGGTCTCTGCTCCAGACGTTATCCCTGTCGACGCCAAAACCACTCAAATAGTCAACGTCAAAATTAGAGTTCCTCTCACCGCTCTTCCCGGTGGACACTACGCCATGCTTACCTATATGCCCAACGGAGATGTCAAGCCTGGTCAGCTCAAAAAAACTGCCTCCATTATTGGTCAGAGAGTGGGTTCTGTTATTTACTTTACTGTTTCCGGTCCTATTACCGAAAAGCTCAATATTCTTAAGTTCTCGGTTCCCCAATTCTCCGAACAGGGCCCGGTTAGTTTTTCGGGTACTCTAGAGAGTCTTTCGGACGTGCACATTACTCCCAAAGGTGGCATCACTATTTCCGATCCACTACACACAAAAGTTGCTGTCGTTCCCGTCGAACCTGGTAGTATTTTCCCGGAGACACAAAGAGATTTTATTTCCACCTGGACACAAAAATGGGGTTGGGGCAAATATCGAGCCGATCTTGAATTGGCTTATGGCACCACCGGGGCTGTCGCTACCGCCACCATCTTTTTCTGGCTCTTCCCCATTCGTCTCGTCATTTATTCTCTCATCGCTATTATTTCGGTTCTCACCGCCATAGTTCTACTCAACAAACGTAGCCGGAAACATCAGGAACTACTCGAAAAAGAAGTTACCGAACTCAAGGAAGAGCTCGAGAAGTTTGAACAACCCGAAAAATAACAAACTTACTCCGACACCTCGTTCTAAGGTTTCCACCCGGCAGTATACTGAAAATAGCAGTGAATTCTAATTACCGCCTCATCATTTACGGTTTTCTTTGTCTGATATTTTTATTCAGAACGGTTCCTGTTTTTGCCGATACGGTTCCCGTTTCGGCCTCCATTCCGGATTTATCTTTCAATCCTCCGGTTCTCCTCACACCAACTGCCAATGCTACCCTCACTACGAGCCAGCCCACCTTTACCTGGTCACGCCCCAGTCCCATACCGGCCAACCCTTTAAGCTATTACGATTTATATCTGGATGGGGCAATCTTTTCCGCTTCCATCAGCGACTCGCTTACTGCTCAGGACTATTATTTTTACTCCACCTCCGCCACCGGTGGTATCTTTACGCTTGCCTTAAAAACGGATCTGACGCAGGGCTATCATACGTGGAAAGTTACCGCCTATACGGAAAATGGTGTCTCTTCCTCTTCGGAAACCAGAACTTTTTACCTCGACTCGGTCTCCCCCTTTATTTCAGTCTCCCAGGTCGACCAACAGGCTCTTACTTGGAACACCGATACCCCTTCGTCCATACCCTCACTCGAACATCTTTATCTCTCCATCACCACTCCAAATCCTCTCCTTACCGGAGGAGTAGAAACTTCTGCCAATCTTCAAATATTGCTACTGTGCCCGGTTGGTGTATCCGCCTGTCAAACCCAAATCTTTAGTGGCAATATTTCCTCCGGACTCTGGGAAACCCAATTCGCCAATCTGTTACCGGATCAGGTCTACACCGTCCAGATTTCAGCTACCGATGCGGCCGGAAATTCTACGGTTTTCCCGGATTTTTTTCTTATTTACGGCGTCGTCGTCACTCCTACAAGCACGCCCACCCCTACATCTTTTCCCACTCTTACCCTACCTTCTCTTACCGTCACACCTCCGCTCAACCAATTAAATATCATTACTCCAACTTCCTATATTCCTCAAACTCCACCTACTCCCACTCCTCCTCCGGTCAAACCACCCAAAGCTCCTGGTCAAACACGCTACCTTTTTTATCTTTTTCTTTTAATCCTCATGGTTTTTGGCCTTCCCCTACATCTTCTCATGTCGATTTTCGGCACCTCCACTCCTCTCAGATTTATCTTCAAATTCCTTATCATCCTGGCTTTTCCTTTTTTAAGAAAAAGGAAATATCAAACCGTTCCCTTCTCTTTTATAGATATCTATATTTCCGATAAACTCGATCATACTTGGAAATCGGTCGTCACCGATATCAAAGGATTTTATACTCTGCCCACTCCCATTCCGGAAGACTTATTGATCGAAATGTCCTCACTGGGTAGAAACTGGAAAACTTCTCTCTATAAAGGCTCAAACATCCCCACTATCTGTCTGATACCTTTACTAACAAAGCCACAAAATGACCGTACGCGCCTTCAAATAAATATCCATGATCATCGTGACATACCATTGATTATCGCCCTTCTTACCAGCATCACAGCTTTTCTTATTACGCCGTCTTATTTCATTCTCGTCTACAACTACCTTTCTTTACAATATCTCTTTTCCGAATACATTTATCCCAAACTGTAGTGCCATGTAGGGTCTCAAATGTCCTCGTCATTGCGCGGATGTCCTTATTAAACGCCCACAACGTCATAGCGACCTATCTACCGGAGGGAGGGACTTCGGTACTCCGAACTGAAGCAATCTTCAATATTGAGACGTAAGAAGTAGTTTAAGTATTCCCGAAATGGCGGGGGTTGGATTCGGTACTTCGTGAGTCGCAATGACAAGTGGGCATTCTATCTCTCGTGGAATAAGCTCTTCGGGTTCTCTTGGTCCATTTACGCATAAAATCAGACTGTATCAGAAAATTAACGCATAATATATCAGATCATATATAATGCTATCGTAATAACTCATAACTACCTTTCACGACAATACTCTGCCTAGAATCATATAACGCATCGAAATAGGTATATTTATCTTCATTATCCGCATGAAAACAATTTATAACGCAAAGAAATACGGTAATAATTCCTGCTTGGTTGATTAATCAGAAATATTCAATAAATATTCTTCTATCTCCGCAGCCCAATATGTCTTTCTCCGTATTTATAGTCTTCGGCTTGACTTAATCACAATTTCTTTTTATATTAGTATATATACGTATAATCTTGTCTAATATGAACCTAAAACCGAGTTATCAACAAAATACAAACCCATGTTAATTACCGATTATTCCGACCAGAATTACCCCCATCAAGAATCACCGGAACGCATTTCTCCCCTCGAGTTAATCTCCGCCGGTATGATCTTCATCCTGCCAATTATATTTTTGCTAATTATCTCCGCTTCCTAAAATACAGAATTTGAAATCTAAAATTTAAAATATTAATGGGCCTGCCCAACCAACCCGAACTACTCAAACAATTTTCTTCCTTCCTGGTAGAAGCCGGACTTTCTGCGGTATCCATCAAGAACTACCTTTCCGATATTCGGCATTTTCTTAACTTCTCCGAATCCTCATCCTCCACCGGTGAAGGAACCACCACTCCGGCCTCAAGCGAAAAAATCTTTCGGCAGTTAAGCCAATACCTACCTCCGTACCTTGAAGCCCAAAAGGCCACCTACACCCCCCAGTCCACCACTAACCGCCGCCTGGCTTCCATTCGTCGTTTTGCCACTTTTCTTAGCGTGAAATTTGATATACAAGATATTTTCACACATCAAAATACATCAAACAATAACAAGCAGAGTAACCAAATCAGCAACCTTTCCGGCTTTCAAAGATCAGATCAAACCGCATCGCTTCCCCCTTTATCATCCACCCCTTACCGTCCGCCACTTACTTCTTCTGCAAAGACCCTCTCGTCAGAAAAGATTCTTGAACAGTTTAAGAGCTCACTGGAAAGGGAGGAAAAGACCCATTCCACGATAAAAAATTATCTGTCAGATCTCAATCACTTCTTCCTTTGGACTGCTAACCAAACCCCCTTTACCACCCAAAACCTTTTTAATATCTTAAGCGAGTCCCATCTTCAAGCCTACCTTACCTATCTCAAACTAAGTCACACTAGCACATCAGTTATCAACCGGCGTCTTTCCTCTATCAAAAAGTTGGCCCGCTTCTGTCACTCCGAAGGCTACCTCCCTAAAAATCCTTTCGAGGTCAAATCGATTCCTCAAAAATTAGCTCCCCTAGCCTGGATCGAAAGGTTGTCCCACAAACCTACCAAGACTTCTAATGGCTCTAGAAACCGTTTTCAGCTCTGGTATGACAGATATAACGCACTCACCTGGACCCCATATCTGAACATCGCGATTCTGGTTTTGGTCACCACCGCAATGGCCATTTTTGCCTATAACCAGATCATTAGCCAAGCCAGGCCCAGCGCCGCCGCCACCGCTCTTACTCCACCCAAAAGACAACTTTCCTTTCAAGGTCGACTCACCGACTCCTCCGGAACACCCATCACTACTGCCGTCAACGTGGTTTTCAAACTTTTCAATCAACTGGCTCCTCCGGGAACCCAGTTATATACTTCCGGCACTTGTTCCATTACTCCTGACCAAAGTGGTATTTTTAATTCTTTAATTGGTGACGGAGTCTGCGGAGCCGAAATTACTTCCTCAGTTTTCACAGACAACCGCGATGTTTTCCTAGAAATTCAAGTCGGTGCCGAAACCCTTACCCCCCGTCAGCAAATTGCCACTGTCGGCTATGCCATTAACTCCTCTACCCTACAGGGGTATCCGGCTTCCGCCTCTGCTACCATCAATACCGTCCCCGTCGTCGACAACAGCGGCAACATTACCATTGCCGCCACCTCCCCTTCCCTTATTTCTTCTTCAGGCACTTTTACCATCAAGGGCGAGAGCCTTGCCCTACAAACCGCCGCCAACTCCGGTGGTGACATTGTTCTGCAACCGGACTCAATTGGTTCCGGTCAAATACTGGCCATCGGGGGCACTACCACCGAAGACTCCTTTCGCATTACCAACGCCAATCTGACCGGTGGAACCTTACTCTCCGGATACGTAGGCAACGATACCGCCACCGGCCGGCTACTCTCACTCACTTCAGGCTCTACCGAAACCGACCGGTTTTGGGTCGCCACCGATGGCCGCACGGGTATTTTTGCCTCGGATGCGGATAGTGCCCTTATCGTCAATCAAACCGGTACCGGGAATCTAATCTCTGCCTCAGTCTCCGGCTCTCCCGTTTTTACCGTTACCAATGGTGGCAACGTCGACATCACCGGCCAGTACCTTGTCAACGGAGTTCCGCTTGGTGGTGGTAGTAGTAACTGGCAACTTACTTCCGGTTCACTCGCCCCGCTACAAATCACCAACTCTGTCAATATCGGTGCCATCGCCACCGCCTCCGCCCTTGTCCACCTCGCCGGAACTTCCGGAGAAAATTCTTTCATCAACACCGGAAGTGTCGGGATCGGCAAAACCAATCCTCTGGCAACTCTCGATGTTACCGGCACAGCTTCTGTCTCCGGCAATCTGACTATCGGTTTCAATTCTCATATTCAACCGGCCTACGGACCTCTATATTTCGATTTCAAAAGTGGTCCCAACACCTATACCAATTCTTTGCTTGTTTCCAATACCGGAGACTTGACTCCTGCTACCGACAACACTTATTATCTCGGCTCTCCCACCGCTACCTGGAAAGGTATTTATTTTTCCCACAGCATGTACGACTCTTCCGGCAATGCCATTATCTCCCTCGACTCCACCCCCAACAAAAGACTTTTCAGTTCGTGGGAAGTCTATAACGGCAACTTCACCGTCGACACCAACTCGCTCTTTGTAGATGCTACTACGCATCGTGTAGGTATTGGCGATATTTCACCGAATTCACTCCTTACCGTCGGAGACGGTGACCTGTTCCAGGTAAACAGCTCCGGTGACATTGTCAAAATCAATAACGTCACCACTTCCTTCCCCAGCTCTCAGGGAGCTGCCAACAGCGTACTAACTAACGATGGTACCGGAACTTTATCTTGGTTCAGCCCCATTTCTGGTTCCGGAATCAACGGCTTCTGGCAGAGAACCAGCGGATCGCTAGCTCCTACCAATATCACTGACTCTCTCAATCTTGGCGCCACCGCCACTGCCTCAGCCCTTGTTCATTTAGCGGGCACGGTGGCCGAAAACTCCTGGATCAATACCGGCAACGTCGGTATCGGCAACACCAATCCAATTGCCACTTTGACAGTCGGTAGCGGTGATAAATTCCAAGTTGACGGGGCAACAGGTAATATTACTACTGCTGGTGATCTGGCAGTTAATGGTGACGATATAACTGCCGATGGAACATTGAATATTCTTGGCGCCACAGGACTAACCTTACAAGCAACTACAGGTACCATTAATATTGGCACCGGCACAGGAACAGATACAATTAATATTGGCACCGGTGCCACCGGGTCGGACGTGATTTCCATCGGCGGAGGGGTCGGAAGTCTGACAATTAACACTTCAGAATTTGACATCTCGGGCACGACAGGTGCCATCACCATTGATGATACGGGTAATGCCGGAAGTGTTAACATAGAGGGAACTATCCTTGATATTAATTCTCTCGGCTTTGTCGGTGCAGGCACCATAAACTCAGGTGCGGGAACAGCCATCACCATAAACCCAAACAGTGGCGATGTTGCCGCAGAAGATTTGATCATCACTGCCAATAATGTTGGACTAGACAGCTCCGGGAACCTAACTCTCGGAGGAACTTCTATTACTGCTTCATCCCTCGCCACCATCACTACCTCCTCGGATCTCGCTCTGGGAGGGGCGACCACTCTAACCTTTACTGCTGACAATGCCACTATATACGGGTCGAACGCTGCTAGTGGAGATCTCACCCTTGATGGAACCAATCACGCCACAAAAACATCCAGCTATATCATTCTCCAACCAAACGGCGGCAACGTTGGGATTGGCACTTCTGCTCCCACCGCTACATTAGAAATTTTAGCTGATGTCGATACTCCATCAGGAAATGCACTTGAAATCCAGGCCGCCGAATCAGCCGACCTAAACGATCAAGATGCTGATGATGTTACTTTTACCAATGCCACTACCTGTTGGACATATGGTGCCGGTTGGGCTCGCACCGGTGGCGTAGCCCAACACACAGTCCTCAATACCGCCGACCTTTCATGTAATTTGACAGCCGGATACATCGATAATAACCAAATCTACCGAATAACTTTTGATATGGGAGGTCGCACTGCGGGAACAGTCACTCCCAAAATTGGCACTGCCACTCACGATGCCATCACAACCAACGCTTCCTACGATCTTACCTTCGACGCTACAGCCAACGACGCAGATATAATTTTCACCCCGGACAGCAATTTTAATGGCTACATCGATAATGTTCACATATATCGAGCAGCCGTGAACACCGCCATCTCGGATACAGGTAGGGTGGGGGTCGGGCGGAATCCTACCTATTTCCTTGATGTGTTAGCCCCGGAAAATGGCATAATCGCCCGGTTCCTTAGCGACAATTCCACCGGCTGTACCTTGGCCACCGGCGGGACCATCTCTTGCACTTCAGACATTCGACTCAAAAAAAATGTTGATGATGTCTCATATGGTCTTGATACCATCATGGACTTAAGGCCAGTAAGTTTTGACTGGAAAGGTGGTAATTCTGCTTTCAAAAACCTGGGTTTTATTGCCCAAGAAGTTGAAACAATCATTCCTAATTTGGTTAGCATTGATCAAGATAATGGTTACAAACAACTCAATACCACGGGGCTTATTCCTGTCCTCACAAAAGCCATCCAACAGCAGCAGTCCCAAATCACTTCCCTCGCCCAAAATATATCTTCAAATTTCCAAGCCGGAGTTGCAGTAGTCAGAGAACTCACGGTTGATAATCTCGTCGTCAGAGGCAAATTGATTTCCCCCATTGCCGACATAGATCAGCTCAAAGTTATCGACGCCACCGTCACGGGTACTCTTTACGCAGATAGCATCAAAGGAAAGACAGTCGATAATCTTAATACTCAGCTCGACTTGTTAAACGAAAAATACTCCACCGCCTCAGCCATCCTCGCCGATCTTCAAGCCAAGTACACTTCTTACGATTCCCTGTCACAAAGCACCAACCACTCCGAACCAATCACCGACTCAGACCCACTCGCCCTGTCACCTCTTGCCACTTCCTCAGCCGAGACAATCATCACTGGTGATATTCTAGCCAGTGGTTCTGTCTTTTCCCAATCATTCGGTTCCATCGACTCCGATCTTTTCATCCAACCCACCGGGGACCGACCGGTTCACCTCTTGGGAAATCTGCTATCTCTCTACCCGGACGGCAAGGTGGTTATCAATGGCGATCTTATTATCACCGGCACTCTCTACGCCAACAATCTGGATACCAAAACCGCCACTATCTCCGGCACCCTTGCCATTGGCTCTTCCACCATTGCTTCCGGCTCAGCCAACTTTGGTGAGCTTACCACCTCCGGTCTGGTCATCGCGTCCGAAAATGATCACCAATCCTCCACCATTTCTGCTCAAGTAAACTCCAACGCCACTATAGGTACTGCCACTATCGCCACCGGTTCAGCGGAAATAGCCATCGCCAATAACAAAGTCACCGACAATACGCTTATATATGTCACTCCGGTTACCGATACCGGCAATCAGGTACTTTATGTCAAATCCAAGCAGTCCGGAGTTGGTTTCACGGTGGCCACTCCACTTTCAAACACTTCGGAAATCTCCTTCAACTTCTGGCTAGTCCAAACAAAATAGTACAATTAACTTAGAACTATGAACCGAGCACCAAAAACCAATCCGGGTTTCACCCTAGCCGAACTTTTGATTGTCATCACCATCATTGCCATTTTAGCTGTTCTAATCTTTCTGGCCATTAACCCCTTCACCTATTTCAAGAGAGCCTACGACACCCAACGTAAAGATGATGTTTACAAACTCAAAAATGTTCTCGAAAGCTATTACGCCGATCACGAATACTATCCCGATCTCAAAGTAGTCTTGGCTCATTGCAACGGCTCCGATCTTCAACCATATCTCGATAAAATTCCCTGTGACCCTAATACCGGAGCCTCCTATTCCTCCTACACCTTACCTGAAGATAGTACCAAGCCTCAACAGTACGCCATCTATGCCCCCACCGATTCCGTCAATTTTCCCGATGCAAACACCATCTCTCGTTGCCCCAACACTCTCGCTGTTCACTCACCCGACATTCTCAATACTGCGCTAGTTTTTGGCTGCAGCAGTTTTCAATCCTGTCCCAACAACAATCCTTATCGCTATGGGTGCAAAAGCGGGACTTGTGTTGTCATTTCTTATGACCGGAGCGAAACTTGCCGGCCTTCATCTTGTTTTGACGATTGTGGTGGTGTCGATTGCCAAAAACCGGATCTGGTCAACGGTGGTTATTTTAACGAATGCCTTCCATACTAGACACCAATGCCTCCATTCCTTTATGAGTCGCCGCAGAAATCGGCAACACATTTATCTTCTTCCTCTTAAAGTATTGTTGAATTTCCCTCACCTTTTTTTCGTCTACCAAATCAATTTTACTGAGCACCACGATCTCTTTTTTATTTTCAATTCCCCCACCATAATTCTTTAATTCATTTCTTATTTGTTGATATTTCTCCCACTCAGCAAGGCCAGATCTTATAGGGTCCCCGATCTTCAAGGCCTGGCTTTGCAGGTCATTTGCGATCGCCGCCACCAAGTGAATGAGCACCTTTGCTCTTTCAATATGTTTTAGAAATTTAATTCCCAACCCCTTCCCTTCGCTCGCACCTTCGATCAGACCGGGAAAGTCCGCGATGACTAAGTGATTTCCTCCGCTTTTCAACACTCCCAAATTTGGCTCCAAAGTCGTGAACTCGTAATCGGCTACTTTTGGTCTGGCGTTTGATAAAACAGATAACAACGTAGACTTGCCCGCATTGGGGAGACCTACCAGTCCGACATCCGCCAAAAGCTTCAGAGACAGTTCCGCCTGATAGCTTTGACCAACCTGACCTTGTTCGGCTCTTAGTGGAGTTGTTTCTCTGGCGCTCATAAAGTGCACATTACCTCGTCCTCCTACGCCTCCTTTAGCCACTAACAACTTCATACCTTTTTTATCAAAATCTATTACTTGTTCTTTCGATTCAATTCTCGGAATAACTTTTGTAATCAGCCTCCCCATTAGTTCTCTCGGCATTCCTTTTACGGCGATATTTTCTACTTCGATCTCTGTCGTTTGCAGAGGTTTCAAAGTAACAATCGTTCCTAAAGGCACTTTAATCACCAGGTCCTCACCCTTGGCCCCAGACATTTTCTTACCGGTGCCCTTGCCGCCATCGGCCGCCTCAAACATTTGTTGATGAGCAAAATCGTCGAGAGTATTTCTGTTTGGATCGGTCTCAATATAGACGCTCCCTCCCTTACCGCCGTCTCCACCGTCCGGACCACCTTTAGGGATAAATTTTTCTCTACGAAAACTGACGGCGCCATTTCCACCTTTTCCCGCTCGTATCAATATTTTTGCGGAATCAACCATGCCTCTATTCTACCATCTATCTTTGTCATCTCGAGCGCAGTCGAGAGATCTCATATTCGTTGAGT
>CAYHNG010000020.1:0-17246 GCA_964357975.1 uncultured Pseudomonadales bacterium
AAACAAGGAAACCCCGTGTGAAGGCCGAAGGCCGACACGGGGAGGACGTCATTTGCCAAAAAAATAGCCGTCCCGAAAGGGGACGGCTATGAGGGAGAAGAGAACTACCGAAGGTTAAAGACGGAACCGGAGCGGTTGACATCGGCTTCGTGAAGCTGACCGATGAAAAACGTCAGGTAGACGGGAAGGTCATAGCAGTTTTCAAACGGCTGGACCTTGCTGTCGGTGGATTGCGGTGAGAAGGTCACGCAGTAGCGGCCGCCATCTTCGATTCGTCGCTGATTGCTCAGCGGCTGGATCGGATCGTAGTAAACGTCCAACCCGGTACCCGAAGTGGGATACACCATGATAGATACCCAACGCTCGATATCGTACCAGTACCAGGTGTCGATAATGTCTTCCTGGTGTGTATCCTCCACCTGAACGTCTTTGGTGCACGCGTACGCTACACTTTGAGTTTCAGTGCAGGAGTAGGTGTACGACTCGGACTCGGTGCAGGAGTAGGTGTACGACTCGTACCCACCACATTCGTATGATTCCGAGCCGCCGTTGCCATCGTCCTGGTAGCACGTGTCCGGAACGTATTCGGACCCGGTACAGGTGCTGGGAACGTCGTGATACCCGGTGCAGGTGGTTTGGACCTGCTCGTCCTTGTAACACGTGTCGGGCACGGTTTCGGTGTGCCACCCGTCATGGACGGTGCGCTCGCCGCTTTTGCGTTGTTCGCGGGCGGTTTCGCGGCCGGCCGAGTTGACTCCGGGCCACTCGCCAGGAATTGACCAGCCTTCTTCGTGGACAGTCTGATATTCTTCGATGTGAACAGACTGCGACCAGTTCATGTCGGTGACCACGAGGGTCTCGACGTGGGTCTTGAAGAAGAAGTTGTAGATCCAGACACTGAAGAGGCAGAACAGAACGAGGCCCAATACGCCACCGCCGATGGTGAGACCTTTTTTCAAGTTCTCGTTTCGGGTCTCGAGATCGACCGGATCACTGTACTTAGAGAAGGCCGGTTCGGTTCGAGTACGTGCTGGCTGGACGGAAAGCCGTTCGCGTTTGGGGATGGGGAGGACGGCCGGAGCAGTTTGTGGATTGTACGGATTATCTTCCGGAACGAACGGCTTGGGGGTAAGATGGTCTGCCATTTTCTCAACCTCTTCCGCTTGCTCCGTACTGAAGACAAGGCCATCCTTGCGGTAGACTTTGCGCACGGGCTGGACTGCGGAAGTGGCTTTGCGGCTATCGCCGCAGTTCCAACACACTTTGTCCTTCTGGAGGTTGCCTGATTGACAACTGTCGCAGAACCAGTTTGGGTTGGGGGCAGTCATCTTGATGATTTCAGCTGCGGTGGCTTCGTGAGGGGGGTTGCTGTGATAGAAAACAACGCCTTTGGAACGCGGATGTCCACAGCCCGGGCAGTTATACACATAGCCCGGAATCTTCTTGTTACTGTCATTTGGACAGTCCCAATACATAACAATCTTTGCCATGAAGGCCTCCTTATCGATTGATGAGTCGTCTGGTGTTGAGAATCAAGGCTGTGACTACAATTGACGCAAGAAGCATCATCACGAACATCTGCATACCAAATAGCCCTGAGATCAAGTACAGCGCCGTCTTTATCAGAACAACGGCAAGTAGTAGTGCGAGAATCCTGGAATACTAACTTGGTTTGCTGAGACTGAAGATTATTGCCAGGATGGGGATTGAGACACTGAGAGCCAGTTGGGCAGTGGATGCGATCACTACGGCCTCCTTAATGTATAGATTTCTCGATTGTGAAAGTGCTCGAGAGTTGATTTGTTACTGAAGTAGGGGTATTTTACCACACTGAGGCTCATTTGTCAAGTTATAGGACTTATTTTGGGCATAAAAAACCCTCCCAGATGAACTGAGAGGGGTTTGGGAAAGGTGGGTTAGCCTATTCGGCGTGGGCCGTTATTACTGCCGTTGCCTCTGTTCGAAGGTGCGCGGGGCGTAGAACGGGGTGTAGAGTTGGAAGATGACCAATTTGCGCGTCCACCCGATCTTGGTGTGAAGGTGGTATTGGTTGGTGTCCAGTTGGTTGAGGTGCCCGATCTGCCAGTGCCAGAAAAGAGACCGAGTTTGTACAATAGCCAGAACAGGAAGATGATGCCGACTACACACAGGACGCTCAGGCATAACATATCCCAGAACGACAGATGGTTCACGGTCGGAGTCGTCTTCTGAGTACTTGTTGCTGGTTGCTGGGTGGCCGGAGGGTAGTAGGGCTCGTAACTGTCACGCGCTACCGTATTGAATTGGTTGACAACACTGATGAGAGTGGAGTCGACCGATTTGGTCTCCGCGAAGGTGGATACGGCCAGACGCTTGAGGTCTTGCATTTCGGTAGGGGAGAGTTTCGACAGATCACCAAGAGCATATTTGAGCTCAACGCCAGTGGTAACTCCGTCCTGCTGGTCGAGAATCAGAAGGAAGGAAGCGCCGTTGTCGGCACGTGGTCCGTCGATATTGCCAAGATGCATGTACATGTAGAAGAAGCCCACACAGGCATTCGGGTCGGCAACTTCTTCGCGGGGCAGAATGACAATCATGGCGTTGACGATGTTGTCAGTATTCAACGGTCCAATCACCTGGTCCACTTCGATGACCGTGCTTTCCGCGATGTATTTTTCCCAATTGACGGTCCAGTGATACTGACTCGTGGCATATGAGAAGCCGTGGTTTTCGGGATCGTCCGTTCGTCCGCACCAGTCCGATTGTTGCGACAGAGGTAGGGCGGCGGTGGGGGTGGGTGAATTGAAGAGGGTAATGGCAACGAAGGCCAGAACGGTAAAGATGAAGAGCAGGGGCTTAAGTGAACGATTCACGGGAACTCCTTTGTTCTGAATAGGATGGTTTTAAAAAGACGCCCCGGCATGGCCGGGGCGTGGTTTTGTGCCTAACTCAGGGTTACGGCATTTGGGAGTCGGTCTGTCCACCTGTGATGAGCGGCAGTTCGCCGGGCATGGGGTAGCCGAAGTAATCCGAAAGCTCGGACACGAGCATACCCTTGGTGGTCAGCAACCAGGTGTTCCAGGCGGTGATAGCTTCGTTGGTAACAGAACCCGCGAAGTCCACCGAGCTGTAGCATTCGCTCATGGTGTCCATTGCCTGTTTGTACACTTCCGAGTCGATCTCGGGCGGAGGGGCTTGGACAACGGAGTCGACGTACAACGCCAGTCCAGCCTGAAGGTCGGTGGGGAAAGCACCCTGTTCGATCAACTGAGCCAGATTAAGCTGGCTGGGATCCAGCGTGCCTTCGTTTATCGCGTTGGCGTAAGCTTCGAGTTGTTTGGTCATGGCTTCGCTTTCGGCACGGAAGTGGCCGGACCAATTCTCGGTGTTTGCCTGAACGGCCTTTGCATAGTTTTCAACCATGGCTTCCTGACGTGTCATGAGTGCCGCGCAGGAGTTGACCTTCAGGTAGTAGTTGGCGACAGCCTTTTGGGCGCCCTGGTAGACTTTGATGCCTTCGTCACGGGCGGCGGTGTTTTCGGACACCACTTCCTTGACCGTAGGTCCAAGCCCAACTTCTTTGCTGAAAGGGGACTTGAAACTGCAGGCCACAATGATCAGAATGGCAAGAACGGACAGGGAAATCCTTTTGGTACGGGAATTCATGTTTTCTCCTTTGTTCAAGTGCAATAGGGAATGTGAACTCGAGTATGATACCACACAATCCCGGATTTGTCAATACTATAGGGGATTTTAACCCACCCGGCGGGGTCCGTGATCGCTTCCGTTGCCCTTAATACTGGGGAAGGCGGCAGCTTCTTTATTTTGGGAGACGCAGTAGAACCAATAACAGATGTAAGGAATTCTGAGGCTGATCTCCAGACAGAGATTCCCAAACAAGGGGTGAATTGCGTACGCGGCAATCGTGATCATGATCCAGTCACACAAAAAGATGAGGGTCACGATGAGATGCCCGAGTGTGATGGATTCGGTGAGAACGATGCCGCTCGTAGCGGCCAGCAAGGCCACTAGGGCAGAAGAGGTTAGGAAGGCCCAACCTCCGATAATGCCTGCCAGGAAAATCGACCAGGCGAACAACTTTTTCATTTTCTTCCTCCAATGGAATGTCAGGGTGTGAGATTTGAAATCTTTTGGGATTGTACTATATTTAGCCTGAAAAGTCAAGTGTTATAGGGTGGGTTGCCTCTCTAGAGCTAGAGAGGCATTTTTATGCCAAAAAAAACCTTCCCCCGGGAGGGAAGGTTTGATGTGAAGTCGAAATTATTATGGTCCGGTGCAGGTCCAATACGGGACAATGGTCTGGCCACCGGCGGAATTCATCTTGGGGATCTCCACGACCGTGAGGACGGCGACGACCTCTTCCGCGTCGTGAACTTGAATCTGATATTCTCGGACTGTCTCAATTCCGACCGTCCTAACCGGCACGACAAGTATGTCGGTGATGGAGGCCGGGGAGAGTCTGTCCCCACACGTCCAATAGGCTTGGTTGGTTAGCTCGATAAACTTCTCTTCCTTACCGTCCTTGGACAGGGGTAAATCGGACAGGGAGGTTACCTCCTGGACGTTGTCCAGAGTTTTTTGGTCATTATTGGTGCGCACAAGATAGTTCGCGGCGGCGCCAAAGACGAAGAGAATCACAACAACGACTAAGAGTCCTGCTAACTTTCCTTGCATTTTATTTGACATCTTAAGGTCCTTTCCAGGCTTTGTGCCTGAGTGAGAGATTTGAATTCGAAGATCCCATAGTATACCACGCTTGAGGCTGTTTGTCAAATGAGGGTGGAGGAGGTGATGGAGGGAGATCCCCCGACCACGCTCGGGATGACAGATGTTGTGGTGGCCGGCAGGGGGGCCAGGCCTTCTGGGGATTGGGGTCCTTTAAGGCCTGGCCCTGGTGATGCGAGGCTTGGTATACTTAAAGTCATGGCAAAAATCGTCTTTGATGGTAAAAAAGAAGCGGAACGCATGGCTACATTCTTGGAAGAGAGCGAGCGTGTGCTGGGGAAAAGTCTGGTGATCTTGCAGTGTGATGGCCGGAGTGAGGAAAGTACTTATGTTCGCCTGAAAAGGGAGATGGGTGAGAGGTTGGGGGCAATGGTGAGCGTAGATTTTAGATCCCAAATTTCAGATCTCAGAGAAGGAATCAAACTTGCAAATGAAGATGAAACAGTAGATGGGATTTTGGTTCAGCTACCGATCATTGGTGCAGATAGGGAAGAGGTTGAGCAAATTTTGTCCTCAATTAAACCTAGTAAAGATGTAGACGGCTTAAACCCGAAAGGTAGGTTCATTCCGGCGGCCATTCGAGCGGTCGAGCGCCTAGTAGATATTTTTAAAATTACAGAAGACGATCAAGTGGCCGTAGTTGGTGCTAAAGGAGTACTGGGAAGCAGGTTGATCAAGAGATTGAGGGATATAAACATCTTGGCGGAAGGGTTTGACAAAGAAGACGATTTGAATAAGCTAAAAGACTTTGATGTAATTATTGGAGCTACCGGTGCGGCTGGGTTAATAGGTGGGAACATGGTGATGAAAGGTTTTACCGGGATTGATCTTGGCTTTCCTAAAGGAGATTTTTCACCTGAGGCTATAGAGAAAGCATCTTTAATTACCCCTGTTCCCGGTGGTATAGGACCCATGACTATCGTAGCCTTGTATGAGAACCTGGCGGATGCCTAGTGGGAAGAGGTTTTTTTAGTCAAGGCGTGTGGTTTGATGCTGACAAATTTATGCTCGCGCGGCGAGTGAAGATGTAGTAAAATAACGCAAGTTAATTATTAGTAGTTTGTCCCTTGGCGAATCTCTGAAAGGCCATGAGGATTAAAAGAGATGAAAATATATGGCTAAAAAAGCCGATCAAATCACGGAGGTAAAAACTCCAAAAATTAAAGAAACATCCGCCAAAGGCGGATCGAGTACGAAAAAAGTTGTTAAAAAGGAAGTTCCCGAGAAGAAGACGGCAGTCAAAAAAGTTCCTGTAGTCAAGGCCGAAAAGAAAGTGGCCGAGAAGAAAACCTCCAAAAAAGCTGTGAAGCCGGAAGTTGTTGTGGCTGAGGAAGCAAAAGTTGAAGAGGTTAAGACCCCTGTAGAGGCAAAAGCCGAAAAGGTAAAGAAAGAAACTCCCAATGCCGCCACTTCAGTAGAAGAGCTTTTTGAAGCCGGTGCTCATTTTGGTCATGTCGTCAAAAAATGGAATCCCAAGATGAAGAAATACCTTTGGGGTGAGAAGAACGGTATTCATATCTTTGATCTGGAAAAAACAGTCGCCGGGATTTCCGAAGCTACCAAAGCCTTGACTGATTTGGCCGCCGCCGGGAAGAGAATCGTCTTGGTGGGAACCAAGAGACAGGTTCGTCAAATGATTGAAGATGAAGGTAAGAGGTTGGGTGTGCCTTATATTTCTCAACGCTGGATGGGCGGACTTATAACCAACTGGAGACAGTTAAAACAGACTTTGGACAGATTGAATACTTTAAAACAAAAGAGAGAGGCCGGACAGCTGAAGAAATACACCAAGAAAGAACAGTTGTTGTTTGATAAAGAGATTATCAAGTTAGAGCGAGTGGTGGGTGGTATCGCCACACTAAAAGAAGCTCCTGAGGTAGTGGTGGTCTTTGATACTCACAAAGAAAAACTGGCTGTCAAAGAAGCCTCAAATCGTGGTGTGACGGTGATTGGTTTGGTCGATTCAAACGCCAATCCGGACCCGGTGGACTATCTGATCCCCATGAACGATGATTCGGCTAAGGCCTTGGAGATTATGGTAAGGGTCTTAGGGCAGGCGATAGAGAATGGATTGAAAACAAAAAAGGAAGTTACAAAATAAATTAATTATTTGTGGATCCCCGCCTTCGCGAGGATGACAAAAGTAAATAAAGAATATGATGGACAAAATTAAAGAACTACGAGAGATAACCGGTGCGGGTGTGATGGACGCTAAGAAGGCTTTGGAGGAGACCGGCGGGGATATTGCGAAAGCGATTGAAATTATTAGAGCCAAAGGTCTCTCCAAAGCGGCCAGTAAGTCCGACCGTGAGGTAAGAAGCGGTAAAGTATATTGTTATACCCACGGAGGTGGATCGTCGGCGGCAATGGTGGAAATCGCTTGTGAGACGGACTTCGTGGCGAAGACACCGGAGTTTGAGAATCTTTGTAAAGAAGTTGCTCTACAGGTGGTTTCCATGAGCCCTGCTAGTGTCGAAGATCTCCTAAAGCAAGAATACATTCGCGACGGTGGCAAGACCATCGATGACCTGGTCAAAGAGTTGATCGCCAAAACGGGCGAGAATATCAGAGTTGTGAGATTCGCCAGGTTTAAGCTTGGTGAGGAGTAGTAAATGGTTTTGGGTTTGAGGCCGGTGGGGAACCGACCGGCAGAATTTGAGAAGGTGAGAGCTTTGATCGACTCACTTGATCTTGGATCCAAAGTGGTGGTGTTGAAACCGCAATAAATATCTACGCCCTCGTAACTGGGGGCTTTTTTGTGCCTAAATGGCCCCTATAACTTGACTTTGGACATAGACTGTGATATAAACAAACAAAGCAAAATTGACAGTTCAAACTATTTATTGCCAAAGGAGGCAAGGTGTATACGGAAATTCTGCTGATTCTCTCTGTGGTGGTGATAGGAATACCGCTACTCGTATTTCCTTTTTTATCCAGACGTGAAGATTGTGTAAAAGGCGTTTGGATTCTATTCATGGTGTCTCTGATCAAGGCAGTTTTGTATGTACTTTCCGGCTCGACGTGGGTCCAATTCATACTACCTGTCTTTTGTGCGGTGGTGCTGATATTAGACCACAGGGGATTAATAGAATACCCACGTAAAGGTTCATAGACGTGTGCGCCCTTTGGGAAACCAGAGGGTGATTTTTTTGGCAAAAAAAGGTGGAAGTGTGGTAAATTTAGGGATATGAAACCACGAAGTGCACCGATATCAATAGAGGAAAGAGAGAGGTTGTCGAAAGGCCTTTCTGCTTCTGTTTATGCTCAAGAGGAAGAACAAAAAAAGAAAGCGAAAGAGTTACATGATGCTCAGGTCGCTCGCGAAGCTGAGGAAAGAAAAAAGAAGGAGACTATCTTGCCTGTGCCTGAAGTTAGCGAGTGGCAAAAAGAGGAAAGAAGACTTGAGGCAGAAGGTCTAGACACTAGACAGCCTGAGACTGTGGTAATGGGAGGCGAGGGAAGGACCGACTGGGATCCAATGAGGAAATAGTTTGTATAGATTGCCACACCCCGCCGATGGCGTGGTTCGCAATGACGAGGATGATGTTAGAATAAAAACATATGTTAGAACACGAATTGATTCAGTTATTAAGACAGAAGTTTACGAAGGTTATAGAAGTGGTTGACGAAGATTTTGGGACTGTCCGCGTTGGTCGAGCTAAGCCGGATATGGTGGAAGGTGTATCGGTGCCGGCATACGGTAGTCGGATGAGACTTGTTGAAGTGGCTACCATCTCCGCTCCGGATACGAACATGTTGATTGTGACCCCTTTCGACAAAAGTTTGATGGGTGCCATCGAAAAGGCTATCAGTGATAGTGAGTTGCAGTTGTCACCGGCAGTTTCCGGAGACATGATCCGCATAGTAGTACCCTCGCTAACTCAAGAAAGAAGATTGGATTTTGTAAAACTATTAAAGCAAAAGACCGAGTCCGGAAAAGTAATGCTGAGACAAGCCAGACAAGAGGTAAAAGAAAAAATCGACGCTCTTAAAGAGATGAAGGAAGTTTCCGAAGATGATATTTTTATGCTCCTCGCCGACTTGGACAAAATAACGGGAGAGTTCAATGAAAAGATCGAGGCCATGTGCCGAGCCAAAGAAGACGAAATAATGGCGGTTTAGTTGGAGAAGGCCAGACTTTCTAGTTTGGTGACGCGTTTTGTAACATCTTCGATCTCTTTCGACTGGCCTTTTATCGCGGAAATAATATTTTGTTCCATGCCGTGCATTTGTTGACTTATTTCTTTGACTTCATCTGAAAGATCATCTACCTTCCCTGAAAGATCATCTACTTTTCCTGATAGACCTTGAACTTTCTCAGACAGTACTACTTGACCCTCATTTAGTTCGGAAATCTGTTTTTGAACGTCGGCAAACCCAAAAGCTGTTCTGGCCTCAGACTCGTCGAGATCTTCTTTGGTGGCAAAACGTTTAAGATCCTCCTTTGTGGCGAAGACGGTTTTTAGTTTCTTAATGTCATTGTCGGTGATCATTACTTTCAGTATATCAACTTTGTTGGTAAGATTGAGAGATGCAAATTCTTGTTTTTGTTTTAATGCTCTCGGTATTGGTCTTGGTTCATGAGTTTGGGCATTTTATTATGGCCAGGTTGTTCAAGATGAGAGTAGAGGAGTTTGGAATAGGGTTACCACCTAGAGCCAAAAAACTTTTTACCAACAAAGGAACGCTATTCAGTTTGAATTGGTTACCCATAGGCGGATTCGTCAAACTTTTTGGAGAAGATATGGACGACCCGGCTCAAGCGGGTTCACCTGAAGCGTTTTTTAACAAGCCAATTTGGCAAAGAGCGGGGGTGTTGACCGCAGGAGTGGTGATGAATTTTTTGTTGGGTGTTATTGCTTTTGGCATCGTCTATACCTATCTGGGAATTCCGACCAAAACCGATAAGGTGATCGTGGTAGAGGTAGGCAAAAATACTCCGGCAGAAGAGGCAGGGATAAAAATTGATAGTCAGATAAAGAAAATTACTTTTGAGAATAAGGAGGTAGCATTTTCCGGAGTCACTGGGTTTATTCAGAATATCGATCCATTGAAGGGGAAAGAAATTGAGTTAACACTCTTGACCAAAGACGGTAAAGAAGAGACGGTAAACATAGTACCAAGACTAACTCCTCCACAGGGAGAAGGAGCTTTGGGAGTAGCGCTTTCAGATATGGAGATGAAGATGTACCCAGTTTGGGAAAGACCCTTTAGGGGAATAGTTGTCGGAGTATCAGAGGCGTGGGCGTGGGGGAAAGAAATTACCGTAAGTTTAGGAAAGTTGCTTTGGGGAATTCTAACAGGCAAGGGAGTACCAAAAGATGTGGCTGGTCCAATAGGAATATATCAGGTGAGCAAACAAGTTTATAAAGTGGGTTGGATAGCCACCTTGCAGTTTATGGCCATTCTCTCTATCAATCTGGCTATTTTAAATATTATGCCTTTTCCGGCGCTAGATGGCGGAAGGGTATTTTTCTTGGGTATCGAAAAAGTGATTGGGAAAAGACTCAAAAATCGTATTGAAGGTTATGTCCACACCGTCGGCATGTTCTTCTTGATTGGTCTAATGGTACTGATTACAGTAAGAGATGTTATCAAACTTATCAGACCATGATGGCCGGTATAGGAGAATCTCAGGAGACAGGTGAAGGAGAACCAAAGCAGGTGGTGTTTGAGATTTTAATTCATTTGAAAGAAGGAACGAAAGACGGATTCTTGGGCGAACTGGCCGGTGAACTGACCCCCGAAAGAAAATATGTTTCCACCGCCAAAAGATGGGAAGCCGGTTTGCCACCATTAAATTTGAAGGGTGGTAGATCGCTTAAGGTGATGGGTGAATTGGCAGATAAAAAGGGGATATCTTTGGTGGGGATGAAGTGGAGAGATGACATTGAGCCACAAAGGGACGGAACTGTGAGTAAGGGGGTGGCGATACTGTTACAGTTTGGTGTTGGCAAGTCCGACATTGCTAATGAGGAGGCATTAAATAAATGGAAGGACTTGTCGAAAAGGGTGTTTGAAGACTTTGTTTGGAGCGCCGACTACCACAGAGCGGAAAATAAAATAGGGTTGTTTGGTCCAACGAAAGTTGTTACAAGGGTGGATGGATTCAGCATAGCTAATGAAACCGGCAGCCAGCTGGTCTTAAAAGATGTGGCTGTTTCCGCCGGTGAGGAAGGAATGACTTACAGCTGGGGGGACACAACGGTTACGATGCCTTATTAATTGTAGAATGTCATTATGAAGGACAAAGACTGTTTGTTTTGCAAAATTGTAGCGGGAGAGGAACCAAGTGAAAAAATCTGGGAAAATGGGGAGTTTGTCTGTATCCGGAACAAATATCCGGTGGCGCCGACCCACGTCTTGGTTATTCCTAAATCCCATATTAGGAAGCAAGAGGTTGCCACTAGCGGAAAGGGGGAGTTTTGGGGTAAAATCATGTCAGCCGTTTTTGAGGTAGTACGTCAGCTGGGACTCGATAAAACCGGGTACAAGCTGGTAAACAATGGGGCAGGTTACAATCATTTTGAGCATGAACACGTTCATGTAATGGGTGGAAGTAAGACTGAACCAGGTGGCACGACTTAGAAGACGGGTTTATAAAGAAATAGCTAAAAATTAGAAAGTGAGGTGCATTTTTCGTGGCACTAGTAGCAAAGAGAAAACAAGGACAAAGTACACAACAGCTTATAAGTGAGTTCAAAAAGCTAACTTATGAAGATCAGGGGCTTGATAAGGTCAGGGCGGTTGGTATGTCTGGATTCCTAAAACCCTCCAAAGTAAAGAATATCAAGATGACCGAGCTGCGCAAGGCTTCCGCTCGTATTCGAAGACGGAACAAGCGCAATGCTGGTATAACTAAGTAGTTATGTTGTATTCAAAGATAAAGTTAGATTTAACCACTGCGCAAAAAGCAGGGGAGGTTCGTTTGGTGGGAGTATTAAAGCTAATCGCCTCGGAACTGTCCTATGCCCAGGTGGACTTCAAAGGTGGAGAGCTACCCGACGAAGAGGTAGTTCGTGTTTTGATGAAAGAAGCCAAAAAACGCAAAGACTCGATTGAGATCTATAACAAGGTCGGTTCACCCGAGAGAGCGGCGGAAGAGAATTATGAGCTGGGAGTGATCGAAAGCTATCTACCTCAGATGCTCAGCGAAGGGGAAGTATCTGCGGAAGTAATAAAGATAGCCTCAGAAACCGGTCTGACCGGTGGCCGCTTGATGGGGGCGGTGATGGGAAAGTTGAAGGGTAAAGTCGAGGGGTCAGTAGTTCAGAAAGTGGTAATGGGTAAATTCCCGGTCTAAGGCCTCCAATTCCGTAGTTGTACAGGAATGAAGTAGAATAGCAGTATGTTAAAACTGGATTTAAGTATTAGTGCGGACAGTCGATATAGTTTTGACCGCAAGAGAGTCAAGGCGGCCTTGTCGAATGTTTTGTCCGAGCAAGGAGTAGATGGAAAAGTCTTAATATCTTTTAGTGTGGTAGGAGAGAGAAAAATCAGAGAGTTGGAACAAATATATTTTAACCGGGACGAAGTGACCGACGTTCTGTCGTTTCCGCTACAAGAGGGGGAGGAGATGCCGGCCGACTTTGACGGACTAAATTTGGGTGATATTGTGGTTTGCTATCCTCAAGCCAAACGACAAGCGATGCAGTGGAACCGTTTGGTAGATGAAGAGATCGAGTTCTTGGCTTGTCATGGTCTGCTCCACCTTTTAGGGATTCATCACGACTGAAATCGGATTTCAGTTCTCAGATCTCAGATTCCAGAATGTTTGGGTTGTTTTTGGGGTAGAATAGGGGTGTTCTTCGTTCCTTAAATACTCAATGGAGGTGTTCAATGGATAATGTAATCCAAGTAACTGACGAAAATTGCTTTGCGGTGGCTGGTGAGCTAGTTGCCAGGCTACGCAGAAGGACCTTTTCGGTCGAAAGTGTTGAATCAAATGTCGTCTCGGAACCGGAACCCAAGAAAGTCACAGGATTGAGACTCTACGAGGAAGACCCTATTCCCGACTTTAATCCTCATCTTGGGTATCATTTTGAGTCTGGTGTTTTGACTATTCCTCTCTCTCCAAAGCGGAAGCTCCAGTGGAATATGAATACCGATAAAGTAGAGATAACTTTTCATGAAGATGGTCGAATCGTGATTAAGAAATCTTTGCTTAACGCCATTTTCTACACTTTGATAATCTGCTTTGATGGTCAATAAGAGAGAGGAGAGCCTATGAAAAAAGTCATTGTTACCATGGAAAACTGCGAAGCGGTAGCAAAGGAGTTGGTGGAAGAGCTCTTCGACAAACCCCTGAGAATAATATCCTTTTTTCGGGGAAAGGGTGTGAAAGAAGAGCCGAAGAAGCTTAAATCAGTCGTCAGATTGATTTCCGGCTTCACTTTTAACAACGGTTGTTTGGTAATTCCTCTCAAACCCATCCGCAATATTTATTGGAACTTGAATAAAGAAAAAGTGACAATTTTTTATCTCGACGATGGAATGGTGATGATCGAGCGGGAAATTGGTTCAGAAAAAACAATTTTCCGTGTAATTGTGGAGTCTTAGACTTGCCCCCGTTAATAGCGGGGGATTTTTTCCTTCGGCTAGCTCAGGACAAGTTCGTCTTTTGTTCGGTTAACTTATATATGTGAAAAGTGAAAATTTCGTTAGGCACGCGCTTTGAGGAAAGAGGGGCTGTAGCGCGAAAAGAGAAGGTAATGAGCAAGTTTTTTCCAGTTGACATAGCCTGTGAAAAGCCATAAGGTGTTAATGTGAGTTTTTATCAGACCTACAGACCCAAACAAATTGCCGAACTGGACCTGGCGTCGGTGAGGGATGTTTTATTGTCGACACTTTCGTCGGGCAAAATATCTCATGCGTATTTATTTGTTGGCCCAAGAGGATCGGGAAAAACCAGCACAGCCAGGATTCTCGCTCAGATAGTCAACTGCGAGAAAAATCTTAATAAAACAGGAGATTTTTCCGAACCGTGTGGTGATTGTGACGCCTGTCGATCGATTGGTGGAGGAAATAGTGTGGATGTCATTGAGATTGATGCGGCGAGTAACGGATTGGTAGATGATATCCGTGATCTTCGGGAGAAAGTTAGATTGTCACCGGTCCAACTAAAAAAGAAAATTTATATTATTGACGAGGTGCATATGGTGTCTACTGCCGGGTTTAACGCTCTACTCAAAACCCTTGAGGAGCCGCCGGCACACGCTTTGTTTATCCTTTGTACCACTGAATCTCAGAAGGTTCCTGAGACCATTTCCAGCCGGTGTGCCAGAGTGAATTTCACAAAGGCAACGATCGATGAAGTGATGGGATCACTACTAAAAGCCGTGAAGGGCGAGAAGCTGAACATCGAAAAGGAGGTTCTGCGACAGATCGCCGAAGCCACGGACGGAAGCTTTCGTGAAGGTCATAAAATACTGGAGCAACTTTCTTCCTATGGTAAAAAAATCGATGAGGAGGTGCTGGTAAAAGTCTTGGGAGTGGTGAGTAAGCATTCGGTAAAATCACTACTGGAAATGGTGGCCTTATCGGACACTGAGAGCATCACCAAAATGTTTGAGAGTATGGAAAAGTCCGGAGTCAAAGCGACAATTTTGGCTTCTTCACTTTTGACGGAAGCAAAATTGATGATGGAAACAAAAGTGCGGATGGCTGAAAGCCCTGAACTTTACATGAGACTAATTGATAGTTTAATTTCGGCGGCAGACAGGATCAAAATTTCACCACTACCACTGTTACCGATAGAAATTGCACTACTAACAGTCGCCTTGGGCGAGAAAGGCGGGGGACCACGCCCAAAAGTCCAGACTCCTGCCCAAGAAAAGACTAGCCCGAAGGATTCAATTGTAAAGACTGTTTCGGAAACGTTGATAAAAAGGCAAGAAACAAAGGATCTGCGTGACGAAAGTGTTCAAAAAGAGGCGGGTGTTTCGATAAATATTGAGAGTGTCAAAACAGGGTGGGGAGCCTTTTTGAACTGCATGGCGGAGAGCAATGGATCGCTGGCGGGAATGCTCCGTCTGGTTTCTCCGGTAGATGTACAAGGTAAATCGCTAATTATTTCCGTGACCTCCAGGTTCCAACAAGATATGCTGGAAAGGGAGGTAAAAAGAAAATTGATTGAAGAGCAGATGGCTAAAGTGTGGGGACCCATGACCTTTAAATGTGTGTTGGTGGATAAAGTAGTGAGGGTAGAGCCTCTACAGGAAGATGAAAATTTGACCATACCCAAAGAAGATGTGGTTACCAGCGGAACAGTCTTGTCCGCGGCCGAGAAAATTTTTGGAAACTGACTTGCGTTTTGGAGGCGGCGCAGATGGTGATGATATACAATAAGTCAGTTACAAGTTAATTTCAAGAAATGTTTAATGGAATAAAACAGTTTGGTTCTCAGGGAGCGGCACTAGCAAAATTAGCCTTACTTCAAAGGAAAATCGCCGGACATAAGACGGAGATTGAAGAGGGAGGGGTAAAAGCGGTGGTGACGGGGGATGGTAAGCTCAAGGAGCTGTATATTGGAGGCGAAAATATGAATACGGCGGTAAAAGTGATCAATGAGGCCATAACCAAAGCCCAGAAGTATGCCGCAGAGGAAATGAAGGACTCCATGGGAGATCTCTCCAAAGTGCTCGGTAATTTACCAAAAGGAGTTTGAAATGCCAGCAGCCGTATTAGCTGAATCGGACTTGGATCAAGGGTTGTTAGAGATTACAAATGGCCAGGATATCGACAAGATTCCAAACGAGGATGTTGAAAAACTGAATAAGGTGTTAGAATTTCTATTGGGAAAATGGTTGACAGAATTCGAGGAAAACAGCGGTCGGGGGCAATTGCAAAAGAAAAAGCCAGTAGCACAAGAGAAACTTAAGGACTTTATCTGGAAGAGAATGGATGGTGCAGGAGCAGATTTTAATATGAAGATGTTGGTAATGGAGACGGAAGATAATAAATCCGATTTAGACAATTTCCCAGATAAAATTTCTGGTGATTCCGGATTCTATTGGATAACGGTAGTAGCGTTGGATAAGGATGCTGTGGTATCAGGAAGACCGGCTCTTACCCTACCATTCGGAAGACCCGTGTTAACGATTGAAAGTTCTAGAGCGTTAGGGACACCGTTAATTCTAAAACCGAACGAGGTATTTTCGATGGAATTTATTAAAGCGGGTAATAGTATTAGTTAAAGCTCCAAATGCGTAGTATTCGTCCGGTACAAAAGGTAATCGACGCGTTTGAGGCTTTGCCCGGTATTGGGCCGAAGTCGGCGGCTCGTTTGGCCTATTATCTTTTAAATGTGCCACAGGAGAAACTAACTAGATTTGCACAAGCTTTGGAAAACCTGAAGAAAGACACCAAGCTTTGCGCACTGTGCTTTAATGTCGGAGAAGAGGAATTTTGTCCTGTTTGTGAGGATGAGGGTAGAGACAAGAGTTTGGTGTGCGTGGTGGAGACCTCGTTAGATTTGTTGGCCTTCGAGCGCGCCGATGGCTACAAAGGCGTTTATCACGTATTAGGAGGCTCGGTAAACCCTCTGGCCGGTATAGGGCCAAACGACCTGAGAATTCCCCAACTGATGGCCAGATTGAAGACGGGCGAGATTAAAGAGTTGATTTTAGCCACTAATCCGAATATGGAAGGAGAGGCCACGGCGATGTACATTATGGAGAGAATCAAGGAACTTGGCCTACAAGGCCAGGCCCTGAAGGTGACGAGGATTGGGCGCGGTTTACCTACGGGAGCTGACATTGAATATGCAGATGGGCAGACACTCACTAGAGCTCTTGAGGGTAGAGGAGAGATGTAGGCTTGACAAATGGGCATGTTTGTGGTACTATAGGTCGTTAAGTCGTTCCTGAAAAACACTAAAAATTCACACAAAGGAGAAGAATGCGCAACTTCGAAGGTTCCTGCTCGACCACTCTATTGGTGATTGCGATATTGGTTGCGATCATTGGAGTGGTTGTGGTCAGTACTACGCCGGGAAGCATCTCCCCGATGAGTCCATTCACGGCAGAGCAACGGGTTGCGGTACAAAATGCCGCGGCTCAGATGCCTGCTTTGTGCCAACAGGGGGTTGACTTTGTTTGCGAGATTCTGCGACCGATAAAAGTCGTAGAATACAAGATCCAGCGAACCCTCGCCGGTTGGGAGTACAGCCTGAACGCATGGAGCGAAGCGCTCTTTGGCTGGATGGATTAGCACGTTGACCATAATCTAACAAAGGAAGGTTGCCATGGATAAAGTTCAGGTTCTTTGTATGTGCATGAGCTTCGATTGTGCCAAGTCGGTATACTTGGAATTGCCAGAGGCGTTGAAAGTTAATCAACCTGGTCTGGTTCTGATCGTGGAGGGATGCGAAGTTGGTCCCGAATCGACCGATGTACCTGTATCGAAGCATGAAGGATACTCCCTCTACAGGGAGGGATAGTAAATGAACACCCGGTTTATCCGGGTGTTTTTTGTGCCCAGGAAACCCCGCATGAAGCTTCCACTGGAGCGAAGCGAGGCGA
>CAYHNG010000021.1:0-16847 GCA_964357975.1 uncultured Pseudomonadales bacterium
AACAAGGAAACCCCGTGTGAAGGCCGAAGGCCGACACGGGGAGGACGTCATTTTAAATCTTTCGTTCTTCAACGCACCACCGATTCCCAATATCGCTAGGACAATATACAAATAATCGACAGAGGTCACAGCCAATACCCCGACAAAACCATCCAAAATTGTCTTTTGCAAAGTCAGGTTGATAATAAAGAAAAATACCGGACCTATAGCCAATTGCAGTGTTAGTCCCACTAGAAGTCCATTCTTAAACGCTTTCACAAAGTGATTATAAATTATTTAATGCTCGAAACGATTTAGCGCGACAAGTAACACCCGCCCCAAGTTCTTTGTAAGATAGTATACTTTTAGATATGGTCAAAGTTGTGATGCTGTTGATAGTTTTGGCGGTACTCACCTTGGGCGTTATCTGGATCACGGAAAAGTCACCCCCACCTGAACCAATGGACGATTTACTGGTCTATAACAGCGTCTCATTTCCTCATCCCGAAACTTTGGGTCTCACCAGCTCACTTGCCTCCGACTCTTCGAACTGGAAACAATACCGTGACGAAAATATGGGATTCAAAATTCGGTATCCCGAAGGAGTTGCGGTCAAAAAGACGATCAGCGGTGATATTGTTTTTGAGAAAGAAAGCTTGCATCTGGAAATTTCACACGAAAAACTACTGGGCAAAGACACTGTCAACACTATCGCCGAGCAAGATGTCAATCAAAAGATGATGAAGATGGGCGAGATGTTTAAACTATTGGATACTATCTCACCGGTTTCCATCGGTTCCATCACCGGGGTTACCTATACTTCAAAAGAAAACTCTCAAGAAATTACTTATTTTTATGTTCCATTAGACATGGATTATCTTCTTCTCTCAAACTCGACAGATACTTCGAACGGGGCTTTAATTTCTACCTCAGACGATATTATCTATTCTTTGGAACTATTCTAGGAGATTCAATTTAGTTTACAATAGTCCGCGTGCCACCCTTTCCGTATAAAATTATTCGTTCCAAGAGATTAACCTCCGGCACCACTATTAGTGTGCATCCGGAAAGGGGTGTGGTTATCCGCGCGCCTTTTTGGATGCCCTCCTTTGCCATTCAAAGGTTTATTGATGAAAAAACTGCTTGGATTATCCAAGCTCTGGCCAAGTCCAAGCCTTCAAGGCCGGAGAAAGAATATAAAGAGGGTGAAGGGCATCTCTATTTTGGCCAAGAGTATCCGCTAAGAATCAATTTGGTCGATACTCCAGTCAGAACATCGGCAGAGCTGAGTGAAGACTCAATTCTCATTACCATTTACCGAGGACATGGAGGGGAAAAGAAAAATCTGGAAATTAAGGAAGGTCTTTTACGTTGGTATGTGGAGACAGGTATTGCTGTAATAACCGAAAAGGTTAATCTTTATTCCGGCAAGATTGGAGTCGACTATAGTCGTATCGACATCAAAAAAGTTTCGTCCATCTGGGGCAGCTGTTCTCCAAGTAATCGTTTGTGTTTTAATCGCAAGCTCATCATGGCTCCGCATGACGTAGTTGATTACGTGGTCATTCATGAGGTTTGCCACCTGGTTCACCGGAATCACAGTAGCCGTTTTTGGGGGATGGTCGCCAAGTTTGATCCTAAGTATAGAGAACATCGCCGTTGGCTATTCCGTAATCATTTATTACTTTCAATTTAATCGATGGCCATCAATTTTGACGATAACTCACAAAAGGTACTTCAGATCCTCGAAAACAGCACGGAGCATATCTTCTTGACCGGAAACGCCGGGACAGGAAAGTCTACTTTATTAGATCATTTTAGAAACAATACAGGGAAGAACACCGCCGTTGTTGCGCCCACCGGCGTAGCGGCGCTTAATGTAAAAGGTGAGACAATCCATTCTTTTTTCGGCTTTCCGCCCAATGTCACTCCGGAACGAGCCTCTCAGGAGGCTAAGCATTCCAAAAAAATAAAAGTGTTTACCAATCTGGATGTTTTAATTATCGATGAAATATCCATGGTTAGAGCCGATTTGCTGGATAGCGTGGACTCTTTCTTAAGGACGATCAGGAAAAACAATCTGGTTTTTGGGGGGGTCAGAGTTGTTATGGTAGGAGATCTTCATCAGCTGCCCCCGGTCGTCACTGCCCAAGAGAAACAGGCTCTGGAAAGTATCTACGAAACACCCTATTTCTTTTCCTCCAAAACGTTTTCTCGTCTTTTCGATGGCCTCTATTCTCAACTAAAATTTGTCGAACTTCAAACCATCTACCGCCAGTCAGAAAAGAAGTTTATCGCTATCCTCAATCGCATCAGAAATAACCAAACCACCGAAGAGGATTTGGCTGTCATCAATGACCGTTTGCTTGGGGAGGGTGATTGTGTGGACAACTATATTATCTTAACCACTATCAATGACCAAGCCGACAAGATTAACCAAGCCAGGCTTGACGAAATTGATGGGCCAACCTACTCCTTTCATGCTGTTCGAACGGGAGATTTTTCTTATCAGCAAGCACCAGCCGCCGATGCGGTGTTTTTGAAAACCGGTGCCAGAGTCATGTTGTTGAACAACGATCCCCAAGACAGATGGATCAACGGCACCATTGGTACTCTTTTCCGGGCAGAAAATAACCTTGCTTACGTCAAGTTAGATGGGGGAGAGGTCGAAAAAGTTGAGCCGGTAACTTGGACCTCCTACAAAACAATCTTCAATCAAGAATCTTCTGTTCTGGAAACAAAGGAGGTTGGCAGTTTCAAACAAATACCTCTTCGGTTGGCCTGGGCTATCACTATCCACAAAAGTCAGGGGAAAACATTTGACAAGGTGGTCATCGATTTTGGACGAGGTGCTTTTGCACACGGACAAACTTATGTGGCTCTCAGTCGTTGTACTTCCTTGTCCGGTTTGAGGATGATTCGACCCCTCACCCGGCAATCTATCATCATGGATTCTCGAGTTCTCAATTTTCTGGACCGGCTCAGGCTAACGGTTGGGATACTCTAACCCTTTTTGTTAGGAACAAAAACAGGAAAGCAGCCAAGAGCGCCAGCGCACCGCCGAAGTAAAAGGGTGATCTTGCACCTACAAAAGTCCAAAGTGCGCCGGCTATAGTAGATGCAAAAAACGTACTCACGCCCATTAGCGTCTGATAAATACCAAAAGCCGACGCAGAGATCTCGTGTGGGATAAGCTTGGAAATATAAGCCTTACCCACTCCATCGGTAAGTGCCATATAGATGCCATAAATCGGAAAAAGAATCCAGATCCAAAAGGTGGTGTTGATACAGCCAAACAAAAGATAGACCAATGCAAACAACAGAAAACCAATAAACAAAACCTTTCTTGCTCCTATCCTGTCGGCCACAATTCCTGCCGGCATCGACAGCAGTGTGTAGACGGAGTTAAAAAGTACATAAGTAAAAATAGTGAGACCAAGTGATAGCCCCAAGTTCTGAGCTCTTAATATCATAAACACATCGGAACTGTTTCCCAGCGTAAAGATAAAACTGATCAGCAGAAAGATTTTAAATGAATCATTGGTTTTACCCCACTCAAAACGGAGACCATTCAGCCCCAGTGGTTCCCTTTTTTTCTCTTTTATCAACAAAGTGAATAACATTACACCAAGCAGGGCCGGCAAAAAAGCCGCCAGGAATAAAAGTCTGTAGTTTCCGTTTAATTGCTTCAGGACCAGAATAGATAAAAGAGGTCCCACCACGGCGCCAAGAGAATCCAGTGTTCTATGAAAGCCAAAATTTCTTCCCCTACTAACCTTGTCGGAACTTTCGGTAATCAAGGCATCTCTAGCCGATGTTCTCACTCCCTTGCCGGTGCGGTTAATGACCCGGGCAAACATGACCGTCGGCCAAGTAGCGGCAAGCGACATAATTAAATGGGAAAAAGTAGCCAAACCGTATCCCCATACCACATATGGTTTCCTTTTTTGAGATCTATCGGAAAAAACGCCGCTAAAGGCCATTAAGATTTTGGAGATCGAATCGGCCAAACCTTCAATAAATCCGACGATTAGCGCCGGCGCTCCAAGCACAGAAATCAGAAATATTGGTACTACGGGATACACCATTTCCGAAGCCACATCATTCAGAAAACTGACTACACCCAAAATCACTACATTTGCGGAAATTCCTTTTTTCTCCTCCATATTTCACCAGTTTAGCATCAAACAAATCACTCTTCATCATCACCCTCTTCGTCATCTTCTGCTTCATCTGATTCATCGTCGTCCAATTCGGTTAAACGTCCGGAATCAACCAGTTCCCTAAAGTTGATATCTATTTCGTCTCCTTGAATTATTACAATGTTTCCCGAAAGGCCGTCCATAAAAAGGCGATATCTCCACAGTTCATAAAGATCTTCATCTTCTCCTACCGCAAAGCTTATTAGGGCGTTGGCTTCCGATAAAATGGTGGCAATTTCGCCCACTTTATAATCATTATTTATGGCGCTCACTCTTTCTTCCATTTCACCAAGCTGTTTTTTGATGACCCCGTTGACATGTCTATTGAATTTGTCCAGGGGTGATTCTCGCTCATTCATGGTTTATGATGATACTATCGCATGAAAACGAAGAAATCAAACCGGTCTAACTTTTTTGGCCTTACTATGGTGAGCTTACTTCTTGTCTTTATTATATTTAGTGCTTTTGCCCATCGCTCTGCCTATTTTGGCTTTGACTTAACCATTAGTCGTGCGCTACAAAGTGTTCATCGACCGGCATTTTCGGTTTTCATGAATTTGGTTAGCGAAATCGGTAACAATTTTAATTTGGAGATCATCGTGGTCCTATCTATGTCGCTTTTGTTCTTAGCCGGGTTAAAGTCTGAAGCCATCAAAGCGGCTCTCCTTACTCTAGCCGGTGCCTCCGCAGGCAGTCTGGTCAAGAGTCTGGTAAACCGTCCTCGTCCCAATGGCGAACTGGTTAATATTCAAAAAGTTCTTACCGATAAAAGTTTCCCCAGTTTACACGTTCTCATCTTTACCGTTTTTTTTGGCTACATGCTTTATTTGGCGATTTCCAAAGTCAAAACTCTATGGCTTAGGCTTTTCATTGCCGGTTCTTCGACAGTCTTGATTCTCTTTATCGGCATCTCTAGAATTTATCTCGGCGCGCACTGGGCAAGTGATACACTGGGAGGTTACTTGCTTGGAGCTATCCTTCTGATCTTCGCCATTATGATTTCAAACAATCAAAGATAATGCCAAAAGACAAATTCTCCGCCGTCTGGATTTCGCACACTTCAATAAACGATTTTCTCCAGTGTCCCAGATCATATTTTTTAAAAAATATCTATAAGGATCGTACTTCCGGCAATAAAATTCAAATCGTTACCCCTTCTTTGGTTCTGGGGTCAGCGGTCCATGAAGTCCTCGAGTCTTTGTCTACCGTGCCCACCAATACCCGTTTTGATGACTCCTTGGTCCTGAAGTTAGATCGGCTCTGGGAAAACTTTTCCGGCAAGAGGGGGGGCTTCAAAGATTTGGATGAAGAACACCAATATAAAGAAAGAGGTAAGGCTATGCTCCGGCGGGTGATGGATCATCCCGGTCCTCTCTCCAATTTAGCCGTCAAAATTAAAGAAAGTTTACCCTATTTCTGGTTGTCAGACGACGAAAACATTATTCTCTGCGGCAAAATAGACTGGTTGGAGTATCTCAAAGACGAAGATAGTATCCACATCATCGATTTTAAAACCGGCAAGAAAGAAGAAACCGAACTTTCGCTTCAGCTTCCCATTTATCATCTTTTGGTGGCGAAATGCCAAAAGAGGCCGGTGGCCAAAGCCAGCTATTGGTATCTGGACTTTTCGGACTTGCCAAAGGAGAAAGCACTACCGGATATTCTAGCCGCAGAAGCGAGTTTGTTGGAGATCGGTCGCAAAATCAAACTCGCCAGAAAACTTGACAAATTTGACTGTCCAAACGGAAACGGAGGTTGTCTGTATTGTAGACAACTGGAAGCTGTCGTCCGTGGAGAAGGGGAAAAAGTGGGGGAAATGGGCCATCGAGATTCCTATGTCCTGGAGAAAGAAATTCTTCAGGAAGAAGAGGATACGGCAGACAGCTTCATTATCTAATATATCCGTCATCGCAAGAAGATATTCCGACATGGCTCACTGGTCCCCGAAGGGGGAAATCTCACTCTATCAGTACGCCGCAATCGCCACCGCAAAAGTACTTTGAGCGTATATACAACCCCAGACGTACTCTCCACCGGATAACAAAGCTTTGTGACCAAGTGCATTTTCCCAAGCTTGAACCGTTTCCGCAGCGGATGCGTACCCCTGAGCCAAAAACTCACTCAGGTTATATTTCTCGGAAATCCACTTTAAATCACTTCTGTTTAACACAGGAACAAAACCGGCATGCCCATCGAGTTTTCCCAGTTCCAGCAGTTCGTTCAGTCTAATAGATGCAATGGTGCAAAGCTCCTCTTTTTGTTTAAGCGGGTTAACCCCTAACTCCACGCGTCTCTTGTTTACTTCTGTCCAAAGATCCGGGCCACCCCAGATAATTTTCTTGGGTATTGTCACCACTTTACGGGGAGAAACCATGATTATGTAGACACTTACCTTATCTTGATCATTTTTTATGGCTATTCCGGCATCATGAAAATCCGGGTGCAGCAATGTTCCCTTGTTAATTTCATTTGTCATCCATTCGTCGGCCGGGTCTTTGGTTTTGAAGTAATTAGTCAGTACCAAATCGCCAATCAAGTTTGCTTCGTAGCCAGCGTTTCGCACCGCCGTTTCACGGGTTAGGCCAGTGATTTTACCCTCATAATCATTTTCGGTAAGAATTACAGCTAATCTTCCAAGTGCAACTTGGTTCAGTTTTTCACTGGTTTTAATTTTTGAAAAACCCGCCGCTTCTCTCGCACCATTTATTTTTGTCAAAACAAAGTCCGTGGTCCAATCCGGCAAAAAAGGAGTATTGTTTCTTTCCACATAGATACTCCGATTCGGAACACCGGTACCGATATTTTTCCAGGGAATAACTTTAAATCCATAGATTATGATTCCAATTCCCGCCAACCACATTACCAACCTCAGAAATGTTTTCACTCATTCAGTATAAAATAATTTTTTGGTTTCTGTGTATACTGGCTTTATGAATATTATCTTCAACCCTCAAAAAATATCCCTAAGCGAACGTTTTAGAAACAGAATCCAAACCAAGTTCGATCAGGGCTTGGGGAAATTGTTGAAGAATTATCAAGAAGATCTTAAGGTGGCCTCACTGGCCATAGAAAAAGTCACCCGGTCCGGTTATCAAATCAAGTTTGACATGAATCTTCCCGGTTGTCCTATCAACATCAAAGACACTCACCGCGTTTTGATGGATGGAGTTATTAGGGTGAGGAATCAGGCCAGAAGGCAGATCAAAAAATCCATCGAAAAAATGCGGGGCTACTGATTTCTTTCCCTTTTCCTTATTTCCTCTATTTTATTTCTCAAGACCACTTTTCGTATCCATCCATCATGATTAACAAATTTCATGTCGACGGTCAGTTCGCTCATAGCCGTGACCATAATGGTGCCGTATCGGTCAAACTGCGTATCCCACGATTTTTGAAAGTTTTGCAATCTAGTCTCCAAACCTCTTTCTCCATAAGCACTTAAGAGATGCAATCCCACAATTTCGAAAATAAATATTTTTGCTGCCCCCAATATCTCTTGTTCCCTCATCAGGTCTTCTGTTCTTTTTGAACTCAGGCTTCCGTCTCCGTGAGTTCTTCTCAGTTCTTCATACGGATTAGCAGCCATTCTTTTCGGGATCCACGAGTGTCGCTCCTCCTCTTTATCTTTCGTGCTTCCGTAAACGTTCTTCAGTCTTTCTTGTAGACTAGACATTTATTTTTCTATTGATATGGCTTGAATTGGGCAGACTTCTATCGCCATTTTTACCGCCTCCAGCGTTTCCGGAGAACTAAGGTCGGCAGACTCAATTGGCTTAGAAATACCATCCTTGATCACAAAGACCTTCTCGGCAATATCTACACACACGCCGCAGCCGATACATTTTTTTGGGTCCACTTTTACTTTCATTTCTATATTTTACTACCTACTCGTCATCTCGACCGAGTTTCACGAGCGGAGAGATCTCACTACACTGATATCGCAGGATATAATGACCGCATGACCAGTAACATTAAATGTCCAAATTGCGGAGAAGAGATTGAAGTTTCCGAAGCGCTTAGCGCCACAGTCAGAGAACAGGTCGAGAAAGGTCTTACCGAAAAAATATTTAGGGAAGCCGAGCTAAAATTTAAAACTGAGGCGGCGGAAGAATCCAAAGCGATCAAAGAAGAACTGGATTTCAAGACCAAGAAATTGGACGAGGCACGCGAAGCAGAACGCCTTCTTCGTCAGGAAAAGCTCAGGCTCGAAGATGAAAAGAAATCTTTTGAACTGGAAAAACAAAGGCAAATAGACGAAGAAAGAAACAAGATACGTCAACAGACACTATTGGAAGCAAGCGACGCTCACCGGATGAAAGATCTCGAAAAAGAAAAGATGATCAATGACCTCAAAAAATCCTTAGAGGATGCTCAATTGAAAGCTTCTCAAAGCTCACAACAGTTACAAGGAGAAGTCCAGGAGTTGGATCTGGAAAGCTATCTCCAAACAGCTTTTCCCGGCGATGAAATCAATCCCATAGGTAAGGGAGTCAGGGGAGCCGATATTAGCCAAGTGGTTAGGACCAATTTGGGGACGGTTTGTGGGGTAATACTTTGGGAGTCCAAAAGAACTAAAGCTTGGGTGGACGATTGGGCCGTGAAGCTCAAAGATGACCTTCGTGCATCAAAAGGCAACATACCGGTCATTATCACCACCGTTCTTCCCAAAGAAATCAAATCCGGTTTTGGTTTTTATCAAGGTGTTTGGGTGGCCGAGCCGAGATACATTCAGCCGTTAGCCGAAATCCTCCGGAAGAACCTTATCGATATTGCTCGGGAAAAGCACAACGGCCAAGACCGTGGCACCAAAGCCGATATGATTTATACCTATCTCACGAGCGACGCTTTCGTTCAGCAAATCCAAAGCATTATCGAAGTTCATCAAAGCATGCAACTTCAGATTCAGAAAGAAAGAGCCTCTTTTGAAAAAATCTGGAAGGAAAGGGAAGCCCAAGCCACCAGAATTATTATCAGTACTGCCGGCATCTATGGCAGTATTCAAGGTGTTGCCGGCCAATCGCTCCCCTCAGTCAAAGGCCTTGATTTAATCGACGGTTGATCTAAGATTGAATATCTATGGAGACTTCAAACATACAAAAACCAGACTTGTATAAGGAAACCGAAGAAGAAAAATTAAGACACGATCTTCACACAGCCGGTTATGTCCTTAAAGTCCTCAGAGGAATCGGGACGCTAACGGGTAAACGAGAGCAAGACGACGACTTTCGTTTGGCTGGGGACCTTCAGGACATTATGACCCATTTCGTAGAAAGCGGGGGTAGTGGATACGAAGCGCTGGCCAGACTCATTGGAATAGGCGTTATCGACGAAATTCCCAATTATAAAGTTATCGGGACTGGACGCGAAGCTCACGACTCCATGCCCAAATATGCCCTAGAGGTTAAAAAAGTACGCAAACCTGAAACTGAAGAGTTAGATCATACAGAGTTAACATTTGATCTTGAGTTTCTGGCCAAGACACCAGAAGCAGGTAGGGAAATGTGGAACTTAGACTTTGGAGAGATAAAGTCTTTTGATGATCTGTGTAGTACGCGGATTGCCTTAATCGTTCCGGTTCACGGCTACAAAGAGGCGGAAATGACGTTCGCTAAGCAATACTCCGACATCATGGATAAGCTTTACCCAGATCGCAAAGAGAAAAAATAGAGTCTTCGCTTCTATCGCTCTGCTAAAATACTCGGATGATAAAACTACAGATTCAAAGCAACGAGATCCTCAGAAAGGCTCTTACAAACATAAATTCCCATAAAGAGATCGCTGTCATGTGGGAAATGACCAACACTAACGCGATCAAGCGGATGGGATATTCCGATCACGGTGTGGTTCATTTTCAGATTGTGGCCGAGTACGCTTTGAAAATGTGTCGTATCTTAGAGCGTCACGGGCAAGTTATGGGAGTTGTCAAAGAATATGGTCTGACGAGAGACCATGCTGAGCTGATCGTCGTCCTGGCCTCTCTGTTTCACGACTTAGGTATGACTATCAATCGGAAGGGGCACGAAGAATATAGTCTTTTTATTGCTACTAAAGTGATCGATGAGGTTTTGGATTTCCTCCCAACTAGAGATAGGGTGATTGTTCGAGGAGAAACCTTGCATGCAATTATTAACCACCGTGACGACGGTCATCCAAATACTTTAGAAGCGGGAATCGTTAGGGTTGCCGACGCACTGGACATGAGTATGGGGCGGTCGCGTATTCCCTTTGAAAAAGGCGAGGTAAATATTCACTCTTTATCGGCTTATGCTATTAACTCGGTTGATCTGAAAGAGGGTAAAGACGTCCCGATCGAGATCAATATTTCCATGAACAACTCTTCAGGTATTTTTCAAGTCGATGAGCTTCTCAAGGAAAAATTGAAACACTCCGGTATTGAAAAATATTGTCAAGTTACCGCAACGGTCGACGGTGACTCGGAAAAGAAGCTGGTGACCAAGTTCGTTGTCACGGCCTAATACCACCTGCTTCCTGTGCTAACATGAGCCATGTACTACAAGAAATCCAGAGGAATTTTTGATCCCAAGTCCAAAGAACCATTCAAAATCAGCCGGTCTAAAATAGAGCTTTATACCCAGTGTCCACGCTGTTTCTATATGGATGTTCGACTGGGTCTTTCGCGCCCATCAACACCTCCATATACCCTAAACTCAGCCGTCGATAATTTACTCAAGAACGAGTTCGATCTTCTAAGAAAAACCGGCGAGAAGCACGAATTGATGAAGAAGTATGCCATAGACGCCATTCCTTTTAGTCATCCGGATTTGCCTCAATGGAGGGGCGAGGTCACTGCTTATGAGGGAGCTTTGGTAGTAGACGAGAAATCCAACCTCCTCATCAACGGTCTGGTTGATGATGTGTGGCAAGACAGCAAGGGGAACCTTGTGATGGTGGATTACAAGTCGACTAGCTCGGCCAAGTCTCCTTCACTTGACGACGAATGGAAACAGTCTTACAAGAGACAGATCGAAGTCTACCAATGGATCTTTCGTAAGTTAGGCTTTCCGGTATCCAAAACCGGCTACTTCGTATTCGCCAACGCTATGAAAAATCTACCCAAGTTTGATGGTAAGCTCGAGTTTGAAATGTCCGTTCTCTCTTATGAAGGCAACCCGGACTGGGTCGGGCTAACTCTCTTGGAAATTCGTGAGCTTCTAAATTCGGATACCATCCCGGCCCCTGCCCACGAGTGTGAGTATTGTGCCTACAAACAGCAGTCAGTCCAAATAGTCAAATCGATAAGAGAAAAACAATAACCCCACCTCGTTATTGCGAGTTTTGTACTCAAACCGAAGCAATCCATCCCTTTCTGTCTTTTTCAAGCCTCACTATTCTCTTCTCATGATCGTCAATCTTCTCGGAGTGATGATCTGTAACACTATCTAATTTTTTCTCAATTCTGTAGGTGTTGTCTGCAACCACAGATATTTCATCATGCATGCGTTCATAGATATTGTTGACCATAGGTTCAGTCACTTCTTCGTGAAACTTTAACAACCTCTCGTCCATCAGTGCTCCCAGTTTTTCCAGATCTTTGCTATCAAGTGCCATATTTCATCATACCTCAAACATTTTCCTCAATCTTCACAATTCTTAATTTCTGTCCGTTGATTTCAAATTCGTTTCCAGCAACTTTACCGAGCAGGTTCTTGGCTAACGGTGTCTTTTCGCTCAGAAGCGTCACCCCATCTTCTTCGGTGCCACCCAGTCCATTTGGAACAATAAAATATTTTCGTGTAGAACTATCAACGGTGTTGAGCATAGTATAGATTGAGTGGTATTTTGCCGATTCTCCTCGAAGTTCCATGAGCTTCTTATTCTCCTCAAGTAGAGAGTTGAATAACTGATTTGCTATCTGTCTTGTCTGATCATCCTGTGATTCCATTGATGTCGCACTCTCGTCACGTTCTGTGGCCGCTTGCCTAATCTTTTTGTCTACGGCTCGTATTTCTTTCTCAATTTTTTGCTTCAGATCGATCATGTCTAATTTTACTACTACTCGCCATTGCACCACCATGCGCGGTGCCTCCATCCATCTGGGATAATAACACCATGAATCTCTTAGACTTCCATTTTGACCTCCCAAACGAACTCATCGGTCAACAAGCTATTGAGCCACGCGACTCCTGCAAGCTATTAGTCGTGAATCGATCAAATCAAAACCTAACCCATCATATTTTTCGGGACTTGGTCGATCTATTGGGGGCTAACGATGTTTTGGTTCTCAACGACACCAAGGTTTTCCCTGCTCGTTTACGCGGCACCAAAGATAGTGGGGGATCAATCGAAATCCTTTTACTCAAACAGATTGGTTTGGATACATTTGAATGTATTGGTCGAGGCAAGTTAAAACCTGGACAAACGATCAAATTTGGTACCGAACTGAATGGAAATATCTTGTCAAAGAATGAAGAAGGGCAACTTAAAATCCAATTCAACCATTCCGGACCAGCCTTAATTGCCAAAATAGATGAACTAGGGATAACACCTCTTCCGCCATATATTCATTCAGATTCAAAAGAAACAGAGCTCAGGGAACAATATCAAACTGTATATGCCAAAGAAAAGGGGAGTGCCGCCGCCCCAACAGCCGGCCTCCACTTTACACCGGAACTTTTGACCCGTTTAGAGGAGAAGGGGGTTCAGATTGAAAAGCTCACTCTTCACGTCGGTCTTGGTACTTTCAAGCCGGTCTCAGAGGATCAGGTGACAAATAAAACACTTCACTCCGAATCGTTTTCGCTCTCACCGACAGTGGCCGACAGATTAAATACCGCTAAAAAGTTAGGTAAAAAAATAATCGCGGTCGGAACCACATCCTGTCGGGTCTTGGAAACTCTTTCCGATGAGTCGGGAAATCTTTCGGGCGGGGCAGGGGAGACCAATATCTTTATCCAGCCTGGCTACAAATATAAATTTGTCGACGGGCTCGTGACCAACTTTCATCTCCCTAATACCAGCTTATTAATGCTCGTTAGTGCTTTGGTTTGTTTTCCGAACTCCCCTACTGCCTTTACCAATTTTCACGACTCTCTGGTCGGTCAAGCTTATATGGAGGCGATCAAAAACAAATACAGATTTTTCAGCTTCGGCGACGCTATGCTTATCCTTTGATATACTCACGTTATGACACTTAACGAACTTGGATCATTATTCCTAAAACAAGCCGAAGAAAAAGGTTGGGGGCACACCAAAGAAATGCTCTCGGTTTCTGAGAAAATGGTTCTCGTTCATACTGAAATTTCTGAATTAGCTGAGGCGTTGCATCGAAAACCCAAGAAACCGAAAGATTCTATTCAGTCCGAATGTGCAGACATACTGGGTAGAATTTTACATTTGGGCATTGCTTGGGGTGTAGACTTCGACGCCGAATTCACTTACAAAAGTAGATTCCAAAAATTGGAAAGTAAATCAGTTGTCTCCGAGTCGGATTTGCTCTATTTTCACACTCTGGCTTCTAAAGCCTATGACAGCTATCGTCACAAACGAATTTTGGTCTTCAAAAGGTTCTTATTTCGTATCGCCCACGAAATCTTGAGGATGACCAGGCTGATGCAAATTGATGTTGAGCAGGTGGCTCTGGCGAAGATGGAGATCAACAAATCTAGGGCTTGGGACAAAAGCAAGTTTAATGGACATTACTACAAAGAGGCTAAGTTTCAGAAATAGTTTTCTCAAAATACTTCCTCAGAGGATCGACTATGTGCGTCCGGCTGGTCATTATCGACATTTCTTCGGTCTTCAATACAGCAAGTCTCCAATCAAAATTGTGCGATCCAAAAATGGCCCATTGGTCAGCAACCAATAGCTTGGCGTGCGCACTCCCTCTATTTGGCGTGTAACTTTCAAATGGAGTACGGCACTGGGCCCATGACGAAAAAGTACGCACGGTGACACCTCGGTCCACTGCCCTTAATAGCGCCCTTCTGATCTCTCCGGTTGGAGCCAGGCTAGTCATAAACTCAACTCGCCTTCTGGCTCGGTCAATCAGAATCACAGCCTTTGCAATAATCAAAGAATTCATACCCCCGCCTTCGATTAGGTACTCGGTATCGGAACCACAAGGGAGGGTGGTGCTTGATTTTGATTGTTTGGTATTTTTATAAACGGATGCTGCCATTTCGACTATGTCTTTATCGGTTATCTTAATCACAAAGTCTTCTCGCTCAAACACTTTCTGAGATAAGTTCAGCCCTCCCATATACAGCACATCATCCACCAGGAATATTTTTCTGTGGTTTCTCCCTCTGGCCATCAGCAACTTATCAACCAGCTTTGGTTCGTTGGTCATTTCAAAGTCTATACCGGCACTCACAAAACTCTCCAGCATCCTCTCGTTTTCACTTCTCAAGTGTTTGGACCAACCGCCGTCTTTCTTAACCAGGTTAATTAAATAGTTTGGCGTGTCGGCTGTCATTATTCTTACAAAGCCATCAACCTTGATAAAAACAGGGACTCCTCTGGCACTTGCTTCAAGCAAAGCGTTAGCTATCAGCAAATTAACGTGATCGGCCTCAAAAGTCATTGCCTGTACCAAGACCCGTTCTCTCGCTTGTTTTATTGAGTCTTTAAAGTCGACCAGAAACTCCATTGGTGATAGTACTACGGCTTCTTCGTGTATTTTTGGTTCGTTTTCGGTTTCCCTCATTTTGTCGAAGGATTAGACATTCTGACTCTAATTTGTTCTACCAGTCGTACCATGAAACGTACATTATGAATGGATGCCAGGCGGTAGTAGGTAAGCTCCTTTGATTTATAGAGATGATTCAAGTATCCACAGGTATATCCCGATTGACAGGTATAACAATCACAGCCCTCCATAATAGGGGATTTGTCACCACTAAACTGAGCATTGCCGATATTTAATCTGCCTTTGTCAAACTCGCTCTCAAAGTTTCCGCCTCTCAGCTCTCCGTGGTAGAGTGCCCCGTTTCTGGCCAATCTAGTGGGTGCCACACAGTCAAACATATCCACGCCGCATTTAATGATATCCACTACATTCTGCGGATCACGCCCCAAACCCATGGTGTAAATTGGTTTGTCTTTTGGTAACAGGTGTTTGACCCACCCGATGACTTCCTGAGTTGCCTCCATGTTATAACCAATCGTTTCCCCACCGAGTGCCACACCACTAAACGACATGGAAGAAATAAATTTGGCGGACTCTTCTCTCATTTCTCTATCGGTACTTCCTTGAATAATGCCAAACAAAGCCTGGTCTGCACCTTGAGTTCTTTTCTTCTTATTCTCTTCCCATCTTTTAAGACATCTTTCTGCCCAACGATGGGTTCTGTCCAGAGCTTCCCTGACATATTTCTTTTCTATTTTGTCCGGTGTGCACTCATCGAAAGCCATAATAATGTCGGCACCCAAATCTCTCTGAATATCCATTGATTTTTCAGGGGTAAATCTGTGTCTCTGTCCGTCGAGATGGGATTTAAAAGTGACCCCATCTTCGTCAATTTTGGAAAGCGGCTCTCCTTTTGCTCCTAGTCCCAGAGAAAATACCTGAAAACCACCGCTATCGGTTAGAGAGGGTCCGTTCCAGTTCATAAACTTGGACACGCCACCCAGATCAGACACCACTTTCTCTCCGGGTCGCAAAAAGAGATGGTAGGTATTTGCCAGTACGATTTCGGCTTTTGTGCCACGAATATCTTGCCCGTCCAGGGCCTTCACAGTCGCCGCCGTACCTACCGGCATAAATACCGGCGTCTGAACCTCGCCATGATCGGTGGTTAGTAATCCTGTCCCATCAGCATTTTTGGTGAATTTGAATGGCATGGAGCCGGGGGTGGGACTCGAACCCACTACCTGCGGTTTACGATACCGCCGCTCTACCTGCTGAGCTACCCCGGCAATATTTGTATTCTACCCGAAATATGGCTCACTTATTAGTGATAGAATAGGCCATACTTTGACAAACGGAGGTGTTCAATGGGAATGTTGCGCATGAATGTAAGGGTTTCTTTGTCCAGGAGACAGCTGATTCGTCTCCTGCTACTGAACGGTTCTGTCAAGACAAAAACCGAAGATGGTCACCCTCTGGCCATCAACGGCGCTCAAAATCACCAAAAATATGGTCTGCCGGGTAAAGAAGATCGCTCCAATCATTTTTTCAACACCTATGTTACCTTTGACGGGCAGGAAGTTCTGGCTCGTGCCAGCATGAACTCCACCGACAATGGCAAAACATATCAGGGAGGTCTTTCTTTCAACATTTATACCGACACCTTGAAAAAATAAATTAACAGGAGGTGTAACTTGGCCAGTGATGATCTTTTGAAACGTGTCGAGGCCTTTCTTCAAAATCTACCCAACACTCCCTTTAACGAATCCAGCAGAGATTTTCTTAGGCAGAATCCTTTAGAGTGGGCCACCTCCAGAAACAGAGCCTTACGGGCCGCCCTGCTCGAAGGTGACATGGACGCTGTTGAACTAATTAAGGACGACGTGGCTCATGTGGTGGGATTCCGGTCTGCCGAATGGTGGTGCCTCCATATGATGGAAAAAATGGTCGCCCAAAGCAACGATGATCAGGGAGACAGCGCGCAAGCGATCGACGAAGATGAAACCGTGCTTTAATGCACGGTTTTTTTGTGCCCAGGAAACCCCGCATGAAGCTTCCACTGGAGCGAAGCGAGGCGA
>CAYHNG010000022.1:0-14143 GCA_964357975.1 uncultured Pseudomonadales bacterium
GTATGGTCGGACGCCTGAAGGGGAGGAAATCAAGGGGGGGGCTCTGTTTATTGAGCCGGGTATTGGAAATTCGGTTCTAACTTTGTCAAATCACATGGACTATAGCTACGTGGTGGACGATCTTTGGCGGCCGGATACGGCTCTCTATGCGGTAAACCCCATGGACCCCAAGCTGGCTGTGCCATGGAGCGATTACGTGCCTGAGGATAAGATAGTAAGATCGGAAAGAGATCAAAAGTCACCCACATTTGATGAGTTTACCCAAACAATGAAGGTGGGGAAATGACACGTGCGTTGATTTTATGGGGTGTTTGGAGTAGAATAACCGGGTATAATTAAAATCCGGTTTGGAGGTTCCTAATGACAATAGCGAGTATGAGAAATGTGCTCCAAGAGGCACAAAGTCAGGTAGCTTTGGCGAACGGTTTTAATACCGGACGACACTATCATGGCTTGCTCCACACCCAAATGGTGATGGAGTACGTCATCAAACTGTCGTTTAAAGCCGGTTTGTCGACATCATCAAGGTTTGCCCTCGTTTATGCCGCGGCCGGACACGATCTTGAACAAGGATTGGGGTCGGTGGCGAACGAGATGGAAAGTGCCAAACAAATGGGCGACATTATGCGTCGAAACGGTATTCCTGAAGCAGAAATCGAGCGTGTTCAGGAATTGATACAGGGAACCGTTGTGACGTGGACTGACGGTATCATGCACCAGCGCGCCGAGAATATGGACCATATGGCCAAGTTGCTGGCCGACGCCGATTTGTGCTCTTTGGGGGCAAGCCACGATGAATTTGTGAAGATGACCCTTCGTTTGATGGCAGAGTTGGCCAAGAAAGCATCATTGTCCGAGCTAACTCCGGACGAAGTTCTCGCAGGGTGGAAGAACCAGGTGAAGTTTATGACCGGACGGAGATTCCTGACGACAGAGGCAAACGAGATGATGGGGTGGCGGTTTCAAGAAAATCTGGCGTATGCCAAGAAAATGGCCGGTTAAAACAATGATCCCTCAGATAAGACTGGGGGATTTTTTGTATCTGTAGGTGTGTTTGCTAAGGTGTTATAGGATTGATATAATGCGCGGGTACGCTAAAAATCCAAATTTTCCACGAGGAGGTTGCGATGTTTAGAAGTTTGCTAGTAGTTTGTTTGGTGATCGTAGCCACCTTTGTGGCTCTAGATAGTTACACCCAACCCGCATTAAATATGGTTTTGCCGGTGCCGATTCCTGTTTCCGGGACGTTGGTCGAGTTTTGTGTAATAAACGACCAGAGTTCGGATCAAGACAGGTGGATGGCCGGTACTCCAGTACCAATGACGCCGGTTATTAATGGACTCGAGCTGGGACAGGAGGCACCGCCGGCCACCTCAACTGAAGTTGTGGTTACCCCGACAGAAGAACACGTGGTCATTCCTACGAGCGAATCTGTACTTGCAGCTACCATCGAGCCTACTCCAGTCACTGCTCCCACACCGACAGGTGTCCCGGTAAATAACTCTCCACTGAACATCGAACGACCGGCTGACTTCAGCCCGCTAAACTTCCATGTCCTATTTGTGGGAGTAGGGTTCGATCCGGATGAAATCCCCGGTGAAATGGACAGACTGATGTCCTCAAGAATCAGGCAAAACTTCCAGGGTTTGGCGGTTGACTTCGCCTACGTCAAAGAGCCGGTCCACCTGAACTTCCAGCATCTGGGAACCATCATCCTATTCACGAATGATCAGGAGCGGATAGACCTGTTGAGTTTGGTAAGGAGTCAATATCCCGCGGATTCAGTCGTGATTGCAGTGAAAATGAACGAGATGGTTGGAACCTCTCTGAATAGTGGTGAAGTAATTATTTTCTCTTCGAACAACCTGGCGGTTGAATACCTCACCACACACGAGCTAGGTCACCAGCTTGGTCTTGGGGATGCCTACGAAGTCGGTTACTTTAGACCGTCCGAGTTTCCCAACTCGGAGATGTTCTATCTCGATGACATGCCCGACTATCTGGTGAAAGCGCTCAACAAACTGGGTACTATGCCACCAATGTATGAAGCCGGGACGTGTAATGGACGTAAGCTTTACACGTTCTACGATAACTACTTCAACCTCATGGGGCTCTATGTCTTTGATGGCCCGAGACCGTGGGGTGATACGGCTTTTACCCCTTTGCAGTTGATCATCATGAAGAATAGGATCGCTGAACTGAAAGGCGAATAGTGTTTCAATCCCTCACGAAAGTGGGGGATTTTCTTTTGGAGCGGAGACTATTTTTTGGGCTTAGGAGGGTGTTTTTGCTCACTCGCCTTGATACTGGCGCAGATGGGGTCGTAGGCTGGAGCCGGCCGATTGTTTTTTCGGTCTAAGTTTTGTTCGTATTCGGAATAAACGAAGGGGTTGTGACAGTTTTGGCAGATAAGTAGTTTGTCCGGCATAGGAGATATTTTACATGGCAAAGTGTATTTTATATATTTAAAAGCCCACCTGATGGTCGGTGTGGACCTGATCGGACTCGAACCGACTACCTCTGCAATGCGAATGCAGCGCTCTACCAGGTGAGCTACAGGCCCGTGACTAGATTTTAGCAAAAAGAGCCACTAAAAACCCGCCATCATAGATGGCGGGGTTGATTTGAGATACTACTTAACCACACCGGCGTGGAGGAAGTTTTCCAGCAGGTTGGGAGGAGAGACGAGGTTGTGGGTTTCCCACTCCATCCGGTCCCAGTCCGAACAACTGTTTTGGAACTCGAAGGCCTTTCCCACAGCACCCAAGAAGGTGAGCGGTCCGGTGGTGGCAATTTCAACCCAACTGGTCTCATGAGCCCACCAGGCGTCAACTCCGGTGACGTTCGGGAAAGCAACTTCCACCAGGTAAACCCCGCCCGATTTTAGGTTGAAGTTTTCCGGTGTTTGGCTTTCCCAGATAACCGTCGGGACGCACGTGGAGGGGATGACCTTGATGTTGTAGGCCATCGTCAGCTGTTTGCCTCCAACGAGACAGTCGGAGTGGATGGTGAGACTCTCCTGGAGGATCAATGTAGATTGCAGAGGGGCGCCGGTCCGAGAATCGGTTAAGACACAGGTGCCGCTCTCATTACCGATGTTGGCGTAAGTGGTAATGGATACCGACTGTCCGGCCGCCACCGGTTCCGGTGAGGCAAAGAGGGCGGTGTTCACTGTTTCACCAAAGGCGAAAGTGAAAGCTGCCTCCCGTGTGCCTAAATTGCACTCGAATCCGGCAGGGTCTCCATTTAAAAAGACAATTCCGGTGTGCAGACAGCCGTAAGTATTGACAGTGATTGGCTCGAGTGCCTGAGTTGGTGCCTGAGAAGGGGTGCTAATAGTGGTCGTAAGAGGGATCAGGGCTGCAGGTGGGATAGCTGCGGGTGTCGAGGTCGGATGATAGCTCCTGGTGCAGGCGGTAATCAGAATCGTGAAAACAGTCAGCCAAAAAGAGATCTTGCGCATGGGTTACCTCCTTTGCATAAGGCGTAAAAAATTAAGGAACTGAGTTTACTGCGGTGATTATACCTATAATAGTTAGCAGAAGCAATCAAAGGAGGTTCGAACTAAGATCTATTTATATATATGGGTACATCTATAGTACGATTGTATTATGAAGCTGTATCCGATTGAGACAATAAATGAAGCCATCGAACTTCGATTACAAGGTAACACGTATCAAGAGATCAACGAACAGTTGAAAATATCTGTACCCAAAAGTACTTATTCCTACTGGTTCCGCACTGTTGCAATTTCACCCGAAAAACAGAATTTATTGTCAACGAAAATTGCCGTAAAGCTAGTTAAGGCTCGAAGAAAAGCTGTGGACACTAACAGAGCTATAAGGAAGGCGTATCTCCAGTCACTTGATAGGGGAAACTTCAATGTTTCACGAAAAATAATGAATGTGGATACGGCTAAAATCGCGTTGGCAATGCTATGTCTGGGAGAGGCGTCAAAATCAACGAGATGTTCTGGCTTCTATCTTGGGAATTCAGATCCCAAGATAATTGTTCTTTTTATCAAATTATTAAAGTTATGTTTTCCTATTAATCCAGACAAATTTAGGTTCACCATTCAATGTCGCGCAGATCAAGATGTTGAAGAACTTGAAAAATATTGGCGAAAAATAATTGTGGTTGAAAATTGTCAGTTTTACAAAACGAGGATTGACCCAAGATCGGTTGGTAAACCGACTTTAAATAAGGATTACAGGGGAGTGTTGAGAGTTGACTATATTGACAAAAGAATTCAGCTTGAACTAGAATCACTGGCTAACATGATCTATAATCAGGTTGTTAGATTGGGCCCTTAGCTCATCTGGTAGAGCGCCTCAATGGCATTGAGGAGGTGGTCGGTTCGAGCCCGATAGGGTCCACAAAATAAAACCCCGATCAGCGATCGGGGTTTGTGAACTATTTTGTTTCTTGGGGGAGGGTGAGCCCCATGACTTCGGTCAGATAAGTTTCGATGGTTGATTTAAAAAAGCCGGTTTTGGAAACATCGCAGATGATGACCCAGACCATATCCTGTGACTTGGCCGATTCGAAGGAAATGCTGCCAAACTGTCGTCCATTCTCGTCCAATATATTGATATTGGTTTGCTTAGAGGGATGATGGGTGTCCGAGTGAGCTTTGACGCCGGCAAAATGAAATGCCCAAATAGCCAGCTCTTCCGGGAAATCATAAATGGCCAACCTCCGGGCGGGAACGAGGTATCTTCCGTGAAGTGTGGGGATGAGTTTTTTGGTGAGCAAGAACACCGCCTTTCAAAATGGATTGTCAAGATTACAACTACATATTGTACATGGTGTCCAGGTGATGGAAAGCGAAGGTTATTTGACGGTGGCGGAAGGAGTGGAACCGGGTGAGGGCAGTAACTTTTCCAGAGATTTTATTTCTTCCAAGACTTTGGCATAGTCCGGTGAAGTTTGACTGGTGTACTGCATACCGGCTCGAATGTATTGGAGGGCGCGAGAATAATCCTTATTGTATTTATAAATAGCTGAAATATTGTAATAAGGAATATCCCAGTTCTGTTTCAATTCAGTGGCTTGGCTTACAATCTTGATGGCCTGATCCGAGTCGCCAAGATTAAAAAACAAAACGCCAAGACGAAGACGGAGTTGAGGATTTGAGGGATCTAAAACTATGGCTTGAGCAAGATGTGAAACGGCGAAGTTTTGAGCCCCCTCGGCGTAACCGATAAAAGATTGGTAGATGTCCGCCAAATTTTCCCAGACGAGAACGTTGTATGAATCAAGCAGCGCCGCTTGTTTACCGTAATCGATGGCTCTTTGCATATAGTCAGTAGCATTTTTCTTGTCTTCGGCAGTGGCGTCCTTTTTGTTGAGAAGATTTATGGTAATTGATTTGAAGAACTGAGAAAGTGAAAGAGGATTGTTGTAATTAAAAGGATCCTGCTTGCCGGCATTAATTTCCTTGAGATATGCCCCGACAGGGTTGGTTTTGAGAAGGCCTTCGGCTTGTTTGGCGGCAACTGAGGCGGAATAAGCAGGGATGGCGTAATACCAGTAAGCCGTAATAAGGATGATCGAGGCGACGGTTAAAATGCCGGATAACACAAGGGACTTGGGAGAATGTTTTTTGGTTTGGGAAAGATCATGATAAATGTTGTCAGCATCGTCTTCGGCTTGGAGACTGAGAGTGAGGTCTTTGATGGCCGCAAAATTGAGGAGCTTGAATTCGATGGTGAGGGCTGTTAACAAGAGAAAACCAAGAACAAGAGAAACAATGCCGGTGGGAGTAATAAGGTAAGAGAGTAGAGAGGCAAAAAGTGCCAATGATAGAAACACGGAGGTGGGGTGAGTAGAGTTGGTTTGCTGGTATCGAAGCGAGACAATTATTGGTTTGATAAAGGCGAAGAAGAAAGAGAGAGCCCCGATGATACCGGTAGTGGTGATCAGAGTTAAGAAATAACTACTCGATTCCGTAAAGCGGATAAGCCAAAGGGCGTTATCCGCATTAAGAAAGTTGGGCCGTAGACGAGTAAAAACAGAGAGGAAAGTGCCTGGTCCAAAGCCCAACAAAGCCGTTGGCCAATTTTTGAAAGTATCGATGGCAATGGACCAACCGGCCCTAAAAGGAAGTAGAAAGAGGACTTGTTGACCACTTTGAGGGAAGAGAAGAGTGAGATTAATAAGACTGGCCACAATCATCGCGATGATCGAGGCAAAAAGAAGTGATCTGAGAAGACGATTTTTGTGGGCAATCAGATAGCCGACGGTAGAAATGAGGATAGGCAGGGTAAAAACCAGAGCGGAGAGAATCCCGCCGGCCGGATTGAAGGACTTTCCGGCAAGTAAATCGGAAGAAATAATTCGGGAAAGGAAGTCAAAGCGATGAAAAATGGTGACGAGACTGAGAATGGTCGCGGAAGAGATGAGGCCGAAGATAATGGAGTTGACGGTGAGGTAATTTTTTTGCGAAGAAGTGACCGAGATAAAGATGATGAGTAAAGAAACGATGAGAGTGGTCTGACCAAAAAGCGAGACATGTTTGATGGGACTGAGCCAGACCGAAGAGACAATAAAGGCCAGTGTTAAAACAGTGAGTGGAAGTAAGGAGGGCGAGAGGCTGAGGGAAAATTTGCCTCTCGCGAGACTGCGGAGACACCAGACAATTAAAGAAAGGCTGGCTAAAGCAGTGACGAGGTAGAGTTTGTTGAAGTTATATGGATCAGAGGTAATGGGGAGAAAAAAGAGAGGAGTGAGGAAAGCCAGTACCAAAGGAATGAAGCGTAAGATTTGGGTGGAGAGCTTTTCTAAACTACTGCGCATACTGACATTTTAGGGATTCACGATATGGTAGTCAACGTATCGCACGGTATCAAACGGAGTATTAGCGGTAATGACCATCTGACCTTCCTGTTTGCTTTTGACGGAGTAAATGGACTTGTCATCCGGCCGAGAAGAGAGATAAATTTGGCTGGTGACATTGATATCCGGATCTTGGACAGCGACTTCACTCAGACCGGCGGAGATGGTGGCCGTTTTGTCGGTGATGTTGCTGGCACTCTCGGAAAGGACGCTGGATTTGGTTGAAGTATCATCATCTTTGGGGGCGGCGATGAGGGGTGTGGCGGTAGGCGATGGGTTAGTATTTTGGTTGCTGAGAACACCTTGTGGTAAAGGGGAGATGAGAGAGCCGGTGGGTTGGGAAGATAAATAACCAAGAACTATCAAGGATGTGGGAATAAAAAAGAAGGCGCAAGAGGCCACGACAATGGCGACCGATATGGCCGAATGTCCCTTGGGAGGAACAGCGTTGGTAAACTCGATGATCACAGTTTCATTTTAGCACCAAATTAGCACCAAAAAAACGCCCCTGCGAGATGCAGGGGCGGGAAGAGATTACCTGAAGAGACCCATGAACGCTTTCAAAGCGTTGTTCAGTAAATCAGAGAGCTTGGGGCGGTCGAGATTATCGAGCTTGGTGACGATGTACTCGTTCCAAGTTGAAGAGTAATACTCGATCTGGACCTGATCTCCGGGCTGAGTCATGGTGATCTCGCGAGTATCATTGCCGACAACGACCGTGAAGAACACTGGCTGGTTTACGCCGGTGGTGGGATCGATGGCGGTAACCATTTGGCCGGTGTTGTCATCCGTGATGAACATGGTAAAGACGGAGTTGCCGTCTTTTTGGAAAACACCAACGTCGGTGACATGGCCGGTGAGGGTTCCGCGGGCGCCATTTTCGTAGCGCTTCAGCCAGGCTTGGTACTTGACCAGGGCCATAGCAGGATCCTTGTCGAACTGAACATCTACCGAGGTCACGTCGGGGGACGAGGTGGCCAGTACGTAGGCAACACCCTGATACTGGGTCCCGTACGGAGGGTTGTTGGTGGATAGGGTCGCCAGCCAAGACCAGTGTCCTGAGATGTTGATTAACAACATCTGATCGACCATGTACTTGGACACGGAGATCACGGCGTTCTGCTGGATCTTGTCTACTACCTGATTGCCCAACGGGAACGGATCCCCGGAGACCTGGTAATAGACACCCTTCATGGAGTCTGTTTTGTAGTACAGGACACCGGTGGCCGTGTTGTCGGCCGAGGAGGTTGAGGTCATGAGGAACTGGAATTCTTTGCCCGTTTCCGGTGAATAAACAAATACCGGGACGTCGTCTGCCTTGAAGGTATCGCGGCCGGACGGGTTGAACCAGTCGTCTTTCATGTACCAGCCAAACCAAGTCACGGCGTCTGTCGCTACCGTATCGTCAACCTGACGATCTATCCAGTCAGGGCACGTACCTAGATCACAGACCTGAAAAATGTTACCGGTAGTGACGTCGATGATGGCGATCTTTTCGATTTTGAGATGAAGAACGGAGAAGTTGTACTTGGCGAGACCGATGGTCTCGTAAAGCTTCCCATCTTCGTCCGACTTTTCGATGGTCGGGTCGACCTGAACGTAGTTCGGGTAGCCGGCAAAATAAAGCAGACGATGAGTGTCACGTCCGAAAAATCCGCCGGAGAAGTAGTTGATTTCGTAATCAACCCACTGGGCCTTCGACTTGGTGTCTTCGGCGTCGACGATCATGTATCCGGGGACCATTTTGATGCTTTCATCCCACGCGCCAGCGAAGTCGCTGTTGTAGGTAAGCATTCCAAGCCAGTAGATGTGGCCGTTGATTTCTTGCTTGACCACGTCTCCTAGTTTGTAGCGGCCAACGACAGGACGCCCGGTGGAGGTTGATTGGGGTAGTGCGCCGGAAAACAAAGTCTTGGCGTTGCCCTCGCTAACCACCGGTTTGGGATTGTTGTCTCCCCAAGGCATCTCGCTGATCGGTTTGGTTTCGACGTTTGAATAAGCAAAACGTTCTCGGTCGCGACCAATCCAGCCACCGACGCCATTCACCACGAAAATGATGAGTATTAGAGCCAGCGCTATCGATGAGCCGGATACTCCGATCATGTGATGATTGTCGTTTGAGTCCGCCGCAACGAAAGCTCCACCCACGATAGCGTTGATTAGAAATACCGGCCAGAGGTTGAGCAAACCTCCGAGAGGCCCGGCTCCAACAGGCATGAAGAAGTAGGCGGCAATGCCAGCCAAGATAATATTGCCGACAAGGCTCAGTAACGTCCAGACAATCTTACTTCCTCCTTCCTTCTCCGAGAAAAGGGGTGGAACGCTGGAGACCAGAAAGCCTAGCAGAAAGGCATAAAAGAACATACTCATGTTTTCTCTCCTTTTGTCAGTGTGCAGCTTGCAAGCGCAAGCCACCAATTCACGAGATTATATCATTTTCAGCCTATAAAGTCAAGAAAAACCTGCCTAATGGAGGCAGGTTTAGTGGATTGGAGGGGGCTATGATTAAAGAATGGAGCTAGAAAAGGGGAACTGGAGTGGAAGCCTGAAGAAGGTCAAGCCTGAGATAAAAAGCTTATATTACAAGGGGAATATTGATTTGCTTTTGGATGCGAGTCCGAAGCTCGCGATTGTGGGGTCCAGACGCATGACGGAGTATGGCCAAAGAGTGATTGAGAAGTGGATGCCTTTGTTGGTTGAACGAGGTGTGACGGTCGTGTCCGGCTTTATGTACGGGGTCGATCAGACGGCGCACCGTGCCAGTATTGAAAATGGAGGGAAAACAATTGCTGTTTTGGGATGGGGTATTGATTGGCAGGTAACCTCCCAAGATGAAGAACTGTATCAGAAAATAGTAGAAGTTAATAGTTTGATTGTGTCAGAGTATGAGGGAAAGACGGCACCACTGTTGTGGTATTTTCCTCAAAGAAACAGAATTGTGGCAGGAATTTCGGACGCAGTGCTGGTAGTGGAAGGCTCTACAAAATCCGGAAGTATGATTACGGCCAAGTTGGCCAGTCGATTTGGAAAAAAACTTCTGGCCATACCAGGACAAGTGACGAGCCGAGTGGCAGAAGGAACTAACGGACTTATCCGAGACGGAAAAGCCAGAGCGGTGACTTGTGCAGAAGAGGTACTGGAAGAGATGGGGCTAATGCCTGGTCAATTGAAGCTGGGAATGGAATACCCAAACGATCCGATGTTGCTACTGTTGGCCGATGGGGAGAGGTCGGTGGACGAACTCGCGAGACTGCTTAAAATGAACGTGTCTCAAGTTCTGGGGAGGTTGACCGAGCTGACGCTGTGCGGAATGGTGGCTGAGAGCGGGGGAAAGTATAGAACTGTGTGATAAAATACCTTATAGTTCAAGAACGTTAAGAAAATTGATTGATAGGAGAAAAAATGAGTCTTCTAAAAGCCTTCGCGGTTTTTGTGATAGAGATTTTACTGGGGGTTTTGATCTTGATATTCATGGCTGTGGTGGGAATAGCGATGCAGTCTTTTTCACCGTTGTTGGCCCTTGTCTTCGGAATTCTGGGATTTGTTATCAGTACTAGTATTCCGCACTTGTTTGGTTTTAAAGGAGCAATCGATGCCTATCTAGGGTTTTTGATCTACATTACATCATCGATTCTTTTCCTTATTCATATTTTCTGAAAGCAACCAGAGTGACCGATCTGGAACGAAAAACGCCCCGCAGATGCGGGGCGTTTACTTTAGGTGGGAAGTGTTGTTGAAGTCGATCACCTTCCATCCGTGCCGATAGTGATACTCGAGGGTGGTGAGGGCGGCGTGAGTCATGAAGTACCGATTGAAGTAAGTAAATAGGGAGCTCGGGGATGGCTTGTCACCCAATAAGGCGGAGGAGATAAACATGGAGCTGAATTGGGAATGACCCACAATTAGGACTGTCTGATTATCGAACTCCTTGGGCAGCCAATGCTTGACTCTCAGAATTTGGGCGAGGTACTCACCAAACGACTGGTCGTGTGGATGAAACTTACCAACCATATCGCCCCGCTTAATCGCTTCACCCCGCCACTTTTTGTAGTCCAGATTGAGTTGGCTGTACACACTGTGACCGTCGACAATCCGGCGTATTTCGCGAAGATCGTCGATGGCATTGGGACAGAGAGGGGCAAACCGAGCAATAATTTCGGCGGTTTCTGCGGCTCGGCGGTAAGGACTGTTGAGAAGCACGTCCGGTTTGAGTGTAGCTATCTTTTTGCCTAACAGCTGAGCCTGCAAAATACCTCTCGGGCCGAGCGGCGTGAACTTGGACTGACGCACGATATCTTTGTCGGCATCAATGTTTTCGTATGGGAGTGAGGTCCCATGTCGTGCTAATAGTACTTTGAGTGTCATGAGACCTCCTTTGTGAAAGAATTTTGCCTGCCAGAGGCAGAGTGTAAACGTACTAGTGGGGGAATTGTACCATATTGGAGGCTATTTATCAAGTATATAGGGTGTTGCCTGTTTGGACCTGGTTGACGTGTGCATAGCTATAAGTTAAACTTCACTAGTTTTTGTGATCCGAGATCTTTGACATTGGAGGTCAAATGAAACGATCTTTGGTAGTAAGCATTTTGGCCGTTATCATTTTGGCCTTTTTAGTATCAGCCTGTACACCTGAGGAAACGGGCACGATTTCCTTTTCGTCTCCGTATTGGGGTCAAATCATCCAGGATGATTTTCTGGAGGATTCTCCATCGATTCCTTTGGTGGTTGGCTCAACTTACCAAACTGATAAAGTAGTACACTTCCTCGTCAATAATGAAGAACCCTTCGACTGTTCGGTGAAAGCCAACGTTGTCGATCAAATCTGCTCGTCTGTAGTTCTGACAGAAGCGGGCGAATATACAATTAGAGCCGAAGTTGAGCTTCTGGATGGCACAGTCTCGATAAGTGAAGTTGTCTTCAGATGGGATCCGCAAGAAACAGGTACCATCCTGATTACTTCTCCTTCTATGGACGAGGTTGTTCGGGATGGTTATTTGGGAATTCCTTCTCAGAGTATCTCTGTATTGATTAGCTCAACTTTTCGAAGAGACAAGTTGGTTCAATATACCGTGGGTGGTCAGACAGAGACCGTTTCGTGTTTGGTAAAGGCCAATGTCGTTGACCAAGAATGTCCGCCAGTCATCTTGACCGAATCGGGTGAATACATCATTACGGCCGAAGTTACTCTGCGAGACGGATCGATTTCGACGAAGCAAGTTTGGTTTAAATGGCTGCCTTTCTCCCGTCTGGATAAAACAATGTACCTCTGGAGCTTTAATGATAGCCCTGTGGGTGGGTACTTGTTGGCATACGTTGCAGTAATCCTGCTCGTGTCTTTACTGGTATTCTTTATCACGAAAGATTGGGTGCCGGTGTTGGTGTGGAACTCAGTCGTGACGGCTATTGTAGTAGCGACTCTATTTTTCTTACCCTCTGCCGGTCCGGCCGTATCGACCAACTGTTGGTTGGTACCATTGTTAATTATTATTGGTTCGATCGCGGTTGCGATGAGACGGTATCCCCGCCCAACTTTGGTCGCGCATCGAGATGATGGATCTCAGATCCGATATCTGTCCAGACCGCGAAACAAGCGGGCCGACAAGAAGATTGTGATCAACGTGAAAGACATTAATGCGGAGTTGAGGGTCGATGAAAAGTTTCTAAAGAAGGCAGGAGGTAACGATGGACCTGGAACTGTTAACCAAACCGTCGATAACGATTAAGGCAGACGAAAACGATCTGTTTAGAAAGGTTCAGGGCAGGGTGGTGGTGGTTCCTCGTAATCCGGACCCCCGATGGTTAGCTGGTACGTATAAAGCCATCGCCAAAGAGATGGAGGTGGTGCAGAAGTACATCCGGAGTGGAAAATACTTCGGGGTGGAAAATGTACAAGAGACCGGCGCAGAAGCGAAGGTTAAACTCAAGAATACACTGAAACATTTTGAGATGGCTCAGAAAGGCTACCCCAAAAGACTGTTTCCTTCGTTTCTTTCTTGGCAGAGGAAAGATAAGCTGCCGGAGTTTATGACCATGTCCTGGGACTCCCGAGATTTTTCCCTGACGGTCATTCCGGACTTAACCGGCGGTATGGTGGAGTGTGACTTTAGAACTGACCCGTACCTGCATCCACTTTTGGCAATGCAGTACCTTCCTGTAGTGGAACATCTCGCCAAAATCGCCAGATCGGAAAGAAGTGATGTGACGATTGCCGCTCGGTTTGCCGGCTCGATTCCTCAAGTAACCAAACAACGTATGGAGCTGGCTGTAGCGTCCGGCTGTTTTGAGCAGTTCTATATTGCGGCGGAGGCCCCAAAGTGGGACATCCATAAAATTGTTCGTGCGAGAACTGACCCCATCGTTTTTGGTCAAGTTCGGATGGAAACGGGGATAATTGATCAGTTTTACATGATTGATATCTTCGATCCGACCCCCATTGAGGTGGCGGCGGCCGAACAGTTCGGTCTCGATCCGTATCGTCCTAGTAAATAAATTTAACCCCCGCCATCGGCGGGGGTTTTCTGTGGCTCCGCCAGAGGTGGACTGGGTACAGAAAAACTAGCCTGGTGGCTAGTTTGGAGTACGGAAACTGCGTGGTTTGGTTCGGATAAGAGTGGAGAAGCCCAGAAGGGCGATGGCGCCGAATCCGAAACCTGCCAATATTTCGATCCAGCCGAGTGTACCGGCCGTAGTGAGAATAAGAAAGATCGAAATAAGAAAGGCCATTGCGGGAGGCCAAAGCCAGAACAAAGAATTGACTGGTTTTCATCATTACTCCTTATTAAGGTGTGAGATATGTGTAGGGTATATCATGCTCGGCCTATAGTTGACAAATATACGTTCCTGTGGTACAATCTAGGCATAAGTTGATTGTTTGTGCCTGTACCTGAAAAACACAAAGGAGCTCACATGTACATCGATTGGGATTGGGAAAGAACCTGGTTAACGCTGGCCGTGCTGATTGTTCTGGCTGGTTCTGGGATGTCGGTGGCCGCTGTTGGTATGGCTACCTATGCCTACTTCGACGGTCAGTTGGTAATTGGCATCGTGGCTGGCTTGCTGGCCTTGCTTCTACCCTTCGGTTTTTACAACGACAAGTTTTTCTGGATCGTTTGGGCGACTGTAGTCGCTATCTCTGCCATTTCGGTGTTCTCCTGGTGGTCTTTGATCATTCTCGCCGCTTTAATCGTGGCTGTCATCCTCGTCATCGTGACGAATTAGAACTTGTTTGCTGGGCCTGCTTTTGAGCAGGCCTTTTTAATGCCTAAAGAAACCCCGCAATAAGCTTCAACTGCGAGCGAAGCGAGAG
>CAYHNG010000023.1:0-13443 GCA_964357975.1 uncultured Pseudomonadales bacterium
GAACCTAGAATATTCGCCTCCAGAGGGCGACGTCCAACCATTAGACGACCCGGCAAAGATGTATGTATTATATCAAGGATAGCTTCGAAAATTAATTAATTCTCTAAACTCAACAGCTTCAGCTCTCTTCCTAAGTCTAACCGCCGTCTTTCTTCTTTCTGGATGGAAACCCAGAAACACCAAACTCATTTCAACCTCATTCAAAAGCGATGTGTTTCTATTACTAAATTCAAAATTGTAGGTACATGTCTTCAGATGAACGCAATAAGAAGACTCGGCTTCAAAGAGTCCTTTTAAGGCAGAAAGTAAGTATCTTTTACTATCCCAAATCCAAGGTGGTAGTAGGATATCCAATTTTCCTCTAGCACCAGCCGGAATCCCAAGACGATGACTCAAAAATTTCTGATAAATAGTGACATTGTAGCAATTTGAGTTATTTCGTTTAATCAAAGATGGAGTCTTTCCAAACACAGTCTCAATGATCCTAACAGCATATTCTGCTAGCTTTGGTTTGTCGGTTCCCAAAGTTAATCGCAAGCATTCAGTTCTCGGAAATCTGCTAATATTCCCATCTCCCAATATTAATCCGATTAAAAACGCCTGTTCTCTAGATTTTGACAATCTTCTCTCGCTGCTAGGTATCACTCCCTGATTTTTGGCCTCATTCCTCCATTTGGCAAAATTGTCAATTTTCATTTTTTTCATCGTGTCAGAAATTTTCTTTACACTAGCGTCATTTTCTTTAGTCTTTCCCTTGTTCCAGGGTATATTTCCTTTTAAGTTTCCCACACTTTATTATACCATTAGACGTTCACCGATAATAAAAATAGGCCGGTTTCATACCGGCCTAACCATTACCAATCTGGAAAAACTGACATCCAGCCTTGTTCGGCCAACTGTTTCCTTAGCTTCGCCACCTCTTCGAAAATGTCAACGCTGTAAGCATTTTCATAAAGTTCCAGCATGTCGTCAGGTAGAAAATCTACTTGCAAAATCAAGTTTCCACACGAGAAACCTTCGATGTTACTCATGGCGACGCAAAGTAAGGCGATCCATCGTAGTTTTTCTACAGGATCCGTCGGCAACTGGATACAACCGCTCTGGTAGACAGTTTTAAAGATGTCCATCAGTTCGTTGTCCTGCCACCAGAAATGTCCACGGTCTTCCTTTTCAATTTGGGATAGCCGGCCGACTACTTCTTCTCTTAGCCTTTCGATGTCTAACGCCTCCGCCAAGACCTCAGAATTCAGTTTCCCCGGCAGTATCGGTAAGAACATATGGTTTACTGCGGACTCCATCCGTGCCTCCTCCAGATCACAAAATGAATGTACCAGCACATTTTACTCTATCTTCCGGTTGTGTCCGGATTTTCCTCCCCTTCAGGCAAGTTTTCCAGAGTCTCGAGTACTTCTGTGATTTCCTCCAGGGTGAACTCCCCTGCATCGTGTCCCCAAAATTCTATTTCATGTAGTTGGTTTTACCTTTGATCAAGCCGGACGTTTGAAAGGTCATTTTTTCAGCCATCAAATCTCACCTCCTTTCCTCTAAAATCGCCAAAAAAAAGAGGCCCTACGGCCTTATTGACGACTAAACTTATATTCTGGTAATGTTTCATTCCCAGGGATCCAGTCTAGTGGAATCTTTTTCTTATGTCAACTTTTAGGCTTTGGTATTATTTTCTGGCGACAATGATACCTGTCGATCTAAAGCTTTCCAGCTCTGCTTCCGAGAATCCAAAATCACCCGCCCACTTTTCTTTCAAATAGGGGATAGTCGAAGATCTTTGGAATAGTACTAGCATTCCCAACAGCTTTAGTATCTGGTCGTATTGTTCAAAAGACACCGGGACATAATTTTCTTTTCCTTCTCTCTCCCAATTATCGGCGTACATATATTTCAGCAGAAAGTGGTTAAGCTGCTTCACCGTCTTGGTGGGCCCAAATATGGTTTCAAAATCCGCGAGGAGATACCGAATCTCTTCTTTGGTCTTGACTTTATTTTTTGTTTCTTCTACCCAGAGCTCGGACTTGCCGGCATAGTCGTACAAGATCATATCTCGCAAAATTAGGGTACCTCCCTTATTAAGTATTTCATGGGCATCGGAAAGAGCTTTAACAATGGTCGAGATTCCCTCTCCATAACTATAGAATTCGTGCAGAACCGAACAGAAAAGCACCACGTCGAATCTTTCCGGATTACTCAACCTCTCTCGCAAATATCCATGCTCAAAGCTGACGTTTTTTCTTTCTCCGATTCTCTCTCGGGCAATGTTAAGAAATCCCTCATTCAAATCAATTCCCACAAAACTCATATGCGGAAACATGTCGGCCAGCGCCAAAGTAATTGTTCCGTCGGCACAGCCCACGTCCAAGAGGGTGCCGGCCTCTTGAGGAATGTACTTGGCTATTTTTAGCTTCTCCTGAAGTGGTTTGCTCATTCTTTCCAAATAGCGTTGTGGGTCGACAATATTATCCATAAGCTCATTATAGTCCATAAGATAGTGTTGACAAGACACTAAATAGGGTGTATAACCTACACCATGACCATACAAAACTTCTTTGGGGTGGATACCATCTTCTTTACTATCTTCAACTACCCCATGAGTTATATCGAATTTTTCGGTACCCTTTTTACCGGCTGGTCGGTTTATCTTTCCGCCAAAAACAAAGTACTTTCTTGGCCGATTGGTCTGATAGGCGTAGTTCTCTACGGTTTTCTGTTTTACCAAATCCAGCTTTATTCCGATCTATTTGAGCAGCTCTACTACCTTCTCACAGGTTTTTGGGGTTGGTGGGTCTGGACTCATCCTCTGGCAAGGGAAAGGGATGCCAACGACGAACTGGCCGTCAGTCATGCCGGTCGAAACTTCAATCTGATCGGGCTGGCCTCAATCGCCCTTCTCACCTTTGCTTTGACCGGTTTTATGTCCAATATTCATTTAATTTTTCCGGTTCTCTTTCCTGTTGCCGCCTCATTTCCTTTTATGGATGCTTTCACCACGGCAGCAAGCTTTGTGGCCAACGTCTATCTGGTCAAAAGGAAAATTGAGAACTGGTATTTGTGGATCATTGTCGATATCATCGGTGTCTTTCTGTACTACCAAAAAGGTGTCATCTTCCTGGCCCTACTGTATGCGTTCTTTCTGATAAACGCTTTCAAAGGTGTTTACGATTGGTCAAAAACCCTCAAAGGATATGCCAAAGAAGTTTAGGACAGGTCTCGTCATAGGCAAGTTCTATCCCTTTCACAAAGGCCATCAATATCTCATCGAGACGGCCATAAGAAATTCAAAAAAGGTTACCGTCATCGTTTGTCAAACCGATCTTTACCAAATTGAACCCCAAATAAGAGCCGATTGGATTAAAAAAACCTTTCCCAAAATAGATGTAAAAATCTATCATCACGACATCTCTTTAGATTCTGATTCTACCGATCTTTCCAAAACTTGGGCAAAAATATCTGTCGATTTTTTAGGCTTTGTCCCCGAAGCGGTTTTTACCTCCGAAAAATATGGAGAGCCTTATGCCAGATATATGGGGAGCAAACACGTTTTAGTCGATTTAAAGCGCAAGTTTGTCCCAATTAGTGCCAGCAAGATCAGGTCGGATGTCAATAAATATTGGGACTTCTTACCCAAAGAAACCCAAAAATATTTTATCCGCATAGTAATCGTCGGCGCCGAATCAACCGGCACTACTACCTTAGCAAGGGACCTGGCTCTCCATTTCCAAACTCCCTGGGTACCGGAATATGGTCGAACTTACTATGAAGGAAAAATGACCAGTAAAAACCGCAATCACTGGCAGACGAGAGAATTTACCCACATAGCCAGGATCCAAAATGAAATGGAAAATGCTCTTACTCAGCAGGCAAAAAAATTAATTATTTGCGATACCGATTGTTTTGCCACCGAACTTTGGCATGAGCGTTATGTGGGGTTTATGAGCAAGAAATTAAGAAGAATATCCGATACCGCCACTGCCGATCTCTATATTATCACCAATATCGATATCCCTTTTGTTCAAGACGGCACTAGGGATGGTGAAAGCATCAGAGAAAATATGCATCACAGATTTATCGAAGAACTAAAAAAGAGAAATCTTAATTACATTATAGTCAGTGGAGACAAAGAAAAAAGATTGGCCCTATCAATAGAAAAAATAAACGAGGTCGTGACTACTTTTTTACCGCCAGTATCGCCATAAACATCGGGAACTCTTCTCTGGCTCGGTTCTCCATTTTGGCCGCCTTTCCCTCGCTCTTTTTTTCGGATGTCCACTCCTCTATTTTTTTGATCAGGAAACCGTTACCAAAGAGATAGTTTGAATAATCTTCAATCGGGTGATGGAAAGACCACGTAACCGGGGAATTCTCTTCTCCCGGATGAGCATTTATGGGTATTTCCAGAGGAGTCATGTATCGGTTAACTCTTCGATACTGCATCTTGTTTGACTGGTCTTCTTCCCAGCTACTCTGGCGTGGGATTCTAAAACACGGGTGGTTCAACACTATGACCAACTCACCGTTTTTCTCCATTACCTCACTCAGATGCTGAATTGTTTTTTCCGGCTCTTTAATATTTTGAAGAGCCAAAATAATTGCCGCCTTATTAAAAGTCTCCCTTAGGCCAAAACTCTTGGTCGCGTCAGCCACCAAATATCGATGTGCCTTATTGTTATCCAAACTTTTGGCTTCATCGATAAGCCTCTTCGAGGCATCCAGCCCCACATATTTTACCGATTCCGGTAATCTCCTGGAAAGCACTCCCTGTCCACATGCTACGTCAATCAATCTGTCTCCGGGTTTTATACCCAAGAGTTTTAGGGTCTGTGGAATAATCAGGGACTGATGATAGAAATGTCCCTTCTCACCCACAATCGATCCGTACCATTTGCTGACTTTGTCCCACGATGTGTCGTTTTTCAACATATTGATATTTTCCCATACTTTGCTTAAGATAGTATTATACCCAAACAAAAACCGAACATGACCAAATCAGTCGAACCACTGGCTTCCCGCATCAGACCCAGAAAATTAGATGAATTTATCGGCCAGGACCATCTTACCGGTGAGGGAAAGCCTCTACGTCTGGCAATCAAAAACAAATTAATATTCTCCTTCGTCCTTTGGGGTTCTCCGGGTACAGGCAAGACCACTATTGCCAGGATTTATGCCGACGCTATCGAGGCTGATTTTCATGAGTTGTCGGCCGTCTCTGCCGGCAAAGATGATATCCGTCAGATTGCCGGAGAAAAAAACAAAGCCACCAAGCCCATTGTTATATTTTTGGACGAAATACACCGCTTCAACAAAGCCCAGCAAGATTTTCTCCTGCCCTTTGTTGAGTCGGGCAAAGTTACCCTTATTGGTGCCACCACCGAAAATCCCAGCTTCGAGATAATTCCACCACTCCTTTCTCGCTGTCGGGTTTTCGTTCTCAAGGAACATTCACCGGAAGATATTGCTCAGATCATAGATCGTGCAACCAAATCCCTCAAAACCAAAATGGATAATAATGTGAGGCAGTGGCTCTCGGAGTTCGCCAACGGAGATGCTCGCCAAGCTATCGGCCTTATCGAGTCCACTTACAATCTGTACAAGTCCCTCACCATCGATAATTTCAAAAACGCCATTCAAAATAAATTCCTCAGATTTGACAAGAAAGGGGAGGAACACTACAACGTCATCTCCGCCTTCATCAAATCTATGCGAGCCAGCAATCCCGATGCCGCTCTTTACTATCTCGCCCGTTTGGTTGATAGCGGTGAGGACCCTTTGTTTATCGCCCGCCGCATGGTTATTTTCGCCAGCGAAGACATTGGAATCGCTCAGCCAACTGCTTTGGTAGTCGCCAATGCTGTCTTCCAGGCCTGTCAACAAATAGGTTATCCCGAGTGCGCTATCAACTTGGCACATGGCGTGGCCTATCTCGCGGCTTGTGCCAAAAATCGTTCTGCGTACGACGCTCTTCGCGCCGCCCAGTCCGACGTGGCTCAGTATGGGAATCTATCTATCCCTCTGAATCTGAGAAACGCTCCCACCAAACTCATGAAGGGTCTCGGTTATGGTTCAGGGTACGAAATGTATTCTCAAGAAGATCTTCTTCCCGAAGTCCTCAAAGGCAAAAAGTATTTACGAAAATAGCCTAGACTGTTAAAACCCTTATATTCCAAAAACCGACAAAGGAGCGTTCCCTATTCTGATACGTGGCAGTGACAGCCTTTGTTTTTCGCACAGCATTCTTCCGTGTACTGTGGTAAACGCTAATTTGTATCCCATTTCGTCCAGCAGTTTCTCGGTTGAGAAATTTTCCAGACCATATGGATAGACAAAAGTTTTTGGTTCATCAAGTCCTTTTTCGGCTAGTTGTCTGTCGGCCGTCGAGATTTCATACTTCACAATCTCCTTATCCGCCCCCACATTTCTGTGAGACCATGTGTGGTTTCCAAAAGTCATTAGTTCCGAAGATTTCATCTCCTCGATCTTCGACCAGGTTAAGTAGTCTAAGTTGTCCATCAATCCGGTGGGTAGGTAGACCGTTGCTTTTATTCCTAGTTCTTGCATTATGGGAAAGGCCAAGTCTCCGACATCCACATATCCATCATCAAAGGTAATCATTATTGGTTTGGTCGGTAAAGCTTTTGCATAGTCGAAAAAATTGACCAGGTCGGCTGGGGTAATTGTTGTGAAATGATTCTCGCTCAAATATGTCATCTGTTTTTTAAACATCTCCGGTGGTACATTCAGCCCGGTCCGTTTATTTTTGACGGCTTCCTCTTCCCGTTCCACGTGGTGATACATCAGCACCGGCAAATTGACACACGGTCCATAAAGTCTGTTCCTTTCCGCCGAGGATAAAGGCTTCGGGGTGATCACCGCTGTCGGGGTTGCACTGGGGCTGGCGGTCGGCACTGCTTCCATGACTATCTCTCTTGGAGCAACCTGTTTTTTGGTGGTCAATATCTGTCCGGCATAGTGGATCAGCGCCATGACCAGCATCAAGCCAACGATGATTTCCTGAACGTTAATGTTATTTTTCTTCACAAGACATTATAATTGCTTAATCGCATGAAACCCAAGATTCTTCTGTATTCGCTTGTTGGTCTGGTTGTCTTTTATTTGTTGATATATTACAACTATTATCAAGCGCAGCAGGCCATAAAAAACACTCGTCCCTCTCCACTTTCGGTCGAGCTGGTATCCTACCCCGAGTCGCTTAGTGTCGGTTCGTCTGGTACTTTTATTTGGCATGTTCAGTCTAGCCCTGATCTGTCCACTTTTTATTCAACACTCTACTGGGGTAACCAATCTAGTCCCAGTGCTTTGACCAAAAATGATTCTCCTCAAGCTGTAGGCTATCCTTCTTTTGTCGCCGACTACACGGACGGTAGGTACCGTCTTCCCAATGATTTTGATATCAAAATCAAATTCAATAAAATCGGCAAGGTTTATTTTCGAGCCTACGCCAAAGTGGGTCAGGAACATCTTTGGTCTGAAGAAAATAGTTTGGAGGTAATCAAATAATATGTCATCACAGCCCAAGTTTTCACTATCGTTTTTCTTGATGGTTACCGCTTTAACTTTGTTGGCTACCATCCTTTTGGGGCTCAGATTCTTGACTTTTTGAGGGGTTAGCAATTTGTCCCATCATCTGCTAAAATCTTTAACTATGGCCGAAAACGAAGCAAACAAAGACTTATCTCAAACAAGTTTGGTACCTTTTATTGGACTTCGGGAAGGGGTTATTTTTCCGGACACCGAGGCCGTTCTTACCTTCGGGCGCCCCGCTTCCATCTCCGGTATTAGTGAAGCCTATGCCAACGATCAGGAGGTCTGTTTTGCCTCTCAAAGAGACCCCAAGTCGAACGCTGAAAGTCTTTCCGATTACTATACTATTGGTACTGTTTGCAAAATAACCAAAACCCTTCCGGTCAATGATGAGCTTCACGCCATTGTCAAAGGTCTCCAAAGAGTTATTATTACCCAGCTCGAAACACGAGATGGTCGGATGTGGGCTGTCGTGGAAAGTATCGAAGAGACTTTGGCTATCTCTCCGGAAATTATTGCCTTAGGTAATCGCGCCGTTGCCGAGATCAAGAGAGCTCAAGATCTGGGAAAGGCCAATATCGACCCCGGCGTCTTGACCAAAATCATCAGTAGTGCCGACCCTGCTCTTATAGCCAATCAAATTTCTGCCGTTCTGGAAGTCAAAAATGATGAGAAACAAAAACTCTTGGAGGACAACTCTACCGAAAGCCGCCTAAACTTTATCTGCAAACGCCTCAATGAAGAAATCAAGATATTGGAGTTGGAAAAGAAAATCGAAAACAAAACCCAAAAGAGATTTGATGAAAGCATGAAAGAGGCCGTACTCCGTGAAAGAATGCGCGCCATTCAGAAGGAGTTGGGTGAGGGTGGAGAGGAAGAAGAAATTGGGGAATTAAAAGGCAAACTCAAAAAGGCCAAGCTTCCCAAAGAAATTTACACCAAAGTGGCCAAAGAGCTTGACCGTTTGGCCAAGCTTTCCATCCACAATCCGGAAACTTCATATCTGAGAACTTGGATAGAAACCATCCTTGAGCTTCCTTGGGGCGAGTATACCAAGAGTAGCTACTCACTCTCCAAAGCTGAAAAAATCCTTAACCAAGATCACTATGGTTTGGAAAAAGTTAAAGAAAGAATCTTGGAATATATCGCTGTTTTAAAACTCAAATCGGAACAAGTCAAAAGTGCCAAAAAACACTCCGCCGTTCCTCCGACCATTCTCTGTTTCGTTGGACCTCCAGGTGTGGGAAAAACCTCTGTTGGAAGATCTATTGCCAAAGCCATTGGCCGTAAATTTGTCAAAATGTCTCTAGGGGGCGTCAAGGATGAAGCCGAAATACGAGGCCATCGCCGAACATATGTCGGAGCCATGCCCGGTCGGATCATTCAATCTATCAAAGATAGCGGATCAAATAATCCGGTCTTCATGTTGGATGAAATCGACAAGATTGGTGCTGATTTCAGGGGCGACCCCAGTTCGGCTCTTCTCGAGGCTCTAGATCCGGAGCAGAATTTTGCTTTTCAAGATCACTACTTGGATATTCCTTACGATCTATCACAGGTGCTCTTTATTACCACTGCCAATGTCTTGGACACCATTCCACCCGCGTTGAGAGACCGTCTCGAGATCATTGAATTTTCCGGCTACACCGAAGAAGAAAAATTTCATATCGCCAAGAAATATTTACTTAAGAAGCAAGCGGAAGTCAACGCTTTGGACTCCAAAGATGTTGATCTGAGTTCTCCCATGCTTCGCTACCTTGTTCGCTACTATACTCGGGAAGCAGGGGTCAGAAACTTGGAAAGACAAGTCGCTTCTATCATGCGCAAAGCCGCTAAAGTTAAAGCCTCCGGTAAAGAACTTCCCATCACTGTTACCAAAGAGCTGATTCACAAATATCTTGGTCCCATCATGTATAGCCATACTCTTGCTGAAGATACCGATCAGATTGGTCTGGTCACCGGTCTGGCTTACACCAAAGTCGGTGGAGATATTCTTTTTATCGAAGTTGCTCTTATGCCCGGTCAGGGAAAGGTAACTCTCACCGGACAGCTTGGGGATGTAATGAAAGAGTCGGCCAAAGCCGCTTACTCCTATGTTCGTTCTCATTGCCACGAGCTGGGCATCAAAGAAGAAAAAATTGCCAAGTCGGATATTCACATTCATGTGCCGGAAGGTGCCGTTCCCAAAGATGGGCCTAGCGCCGGTCTGGCCATTACTACTGCCATTATCTCTGCTTTCACCAAGAAGCCCGTTCCCAAGGATCTGGCTATGACGGGAGAGGTCACTCTTCGTGGAAGAGCCTTGGAGATTGGTGGAGTCCGCGAAAAAGTGGTGGCCGCCCACCGTGCGGGTATTAAACAAGTTATTCTTCCCAAAGAGAACGAAAAGAACATGGTCGATCTTCCCGATAAGGTCAAGAAAGATCTCAAGTTCTATTTTGCCCGAAGCATGGACGACGTCGTCAAAATCGTCTTCGGCTCCGGCATTTGATGTTGTCGGTCGGAGTCATCGTTCGGTGCACCCTTTTAAAATGGGGGGGGCGCACGGGCGACAATTCCGGCTGAGGCCGGAAAATCCCAGAGTGTTGTTCAGGCAGGACTCGAACTTATTCTACTGATTCACTTTTTGCTTCTTAACTTCAATTTTTCTGCTAATTTAGTTCCCATAAGCCCTGAAAACAGAATAAATTTTCCAACTTTATTTGCAAGGTCATCTCCTGGAAAGGATGTATTGAGATCTACCATAACCAGAATATTATCCTTATTTATAAAAATATTTGAGGATTTTTCTATTGGTTTGGTAGCGCTATCAATAAGCCACCTCGCTAGGGTAGCAAAACTTATTTTCTTGTCTTCCTTGCCATACGATCCAGCCAGGTCGATTATTTTTCCTGTTGACAGGAAATATTTTATGCTACTGTCAACTAATTGCTTTAAAAGATCTCTATTTTTGTCTGAAAGATCGTGTAGGTCGATATCTCGAATCATCTTTCCTTCTACTTTTTCCTGTACTCGAATGGGAATAGGAAAACCATCTTCACCGTCTATAATCAAGTGAAACTCTTGTGGTGTTTTTATACCTTCAGGAATGTAGTTTCGAACGGGGTCAGAATTTGCTTTTTGTCTTTGGACAAAACTAACAGATGCAGCATACCTTTTTGAATAATATTCAGCATCAGACTCATCAGCATTTCTTTTTGTTTCTTCTTGAACTCTGTGATCAACCTTTACTACATAATCACCTCCGATTTCCTCAAATAACTTGGTTTTCCAATTTCCACCCAACCTTTCGCTTGCTTCAGCATTAATTCTAATTGGCCCAATGTTTTCCTGGTTAGTTAGTTCCATAATACAAATAGTACACAGATATGTGAATGTTTACTATAGTGGTGTAAGGTTTGTTCTAAAATAGTTTGAAAATCGACCCAACTGGGGAGCCAGTTAAGTCATGCCCAAATTAAGTATGGTTCGTGTAAGGTGATGGAGGGGGAGCAAATGTCCTATAGTTGACATTTTGGCAATTTTGGGGTATACTAGGCATGGTGGTTGTTCTTCGTTGACCAAGAATTGGGAGGTCGAACGAGGTTCGAATCCTCGTCGTGGCTATTGGGTAGCAGTGCAGGTTCGAATCCTGCCGATGAACGACCACTAACTGAGAGACACTCCAAGTGTCTCTCTTTTCTTTTCAAGTTGAATAAAAAGTTCGAAAACCGATCCATCCGGCGAGCTATTTGCATTGAATATTCGAAGGGCATATTATTGAAGAAAGATATGGCGATGATGTATCAGTTTGTCCTTATCAAATAATCTAACTATGAACAAAGTATTTGCGGTCGCGTAATTTTGGTCTTGCTGGCTTCTGCCGGGTACCTTCTGGTCAGAAATAATCCCAAACCTACCAATCCAAACGAAGTTTCAGTTCCGACGCCAACTCCTTTAGTTGGCGCAGACCGTGATGCTCATGGCTGTATCGGTTCTGCCGGCTATTCCTGGTGTGATCTTAAAAACAAGTGTTTACGGACTTGGGAGGAACCCTGCTCCGAAGATGTAAGTCAAAAGATTCAGTCCTTGCTGGCCAAGAAATACAATAAACCTGTAGGGGAGGTAAAGATAACCATTACCAAACAAGATGGAAATTATGTCAGTGGCGGTGTACTGTTTGGACAGGGAGGGCCGGGAGAGGGTGGCATTTTTTTAGCCAGAAAAGTGGGAAATATATGGGAAGTGGTGTTTGATGGCAACGGAAGTATTGACTGTCTTAAAATGCGACAAACCTATAATTTCCCGGACTCCATTCTCAAGCCTAACTTTTGTGATTAAGGGTTTCTCCGAAATGGTTTGAAAATATTCCCATAAAGCACTCCGCTCCTCAGGTTGTCACCATAGAATATACTTGACCAATGAATCATTTTTCTGAAATTCGGCAGTCATTTGCAGAGGTAAAAGCTTTGCGTGCAGAAGGAGATAAGTGGAGATACGACGAGGAGCCTCTTTCGGTTTTTGAATCAACATTTGGACCTGTTTTGAACGGACAGACAATTGGTGAGTTAGTTTCACATCTTCGAGCCAAAAAAGGACATGTTCGGGCATCCAATATACTCGGTGGCCGAAAAGTACTTGAAGAACTCGGTGTAGATGATGGAGTTTCTGTAAGATTGATCAACAAAAGTCTAGTGGAGGGCGATACTTCTAAGATTAGAACCATAGGAGAAAATGTCCTGTCCAAAAAGACCTGGGAGCAAATACCGGCAGAACAAGATCTGATACTCTCGATTGGTCGGGCCGCTTACATCGGACTGCCGGTGAGTGATGATATTTGGTATTGGTTTTTAAATCAGGCTTGGGGCAAACTCGCGGTTGGAGGTGTCATGCTCTTACAAGCTCCACTCGGCAAGGGCTCGGGTCTGGAATCTCTCAGCAAGATAGCCCAAAATGTTCACGGTGTCACCATGAGGGTCCATAGATATGTCGACTCTAATGATCATGACACTTATTACGCCATTTACGTGGAGAAAGGGGCAGGCTCACCAAAGGATTTTCCGACAAAATCGATGAAATAGTCCGTCATCTGGAAATCATCCCAGCTCATTTGAAAAACCTATAACATTGACTTTGAGAGTTTTTGTGGTATAATAGGCACAGTTCGTAAGTCAACTTCAGGCTATCTAGCCTCAAAATTTTCCGCTCTTTCAAAGGAGACTATCGTGAAAAAGTTCACTGGACCAGCTTTGTTCGGTTTCTTGTCGTTCCTGTTCGTCACCGGGATTCTCATGGGAATTGGGGTCGCTGTTGTAAACGCAATAGGCTGGGGGATGGCCGCGTTTGCAGTTGGTTTCTTCTGGATTTTTTTGAGTTAGCCGTTTTGAGCCGATACTCTTTACAGAGGCGGCTCATTTTTTTGGCAAAATTGAGGTTTGGTGTCGAAAAGCTCATTCATCGACCTACCGGTAGGTAAACAACCTATAGCTAGTAATTTGTGCGTATTCGTGATATAATTCCAATATTCAATCAATCCTTGTGACTAGGAGGCAAGATGGCCGGTTGGTTCGCACGTTTCAAAATGAAGGTTTATGTCAAAAGAGCCGGTGTTTATATGCGGGTCACTGGCCCACAAGAGCTTCTCGATTCGGTGAAGGGTCTCGGTGGGCATATGGTCATCGGGGAAGAATTTGAGCTCGTATCTGGCATATTTTTCTCCGGCTCCAATTCTGTGTCTGATACTTCTATCAACGGCTTCGAGATTTCTGACATGACTCTTGTCCCATTAACCGAAGAGGACAGGTCGGAGCTCAATCTCTAAGGCTTCAGCTTATGGCGCAGATCCCCCTCACGAAGGGGGATTTTTAATGCCTAAAGAAACCCCGCAATAAGCTTCAACTGCGAGCGAAGCGAGAG
>CAYHNG010000024.1:0-10363 GCA_964357975.1 uncultured Pseudomonadales bacterium
CTTGCGGTGCAAGGGTTGATGTTTGAAAAGTGAGGAGGGGGCGATAAGTCGGGACTGTAACTATTATCTAAACTAAAATTTAGATAAGCACAAAACAAAATTCAACCTTATAAGGTTGAATTTTGTTTTGTATGCGGGTTTTATAATTTTATGCTATTATAAATTATTATTCGTTATAAGGAAATTGAATGAAAAAGTATTTTTTTGGTTTATTGATAGTTTTGTTTTCAGTGCTTAATCTTAATAGTGTTTCTGCCGAATCCTCTGGCAACATAGGTATCGGTGTGTCTCAAATTGATGGTCAGCCAACCAGGTCGTGGTTTGTATATAGTGATGTTAAGCCCGGTCAAGTGATTCAGGACAAGGTTCTTGTTGAGAATACCATGCAGGAGGCGGTTACAATTTTAATTTATCCTATCGATGTCCATATTGCTGTAGACGGAGCTTACACCCCAGATGGAGACGAATCTATTCCCTCTGGGGTTGGTAGTTGGGTTAAATTAGACAAAGGGGAAGTATTCCTGAAGCCGGGAGAAAGACAGCTGGTTGGATTTACGCTTAATATTCCTAAGCAGGTTACTATTGGAGATCATACTGGTGGGATTTTGATTAAAAGAAAAATTCCAACCAAGGAAATAAAAAATGACCCTACAACCGGACAGACAGTTGAAACAGGGGTAAGTATTGTAACGAGAATTGGAGCTAGAATATATATATCAATTGCAGGTAAGGCCATTAACCGACTGACCTTCAACGGAATAAGCTTTGATAAAGATTTTAATGGCAATCCATCGTTTGAGTTTAGCTTAGCTAATGGCGGAAATACAAAATTAAATCCTTCTGCAAAAGTAGAAATTTATGAGGTTGGTGGGAATAAACTCTTACAAACATTTAGTGCCAGCATGAAGGAGCTATTTCCCGGCAACAATGTTAAGATACCAGTAATATGGAAAGAGCCTATTTCCGGATCTTTTGTGGCGAGAGCTAATATCTCCGATCCAGCGGACCCGACCAAGTTTCTTACACAGGAAGTGAAATTTGATTGGAAAATACCCGGGATTAATGGATCTGAAAACATCGCCGGTATACCTATAACCAATCTTGCAATTGTTGTTGTTCTTATAATTCTCCTCCTCTTGTCTATTGTAATTAAATTGGTCTCTAGAAATCGAAGGCGATAGAAAGATTTCCACAACTTATACACATACTTCACGCCAACCCCCTAAACATGTGTGGTAATATTTAAGGTGTTGGGAATTATATTTACTCGTCGGTTTGTCTCTTGCTAAATAGATAAAGTTTTTTATAAGCGAGACTATATGCTTCAGTGTTCTATTAAAAATAAGAAGAATGGGGCAAAAATTTTCTTTTTGGCAGTTTTGTTATTAACTGATTTTTTTTCATTTACTTATTATAATAAAGTTTTCGCCGCTGCCGGAGTTCCAAAAATTTTATCTCATCAAGGTCGGCTTCTAGATTCAAGTGGGAATCTACTTGGCGGCAGTGGTACAAATTATTGTTACCTCTTTTCTGTATATGATGGAGCCTCTGGCGGTAGCAAGCTTTGGCCATCCGGTAGTTCAGCAACCACAACAGTTAGTGTAAAGAATGGAATTTACGCTGTTGATATCGGAGATACATCTGCCGGGGGTGATGCATTAACGCTCGGTTTTGATAATGATTCATACTATTTAAATATTCAGGTTGCCAACTCTATTGCCGGCTCATGCGCAACTGTCCTTCTTTCCTCATATGAAACCCTAACTCCACGTAAACGCATAACATCTGCCGGCTATGCAATCAATTCTGGTACGGTTGGTGGTTTTACGCCCGCGCAATCTGCCACAGGCAACCAATTGGCTGCGCTGACATCTGGTAATCTTGTGTTGGGCGCTACCAATCCACAACTTAATGTTACCGGGTCTAATACATTGACCCTTCAGGGTGGGGGTGGAACTGGCAACATTAGATTTTTTGATGGCAATAATTATATCACTCCGGGAGGTATATTAAACTCTCTCGGTCTTATTACTACTAATGCCACTACAACAAATCTTGAGGTTACGGCCACAACCACATTTAGTGGTCAGAGAATGCAGTTTCCATCTGGGGCGGGTAGCAATGGCTACGTCCTTACAACAAATGGAAGTGGAATTCTCTCTTGGTCTGCAAATGGGTCTGGATCTCAAACTCCATGGGCACAAAATGTTGATGGCGGTGGATATAATCTATCTAATGTTAACAAAATTACTACAGTCTATGCCTCCTCTACTGTTATGTCTGTTGCTTCTAATCTATATACGGCATTAAATACAGGGAGCGTGCCATTTATTGGTTCTAGCGGGTTACTTACTGAGGATACAACTAACTTTTTCTGGGATAACTCAAACAACTTCCTTGGACTGGGAACAAACTCACCACTGGGGAAACTCACGATACGACAAGACTCAGGAAATACAGATGTTATTGGGGAAACCCCACAGGTCATTCTCTCTAACCTCGACCCGACAGTAGGTAACATAAGATTGCAGTCCTACGGAGCATTTAGCGCAGGAAATGGTGCAGCGACAACCACGGCTTATGAAGCGGGATTGCTCACAGCCGCAGATACGAATCTTTTTAGTGGCTCAATAGCATGGGGAACACTTAACGTTGGTTCTTTGGCAGAAAGAATGAGACTGACAAATGCAGGAAGATTGGGCATAGGGACAACAACTCCAGGGACGATTCTTTCAATAGGCAATACAGGCGATAACACAATCAATATAGACAACACCGCAACTTCTACCTTTGGAAGGGGGATAAACGTAAGAACAGGATGTTTTGCGATAAATGGAACCTGCGTTGGAGCAGGAGGTTCTGGGACAGTAACTTCTGTCGATGTGTCGGGTGGAACAACAGGACTCACGACTTCTGGTGGGCCGATAACGACTTCGGGAACAATTACCCTTGCAGGAACTCTAGCTATTGCTAATGGTGGTACAAATAATACTTCTGCTTATACAGCAGGTTCGGTCATCTTCTCATCTGGTACTGCTCTGACGCAGGACAACGCAAGTCTATTTTTTGACAATAATACTAATCGTTTAGGTATTGGAACGACAACTCCTCCTGCGGCGACACCTTTACAGGTCTCGCTTAATGATGTAACAAGAGCGTTGGGTACTTCTCTAGTTATCTCTGATCAAGGTGCAACGACTGACTTAAAGCACTGGGGGATGAACACTCTTAATGGCTCATTCAGACTCGGCACAGTAAACGACACGCTAACAACGGTTACAAACAGATTGACTGTATTGAATGGGGGAAATTTAGGTATCGGTACTACGACTCCTTGGGGCAAACTTTCCGTGACTCAAATGGGAACAGGTGGTGATCCCGCATTCATTGTGGAAGATTCTGCCTCGCCTGATACTACGCCGTTTGTCATAACTCAAGCGGGTGATGTAGGAATTGCAGACGGAAATCCAGCATATACGCTTGAAGTGGGGGGAACTTTCGGTACCGCAGGAAACGTAACCTTTGGTGATGCCGTTGGCGACACAGTAACATCAAACGCTGGTGCTTGGACATTTGCGAACGATACGACTGTCGCACTTACAGGAGGACTAAATGGTTTGAACTTTGACTCTGATACACTGAGTATAGATGCGACCAACAATAGAGTAGGCATAGGAGAAGCCGCCCCTGACGACCCGTTCCACATTAAGCACGGTGCGGGGGTTTCTGAATCTATGAAGATTGAAACTACAGATAACGCTTCAAATGTGGTTATCGGAATGCAGGACAGTTCTCCCGGACAAGCTCGTTTCCTTGCTTTCAATTTCTTAGACTCTGGTGGTGCGGCTGACGGGCAGGTTGGGTATCAACAAGCTGCGGTGGGGGCAAGTCAATACCTGCGCCTCAATGTAAACGGAGCAGATAGACTTCACATAGATGGTAGCGGTAATGTCGGTGTCGGTGATGCATCTCCTGATTTCTTCTTTGACGTTGAAGGAGCTAGTGCCTTTAACGGACTTATGACACTCTCAGGCACTGCCTCAAACATTGCTCTTGGTTCTAACTTCTTGTCCGGCGATGGCGGAGATGAGGGAGTGTTTGTAAGCGCGGCCGGATTTGTGGGTATTGGTGGCACCACCACTCCATCCACCCTCTTCTCCGTCGGCGGGGTAGCCGGCACAGCTACCGGCCACGGTTACTTTACGGGTGGGATGGGGGTGGGCGTGGTGAATACGACTGCCGGTTCTTTGCAAACAAGTGCCGCGGCCACTATCGGCACATCCTTGACTGTTTCCGGCACCAGCGGTAACACTCTTGCCGTCGATACCTCCACTTTAATAGTCGATGCTACAAACGATCGTGTTGGGATTGGGACCACAACACCTCTTCATGGCTTGAGTATTAATAAAAAAACAGTGGCGATTAATACTACCAAAGATGGATCGCTCGATGTGTGGCAGACTAACGCTAATTCATTACCGGCAGGCACCGACGAACATACAACCGTTTCAACCAATGGATATATATACGTGCTAGGAGCTAATGGCACTACCGCTAACTACTACACATTGATCAATAGTGATGGTTCGCTTGGAACCTGGAGTTCGAATTTGAGTGTGTTACCCGCCGCAAGAAGTAATGCCAGTTCTTTTGCGGCAAATGGTTATGTATACGTTATTGGCGGAAGCAGTGCAACAACGGTCTATTATGCCAAAGTAAACAGTGATGGTTCGCTTGGATCGTGGAATACAAATACGAACGTATTACCAGCTGGCAACTCAAGGGCATCTGCCGTGACGGCAAACGGTTATGTATACGTGATCGGTGGTGATCTTGGTAACGCTAATGTGTATTATGCAAAAATAAATAGCGATGGATCAATCGGAGTATGGTCAAGTGCTAGTTCACTCCCGACTGGTAGCGGTGGGAGCGGTACTTTTTTTGCAAACGGTTATCTATATGTGATAGGCGGTGCCGAAACTGGAAATTGCGAAGGAACGACACACGTATATTATGCCAAAACAAATCCCAATGGCTCTCTGGACACATGGACGACAAATGCTAATTTGCTACCAAACGCCAGGGGGCATTTATCCGCTGTTTCAGTAAATGGATATGTTTATGCCATGGGTGGTAATAATGCAGGCTGTATTGCTTCTCAGTCGACTGTTTACTATGCACGATTAAATTCCGGTGGTTCGATAGGTGTGTGGGGTACGAACAGCAATTCTTTACCTGACATTTTGTCAGATCACACCTCGGTTGTGGTGAATGGATATATTTACGCAATCGGTGGAAATAATGATACAGTGGAGAAGACTACCGTGTATTACACCTCTACTGCACGCACGCAAATAGCTGGTGCGTTAGATTTGGTGGGCTTGAACAGTATAAACTTAAGTGAAGGCGGGTCAGCGGGAAGTTCTTTGACGGTGGGTGACATTATCGCAACTAGTAACTTTGAGGTGAGAGGTAATGCCATGCTCTGGAACGGTCTTGGGGTGAATGGGGCTGTGACAATCAAGGCGACAACCTCAAAAAGTCAGGCTATCTCCCTCTTCAGTGTCCAGAATGCCACTTCAACAGGTTCACTCATGAACGTGCTCTACAATGGTCAAGTGACCATCCCCAATGGCTCGCTTTGTGTTGATTCCGATGGTTCTTGCAACGCCTCCACCACCGGTCGGGTCTCGGCCCTCTCGTATACAACCGGTGCCACTGACTTGGCAGAAAACTATAGTTCTACTGAGGCACTTGAGCCAGGAGAGATTGTAGTGTCTATTGGTGGAGACATGGTGATTAAAACAGTAAGTAGTCTGAGTCGATCTATTGGTGTGGTTTCTACAAAGCCTGGTGTAATATTAGGTCTCGAAAATGATTCTAATGGAGAGGGCCTTTATCCTATAGCTCTTGCTGGCCGTGTGCCGGTTAAGGTAAATCTTGACGGGGGAGAGATAAGGATTGGAGACAACATCGTTCCTTCAAATACTCCTGGTGTTGGAATGCGGGCGACTACAACAGCTAGGTCCGTTGGTGTCGCTCTTGAGTCGTTCACTGCAACATCAACTACCGACAGGATCTTGATATTTATTGAGAACAAAGACCATATTCCGGCTTCGCAACTCTTTATCGACAGAAGTGGTAACGTTGGTATTAATAATATCGAGCCGACATATAAGCTACATGTATCAGGGGATATTGCCGCTAACTCCTTTGTAAATCTTTCTAGTAGAGAGTACAAGAACGACATAACATATTTGTCAAAAGAGGATGAGAATTCTATCCTTGATCAAATCAATAAAACCTTTGTTGCACGATATAGCTATATTAAAGATGCCACATCTTCTCCTCTTCGCCTGGGCTTGATAGCCGAGGAGGCGCCTATCGAGGTCTTATCAGAGAGTGGCAAGGGGATAGATCTTTATAAGTTGGTGACATATATATTGGCCGGTTTGAAGGCGCAACAAACACAAATAGCGGCCTTGGCTGTCAGTGTTGGTAGTGGGATGTCAGACGGATTGACCGCCATACGAGATATGGTTGTGGCGACATTTGAGATTGGTAGTTCTAATGCAAGGACTGGTGTGACTGTTTATGATTTAAAAAATGGAGATCCATTCTGTATGGCTATATATGATGGTAATAATGTTAGCATCCCTGGCAAGTGTAGGGTATATGATGGCACTACACTTATTTATGAGAAGAGTTCTTCTGGAAATATCACCCCCTCATCTATGAATATCTCTAATTCAACAGCACCGACGATAATTGAGAATGATCTTCCGGTTGTCGAAGAACCACATAAAGATATTATTAGTACAGAGCAGGAGAGTATTCCGTCAATACCGGACTCAACAGAGGTCATGCCGGCAGAGTCTGCATCTAGCGTCGAACCTGAAACAGTAAGTGTCGAGCCAGCATTGTAATTAACGAGACATATTCTTTTTATAAAACAGAAAAGTAATTAGCACCTAAAAGAGGAGAGAGGCTATTTTTTATTGGACATTTGTTAATAATGGTAGTAGTTTTAGGTTGTTTCTAATAGCTGTAAAAAGTTTGATTTGTTATGAAAAAACAACCATTCATATTTATATTGATAGGATTGACTATCTTCATTCCGCAACAGCTTCTTTTTGCGGAGAGTTCTCTCGGGTCCACAGATGTTAGTCTGATAGAAAGCAAAATAGTGGCGATTGAGCAAAGAATCCATAGTGCATCTACTCTGTCAGTTAGGGCTAACAAATCCCTAGAGATATATCGGCTACTGGAGCAAAGACAGTTTTTGATGTTACAGCTCGCAAAAGAGAATCGGACGGAGTTTTTGAATATCGCCAGAAAAAACTTTTTCACTAAGATTCCTTCGAGTGTGCAAAAGACGGCGGGGCACTTTATGGAACTGCCCTACGGACAAGAGGTGAGCGTTTTCATGATGCATGAGGACGATATAGGCAACAATGATTCAAAAATCAAGGTGTTTTTTCGGGATGGTCAGGAAGAATTAGAGCTCTACTCTAGGGTTGCGACTCCTCCTTCCTTACATGGAAGCCTTGCTCGCCTTCAGGGATATAAGATAGGCCCTGCGGTTGTTGCAGATACTGTTCAGGTTGTGAGACAGAAAGAGGCAGAGGTGCTGAGAAAAACAACGACAGCAAAATTGTTGGTGCTTTTGGTTGACTACGAAGATGCGCCTCGTCAAGTTAGTCGCGAGGCTGTTGCCGAGTATTTTCTGGGTGAAACGAGCAACATAGTCAAATTTTTCAAAGAACAATCTTATGGTCTATTTAGTTTCAATTTTGACATTCTCGACTGGTATAGAGTCCCGAGACAAAGTAACATTTCGATAACTGGACAGATAGAGTCGTGTGCCAACTTCCCAGTTTCATTTACGTTTGTTAATGAGGTATTAAAAGCAAAAGGCATAGTGTCTCTCGCAGGATATGATGGCGTGCTCGTTTTGCGTTCAGATGTTCCTTGCAACAAGGGCACAGGTGGGGCGGTCGTAGGCAAGATTCTATTCCAATATCCTTACGAACCTCCCTATGATGGACCTCGGTACAATATTGGGATGGCTGACATCCGGGGATTGAAAAGAAACGATACTGATCAATTGTATGCTCAGCAATGGTGGAAAACCGTGGCACACGAAATAGGACACATGCTCGGATTAGAACATGCATCTCGGTGGACGTGTCCAGGTACAGAAGGAAAGGTGCTTTTCAGCACTTGTACTCATGAAGAGTATGGTAATCGTTATGATGTTATGGGATACGGCGACCGGAGCCTTCATTTCAATGCCGTTTTCAAGGATTGGCTTGGTTGGAATGAAAACATGATCTCTGTAGCAAAAAGTGGACTATATACCATGAGACCGATCGAAAATGGAAGTTTCCCCAATATGGCCGTTGTTCGTTCGCCAGAGACAGGGGAGCCACTGCTCTATCTAGAATACCGGCAGCCGATCCTTTACGATGGAAAGGTCTATCCTCCACAGCCGCAACTCTTTAATGGGCTAGTCATCAATTGGCCGAATACGAGATCTCTCGATTGTATTTTTGAAAGTTCAGTTTGTGAGAAGCTAGCGACCGTCTTTCCTAGATCTTTCTTATTCAATACTGATACGTACGGACAGCGGCAGGTGTTGCGGTTAGGGGAGGTATTCAATGATCCTGTTCGTAAGGTGTATATAAGTGTTGTGGAGGTTGCGGACACACATATTTCTTTTAAGGTAATTATAGGATTACCGATTGCTTTGGGTTACACAATGGTACGAAAACCGTCAGATATTAAAGTGGAAGTTTTATTGACAGCAACGTCAACCTCTCATGCCTTTCCGCAGTGTCGAAGCTGGTTTTGGGATTTCGGTGACAACACAGGGTCAAGTGCGAGCGCTTCTTGCCCACCCAATGAGAATTTCCTCGCAACAGAGGGACATGTTCTTACAGAGAGACATAGTTATGTTCCGCGGGAGATACCTTATGAGGTTTCGTTTGTGACGATGGGCCAGATTGCTACTACAAGTATCTCGGTTCCGCTACCCACAATAGCTACTTCGATACAGGCTATCCCTACAACCGCTCTTGCCAGCAACCCTCCCTCCAGCCTTCTTCAAGCTCGAGCTCCGGAGAGGCTTACTGCTTTTCGGGTAGCGAGTGATAGGGTACAACTCACATGGTCCCACCCGGCAGACGACAAGGTTGCTGCACGGTATGTATTATATCGTCGATCAACAAATCAGATAGGTGGTTGGTATGGCGGGATACATCTACCAATCATAACCAGAGAGTTTATAGATGGTGGTACTGGACAAAGATTCTATGATGGTCCACCCAAGCCAGGTCAAACTTATTACTATTGGCTCATTACTGAATCTCAAAAGAACGATTCAAAAAATTCAGGAGCGGCAATAACATCTGTCCTGGTTTCAACACCACAACCAGTTCAAACCAAAGCATTGACACCGACAAATCTCATTGCTAGTCGCCTGCCAAATAATTCCGCCAAACTCACATGGTCCCACCCGGCAGACGACAAGGTTGCTGCACGGTATGTATTATATCGTCGATCAACAAATCAGATAGGTGGTTGGTATGGCGGGATACATCTACCAATCATAACCAGAGAGTTTATAGATGGTGGTACTGGACAAAGATTCTATGATGGTCCACCCAAGCCAGGTCAAACTTATTACTATTGGCTCATCGCTGAATCTCGGGCAAATGATAGAAATAATTCTGGTGCAGCCCTTGTGATAATTAAGTAATAATGCGTCAAATTAAAGATTCAAGTGAGGCGATCGTCGCAGTTTCCAACGAACTAATTTAGTTTAGTGATTTAAGGTTGGTTTTAAGTTTAATTGATGTTATAAAGGATAGAATGCTCCTGTAGTTCAATGGATAGAACGGCTCACTCCTAACGAGCTGATGTAGGTCCGATTCCTGCCGGGAGCACCGGATATATCACGAGAGTAGACTAGAGTTTGCCAATAGGTGTGATTTTGCTATAATTAAAAGTATCTATGGAGGAGGATAAATTAGATAAAATTGTAGCCCTTTGCGAGAGTAATAACAAGATTTTAAAGGGTATGCAGAGGGCTGCGAGAGCCGGCAGGTTCTTTACGATAATCTACTGGACTCTTATAGTAGGCTCCGCGATAGGCGCTTATTATTATCTCCAGCCATACTTAGACCAGGCTATGAAGCTTTATGGTGATATAAATTCCGGCGTGTCGAAGGTTAAAAGTCTCCCATCTATCGATACAAACAATCTGCCGCCAGAATTAAAGGCGATTCTGAGTAAATAAGTTTTTGAAAATTTTTAGATGGGGCAGTTAAAATATAATATGCCGAGGTAGCTCAGTTGGTAG
>CAYHNG010000025.1:0-3203 GCA_964357975.1 uncultured Pseudomonadales bacterium
GCATAGCAATGCTTGACAAAAGGTAGTATGTTTTGTATAGTGATAGTAGATGAAACGACAAATATACGATAGATTGGAGAAGGAGTTGGTTCAGAAAGAAATACTGGTAATTACCGGGATGAGGCGGGTGGGAAAGACTACGGCCCTGAAACATTTGTATGAATTGGTAGATAGTAAAAATAAGTACATTTTTGATATGGAGAATCCACTGCACCGAAAGGTGTTTGAGGTGGTGGACTATGACAGCGTGTGGCTAAATTTAGTAAATTTTGGGCTTTCTAATAAGGAAAAGGCGTATTTGTTTGTGGATGAGGCGCAGAACCTGCCGGAGATTAGCCGGGTGGCAAAGTATCTTTATGATCATTATGAGGTAAAAATTATCCTGACCGGATCCAGTAGCTATTATTTGAGAAATTTGTTTCCGGAGTCTTTGGCCGGGAGGAAGGTGGTCGTAGAGATGTTTCCGTTGATTTTTGAGGAGTTTTTGGAGTTTAGAGGAGTTGAGAAAGTAAACTTGAAGGTAAAAAATCAGATATTGTACGAGAAGTTGATGCCATATTATCGTGAATATATTCAGTTTGGAGGGTTTCCCGGGGTGGTTTTGGAGAAAGATGAGCAAAGAAAGGGAGTGTTACTTGAGGAAATTTTCACCTCTTATTTTGAAAAGGATGCAAAAAATTTATCTGATTTTAGTGATATGGCGAAACTAAGGGACTTGATATTGTTGTTAACAACGAGAGTGGGTTCGAAGATTGACATAGCGAAAATTGCTAAAGAAATGTCGATGTCGAGAATGACGGTTTATAACCACTTGGCTTTCCTAGAGCAAACCTATTTCATTTCATTGATCGGGAAGTTTACCGGAAGTATTGACCGAAAGGTGGCAGGGGGGAAGAAGGTGTATTTATGTGATAGCGGAATTGCAAATGTGTTGGGGCAGTTGTCTGCGGGAGCGTTATTGGAACAGAGTGTTTTTCAGAATTTGAGAATAAATCATAAATTGGAGTTTTTTATGAAAAAAGGTGGTAGGGAGGTGGATTTTGTGGTTGATGGGAAGACGGGTTATGAAATAAAGTCGAGCGCTTCGAAGCAAGATAAATACAAATTAAGGAAGGTAAGTGAGGAACTGAAGCTTGTCGAGGCGTATATTGTGTCGGAAATGTATGATGAGGACGAACAGGTAAAGATGGTGTGGGAAGTGTAATGTCACCTTATTTTTTGTTTTCAAGACGGAGTTTTAAAAGGTTGATTGTTTCATTTCTTAATTTGGCTTTGGCTCGATCTTTTTGGCTCATGGTTAAGAGTTCGCCGAGTCCATCCAAAATATTATTATTGTTCATTTTTTCAAGTTGATGAATACATTTATTGATGAGCTGTCCGAAGGTTTTATTTGATCGTTTTTCGACGATTTCTTGGTTGATCGGGAAACGATTGGTGAGAAAAAACCAGACATCATAAATATCACGGCTGGTTTTACCGATACGTTCGTGCATAGCCATTAGTTTGTGAGCAAACATATCTTCCGGCACCATAACCATCATGGATACACCCATATAAGTTTTTATTTCGTATCTTGATTCAAATTGTCGTTGATTGATTTCAATTTTGATATTGTGAGATTTGTCTTCATATGAAATTAGACAAAATATACTGAAATGTTTTTCGTATGATTCTTTGATTGTGCCGTATTTTTTGGCAATTTTGGCAATTTCTTTATAAACTTCACCTTTTTGACTTATATCAAGTAAATCAAAATCAAGGTCGACGGAGAATCGATCAAGGTGGTGGAAAAGCAAAGCAGCACTACCACCCTTAAAACCTAAAAATGGACCAACTTTGGGGTTGGAATAGATATCTTGAAGGATTTGGAACAAAATTGTTTGGTGTACCGGTTGATTTAGGGTCATGTTTTAGTTTGAGTCTGATTGTTTAAATAATTGATTGACGATTCTTGACATTCGTTGATTGTCATAGATAGGTAAGATGGCGAAAACTTTATCCCAATTGAGCGACCTTAAGTTATCAAAATGATAGTCGTTAACATAAAGAGTATCTAAAAAGGCTCGTTCTTTGGAGGCGATAGAGGTTTCATCTATATTTTCTATTCCAGTTGGGTTAGTTAGGATGGTGGTTTTAATTTTTCGGTAGGAATAAATTTGATCATCAATGGTGATATTTCTGGTTATATAGGAGGCTGATTTGATTTGAGTTTGGTATTGAAAAATTAAACCTTCTTTGGCAAGAACTGTTTCGAAGCTGATATAAGAGGGGATAAAGATGCGTGTAGCCAACTCTAATTTGTTATATTGATTGTTTTTGGAATAAATGCCTCGACGAATTCGAAACAGGTCACCATTTTTGACATAATAGCTTAACCTGACTCTGGCGGCATTTATATTTGAATCTTGCCAAAGGAGAGCGATGTCGTTCGGGGTGAGAATGGTTTTAGGAGATTTCAGAATGGTGGTTAGATAGTTGCCCTTTTGCATATATGTACTGGATGTTAGTTTAAAGCTAATGTATGGTTCATATTATATATAATAGTTGAGCCTTGTCAAGGGTGGAGGGTTTTTGACTTTGCCGGTGTTGCTTGCACAGAGGTGAAAGGGTAAAATGAGGGCAATTATGAAAATTTCTGCCCGGAAATGATGAGAGATGGATTTATGTCAAATCACAATGAAGTATTAGGATCATCGATGATTGTGGATTTAGGGGCGCCCGCTGACGGGATGGAGATGCCGCATGAGTGGGAAGCAAAAAGGAAAACTATTAATTCTTCAGCAATTGCATCGGAGCGTATTCAGCAGCCTGGTGGTGGATTTGGTAAGACTGAAGGTACGAGGCGAAGGAAAACGAAGGAAGAGAAGAGGAAAAAAAGAGGCGGAGCGGGAAGAAGATATGACGATGAAGATTTTGAAATGACGGAGAAAGTTGTGACGGCAGATGATTTAACAGAATCAAAAATAGCCGATGAGCACGTTGTACGAGAGCGTGGAGACGAAGAGACTAACCCGGTTATTCCATTGGATGTGGCTAAAGAATTAATAGAGAAGGCGCTGGAGGCTGATTCGGGGACGGCGATGGTGGCAGAGCTACGACCAGGAGAGCCTGATCGATCAAAAGATGAGGACGCTTGGTTTGAATGGAATAAGTTGCAATCTAGTGTAAAACCACTAACTAACCGTCCTTTGATTAAAGAAGAA
>CAYHNG010000025.1:3303-9007 GCA_964357975.1 uncultured Pseudomonadales bacterium
AAGAAGAAATTATTATTGGTCCCCCACTAAGAGAAGTGGAATCAGAAGCGCCACGGGAACCAATGGAAACAGTGGAACCAGAACCAATTATTTATCCCAATCTTGGGACGGATTTGCAGATGCTTGGTGATAAAATCTCTGATAGTTTGCGTGGAATATTAGAAAAAAGGCTTTTGGATCATCATGTTAGGCGGGGAGGGGACGGAAGGTTTATTGATCCGAGAGTGGCGGCGGAACGTGTAGTTGAGCCAGTCCGACCGGTGGAACCAGGTCCTGATTTGGCACGTGCTGAAGCGGAGAGGGTGACTGAAGAAAAAAGAAAGCGGGAAGCGGCAGTTTTAGTTAGTACGATTGGGTGTTATAGAGATGGAGATAGAATACCGAATTTACCAGAAGAGGAGCGGTTATTAATTGGGAATTTACTAAGGGGACGTGGTGTGGATCCGAATGAGGTTATAGAGCGACAGGGTGTGGAGGAAGTTTGGCGGAGAGCGCAGGAGATTTATTTTGGACAGATATTAGGAGATGAATTGGCTAGACGAATAGACATAATAGATGCAAGTATTGATGCTGATCTAGAGGCTTTTTATAGTGCGATAGAAGCTAGAAATGGGGAATTTTTTCCAAATGGTTTGGTCATAGATGGTGAAACAAGGAATAAGTTTGGTGAGACGTTTTGGGCGTGGGTGGAGAAGAAAGTTAAGCCTAGGGTTGCGGAGCCGGTGGCAGAGGAAAGAAGGGAACCGGCACCTAGAGAAGAGCCTGCACGGAGATTGACACCTGAACAAGAGCTTGCAAGATTTAGTAGAACGGATTTGGGGATTGCAGACAGTGCTCGTGCAAAAGCTTTGGAAAGACTTGCAAACAATTTAGCGCTTGTCGAGGATACTCCTGATAATGTTGATTTAAGAAGGAGAGTTGGTGAGGCTTTGGCGTTGGCTCGAGAACAAGCCAGAAAAGGAGAGAAACTGACTGCGGAGCAGTGTAGGGCTAGATTAATAACGCAGATTGAGAACTACCAGAGAGGAAGCTCTCAGGGGAAAGCTGTTTTTATGAATGAAGGGCAAATTGGACCCATGATAAGAGCACTTATCGATAAAGTAAGTCCAGAACAACTTGGATCAATTGAAAGAGAATTGTTGGCATTGGCGAAGATGTTGAATGCTTTGCGTGCCTTTGATCATTTTAAAGCAAACTCAGGTGAATTTGTTCAGACGGTGGCGAAGAAAAATGGAGAAGAAAACAGACAACCAAATAATACAGATCATATTTTGGATGTAACGAAACGAGAAGTTTTGAGGGATATACTGGCGGTTGAAGATTCGTCAGATTGTCGAAAAACTAATATCTCTCTTGTATGGAAGGAGTTGGCAAAGATTGATAAGAGGATTGCAACTTTACCAGAGGATCAGTTAAATGATTTTGAAAGAGAAATGAAGGCGGGTAAACTTCGAGGAATGGAAGGTATGGTTAGGAGATATGAGTGGGTGAAAGCACGGTTGGTTGGTAATATTCCACCAGTCACAGATTTGGAAATGAGGAAGGCTGAGTTTTTAAATCAGATGTTTACAGCTGGTGAGGTGGATGCAAGTCACCCATTATATTCATTGATGCATACGAGGGAGGTAACAAATAAAGCTAGAAAAGACTTAAAATGGAAAGGTTCGCCGTGGGTTTTCAGAAGGATGGTGGTATCTGGTGAAGTACTGACAAATAAAATTCGAGACGGGATTACCGAAAAACCAAGATGGGATTTGGATACTATTAGAGCAGAGATTGTTCCTCCAAATAACGTTATGCCGGAAAAATTAGTCGAGTCGCCTGCAGAAATGATTAATGGTTTAACTGTAGCATTGGGTGGTCCTGATGGGGATCCTGTGGAGGTATTGGTTGGTTTGGTGGATCGGGATTTGGGGGCAAAGGAGGACGATGTTATGGCAGGGATCGCTAAGATGGAGTCGGACGCTGCAGCGGTTCAGGTGAGATTGGGTGAGCTGGCTTTAAATGAGAGTGAAAAGAAGGATTGGAGTCCTGATATGCTTTGGAAGACTCGGGAAAAAATCATGGGGTTGGTGGCAAAAGGACAGCTGTCTGGATTTGAAGCTATTGATTTGTTGGAAAAAATGGGGAGAGTATATTTTTTGGAGGCATCTGTGTTTGATGATGGGGCAAAGAAAACTACATTGGAGCCAACGGATAAACTAAAAAATCCCGTTGAAATGTGGGGAAACATGGTGGCGATTGCTGGGCGGCGACCAGAAAGAGAGAAACGAGAGACAGGAGATGTGGAGGTAGAACGAGGATTTTTTGAAATAGGGTCAGCGTTTGCGGCACGACGTGATCAATTGCAAAAGGAGGCCGTTTTAGAAGGTGCTAATTTGGTTAGCATCAGAACAGAGCTCGAGCAATTAGCTAGAGATGAGCGTGTTGTGAATGGGCAATCGGTGGAAAGCTTGAAAAGCTTAGGGAGATTTGCGCGAGACTGTGTTTTGAGTTATAAGGACGATCCTGGATACGCAACAAAAATGAAGGTTACTCCGGAACAAAGTAAAGAATATCTTTGGGTTATGAATCATTTTCCTGGTTCAATTGGAAGTGAACAGGTAAGAATTCATGAGTTTGAAATTTCACAAAAGGAGGGAGTTGTGTCTCGTATTGGTAGTAACACTATTGGAATAGATGGACCTATTGCGAGAGTTGTTGGTGGTGGTATGAGGAATGTTGTTGATAAAACAGATGGATCTTCCCTTTTAGGTAAAGTTGCAAGGTGGTTTAGAGACGGTTAGGGATTTGTTTTTCCAGCAGCACTATTTACAGCATTGGCGCCTTGTGCGACACGTTTTTGGTTGCCAGGTCCGAATCTATTTAAAGCACCGAAGTTGTAGAAGTTATGCATTGCAAATGGATTATTGGCTTGTGCAGGGTCACTACTCCATTTGTTATATTGTTGAGCTTTTTGTTGACTTGTTTTGAGAGTATTGAGAATTTCGGAACCAAAGTCGAGGTCTTGGACATTGAGGGCTTTCTTGACCATATCGGCGATTTTGGGGGTCATAAGGAGCATGCCGAAACCGAGGACAGCGTATTTCCCTTCGGTGTCTCCCCATCCAGGGGAATCTCCAAATAGTGGGTAAGGTTGCCATATACCTTGACCTGCTGGTGGAGGATCACCAATGCTCATCGCTCCCATGAAGAAGCCGCCCAGGAAGTAGAAGGCCATGGTGAACATTACCATCGTCGATGTAAATACAGACAGGTTTGCGAAAATTCTTGTAATCCAAGTACTGAAGGATTTACTGCCCGGCAAGATGGTTCCTAGTAGTAGGAGCGGGGAAAAGATGATGTCAAGTAAGATTGAGACATATGCTTGGAGTAGCATCCAGAACACTTTCATATAAGTGAGAAAGATGGCAATGATTAAGATGACCCAGAAGATTAATCCCCAGCCCATCACCAAGCCAAGTGCGGTTATTATGTGACCGCCCAAAGTTGGGATATTTAGTATTCCACCAATGATTCTGCCGGACCAGCCGAAAGACATCTGTAATTCTGCCATAATAAAACTCCAGAACAATCCTCCACTCATACCATTCACAACTCCTGCGAGACCCATATTTTTAATTATGCCTGCTGAAACTAAGAGCGAAAAAACTAGGCCGGTTAAGACATAGAAAAGGTCTATTAGAAAGCCGGCGATGGCGTAAGAAAAGGTGATGAGAAGGAGAGACACAACAAGAGTGGGAATTGCCGTTTCGATGGAGATGGCGGTTTGAGAACCGATTTTCATTCTGAACATTATTAGGAAACCGTAGACTATGAATGCGATAATGAAGATGAGGTAGGTGATATTACGAAAAGCTTTCCATAAGGGGAGGACGGGTTTGACTGCTTCGTAACCGTAACCAGTGGTGGTGATTTGAGCGAAGGCCGGGGAAACAATATGTTTATTTTCCAGATTTGTTTTGACATAAGCTAGATAGTCGACCGAGGAGGCTGGTGGTGATTTATAGATGGAAGTGATTAACTTTCCAAGTATCGGAATTGCGCCGTCTGATTTTGGCGGGGCAGCTTGGGCAAGTTGATTAAGATTATCTGGGGTTGGATTTTGAGAAAGTTGGAATATTAATTTAAGAAAATTACCCATATTGTCATCTGGAGCACCAGCAATTTTTTCCATGAGGTCGAGAATAATGATGTCTCCAAATCCGATACTATCAGCCGGATTAGACGGGTTACATTTGCCACCATACCAAGTTTCAAGATTGAGTTGATTGCCTTTACGTCGATCGCAGTAGGTCTTAAGAAGTCCGGAACTTGAGTTGGTTATTTGTGTGTAGTCAATAGGACCAGCTGCTTGGGTGGGTTTGGGAAGGGCGAAGAAGGGGAGGAGGGAGAGAGTGAGAATGGTGAGGAATTTGGCGAGGGGCATTGGTTTCAAGTATAAAGTATTTAGTATCAAGTATAAAGCGGATTAAGTTTAGGAAATGGTGATGGTGGTATCGAGAGCGCGTGATAGTTTGGTGAGGAAGGAGAGAGTGGGGGTGGGTGACGTTTTTATTGTTTTAGGATGAAAGAGAGATAGTTGTCTTTGTTAATGGGGGTGAATGTTGATGAGGGATAAGTGGCAGACCAAGTGGTAGGACCTTGGGGAAGTTTGGAATTGAATTTGAACTCATAACCATGGAGAGAACCCTCTCTATCTTCAATGTAGTCGATTTCAGCACCTGTGTAGGTACGCCAGAAGTAGGGTGAATATAGGGTTTGGGAGTATTTTTGGAGCTTAGTGCGCTCGATAAAAAGGTAGTTTTCCCAGAGTTTGCCGATATCATCGCGATCTTTGAGAGGTTTTAAGTTATCAATTAGGATGTTTCTGATTCCTAGATCGTTGAAATAAAACTTTCTCATTTTGGTAACTTCCTTGCGTAAATTTCGACTATATCCGGACAGCGGCGTGATAATGAAGGCTTTTTCAAGCAAATCAAGATAACGATTAACAGTGTCTTTGTTGATATCAAGTGAGTTACCAAGTTCAGTGAGGGATACTTCTGAGCCAATTTGAAAGGCAAGAAGTTTCAGGATGTCGCGGATTTTGTTTGAGTTTCTAATATCGGCAATATTTAAAAGGTCTTTATAGAGGTATGAGTTACTGAGGTTTTCTAAATACTCCTTTTTTAGTTGATTGTTATTTTGTGAAAAAATATCTGGATATGAACCGAATATGAGCTGGTTTTCTAGGAGCGAGTCGAGTTCGAAATTGTTGTATATAGTGGAGAGTTCAACAGTGGCAATTGGGTAAAGGTGGTAATTCCAGATACGACCAGTTAGCGGTTCACTAATTTTATTTGCCAAATCAAATGAAGATGATCCAGTAACAATAATTTTGAGTTCAGGAAGATTATCCAAGAGGAGCTTGAGACCGGTTCCAATGTTTGGAATTAATTGCGCTTCGTCGAGAAAAAGAAGGTTGTATCCAAATACAACCTCTTTGAGTTTTGATAGATTATTTTGAGAGAATACCTTAACTTTATCTGGTTCATCTCCGGTTAGAGTTAGTGTTTTTAGACTTAGTTGGGCGAGTATGGTTTTTACTAGGGTGGTTTTTCCTACTTGGCGAGCTCCGTAAATAACAATACCTTTGGAGCTATTAGATATTTTTTATGTAAGCAGGAAACCCCGCCCAAAGTTGGACGTGGGCGGGGATGAA
>CAYHNG010000026.1:0-5690 GCA_964357975.1 uncultured Pseudomonadales bacterium
TCTCGCTTCGCTCGCAGTTGAAGCTTATTGCGGGGTTTCTTTAGGCATTAAAAAGCCCCCGTTCGCACGAGGGCTATACCTAAGGAGACTACTTCTCCCCTTCAATCACTCCGTAACCGATATTGGCACAAACTGCCTCATCAACAACTCTCACACCGGTAAAACCGGAGAAGAATCTCATCGGAAAACGGTCACCTAAGAGAACCCAAGTAAAAGGTACAACCGAGAGCCCGGAAGGAAATTCATTTGATCCATATTCACGCGTTTCTAAGTCCTTAAATACAGGGCCGCCTTCGGTATAGATGTATGCATAAAGATCGGTAATCCAACCGGTCACCTTGTCCCCACCGCTCTCCATTTGGTATTTAAAGAACGAACTCCAAAAATTAATATCCGGCTGGCCACTCTTCACCTGTTGACCAATACGATCGATGATCTTTTTGACCCGATCAAAATATACGTTGCGGCCAAATGTTGCTTCCAACCACACCAGACGTTTATAAAGCGACGACCAATCTTCCAAAGTACCTTCGAGCTGAATCTCCGGAATACCACAGCGAGTGTGGACCTCATATTCAAAATAGGGTGAGGCCGCGTCCATCGCCGAAACCAGGTAAACCAGTTCACGCGTAGGATCGTCGGTTGAAAAGTTGGGGAAGAAACCCTCCACCAGCTCTACGCCAGTCTCGGCACACAGTGCCGAACGAAAACGGCCAATAGCCAAAGGCCAGTGTTGATCACCGTTCGCCAGTTCATCACAAATTACCTTCAAGATTTTTTTGTGATCAGGATCGCCATTAAAGACATGGGCGTATTTTTTAGGATTCTGTTTCACCATCGTGGCCACTTCTTGAATGATGGTGACCCAGAAATGGGCCGGTTCTATGCGCAAAGGTAAGTGTTCCGTAAACGCCATCATCGACGCCGACACGAAGGGTGACATACTGGGTCCGTAGTATTCCTCCACCGTCTCGGTATTCATCTGGAAACGTATCTTTCCCTTACCCAAGACGGTCTCGAAGTTTCTTACAGATACCTTCTTGTCGCTCAAATCACCCCGCGAACCTCTGATAGGAATTGTGATTTTCATCCAAACCTCCATCAATGGAAATGTTCTTCAATACAGCCCATATTTTATCACCTTAAAAGTTAAGCCCTGCCTTCAGGCAGGGCTTAATAAACTACTTCTCCCCTTCAATCACTCCGTAACCGATGAGGGGGCTCAAGATCCCACCCTGCATCTCCATACCGGTCAGACCGGCAAAGAAACGCATGGGGTAGCGAGAGTCCATTACTTGCCAAACAAATGGCACTATGGACATGCCGGACGGGAACTCGTTCAAGGAGTAACCGTCATACTCATCGTCTCCGGCCACTTCAGACTTGAAGCGGGGACCTTCTTTCGTATGCGCGTAGGCATAGAAATCCGTCAGCCAACCGTTGGCCAAAGCTCCGCCACTCCTCTCGCGGTACTTGAAGAACGACCGCCACATGGCAATGTCCGGCTTGTTCTCGCCTACTTGCTTGGCGATCATGCCCACACGAGCCTTGATACGATCAAAGTAGACGTTCTTACCGAAGTTTTTCTCCAACCACTCAATACGATCGTATAGAGACAGCCAGTCGGCATGTGTACCGTCCAGGTGGATCTCGGGTATCCCACACATAGTGTGAACCTCAAAATCGAAGAACGGGGAGGCCGCATCCATGACCGACACCAAGTAGGCCAACTCGTGGGTTTCGTCATCGGTCGTAAAATGGGGAAAGAAACCTTCTACCAAGTCACTACCGGTTTCAGTGGCCAATGCCGACCGGAAGCGGCCAATGGCCAAAGGCCAGGCCAAATCGTTTCCAAAAAGCTCATCGCATTTAACAATGACCTTCTTTTTGTCGTCCGGATCGCCATTGAAAAGCGCGGCAAAACGTTTCGGATCGAGCTTGACCATTGTGGCTACTTCTTGAATGATGGTCGTCCAGAAATGACCGGGCTCCAAACGGAGCGGCAAATGCTGAGAAAAGGCCCAAAAGCTCGCCTGGACCAAAGGTGACGCAGGCATGCCGTAACCGAAGTTGGTCTTGATCATGCCGGTATTCATCGCGAAACGGATCCGGCCTTCTCCCAGCACCGACTTGAGGAAGGTTCCTTCATCGGCTTCGTCCTTAAACCATCGACTACGAACTTTGTCCCTATCCAAAGGCATCACAATCTTCATTTTCACTCCTTGATGTTGTCAAATTACTTTCAACCTATATTCTATCACTTTGCCACAAAAAAGCCCCCGGTTCCCCGAGGGCCTTACTTCAACTTTCTGTATGGGAGCGTTATTGAGACAGAATTTCTTCTATCCAATCGCTTTCCATGTTGGAAGCAACCACCCCTTCGACCATTTTCAGCCACTCGGTCACGCTTTTCGGCTCAAATGAACCCGAATAGTTGACACACTCAACCTTGTCCCCATCGAGGCGGTAGGCGGCGGGCGGCCCCTTGACTCCAGGTTCCAGAACCATCAGATCCTGGTCTTCCACTCCCCCATCTTTCCAGCCGTACTTCGCCGGAATCACCACGAAGTAATTGCGGGCGATCAAGGCTTCGACAATGGCCTTCCACTGAGGAAACTCTTCCGCATGCTTCAAAAGCCAGTCATTACGAGTTGATAGCATTTTTTTCTCCTTTGGAATTTATTACTTACTTGACGAGAAAGTAGAACCCAACTGCGGCAATCACGAACGTCAAGGCGCCGTATACAACGCCTGCGATAAACGACATTGATCCTGACACCACAGCAACAAACAAGACAATCCACATCCCCACCACGATAATGGCCAGCAGAGATACTAATAAAGCTAATTGAATCAGATCCCAACGCACTTTAACCTCCGCATATTGTCAAATTACATTCGTCCTATATTATATCACATACATCAAATTTCAAGTCTATAGGCCACTGTCTCCTTGACTTAGGATCGATTCTGTGCTATTATAGGACCTTCAGCAGTTCTTTAAGTAACTAATTCTCTCAATCTTTCAGCCACAGGAGGCTATCTTGGATAAGCTATTAACTGAAGAAGAAGTCCAAAAACGTGCCTACAACCTGACAGTAAGCAACACTGTCGGCATGTCGCTTCAAGCCATCCTCTACATTTCAACCGAGTATGAGAAACACAGTGAGGACTTATGGCGACTGGCAGAAGCTAAAATTCAGCTTCAAGAAGACATCAAGATCTACCAAGCATGGCAGAAACTGTCCAAAAAGAGAACCAACGGCGAACGCTTCTTCGGCTTTGTAGAAAGCAAAATCTACATGTGCCAAACGGCACTTGACATCTTGAACAGGAGATCTCTCAAGACGATCAGGTTTGACGAAACTGAAAGACTAGCCTGGATCAATGAAACAATCAAAAAATATCAAGGCGGCGCTTCAAGACGTGAACAGTACCGTCTGCACCTCTTTCAAGAAATGAAGATCTTGTTAACCCAAAATCCAATCTAATAAACCACAGGAGGCTATATCATGAGTACTTGTTCCCAAATGGCACAGTCGATCATCGACAGCTGGTTTACGAAAGCCGATGAGTCGGTTACCGGCATTTTCAACTATATCACCGGCAAAGATTCCTCAGAAAAACACTTGGCAGACTGTGTCAAACAGGCTCACTTTTCCGAGTATTTTCTGCAGACGATCAGACGAGAGCTCAGGGATAACGCGGAAGATCTCGAACTGGGGACAAAAATCAACAAGTCACTCCGCAAGCTGGCAAGTGCGCTCGAAATGCTTGAGCGGTATCGAGTAATTAGTCTGCAGCAAAAACTCAATGCAGAGATTCTCGAACTCCTCAGAGATGTCCCCGACTTCGACACCCTCGAAGTAGAATTTCGCAAGAAACGGGCAGGTATTGATGCGCGGATGCAGGTCGTTGACCGGCTTTCAAGAAAACAATAACCCACCAACCGAGTGTTCACACACTCGGTTTTTTGTGATTCAAAACACCCTTTCACGGTACTGTAAAGCCTCCCCCAAGTGGGAAGCGAGAATATTTTCGCTCCCCTCCAAGTCGGCTATAGTTCTCGCTACTTTCAAAACTCGGAAATAACTCCTGGCCGATAGATCAAATTTTTCCATGGCCAGTCGTAAAATATGCACTCCATCAATTTCCAGTCGGCAGAACTCTTTCACCTGCTTATTCTTCATCTGAGAGTTACAAAAAATACCAAACTTTACCAATCTTTCACTTTGTCTCACTCTCGCCTTCATCACTTGTTCTCGGATGTCTTTTGAGCTTTCCCTTTTTTCCACTACCCCCAAAATCTTTTCCGTCTCTACCGCCGGCACGTTTACATGCAGATCAATTCTATCCAAAATCGGCCCACTAATTCTTCTTTTGTACTTTTCAATTTCTCTCATTGAGCATTTGCATTCTTTCGTAGGATGTCCCAAGTATCCGCAAGGGCAAGGGTTCACCGCCGCCACCAATTGAAAAGATGCCGGATACTCTACCCTGCCGGCCACTCGGGATATTTCTACTTTGCCGTCCTCCATTGGTTGCCTCATCGATTCCAGCACACTGCGCGGAAACTCCGCCATTTCATCCAAAAATAAAACACCGAGATGGGCTAAGGACACTTCTCCCGGTACCGGCCGGCTTCCTCCACCAATTAGTCCCGCCATACTGGTAGAATGGTGGGGTGATCGGAATGGTCGCCTTCTCACCACCGCTTCACCGGCAGTCATCAGTCCCGCCGCCGAATAAATTCTCGTCACTTCCATACTTTCTTCTTCACTCATCAGAGGCATTATTCCCGGAAGGGCTCTCGACAACATGGTTTTCCCAGAGCCCGGCGGACCACTCATCAGAATATTGTGTCCTCCGGCGGCCGAAATAATCAAAGCTCTTTTGGCTGTTTCTTGCCCCACCACATCCGCCATATCAAACTCCGGTAGAGCGGCCTCCACCAAACTTTTTATCTCGATTTTTTTCAAGGGTTCAATTTTCTTTACCCCCATCAAGTGAAAAATTAACTCTTTCAAATTTCTGACCGGAATGACTTCAACATCCTTGACCACTGCCGCTTCGTTCGCCGACAACACCGGTAAAAAAATTCTCTTTTCATTCTCTCGTTTCGCAAATAAGGCTACCAAAAGTGTCCCTTTGGTGTGTCTCAAACTGCCGTCAAGTGACAGTTCTCCATAAAACAACCCCCCGACAACTCCGTCATCCTGAGCGGAGTCGAAGGATCTCACATTCGTGGAGTGAGATTCCTCCACTGCGGTCGGAACGACAGTGCTATTTTGATTTTTTGGGTTTTTTACCTCAATATCCCCATTCGCCACCAGTATTCCCACAGCAATCGCTAGGTCATAGGCCGACCCTTCTTTAGGTAGATCAGCCGGAGCCAAATTAACAATTATTTTTTTCTGAGGAAAAGCAAAACCACTATTCACCAGCGCCGTTTTCACTCTTTCCCTCGCTTCGGCTACTGCTTTATCCGGTAGACCGACAATACTAAATCCGGGAAAGCCTTTCTCGGCCACATCTACCTCCACTTCCACCAAAAAACTCTCTAGTCCTACACAAGCGACGCTCTCAATTCTCGCGAGCATTACTCAGTATTTCATTATTGAGACCAAAAAGCCACAAAATGAACCTCCCCGCACAGACTCCGCTAATCGCTCCGCATTGTACGGGGTTTC
>CAYHNG010000027.1:0-5066 GCA_964357975.1 uncultured Pseudomonadales bacterium
AAACCCCGGGCATCGTCCACGCCAAAGGCGGGGCTGCCCGGGGAGGACGTCATTGAATTTACTCAGAACACTTGGAAAGGTTATCTGGTTCACCTTTATTTGCCAACCAAGCGTTAAGGCTGGCTTTGGTGCAGAAAGAGACTACTTCCTCCCGATTGGTGACGTTTACGAGAGTAGTAAAGGAGATACGGCTGCTTCCTTGTGCGGCGATTGTGGTCATCCAATAAAGCACCTGTTTATTGTCAACTGTTCTTACTTGGGGGCGAGGTTCGAGGATGTTGTAAGCGTCCCAGAAAAGTTGATATTTTGATTTGATGATACTTTGGACTGAACTGGGTCCAACCAGACCTAACCCTAGATAATCGGCGATACGCCATTTACCAGTGTGTGCATCCACCCAAAAGATTTTTGATAGAGAAGTGCTTCCTTTGGGTTGGGTTGCAATCATCCATTGTGGACCCCATTCCGTATCAAGATAATAGGGCATTTGATTGTTGCCTGGGAGACTGGGAATATCAACCTCTTCTTGATGATTGAAGATGATGTTGTATAACCCTCCGAAGCGATAACCATATGCATTGATATAGGTGGTAGTCAATTTTGCTGGATAAAGGAATGGAGAGTTTTTCAAACGTGGGTCGGTTATTGCATCTTCGGGGGTGACATCTTCGATTTGGCAATCGGGAGAGACGATCATGACCCCTCCCCATTTGGGTACCCAGACAAGCGGGAACTTGATGTCATAGGTGACGTAGGGAACAATTATGTGCCATTTCCCATCGATCGTGGTATAGGTTGGATCCGGGTATTCCGCCCATCACTTTTTGGCAAAAAGTTGCCAAGCTAGACCGTTTGTCCAGTTTCCGTCCTCACCGCATTTAAACTTCTGAGGCGTAAACTGAACTTGTTGGTCGTCAGTTTCCACATATATTCCGACCGTGTTATTTACATAGCGGCTCGCTGTACCGTTTGGTACGTCGGGTGCGATCCAGACAAATTTTCCATTTACAATAGCGGGGTCCATGTCGCCAATGATGGTTTCTGAACCACCCTTGTGCTCGTTCCGTAGAGTTTCTTTTGCGATATCATAGGGCTCGAATCGCTGTGAGGCGATTTTGGGAATTCGACTGCCGATATTTTCAGGTTCGAAATAGTCGTTGAGTGAGGTGCCGTAACTATTTTGAACGGGGAATATGGCGACTATACAAATAATTATGGCGATGAGCGATCCCATCATGATTGTACAAGACCCGTTACTTTCGATTAAGCCACCGATGACAATGATGGAAAAGACGACAACGATTGAGATTAAGATACCAATAAAAGGACGAATGAGCCACCCAAATAACCAGTGAAAGGGTGGAGAAAGTGTGATCCATTGGCAGATGAACAAGACGAAGAGTACGGCAATAGCAATCAGAACGTTTCGTTTCATGTGATCCTCCTGCTTAGATTCGATTTACTTGGAAATGTTCGAATTACATTATATCTTATAATGTTCGAGTTGTCAAAGAGGAGGTTGGTCTTGACAAGTGGTAGGTAACTATATACCATGGGGGGTATGTGGGGATACTTAAGAGTTAAGAGTTAAGAGTTTGAATTTTATGACTACAGAGGAAAGCAAGAAATTACAGTTGGCGTTGAGGCGGGTGCAGGGGCAGGTGGGGGGAATCGGGAAGATGGTGGGTGAAGGTGGAAGTTGCGAGGCGGTGCTGACACAAATTAGTGCGGCGATGAGTGCTTTAAAGACGGTAGGAAGGCAGTTGTTGGCGGAGGAAGCAGAGAAGTGTGGGAAGACAGAGACGGGACGCCAAAAGTATGCTAAATTATTGAAGAGGTTTTTTTAGATGAAATATTCAAAATCAAAATACGCAAAAAGATCGTGCTTCCGCCAGAGGCGGACTGGCGCACGCATTTTAAATAGATCCTGAAACGAGTTCAGGATGACAGGAATGTCATGCTGAATTTATTTCAGCATCTAGGAATTATTATTAAGTTTGAACAATTATGAGTGTTATACAACTGAATGATCAAAATTTTGAGGCGGAGGTAGAGGCGTCTGCTTTGCCGGTGTTAGTCGATTTCTATGCTGTCTGGTGTGGGCCATGCAAGATGGTGGCGCCGGTGATGGATGAATTGGCAACGAAGTATGACGGTAAAGTAAAATTTGCCAAGCTGGACGTAGATGAAAGTCCGAAAGTAGCCGAAAAATATGGGGTAATGAGTATACCGACAGTGATTGTGATGAAGGATGGTAAAGAGGTAGGGAGACAAGTCGGGTTTGGAGGAAAAGAAGCGTACGAAAATATGGTTAAAAAAATAGTATAGACATGGAGCGAAAGGTAATCGTGGTTGGTGGGGGACCGGCGGGGTATACAACGGGGATTTACTTGGCGAGAGCCGATTTGAAACCGTTGATATTGGCGGGTGAGAAAGCCGGGGGACAACTAATGTTGACAACGGAGATAGAGAATTTTCCGGGTATACCCGAGGGGACTTTGGGACCGGATTTGATGCAAAGAATGCGAGAACAGGCTGAGAAATTTGGGGCAGAGATATTGAACGAAGATGTTATCGAAGTTGACCTTAATAATAAGACAAAGATGGTGAAAACCAGAGATGGTGTTTATGAGGCGGAAACTGTGGTGCTGGCTTTGGGGGCGAAGGCGAAGATGCTTGGCATTGGAGAGGAAAAGTTTTTTGGGAGAGGGCTCTCGACTTGTGCGGTGTGTGATGCGGCTTTCTTTCGGAATAAAAGGGTGGTGGTGGTGGGTGGGGGCGACGCTGCTATGGAAGATGCGCTGGCTTTGATTAAATTTGCGGAATCGGTGACGATAATTCACCGGAGGGAGGTGTTCCGGGCCAGTAAAATTATGCAGGAAAGAGTACTTTCGAATAACAAAGTGGACGTGATGTGGAACAGTGAAGTGGTGGCGGTTAGGGGAGAGTCAAAAATTGAGAGTGTGATGATTAAAAATACCAAAACCGGAAAAGAGATAGAGATGATGATGGATGGGCTGTTTTTGGCTGTCGGGCATGAGCCGGAAACGGAATTACTTAAGGGGAAAGTTGATTTAGATGAAAAAGGATTTTTGCGGGTTGGATTTGATAAGAATTATCCGACGATGACCTCGGTGGCGGGGGTATTCGGAGCGGGAGATATGGTGGATTGGCGGTATAAACAAGCGATTACGGCGGCGGGGATGGGGTGCATGGCGGCGTTGGATGCAGAGAGATATATGGGAGAGGCATTAGGTTGGCATTAAATAATCATTGGGTCATTTGGTAAGATATTAGTTATGGGTAAGGTAAAAGATGTTTTGGAGATTGCTATTGATAAAGCGATTAATGGAGATGAGTTTAATGTTTGTGGTAAGTTACGGAAAGTGAAGGGTTTATCTTCGTTTTCTACAAAAAATTATGATGACGAGTATTACAAATTCTTCTTTGATGACGGGGCATTTTTAATGCTAGTTCCTGGAGATGACGAGGTTTATTTTACAGAAAAACACGTTGACGAGATTGAGTCTATTCCTGATGCTGAAATTGGGAAACCTGAGATATTGTTGAATGCGAAAAAATTTATCTTAAAAGATAAGAATAATTACCAGTTTGTTAAACAAAGATATGTGGGGGGTTTCAAGGATGTGGAAGGCGAGGTGAGTTTTTCGGATTATGAACCGGCGGAAGGGGAAAAAGAGATATTAAGCTTGGGTTTTTTGTCTTTTACGGGGAAAAGAGCGGATATTCATTGTAAGCTGATTTCTATAGAAGAGATTGAAATATAAGGTGGTTTGATATGTTCCATTTCTTGCTTGTCCAAGAAACGGAACCAAAGAAGGACACCCGTCAGGCTCGCGCTCCCGCTTCCGGGAAGATATTTCGATAATTAATGAAATTTGACAGATTAATGTAATATATGCTATACATTAATTTATGGAAAGTATTGTTACTATAACCAGCCAGGGGCAGATTACCATTCCGGCTAGGATGAGGCGAAGTTTGGGAATTTCCCGATTGGGAAAGGCAAGAATCAAGTTTTTCAGTAATAAGTTGACGATTGAACCCGTAAAGGATTTGTTGGAAATGGGGGGAATATTACGAGATAGGGCAATTAAAAATAAATCGATTCAGGAAATAATTGAACTAGAACATAAAGCGGTGGAGAGGGCAGTCGCAGAAAGATATAGGAAAAAAACTAAATGAAGGCATATTTAACGGATACGAATTTTTGGTTGAGATTTTTATTGGCGGATGATGAGGTATTGTCAAATAAAGCCAGAATGATAATTGAGAAATCAAGAAGAGAGAAAAGAAGCTTGATTTTATTGGGTGAAGTCATTATGGAAATGGTTTATGTACTAGATAAAGTATATGGCTATTCAAGAGTAGAGATTTCGAAAACAATGTTGGCATTAATGGGGGGGGTGGAAGTCAATGTACGAGATGGGAAGGTCTGGGAAATGGTATTTAGGAATTATGTAGATTTGAAGCTGGATTTGGTGGACATATTTCTCGTTAAAAAAGCGAAAGAAGAAGGGTATGTTTTGGCGACTTTTGATAAGAAAATGATGGGTTTGATGGGGGAAAAGAATTAGGATAATTTAGAGACGATTTGGGTTTTGCCGAAGTATTTGAGTTTGAGAAGTTTCTTGTCACGGGTGAGGAAGTAATCGCAGCTGGCGTCTGAAGCGGATTGGAGCTGGATGTTGTCTTCGAGGTCATTGGTGGGACCTTGTAAAGCAAGGCTGATAATATTCTTATCTAAATCGATGGGGATAAAGCTTGCGATATTTTTTTGGATTATTGAGTTGGGAACGTTGATTTTTAAGGCGTAGAAGAGGATGTGAACCGAGAGGATAGAATAATAAACTTCCTGATTATTTAGGTTTTGGTTGTGTTTGGTGTTTCTGTGCGAAACATCAATTAGTGCGTTTGCGTCGAGGAAGATTTTGGCCATATTTTTTCATAAGATGATCTCGGTAATTTTTTTCCATCTGTTTGTCCGAAAGCTTGGGAAGGTTTAACTTTTTAGCGTTTTTAGCTATTTGATCGATATCTTTTTG
>CAYHNG010000028.1:0-4019 GCA_964357975.1 uncultured Pseudomonadales bacterium
CGGTATCACGCTACGTTCGGGACGTAGAGACACGGAGTTCAATTCTCCGCACCCCGACCACAAAAAACCCTCCTGGTGATAAACACCGGGAGGGCATGACGATTCGGACTAGCGCCGATTCAGAAGCACTACTTCCAGCCCGTCTAGCTGGATGGACTCCTTGAGGAACGCGACCAACTGCAGAATCTGAGGCTCCAGTTCTTTCGGACCGGTCGGTCGAATGGCCAACACCGTCTTTTCGTTACCGAAACGCAGGTCCATCTTCGCGATGATGTCTTGCAGCCACGTCACCGTCTTCCAAATACCTTGTGGTGAGGATTTCCGACCGTAAGTCACTGAGAAGTGTTCCCCATCAATGCGGTTGATGTCGAAACCGGTCTTGGTCTGGATGACCGATCCGGCCCACTGCACAATGTTTATCGCGAATCCGAACTTACCCTTCTTGCACGACACACACGAAACAGTCCGATCCTGAACACTTTCTCGTTCAAACCGGTCTCCACCACAGTGTGGGCAACCGGTAAAACCATCATCAATACCGGTCTGGAGGATATCCAGCCACAGGACATTGCCAAAAAAGTTCTTTAAGAAGTTGATGATGTATCTGCCTTCATTCGGGCTATACATCTTCAGAGAAATTTCTACCTTGTCCTTGTTGGCCTGAGAGATTTCCATCTCCCACTCCTGTCCGCTTTTGAGAATGCGGTACTTGTTCTTGTACAAATGCTCGACCCCAAACTCACCCCGGCCAAAGTCGCCGAGATACTTGCCCAGAACATTGCTGTAGTTACAGCGCGGGCACTTGACTTTGAACACTGGGGTAGAATCCTCAGTTTCAACGATCTGCGCGATAGCGCTACAATCCGGACAATTGAAATTCATGTCAAACTCCTTATTTAGGTTATGATTTTTTGAAGGAACAAACCAAAACGCAATCAGGCTCGATCTTACCACACTATAGGGCGATTGTCAACCAGTAGCCACGAAAAGCTCCCCATTGCTGGAGAGCCAAACGCCTCACCTCAGCGTGACTACGGGAGGCAGATTCGAGCTTGGAAGAACTACCAAGTTGCCCATAATCACAGCTTCTTTCAAGCCTGATTCACGCCAAGAACCCTTGAAACCATACACGTTGTACTTGGCCTCCTGTCCCCGCACATAAGCTTGACGTACGAAGGTATACCGACCACGAGGCAAATCCTCTGTGGGCATTACCACGAATACGTTGACACTACTTGCTTCATCCGGCCACGGATTCACGATTTTTGGTTCCTTAACCGGTGGCGGAGCCTTTTTAAAAGACTGAAGGTGAAACTTCTTAAAAAGATTGTTCATCTGATTCTCCTTAGATCAAAGATAGCGCTATTCCCAACCAAATGCCCATAACCCCAAGCATTGGGTACGTCCACATCCAGTTCCTAAAAGTTCCAAACAAATAGCTGAAAACCAGTGCGGTTACCAACCCGGTGGCCAAATAGACATATAGGATCGCCGGGAATACCACTGCAATCACCATCCCTTTGGCAATCCAATACACCACCAGAGTGACTCCCACTGCTGCTCCGGCTTGCCCCCAACCGGATATGGACAGAAACAATAATGACAAAGGCCAAAAAAACAAGTTTCCTACAAAGGTAAAAACATTTTTTAAAGTTCCGTGAAGGACTGGGTTCACCCTTCCTCCTCTTTCAATCAGTATTCTGTTCCAATTATACCCCATAAAACAGTATCACCACAAAATTGCCCCGCCGTACGGCGGGGCAAACAATTATTTGACGATGGCTTCGACATCCATCGCACCGGACTCGATCTGATCTCTCCACCAACGTTCGCTGGCGCCTATCACCATACCGCTGGTAATGAGCCACGGATCGGTAAAACCAAACGGGTTGGGAATGCGCTTCAGGAGAAGCTTGTCGCCCACCGGAATCCGATACTCATAGGTTTTACTTTTAACCTCCACGTCCCTCAGTGTGCAAGCCGGTATTTCCTGTTTGATCACCACCCAGAACTCGTCAGCCTGAGGCATCTGATTGCAGGGGCGCGTCACCTTGACTTTGAACAAATTTGTCCAGTCCATGATATCACCTCAAAAACAAAATTTTTCAAACTACCCGCGTATTCTATCAGAACCTATAGTTACAAGCAAGCCCAGCCGCTCTACTCTTCCCAAGCTTTGCTGTAGAGTATCTGGTCAATGGCCAGATCATAATCCATGATCTCACTTTCTTTAAACCATATTTTTATTTCATGTTCTGCCTCATCCACAGAACCGGAAGCATGCGCCAAATTTCTGATAGCTCTAGCTCCGTCATCGGCTATAAAGTACGAGTCTATGGTGAAGTCACCGGTAATAGTACCCACATCTGCGGTCAATGGATTTGTACCACCGCGAATCTTTCGTACATGAGCGATAGCGTGAGCCCCTTCTATCACCATCGCCACTATTGGTCCAGCCATCATTAACCTCACTAGTTTTCTCTGTATATCCTTGGCAATCACCATCGGATCGTTTGACAGGGGGTGTTCTTTTCCATTTTCCTTATAGGTAGACAAGGTCTTTTCACCAAGTGCACGCGCAGCATGTTCCGGTTGGTCATAATGTTGGGACGCGATCTTCTCATCTGGCCATAGCATTTTCATGGCCGTGATCTTCAAGCCTTTTTTTTCAAACCTGGCGATAATTTCTCCAACTAACCCTCTTTGGACTGCATCCGGTTTTAGTAATACAAGCGATCTTTCGTGTGACTTGGTTTTAGTTGACATATACCCATCATTTTACCTTAATATACCGCTTCGTAGTGTTCCAATCTTTCCACCTCCCCATTTTCTTTTAACACTACCGCCACCACATCCACCCGACACAGCCCCTTCCACCTCTCACCAGGGCCAGGCCTTAGAGGTCTCCAATCTGCAAGGCCTGGCCCTGTAGGAATCGTTTCTTCGATTTTTTGGGTTTCCACATACACCTCCCCCATTCTTTTTACTTGAGATAGCTTTCTACTATCCACCATCTCTTCCGGCTCGCCAAAATCATGCCCTATTTTTGTTTTGACCTCTACAAAAACTAATATCTGTGCGTCCCAACAGATAATATCTATCTCTCCCAAACGGGTATGAAAGTTCCTCTCTTCTATCTTGTAACCCTTTTTCGTCAGATATTCAGTTGCCAAACTCTCTCCCCGATTTCCCGTCCTCTTGTTATCGTTTTTCATCTACATCCCAAAATACTTAGGTCCCTTACCATCCCCCACAGTTTCCGGTTTCTTCGGCAAGATTTCAGGTTTCACCATCGGGGGCTTTACCCCCAAAGCCTGTTTACCATCCGATTCTTTAATCCCAGTAGTTTTCTCCCGCCCTGACGGGACCATCGCCTTCTTTTTATGCGTATAGTTTAACTTTTTCCGTAGGTCACTCATATTGATGAAATAGCTCGCATATTTCTCGATTAGCGACGAATAATTCCATTTGTTGGGTACAATTATCTTTCCCAGCTTCCCATTCTGTTCCAAATATTCTTCCAAGCAAAAGAAGTCACCGTCTCCGGAAACAATGATCGCCTTGTCGTATTTGGGGTAGTTAATCATGGTATGCATTACCATCTCGGCATCAATATTCCCTTTCACTTTTACATCCGTCGTCTCTTTGTTGAGTATTTCAAGAATAGGCTTGTATATGAGCTCAAACCCATCTTGCTTCAAGGCGTCATACAATTCCTGATTGTCCGGCATGTATCCGATGAAAATAAAGGCCTTCTCAACATGTAAATCACTTCTTAAGTATTCGTAAAACTTACCAAAATCCAGATTCCAACCCTTATACCGAAAATGCTTCCCATCAGCCGTCCGAATATCATTTCGAACACCTAAATTTAAATTTTGACTATCGATAAAGGCGTAAACCACTTCTTTCTTCTTATTGTCCATATATATAAAGATGATACACCACCCCACCCAAACAACACTAAAAATGACGTCCTCCCCGTGTCGGCCTTCGGCCTTCACACGGGGTTTCCTTGT
>CAYHNG010000029.1:0-3445 GCA_964357975.1 uncultured Pseudomonadales bacterium
AATTGCAGCAACACATTACTAACCCTCAGAGTGCCAAATGTGTGTGACCAGGACAATGGTATTGATCTTTGTGAAAAATATGTTTAGTATGAATATAGATACTTAAAAAGTATCTCATGCTTGAAAACGCTTGGAATGATGGAGAGGGTTGTAGACGTACAATTTGAACCATTATTTATCTCTGATCAGGATAGTTCATAGCAGGGTTCTAGTTGCACCTTGCAGGTAGTTTGATAGGTGTTAGTGTTAGTTGATTAGGGGCGAGGGTCATACCGAGCCCCTTTTCCATTGGCAAAAAAAAGACACCCCGTAGGGTGTCTTGTGTAGTTTATGGAACGGTTGGAAGGGTAATATCGGAACAGTAACTGTCTGCCGGCTGGAAAGGGACGAGCTGGTTGTCCGGTACCCACTTTTGTGTTCCGTCAGGGACAACGACCGTGATGATGTAGTGTAGCGAAAGTGGACGGGCCGCCCACCAATTACCGAAGTCGTCCTTGCCAGTGAAGGAGATGATGGCCTCTTCGGTGACCTGACAGACCTTACCATCTCGGATCTCAGTCTCATTGGTCAGGATGGTGACGTGCATGCCAGGCTGAAAGTCGGTGGGTTCAGTGAGGGTGAGATATATTCCAATTGACATGATACCGGCCAGGATTGCCAAACAAATCAGAAAGAAAGCTAAGGTGGAATTATTCATTTTGAGTCCTTTCCTATGATTGAATGTGCGTATCTGAGGGTATTATACCATAGGTGTTATGGGATATGATAAGGCACTGCCGATACGATACAATTGAGAGATGAGATTTTCACCTAAAGTATATAAACTGGGTAAACTGCGAGTGGTTCTCGTGCCAGAGGAACGGGAAAGCGTGACCGTAAGAGTTATGATCGGGACAGGAAGTAGGGAGGAAAACGACCAGGAGGCAGGTTGTGCCCACTTTTTGGAGCATTTTGTGTTTAAAGGTACTAAGAAGTTCCCCCAAATGTACGATATCAATGAAGCTGTAGAAAAAGTGGGAGGAGCTTTTAACGCTTATACCGGGCAGAACGAGATTGGCTTTTGGGTGAAGATGGATAAAGGAAACCTGGCTTTGGCGGCCAAAATTGTTGGCCAGGTGGTGACCGAGCCGGTACTGCCGAAGGAGCATTTTGATAAAGAGAGGGGCACGATTCTGGAAGAACTGCACATGTACGAGGACAGGCCAAACTCCAAAGCGGCGGAAGAATGCGAAAAACTTATTTTTGGAAAAACGAATATGGGTAGGCCTATCATCGGGACGGTCAAAAGTCTTAACGGGATGACGGTAGAAGAGCTGAGACGATACTTTGAGAAATGGTTTATAGCCGAAAATATCGTGGTAGGAGTGGTGGGTGCTTATGGCAATGATGAGGAAGTGTTGGAAGTAATCAGAAAAGAATTTGGGTCTCTCATTGATGACGGTCGAAAAGCACCTGAGAAAAATATGTTTGTTTGGGACGAACAAAAAGAACCTAGATTAAAACTGACTAGTCGAAAAGTCGAGCAGGCGGCGGTGGTCATGGCTTTTAGGGGAATTAATATGAATGATCCGCGTCGATGGGCACTGGAGCTGACCAATATTGTTTTTGGAGACGGTTGGCTATCGCGGCTCATGAAAGAAATCCGAGAAGAACGAGGATGGGCCTATGGCATAGGGTCGGATGTAGATATGTTTTCCGATGCCGGATGTGTGTTGATTGGGGCCGGACTGCCGAAAAACAAATTAAATGAGGCAGTGGAACTAATTACCGAAATTTCTTTGGGACTTTCAGGAGGTAACAAGTGGAGGATAACCGAGAAGGAAGTGGAAACGGCTAAAGATACTTTCAAAGGGCGTTTGGCTCTGTCTTTTGATCGGCCGGAAGAGGTGCTTGGGTCGGCTTTGGAAGATACCACTTTTCGAGAAAAGATTTATAGTCCGGAGGAAATGATCGAAAAGATCGAAAAGGTGACCTTGAAGGAAGTCCAGGACATTGCCAAAGAAATATTTAAGAGAGAAAATCTGAGTATTTCCGTGGTGGGTAACTACAAAAAATTGGATTTTAAGGTCTAGTCATTACTGTCATCGCAGTGGCGAGATGTCGGCGTTGATATATTCGCAATGAACAGATACATTAAATAAAGATGGCAAACAACAGAACTGGCCCAAGAGAGTACAAAGCTCTACCGATTGCGAACACGGTGGTGGTTAACCCGATGAAGTATTTAAGTAAACCCGACGGGTGGGTGATGGAAACAGCTGATTTTACCGAACTCTCATATTTTCTGGGTTATAAGTATGAGCCCAGAAGCAGCTACGCAATCTATTCAGTGGAGGGTGTTGGGCGTGGTGGGCATATGGAAAGCAGGTCGAAGTTTGTGACTGTACTGAGTGGTCTTTTATATTATTGCCTGGTGGACATGAGACCAGGTCCGGATATGGGGAAAATATGTGAGTTTTACTTAGGGGAAGGTGCCGAAGCCATTGGAAAATCAGTTTTAGTTCCGGAAGGAGTGATTGATTACTACATTCCTATGAATGGTCCGGCTCTCACCCATTCTGTAGGAGACAAACCATATAACCGATTTGATAATCTGAAAACATTGGATATGTTTGACCCGAATTTGAAATTGACAAGATTACCGAAAGAGGCAAGGCATCACGAGCCCATAAATGTGGAACTAAATTTACTGAGTTATAAGGAGTTTACAGCAGCCTTAAAATGATCAAAATAATTAACGATGCTTGTTATGAGGTTTCGGAAATGACTGATTCTGACAGGTATTGGTTTCACAGAGAATTTTGTGATTTGCGACACGGTAGAACCCGGTTCGTTTTGGTTGCGTTAGAAAAAGCCGGCTGGCAAGGTCCTGACCTGATAAGCGGACTATCGTGGAATATTTCGATTGAAGATCGAGGAATTCAACAAACATGGAGACTGGTGTTGATGAAACTAAATGGGGAAGATAAATTGGTTTTTGAGAGGTTTTCCAAAACTCGTGAAGGTATTAAAGATGAAACTTTTGGTCTGGCTTATTTACCGGCATGGATTGTTGATGAAGTTTCTCAGGTGGCTCAGGAAATGAAACAACGACAGATGGACGGCAGTGGTATGAACTTTTTGAATAATCTGGTTACAAAAATTGAACAAGAAAAAGCGGCGGCAAAGGCTGGTTTATCAGCCAAAGTTGAAGAGTTGGGAATTGGAGGGTTGTATCATATTTTATCCACGACTCGTGGGGATGAAAGGGGTAGTTTTCGGGAAGTGGCCAGATTTCCTGAAGTGGAACTCCTTACCGGTTATGATTTTGTTGGGAAACAAGTTAACCATTCATTTTCCACTTATGGAATTTTGAGAGGTTTCCATGTGGAGCCGTGGGCAAAACTGGTAACGGTAGTGTCCGGACTGGCTTTGTCCTATTTGATCGACTGTAGGCCTGGATCAA
>CAYHNG010000030.1:0-3220 GCA_964357975.1 uncultured Pseudomonadales bacterium
GATGAATAAAAGTGACATTCAGTTTGAGGTGGGGGACACTGTGTTTAACTATCGTGTGGTTGTGTTACTAAATACACCCGAAGGATTTATGTTTGAAAAATCTGGTGACGGCTTCCTATTCGCCGTTGGAGGCAAGGTAAGTATCAACGAAGATTCTGTTATGACAGCCAAAAGAGAACTCTTGGAAGAAGTTGGGTATATCTGCCATGACCCAAGGTTAGTTGCCGTTATCGAGAATTATTTTCTATTAATTGAAGATGGAAGAAAATATCATGAAATTTCATTTGTTTACCATGTAGATTCTGGTAAAAGTTTGAACTTATCTAAGTTTAAGTCTAATAATCCACACAACAAAGGATTTGTTTCAGTAAAAACCCAAGATTTTGGGAACGTGATCATAAAACCGGTAGTATTGCCAAAAATCATTCTGGAAAATAAGGAATTTGTACATGTAATCAACAGGGAAACCTAATATAGTCCTTGACAAGTCCCACTATTGGTACTATCATATACTTATGATCACCCAACAAGTTCAAGTAAAATTAAATCTTCCTCTAGCTCTAAAAGATTATTTGGCCAGTAAAGCCAAAAAATACGACATGCCTATCGCCGGATATCTCAAACATCTCATTCTTAACGATGTCGCAGATCTGGACTACCCAGTTTTTCAAATATCTACCAAATCAGAAAAAAAGGCGATGAAAGCCCTTAAAGAGGAATCTTCAGCCGTCAAAGTCGCAAATATCTCTCAATATTTTAAGAAACTCTAATCTTAAAATTGATGAAATTCAAAATTTCACCGGATCTAAATAAAGAACTAAAGAGGATCAAATTTCATAATCAAAAGCTGGCTCTGAAAATCGAAAAACAACTAATCCTGTTTGAACAGAATCACACCCACCCATCACTTAGAGTCCATAAACTTACGGGAAATTTTGACGACGTTTGGAGTATCTCTATTGATATGAGTGTTAGGATGTTGTTTTTTCTAAGACAGAATGAAGCATATTTCTTTGACATAGGAACCCATAATCAGGTGTACAAAAAGTAACCCTTGCATTTAAAAAATAATGTATATTTAAATTATGAAGAAAAAATCTGCCCCCAAACAGCAATTATGTGGCAATCTCTGTCACTCAAACCTTCCCATTCTCCTCGCCCTCTTGAGCATGGTCAGTATTGTTACTCTCTGTCTGGTCACCGCCAAATATATTAAAGCCGAGCTAAGAAACGAGCTTCGCGAAAACTCTGCTAAATACTCCCAGCAAGTTACCACTCCCAGCCCGACTAAGGTTGTCCCGAAAACCGCAAAATAAACTCTCCGTATCACACCAACACTCTTGGCAATAGAGGGCTAATTCTTGTTACCACCTCATAATTTATCGTCCCAATTTTCTCCGCCACCTCTTCCGGAGTAATTTCGTCATCTCCCTGCTTACCAATCACCACCACCTCACCTTCCGCCGCCACCCCTTTCACGCCCGTCACATCCACTGTAAACATATTCATCGACACCACCCCCACCATCGGACACCGCCTACCACCGATCAGCACCTCCCCACAATTTGACAGTTTTCTGTCAACCCCGTCGCTATACCCAAGCGGCACCACGCCCAATTTCATCCTCCGCCCCGTCACATACGTTCTCCCATATCCCACACTCATTCCACTGTTCACTTCCTTCACCTGCGCCAAGTGGCTCACCAGCCGTAACACTCCTCGTAGCTTTAACTCGCCACCAAACTTCTTTTTCAATTTATCTGACGGCCAAATGCCATAAGTCCCGGCTCCCACCCGGACATAATCGTTCTTCAACAACCCATTTTCAAATAACAATGTACCCGAAGTCGCCGACAAATGAGTCTTAATTCCATCCAATCCCATATCACGCAGATACTTCACCATCCCCGCAAAGTTCTCAATCTGCTCTTTTGCATATCCCAAATTATCGGGACCTTTTACCTCTGAAAAATGCGAATAAGCGCTCACCACTTTCACAGTCTTCATATTCCTCACCAGTCGCACAAACTTCGGTAAATCTTTTTCCATTATCCCTTGCCTCCCAAGCCCGGTCTCCAATTTTAGATGCACTCTGCACTTCAATCCTATTTTTTCAAGTTCCTGTATCCGCAAGGCATCATAAATCGCCGGTTCTCCTTTCAGCTTTACAACCTCAGCCAAACTCGCCACAGGCACGAACCCTAGCACCATCACTCTTCCCGAATAATACCCTCGGATCTCTCTCAATTCCTCGATGTCATCTACCTGAAATCCATCAACCTGCGTGCTCAAAACCTTCACCACATCTCTCATTCCGTGCCCATAGGCATTCGCCTTTACCACCGCAAAGTATTCGACACTCCTACCTATATAGTTTCGGATCTCACGTACATTTGAAACCAGATTTTTTATTGACAGTTCCACATAAGATAGGGGACTCACACGCATGTTTTCTTACTATATCACACCCAAATCGGTTACAATACAGCTTATCGGTACAACTCAGACTTGCCCGCCGGCAGGCGGGTGGCTACCTGCCCGCAATGCTGTTCGCATAGCGACTGCAGGCGGGGAGCGTCCCGATGGACATCGGGAAGGCCGAAGGTTCAACATTAAAATATAATTCGGGGTGTAGCTCAGATGGCTAGAGCGCTACGTTTGGGACGTAGAGGCCGGAGGTTCGAGCCCTCTCACCCCGACAAATGGAACAAGGATATCTATACATACTCGAAAGTATCCTCAACGGAAAATATTACATTGGATCTACCACGAATCTTTTGCGTAGGATATATGATCACAACACCGGCAATACACCGTCTACAAAATCTGGTCGACCTTGGAAACTGGTATTTTCTCTACAAATAGGTTCATTGTCAAAAGCACGAACACTTGAGTTAAAACTTGAAAAACACAAAAGCCGTAAGATTCTCGAGCAAATAGTCAAAGATCAAGAAATAAGAATGTTAAAATAGCCTTACTTGTCCTAGTAGCTCAGTTGGATAGAGCGGCTGCCTTCTAAGCAGTAGGCCGGTGGTTCGAGTCCACCCTAGGACACAACGTAATCCCGCTAATCGCGGGAAACGTTGTAGGAACGTTTGAACCTCTAGGTTCATTACGTTCCACAAAATTCTCCAATTTTCTCTATACTTATATTCATGATATATAGCGGAAAAGCTACCTTCAATCCATGAAAAAAACGCTCTCAAAAGTCGCTCTTGCC
>CAYHNG010000031.1:0-2509 GCA_964357975.1 uncultured Pseudomonadales bacterium
GGCGCAATAGGCCATAATAAACTGTTACCAAGATCTTATTCGGACTTTGATTGAGATCCGTATCGTTTTTGAACTTCAAAAAGCTTTGTTCTCAAAGCTTCCATCCGCTGTTTTAAAACCAGCGGATTTAATTTTTCATGTTCCTGGCGAAGTTTTTCTTTAGCTTCTTCTGGAACATGGGAATTGGATAAAACTCTTTGATAAGGTGTTTGAGCTGTGTCATATTTTCTTCTGTATTTAGACCCGATACGTACTTTTTCAATGCATTTTCGGGAAGGTATAAAGTGGTTAAGATAAAGACCGAGAACATTGTAAAACTCGTTCATAACCGGGATGGCTTCTTTACAATCAATCCGAGCATAGCCTAAGAATCTTCTAATGATGTGCCCGTTTTTCTGTTCGACGTAGGCGTTATCGTTTTTGTGATTGGGTCTTGATCTGGTCATTTCTATCCCTAATTTATCACACCAGCCTTTAACGTGCCAATTCACAAACTCGCTGCCGGTATCAGGATGGATACCCTTTAAATCAAAGGGTAAAGATTGCCTGATCTTTTCCAGACTCTTTTGAGTTGCTTCCTGGCCTTTATTCCATTGAGCGTGGGCAATGTCCCAAAGGGTGCAGACATCGGTGTAATTGACCGTATATACCATATCTCCTAGCAGACTTGATCCGCAATGGACAACTGTATCAACCTGGCCATAACCAGGCGGCTTATCAGCCCAGGGTCCGGTAAAGATGGGGATGATTTCTTTTAATCGGGAGGGGCTGGTTGAAGATATGCCTCTTCCTCGGCGAGCTTTCATGAAAAGGGCGACTCTGCGTTTCATGGTCCTCTCACTCATAGCCATTAACTTTCCCGTCGCTTCATCTGAGTGATGCCAAATCCTGTCTCTAACCAAAATCCGTATATGATCGGCGACAACCGGATGCAGAAGCTCTGCGCATAGTTCACTGGCTGACTCCCAGACTTCTTTTAAAGCGGTAGTTACATCGGGAGTGTAGAAGAGGACTCTTCCTCTTCGTTCAAACAAATTAGGATCTTTCATCTGAAGCTGGCTGAATTTACGCATTGCCGCTTTTCGATGCATCTTTGTTATGAAGCAGATATGATTCAAGATCATACCCCTCTCCTCCTTATTGGTCTTTAAATATTCTTTTAAATACTCCCGAAATATATTGTTTTTTGTTGCCATAGTCATCATACAACTACGGTAACTCAATTGTGGCCGATAGAGCGCAATAGGCCATAATAAACTGTTACCAAGATCTTATTCGGACTTTGATTGAGATCCGTATCGTTTTTGAACTTCAAAAAGCTTTGTTCTCAAAGCTTCCATCCGCTGTTTTAAAACCAGCGGATTTAATTTTTCATGTTCCTGGCGAAGTTTTTCTTTAGCTTCTTCTGGAACATGGGAATTGGATAAAACTCTTTGATAAGGTGTTTGAGCTGTGTCATATTTTCTTCTGTATTTAGACCCGATACGTACTTTTTCAATGCATTTTCGGGAAGGTATAAAGTGGTTAAGATAAAGACCGAGAACATTGTAAAACTCGTTCATAACCGGGATGGCTTCTTTACAATCAATCCGAGCATAGCCTAAGAATCTTCTAATGATGTGCCCGTTTTTCTGTTCGACGTAGGCGTTATCGTTTTTGTGATTGGGTCTTGATCTGGTCATTTCTATCCCTAATTTATCACACCAGCCTTTAACGTGCCAATTCACAAACTCGCTGCCGGTATCAGGATGGATACCCTTTAAATCAAAGGGTAAAGATTGCCTGATCTTTTCCAGACTCTTTTGAGTTGCTTCCTGGCCTTTATTCCATTGAGCGTGGGCAATGTCCCAAAGGGTGCAGACATCGGTGTAATTGACCGTATATACCATATCTCCTAGCAGACTTGATCCGCAATGGACAACTGTATCAACCTGGCCATAACCAGGCGGCTTATCAGCCCAGGGTCCGGTAAAGATGGGGATGATTTCTTTTAATCGGGAGGGGCTGGTTGAAGATATGCCTCTTCCTCGGCGAGCTTTCATGAAAAGGGCGACTCTGCGTTTCATGGTCCTCTCACTCATAGCCATTAACTTTCCCGTCGCTTCATCTGAGTGATGCCAAATCCTGTCTCTAACCAAAATCCGTATATGATCGGCGACAACCGGATGCAGAAGCTCTGCGCATAGTTCACTGGCTGACTCCCAGACTTCTTTTAAAGCGGTAGTTACATCGGGAGTGTAGAAGAGGACTCTTCCTCTTCGTTCAAACAAATTAGGATCTTTCATCTGAAGCTGGCTGAATTTACGCATTGCCGCTTTTCGATGCATCTTTGTTATGAAGCAGATATGATTCAAGATCATACCCCTCTCCTCCTTATTGGTCTTTAAATATTCTTTTAAATACTCCCGAAATATATTGTTTTTTGTTGCCATAGTCATCATACAACTACGGTAACTCAATTGTGGCCGATAGAGATGTTCCTTGGTAACAGTTTTAATGGCCTAAGAGG